>NZ_BAKG01000001.1 GCF_000614065.1 Prevotella dentasini JCM 15908 | reverse complement strand
GGCGGAAAAGCGAGTGCAAAGGTACAACAAATACCAGTACAAACCAAACAATCAGGGGATAAATTTCAGAAAAATATCCTTAAACGGAATAATAATTGACATAAATCAACCCATAAGGCGTATTACACCTTAATATATAATAAAGGGAAACCGCATGGATAACAGACGAAAGGAAAGAGAACCACCTGACAACCGATGAAAGCCACACCTAGAAATCGGCTCCGGGATTACCACGATGATATGTATTCGGCTTGCCTCTAAACCAAATATCATTGAAAACAAGAATATTTTCATCAGCATAGACAAACTGATTGACGCTGGCAACAACACTATGTTCATGATGTTCTTCAAGAATCAACTGATTCTCAAGATTACCTTCCACATCACGGCACCTCAAACTCCAATCACCCTCAGCTACCTCTTCCTCCACTTCCCAGTCTCCGTAGACAGGCTTGCCATCAACGCTGATACTGTCGCGGTGCGCAAGCTTACAATACATCGTATACTTCTGATTCTCCGACAAGTTGTAATGAACATAGACTTTCTCACGACTCGCGGCATGGGTGTAATACCAACTGCCCACGACAAACTTCTGATAGCGGTCGCGCAGCTCCTGAGTGCGCTTTCCACTCTCCGTAAGGCTCACCTCCCTTTCATGCAACCTGCCAACAAAAGGAGCAAAAACAAACTATAAAAAACAATAGATTTCTTCATTTGTAAATTGTTTAATTCATTGAAATAACGTTTAGAAAACATTCTTTATTGCCGGGAAGGCTCTCTAATTATAACAAAATAACTATATTTGCAAGCAAAAAGAACGATGGCAAAAAAGGAATACGCAGAGAAAAACAAGGCGTGGCTGGAAGCCAAGGCGCAAGAAGAAGGCGTGCAGGCTCTGTCGAAAGGCATACTGTATAAGGTGAAAAAGACCGGCAATCCCGAAGGGAATTGCCCGACCGCACGCAGCATCGTCACCGTACACTACACGGGATGGACCATCAACGGGAAGAAGTTCGACAGCAGCCGTGGCGGAACGCCCCTTGCCATCCGCCTGAACGAGCTTATCGACGGTTGGGTCATAGCCCTGCAACAGATGCACACCGGCGACATCTGGGAGCTTTACATCCCTGCAGAAATGGGCTACGGAAAGTTTTCGCAGCCCGGTATTCCCGGCGGATCGACGCTCATCTTTGAGATAGAACTTATCGGGGTGGGATAGAAATCGATCACAAAACCGACAGCCAAAGGCAGACAGGGAGAAATGGCACAGCGTTTGCAAGGAAAAGGATAAGGGGGACAATGGCTGTGGCAAAACCGCACCCACTGATTCCAAGAAGCCGCCTGCAAAACCAAAGAGAGGCGAACACGGGGCAGGAAGCGGACGTACACTGACGCAAAGAGCAGAGCCAAACAAACACAACCGCCAGACAAGTTGGCAAACACCACCCTGCCTGCCCGACAAAAAGAAACAACAAACAAAAGAATACAAATATGAACTTCAACGATTATTCAAGAGTAACCAGCCGCGAACGCGAACTGGAAATGTCGAAAGTACTACCCATGCTGATGCGGAAAGTGTACACATGGATGGCCATGGCACTTGCCATTACGGGCGTAGTGGCATACGGAGTAGGAACATCGGAGAACATGATGATGATGCTCTACACCAGCCGCATGCCGCTGATTGTGGCCGGGCTTGCCGAACTGGGCATCGTCTTCTACGTATCAGCACGCATCAACCGCCTCTCCCTCGTGGCCGCCACCTCGTGGTTCATCGTCTTCTCCATCCTGAACGGCCTGACCCTCGGGTGGATATTCGCTGCCTTCACAATGGCATCCATCGCCAAGACCTTCTTCATCACCTCAGGAACCTTCGGCGCAATGGCCTGATAGGGGCCACTACCAAGCGCGACCTGTCCCGAATGGGCAGCATCATGTTTATGGGACTCATCGGCCTGATTATAGCATCGTTGGTCAACCTCTTCCTACAAAGCACTATGATGGACTATATCGTCAGCGGTATCGGTGTCCTGATATTCACGGGACTGACCGCCTGGGATGTGCAGGCTATCAAGCGACAGCTGGAAATGGCCCCTGATGCAGGTGAATCGGCACAGAAATTAGCCCTGTTAGGAGCATTGAACCTTTACCTCGACTTCATCAACCTCTTCCTCTACTTGCTCCGCTTCTTCGGAAACCGCGACTAAGCACAGACGGAAAGAGAAAACGAAAACAGCAACGGGACGTGCCGGACAGACACGTCCCGTTGTCTATAACGCCTCTGCCGGCACGCAGGAGACTCCTTCCCAAAACAACAGAAACACCTGCCCGTACAGCGTGATAGGCCGGAAAGGAAAGAAGACGTAAACAATTAATAAACAGAACGTTACAAACCGAAAAACGAAAGTGGCACTTTGACTGGGTCAAAGTGCCACTTTCGCCATGCCAACAAGGCTTACCGGCAAAGCCGTTCCGTCCCTTTAGGGCCACCGGCAGCCTGCAACTACGACGAGAACGTGGAAGAACTATATCCTCCCCATCTCCCTATAAGAGAAATAAGCTCCGTCGGTCAGCACCAGATGGTCGGCAAAATGAATGTTCAGAAGCTGACAGGCTTTCTGTATGCGCGAGGTGAGCGCATCGTCCTCCCGGCTCGGGCACGTGTTTCCGCTCGGGTGGTTATGGCAGAAAGCCAGTACGGTGGTGTTTCGCAGCAGAGCCTCCTTCATCATCAGACGTATGTCTATGGCAGTCCCCGTCAGCCCACCCACCGATATGCGCTTGGCTTCTATCAGCCGGTAGTTCTGCTTCATCATCAGAATCCAGCCCTCCTCTATGTCAAGGTCCTGTATCTTCTCGTGCATATAGCTGTAGATTTCGGCAGCCGACGTCATCATCGGATGCGCCTCCACCGTTGCCATCTGCCGCCGCTTGCCCAGTTCGCAGGCAGCAAGAATCGTGATAGCCTTTGCCGGACCGACACCCTTGTAGCCTGAAGGTCGCGCAGCGACATCTTGCCGAGTGTATTCAGGTTATCATGCAGTCGGCCAGTATCCTCTGCATCAGGGCTACGGCACTCTCGTCTGCCGAGCCTGAGCCAATCAGTATAGCCAACAGCTCGGCATCCGTGAGATTCCGGGCACCCTCGCGCTCCATCTTCTCGCGTGGACGGTCGCTTTCCGGCCAAGCGTTAATTGCAAGTTTCCTTGATTCAAAATTCATAATTCAAAATTCAAAATTATGACTACCCAAGCCTGCGGCCATCGGACCGCCCTTCCTCCATGAACCGTTGGTTAGTATTTGGAGTTGTCTTCATTCTTCAGATTCCTTTTCTTGGAAATGGCAACGGCAGACAACAGCCAGACTATTTTCATATTGTCATCGTACATGGACAGACACCCCTCCTCGCTAATACGGCCTCCTGCCGCCAGTTTTTTTAGCCAGCACCCAGTTTCCCCGGCCCCTTTCTGTGCGATTCCAAGTTTATGTGTAAAGTCAGCCGGCCCCTGCCCACCTTGACTTTCCATAACATTGGCACCAAGACCTGTACCCGGCAACAGACCCTTCTCGCTTATTTGTAGAAATTCTTCTCATACGCCGCAAACTCGCTCTTGCCCATCACGCACCGTTTCCACCATGCTTCAATGAAACCGCAGCCGTAGCCCGTCAGCTGAACGTAGGCGGCCACGCCCGAGAGCAGGTTGGCCTTCGGGTTGTGGAAATAGCACAGGCTATAGCATACATTCAGACAATAATAGACGAAAAGCAGGACAAGCGGCACGATGCCTGCCCGGAGACTTCCGAAGAGGAAGCCCAAAACAGAAAGGAGAAGCATCAGGGCCACGCCCACGGTGAACACCATCGGCAACAGATGGACGAGCTTCAGCGACTCGGGATACTTCTTGTAGAGATTGATGCGTGCGATGCCGGAATTGTAGACCTGCCGCCAAAACTTGCGGAAGTCGGTGCGCCGCTTGTGCCACACCCACGCCTCGGGGAAGAGACGGCAACGCTTGCCCGACTTGAAGATGCGGATAGAGAAGTCTATATCCTCGCCGAAACGCATCCGCGAGAATCCGCCCAGCTCCTGATAGACATCGCGGCGGATGCCCATGTTGAAAGAACGGGGATAGAACTTGTCGAGCTTTTTCTTGCCGCCACGGATGCCGCCCGTGGTGAAAAACGAGGTCATGGAGTAGGAAATCGCCTTCTGCGTGTCGGTAAACGAATTGTGGGCACTATCCGGGCCGCCGAAGGCATCGGCAGGCTCACGCTCCAGCTCGTCGCTGACAGCACGGAGATAGCCCCCGGGAAGCACGACATCCGAGTCGAGAATGAGCAGATAGTCGCCCTGCGCACGCTCCGCCCCGTAGTTGCGGCTCTGTCCCGGCCCTGAATTTTCCTTGTAATAATAGTGCAGGTCGAGACGGCCGGCATACTTGTCGCAAACCTCTCTACAGGGAATCTTGGAACCGTCCTCCACTATGACGACCTCGAAATCTTTCACGCTCTGGCAGGTCAGGCTCTCCAAAAGTTCGTCCACCTCGTCCGGACGGTTGAAAACGGGAACAATGATGCTGTACTTCATATCAGGCAAAAAGACTGTTAGAAAAACAAAAGGTAAAAAAGCAAAAGGCAAAAAGGTAAAAAGCTGTTGCCCGGCAGGCCTGAATCCTCCCTGCCCGACCCCGGCGTGCAGAACCATTCTGCCCCACCCGGCTCCCGGCACGGCCATGCCCGGTGCATCGTCGCCTTTTTACTTTCCTGCCTTTTGTCCCTTTACCTTTTCCGTTATGCGTTTACACGGCCGAGATAGCTCCCGTCGCGTGTATCAATCTGAATGACCTCACCCTCATTGATGAACAGAGGAACGCGGACAACGGCACCCGTCTCAAGCGTGGCCGGCTTGGTAGCGTTGGTGGCGGTATTGCCCTTGACACCCGGCTCGCTGTGAGTAATGGTCAGAGTTGTCTTCACCGGCATCTCGGCCAAGAGGATAGTGCCGTCCGAGGTATCTGTAACGACCTCTACAATATCGCCTTCCTTCATATATTCGGAACCGGTAATCTGATGTGTGGGGATGGGAATCTGCTCGAAAGTCTCCTGATTCATGAAGATGTAACCAGTGGCATCCTGATACAGATACTGGTAGGGACGACGCTCTACGCGGACATCCTCGAGTTTGAAACCAACCTGAAAAGTACGCTCCAGCACACGGCCGTCGGAAACGTTCTTCAGTTTGGTTATCATCACGGTGTTACCCTTGCCCGGCTTACGGTGCTGAAAGTCGATGCAAGTCCAAATCTTCCCATCAAGACGGATACAAGTTCCGATTTTGATTTCCTGAGAATTAATCATAATTTCCTAATATCTAATTTGTTACTTATTATTTGCCCATCCGTTTGATTTGCGATGCAAAGTTAAGCAAAATAAAGAAAAAACGTGAATTATACTTGTAAAAATCTGTCTTTTCTTGGTTAATTCAAAAAGATTAAGTAATTTTGCAGCCCGTAATGGCAGGATTATGTGCTGCCGTTTCCTCCGAAACAGAATAATAATAACAAAATAAGGATAGAATAAAATGAAAAGAACATTTCAGCCGCACAACCGTCGTCGCGTGAACAAGCACGGTTTCCGCGAGAGAATGGCAACCAAGAACGGACGCCGCGTTTTGGCATCTCGTCGTGCCAAGGGTCGTAAGAAGTTAACTGTTTCCGACGAGCACCACGGAAAGTAATCCGTCCTCTCGGCGACAATTGAGACTAAACGGAAAGAAGTAGAGACTATTCTTTGCTGCTTTCCGTTTTTTTATTTAACTTTGCCCGGACTATTATCACTTATAACGTGAGCCAAAGATGACAACAAGATACTTCTTCCATAAATTCTTCAGCACCTATATCTGGGGCAACGTACTGGCTATCGCCATCATCGTTGTCCTGCTATCGCTGGGGGTGAGATACGGTATCGACTACTATACCCACCACGGAGAGTCTATCGTTGTGCCCAACGTGCTGCACAAGCAGTTCGACGACGCACGGGAAATTATGGAAAAGGCTGGGCTGACCATGGAGGTTACCGACACCGGCTACGTGAAGAACCTGCCGCCCGACTGCATCCTCGAACAGACGCCAATAGGCGGAAAACGCGTGAAGTCGACCCACGTCATCTACGTTACCATCAATGCTGCCAGTGCGCCTACGCTCGAAATACCCGACCTTATAGACAACAGCTCGTTGCGCGAGGCACAAGCCAAACTGCTCTCCATGGGCTTTAAGGTGGGCGAGCCGGAATATATACCGGGCGAGAAAGACTGGGTTTACGGCATCATCGTCAACGGCAAGCATGTCCAGTCGGGTGCACGCGTACCTGCCGACGCCGTCATCATCCTGCAGGTAGGCGACGGAACGCGAGCGGCAAGCGACACGTCCATGTTTGACGAGCCTGACTACGAATACGAAGAGGTAGAAGTTGAGGAAGAACCACAATACGAAGAGGACTACGAAATGGTAGAAGTACCCGTCGACGAGAACGGAAACGAAATTAAGCCGGAGGGCTATCCCGGCAGAGAACCGGCTTCGCCGCCTTCCTCGCCTGCCAATACCCCCTCTTCTCCTGTTCCACCCAAGCCTGCCGAATAGACTATGATAGAAGAAGACGAACTGATAGAGGACGACTTGTCGGAGGACGCCGGCTTCGCGAAGACGCCCGACGCACAAGGCCTCTACGAGCATTTCCGGGTCGTAGTGGACAAGGGACAGGATGCCGTCCGCATAGACAAGTATCTTTTTGAACGCATGCAGCACTCCAGCCGCAACCGTATTCAGAAGGCTGCCGATGCAGGCTGCATCCACGTGAACGGTACACCGGTGAAGAGCAACTACAAGGTACGCCCTGATGACATCATCACCCTGATGCTTGACCGTCCGAAGCACGACAACACCATCGAGGCAGAGGATATTCCGCTCAACATCGTTTACGAGGACAGCGAGCTGATGGTCATCAACAAACCTGCCGGACTGGTAGTCCATCCCGGCGCAGGAAACTTTCACGGAACACTTATCAACGCCATCGCTTGGCACCTGAAAGACTTGGAGACCTTCGACCCGAACGACCCCGAGGTGGGACTTGTCCACCGCATAGACAAAGATACGAGCGGTCTGCTCGTCATTGCCAAGACACCAGAAGCCAAGACCCATCTCGGCAAGCAGTTTTTCAGAAAGACCACACACCGCAGCTACAACGCCTTGGTGTGGGGAAACTTCACTGACGACGAGGGACGCATAGAAGGCAACATCGCCCGCGACCCGAGGGACAGACTCCGCATGACGGTGTTTCCGCCCGACTCCGAAATAGGAAAACCGGCCGTTACGCACTATCGGGTATTGGAACGCTTCGGCTACACGACGCTTATTGAGTGTATTTTGGAGACGGGACGAACCCATCAGATACGCGCCCACCTGAAGCACATCGGACATCCGCTCTTCGGAGACGAACGCTACGGCGGTACGGAGATACTGCGCGGACAGCGTTCCAGTACCTACAGGGCGTTCATTCAAAACTGCCTCCGGCTCTGCAACCGGCAGGCACTGCATGCCCGCACACTCGGATTTGTACACCCGACAACGGGAAAGCAGATGGACTTCACGAGCGACCTGCCCGACGACCTTGCTGCCGTCATAGACAAGTGGCGCAAATTTGTCAACGGACAATTGACAAGCGACAACTGACAAAGGGAAACAGGTGAAGGCAGCTTGCCGGCTTGGACCGCCCATACCACCGAAACAAGAAAAAACAAATACAACAACGCCCATCGCATTTCAGCAATCTGCCTCTTACGAAGAGGTGCGGAAATGGGATGAAACAAAGAAAGCAATGAACCAAATGAAGCGAACTATTGCCATCGTCTGCGGTGGCGACTCTTCCGAATATGACGTCTCCCTGCGCTCGGCACAGGGACTTTACTCTTTCTTCGACAAGGAGCGATACGACATCTACATCGTAGACGTAAAAGGAACAGACTGGCACGTCAATCTTGAGAACGGCGACACGGCTCCCATCGACCGCAACGACTTCTCCTTTCTCAGGGACGGCAAGGCTGTCGTCTTCGACTATGCCTACATAACCATACATGGACAGCCGGGCGAAAACGGCGTCATGCAGGGCTACTTTGAGCTGATTCATCTTCCCTACTCTACCTGCAGCGTGCTTGTCGAAGCCATGACTTTCGACAAATACGTCCTGAACAACTACCTGCGTGGCTTCGGTATCAATGTGGCTGACAGCATCTTGCTCCGCCGTGGCGAAAGCTACGACGAGAGAGAGATTGAAAAGCGCATCGGCATGCCGTGCTTCGTGAAGCCTGCAGCCGACGGCAGCAGCTTCGGAGTGTCGAAGGTGAAGAATACCGACCAGCTCGCTCCTGCCCTCCGTGTAGCGTTCATGGAGAGCAACGAGGTAATGATAGAAAGGTACATGGATGGTATGGAAATCTCTCAAGGAGCCTACAAGACGAAGGAAAAGTCAGTGATTTTCCCCGCGACGGAGGTAGTTACGTCCAACGAATTCTTCGACTACAATGCCAAGTACAACGGTCAGGTAGAGGAAATAACTCCGGCCCGCATGCCGGAAGAGACTGCCCGGCGCGTGTCGGAGCAGACCAGCCGCATCTACGACATACTGCACGCCAACGGCATCATCCGCATCGACTACATCATAACGAAAGACAAGGAAGGAAACGATGTCATCAACATGCTCGAAATAAATACTACGCCCGGCATGACCCTGACGAGCTTCATTCCACAGCAGGTCCGGGCAGCAGGACTGGACATAAAGGATGTATTGACCGATATTGTAGAAAACCAGTTCTAAACAGAAAGCGTCTTAAACCAAGAAACCCATTCAACTTGGACGAAATGGCTTTGTTGTCTATCCTTAACAATAAGGAGAACAGCCGTTCCAAGTTGAATGGGCTTCTTGATTTAAAACGATGACCCTATCTTACTTGACAAGTATCTTCTTCATTGTTCCATCGGAAAGTTTCACGATGTTGATTCCCTTCCGCGGACTTTCTATCTTCTGGCCGTCAACCGTGTAGCGTGCTACCTCCTTGACGCTGCCTGCATCCTTGCGCACGTCGGAGATGGCATCGGTAACTTCCTGAAGAAGCGGAACGCGTGCGCTGTTCTCTACGGCACTCTTCAGCTTGTCATCCGGATTATAGTTGTTGATGAACGCCACGACCTGAAGGTCCTTGGTCTTCCATGCAGCCCTGTCTCTAACTTTAGCAGCGTCAGGGTTACCTTTATTAATATCGAAGCTATAGGTCTTGGTGAAAGTATTCTTATTCCACTCTATGGCATCGCCCCAAATGCTGTTGTAGGCACGGATGACATGCTGGTGAACGAACTTGCCCTGCGCACCGCTCTGGCTGCGTGCGTCGATATTATCCTCAATGATATAAACCGTCAGGAATCTACCCTCCGTATTGAACGAGGCATTTTTCTGTCCGACAATCGTCAGGTTCACCTTCGACGTATCAGCATTGACTTCCGAACGTATGCTCAACATGCAGTTGGCTCCCCTCTCCATCTCTTGGTCGAAGTAAGACATCAGCTCTATCTTGCTCTGCGGAAGGAAGACATTGTCAGACGTTGCGCCATCCTCCGGAGCAGAAGGAGTGAATATCGGCAGACGGTTTATCATCATGGCAGGTGCATAGGTGCCCTTGTCATTGTAAAGCCATGTCAGCGGTTCGTCGCAATCCTGAGTAAGCCAGTCGGTATGGTATGCGGAGTGGTGGCATACGGCAAACACGCGGTTCTTGTATTCTGCCTTTTCCTCCAATGCACTATGCAGATAGCCTGCCACGCGAGGGCAGTTGGGACAACGCTCCGTCGTGAACTCCTCTGCAAGCACGTTGCGCTCGAAGATGAAGTCAGCAACAAGGCTGTTGTTAGACAGGTCTTCGTCAGTTCCCTCTCCGAGTTCGGAAATGGTGAAAGTAATCTCCTCGTTGGTATCAAAATTGCGGTGTGCGTCGAAGTCAATATTGATGGTCTTCAACTCCCGGCTTGCCAACGATTCCTTGCACGGCACGACAGCTATCTCGCCATTCTGGTCAGCAATGCGAATCTTGAAATCGCTGACCGTGCGGAGAGCCAAGTTCGTTACGTTCATCTTGGCATAATAGGTAGTGGGCGAAACCGACTCCTTCGGGCCTAAGATAACGGAGTTCAGCTCAAGGTCATACTGCGGCATCTTGTCGCCTACGAAAACGCCCTCGATGCTAAGAACCCCGGCATCCTTGATATCCTCCCACTTTCCGTTCAGGTTGATGAAGGAAGTGCCGTTCCTCGGGCTTCCGACCACCGAGATGGCATAAACTTCCGCTCTCTGGTAGCAGGTATAGCCTATGTAAAGCTCACCGCTTTCATTGCCGATACTGACGGGAGCGGACAACTCCACCTCGTTCCAGCCCTTGTTGATCTTCTGTCCCTCGCTTCTCTTGAGCAGGCCCTCCGAGATATTGGCACCGTCCAAGCCGGAGCGGACCCATACCCTTACGGAGTCTACATTGACGCGCGAAGCCAAGCCCACGCGGACAGAGGCAATGCGATTGCCTACATACTTCTTTACCATAGCGGCAGGCAGATGAATAGCGGCAGAAACGTCGCCCTTGTCTTTCTTGCCATATACGCTCGCCTTGGCAACTTCTCCCATGCAATAGCCTATCGCCAAGGAGTCTTCCTTGGCCTGAACAAGCATTGATGAGAAAATACATAACATTGTGAATAAAATTTTTCTCATGTGTTTATCGGTTAAAAATGAATAAGTCAGAGTACATAAATTTTTCCGTGCAAAGATACAAAAAAGTTTTATACAATCAAATTTTTGCTGCTATATTATATGTAATTTGTAATTGAAAAGGCATCAAAACAACTTTTATATAATTGCCCTGCCATTCCCCCACCGTTGCAGAACCTGCACAATGGGCACAAAGGGAGCAGCACAGCCCTTGCATCCGAGGGGAGTATACAGGAAATGCACGGGAAACGGGGAAAATTGACGAACTTTTCCTTGCCACTCTCAATAAAAAGGGCTAATTTTGAACGTGAATTGAAAACAATCAACTTAACCGCACAAGACACCACTACAGGAATGTCGGCAACCACAGGCAAGTATCTTCACGACAAGGAGATGCGGGCGGAGCTTTCTAATTCTGCCAACCATGCAAAGCCTACAGAACACTGACACCTGCACAGGGACGCGTACACACAAAGCAGCCAACGACCCCACGTCTGCCTGATGTGCAAAACGAACACCCAACCTGTAGGGACAGACCCCGTGTCTGTCCGAAAACGAGAAACAAACTGGAACAGATTAACAGACGGACACGCACAGGACGCGTCCACACAAGCAGAAACATCAATCATCCAAACAAACACATATAGCTATCAAACAAACAAAAAATGAAAACAAATCTATTCAAAAACATGACGACGGCGATAGCCGCGCTGTTCATCGCAATGGCGACACTGCCACAAAAGGCAACGGCACAGGCCAAGGAAGCCTACGTGGTAGTCAGCGAAGACCAGACCACCCTGACCTTCTACTACGATGCACAGCGCGCGGACAGAAAGGGCACCGTCTGGGGCATCGGCGACACGCAGAAGGATGAGAAAGGAAAAATTTATCCGGCTTGGGCAGGAACTTCTTTTATCCAATCGAACGAGACAATTACCACTGCCGTATTCAACGCATCGTTCAAGGACTACCGGCCGACAAGCACCAGACTGTGGTTTGGCTATTGTTCCACACTTAAGGAAATCGGAGACATGGAGAACCTCAACACTGAGGACGTTACCGACATGGGCTACATGTTCGCTGAATGCGATGCCCTGAAATCACTCGACCTGTCGGGATTCAACACCAAGAACGTAACCAACATGAAAGCCATGTTCATTAGCTGCTATGCCCTGCAATCGCTCGACCTATCGGGATTCAACACGGAGAACGTTACCGACATGGAAGCTATGTTCGCTGGATGCGAGGGCCTGAAATCGCTCGACCTATCGGGATTCAACACCAAGAACGTTACCAACATGAGCGGCATGTTCTATAACGGCACCAACCTGCAATCGCTCGACCTGTCGGGATTCGACACGGAGAACGTTACCGACATGAGCAGCATGTTCTATAACTGCGAAACCCTGAAATCGCTCAACCTGTCGGGATTCAACACGGAGAACGTTACCGACATGTACACCATGTTCGCTGGCTGCGATGTCCAGTCGCTCGACCTGTCGGGATTCAACACCAAGAACGTTACCGACATGAGATACATGTTTTCCGGCTGCGATGCCCTCACCACCATCTATAATAACGATACGTGGACGTGCGGGAAATCAGAAGGAATGTTCTCCGACTGCACGCAGCTCGTAGGCGCGGTGGCATACGACAATAGCAAGACGGACGTAACGATGGCCAACCCCGAGACGGGCTACTTCACGAGGAAGACCGCAGACGGCATAGCCTCAGCAGCCACCGGCGCGGCCCCACAGCCCAAGGGCATATACAGCCTGCAGGCGTCAGCATGGGCACGTCGCCCGACAGACTGCCGGACGGTATCTACATCGTAGACGGACGGAAAATAGTGAAAAAGTAGGGACACAGACGCGCGGCAGGAAGCACCTGCAAGACCGAAAGAAAGTGCCTCTCCGCAGAAAGCTCGCGAGCATGTTCCTGAAAGCTCAAGACCATATTTAAAAGAGTTGGCGAACTTTTTGCAAAAAGTTGGCGAACTTTTTTGAAAAAGTTGGCGAACTTTTCAAACATTGATGATTTACTCCTAAAAGGAAGATAATTTTCAGGTTGCCAAAAGCGCGACCGTCTCTGCGGGTTTAATGGTTTCCGGCTCGCATGAGACTGACAACAGGAAACCGATTTATCATTATCATGGCAAACAAGCCTTTACAATTCATTTTGAGAGAGCGAAAGCTCAACATCGGCAAACAGGATGGAAAAGTCGTAGTAGTGGCACTGCCCACGGGACGCCACCGCGTAGACTTCCGAAACTTCTGTGCACGCGTGGCCAGGGCTACAACCTTCAGCCCACAGGAGGTGCTGGCAGTGCTGAACCTTGCCACCGAGATAGCGCGCGACATCGTTGCCAACGGCGACATTGTCGAATTCGGCGACCTCGGCACGCTCAAGCCCTCGTTCAAGAGCAAGTCCGTGGAGAAAGGCAAGACCTTCCGCGCTCAGGAACACATCGAGAAGCCCGTGGTGAAATTCGTGCCCTCGCGCAAGTATTTCACGCTGACCGACGTTACCTACGAACAGGTGAAGGACAGCAAGAAAAAGGAATCATCGGAAGAAGAAAATCCTGTTCTGCCGTAAGCCTGCCGCCAAGAACCGCAGGTATCTGAAAACGGGCCGCCCCGACGCACAGCAGTCGGGGCGGCCTTTTGTTTCCGTCTGTACCGGCTGTCCGCATGGCCTTCCGTTTCCGTCTGTACGGGTATCGGGCGGTGCGGACAACCTTTCCCGTATCTGCCGACCCGCAAAACAGCCACCTCCGCATCTGTCAATAAACAAAACCACCCACCTGTAGGGACAGGCCCCGTGCCTGTCCGCAACAAAACGAACAAAACAAGCAGACAGACGCAACACAGCGATACAGATCCCGATGCGGACAGACACGCGGTCTGTCCCTACAAATTAGAAAACAAAAAAGCGATGCGCTGAAAACAATGTTTCAACGCACCGCAACAAAATGAATTACTCTTCCGTAAACGAATCACGGACTTATCCCCCGAAGGAGATATATCTACATTTTCACTGCGACTACTTCACAGTTACATTAAAGGTCTTGGAGCCAACCTTGACGAGATACTGTCCGCGCTGTACGGGAACGGTAACCTCGCTGCGGTTGTCGGCATGGAATACCAATACGCCGCCTGCGGTGTAGACATATACCGGCTCGCCGCCGATATTCTCAACCTTGATGGCACCATTGGATGTGCGGACGGACAGCGTGTTGTCGCCCAGAGAAGAGATTGTGTTGACAACGGTTGTGGCTGCATCGTTGGAGAATACAGACTCACCGTCGGAAACATAATTCACCTTCACGTTGTAAACATGCATGCCGTTAGCAGCCTTGTCGTCGACGAACGAATGTACGCCGGCATCAACAGAGGCAATCTTCTCACCATCGCGGAAGATGGTGTAACCTGCTACCTTCAGCTTGCCGTTGTGGTACGTAATGTCGTCAATGAGCAGAGCAAGCTTGTCGTTTGAGATGCAGTGGATGGCAAAGTACTTGGTTCCCTCTGGGAGGTCGGCAGTGTACTCAGACCAGATGTCGCCTTCAGGATTGTTCTTGCTGATTACCTTGAAGCTCTCGGGATTGTCGTCGGTCGTCGAATAGAGAATTTCGAAGGTCTCGGGAACATAGGTCAGTGAAGCACCCTTCGCCCAGAGGCTGATAGTCTGTGCGTCTCCCTTCAGTTCCGGCGAAATCAGCCAGTCGTCGTTGACAGACTCTCCTGTCTCGGAATAAGCTGCAAAGCTGGCGAGATACTGGCTGCCGGAATGAGCCTTGTAGCGCGGCAGTGCGCCGAGTCCACATTCGGCTGCGTCGAAGACGATGAAAGCCTGCGGTACGCCCAAGTTCTCCCATCTGAATCCTTCTACGCCTGTTGTCGGCAGCTGGTCTCTGTCAATTACGGTCCAGTCTCCAAAGGCATCGATGGTCCATGTCTCATAGCCTTCCATGTCGTCGATGATGGTGCGGTCGAGCGATGCCGGCTCGCTCCACTTCAGGTTCACGACGTTGCCCTCGCCGCTTGTCGAAGCCGTGAGGTCGACAACTGTCGGCAGTTCAGGCTGCTTGACGGTTACGGCTACATCTTCGGTCGTGTTGTCGGCCGGAGCAAGCTCTTCCTTATAATTGGCAACGGCATGTACGTTTACGGTACCTTCTTCCTCAATCTTGGGAACGTAGGTGAACTCGTAGGTCTTGTCCTCGAACATCTTCAGCGTACCGCCGTCTACGCTCTCCACAAGGCGTTTGCCTGCATAGAGGTCAACGGTGAAGCCAGATGCGGTCTCGGAACCATTGTTCTTGACATTTACGTTAACGGTCATCGGCTTTCCGACAGTACCTGCGGTAGGACACTTGATGGAAGCAGCCAGATTGTACTTGTACATGTCCATGATGAGGAAGTTGTCAAGTGCAGTCAGTACGGTCGTCTCATTGCTTTCTATGCGGAACTTGATAATGGTGTAAGGTGCATCCTTAACATCGGTCAGGTTCACGATAGCCTGACGCCATCCTGCACTTCCGGTCAAGGTCTTGAAGTAGATTTCTGCAACCTCTTCCTTGTCCTTACCTGCCGGATAAGCCTCAACGATGAGCTTCACGTCCTTCTGAGGTACGGCATAGTAGTTGAACATGAGTTCAGGGTTGGTAGCACTCTGCAGGGCAATCTTTCCTGAATTGAACGATGCCCACTGTCCGATGGCACCAGACTGCCAGAATACACAGCCATCGTCGCCGTCGGCAGACATTTCGTTTGTTGCCTTGAAATCAGGAGTATCGGAAGAAGAAGTCTCTACCCACCAGAAATCGTTGTATTTGAGGAGTCCGTTGACCAAAGACTCGGAATATGGCAACTCGTAAGGAGTACCCTTAACGATGATGTTGGAAATGCCATGCTCCCCCTCTTCGTTGTTTTCAGACTTAGCGGAAACATCGTAGTAGAGAACATCCTGACGTCCGTCAAGTTTCACATTCTCAATCTTGAGGCTCATCTCTTCGAGGTCGCCCTTAAGCAGCGTAGCGTCGCCGGTCTCCGGGTCAACGCTGTAAACATTGTATGTAACATTCTCGTCATCCACGTAGCCGCCATTTGCACCTATCTTGCCCGGAGTTTCCCAAGACAGACCGAGAGTTCCGTCAAGGTTGTCCTTCAGCGTGATGTTGCGCGGTGCAACAGGAACGTCGTATCCAACGAACACAGAGCACTTGGCCTTCATGCCAGTTCCAACAGCGTTTGTTGCAGCAACGGTATATGTAACAAGACCGTTTGTAACAGCATCGTCGGTATAGGTCAGGTCTGCACCCGGCTGTGGATTGTCAAATGTCTTAATGAGTTCCTCGCCGCGGAACAACTCAATCTTGGACAAAGAAGTCAGTTCGTCCTTCTTGATGGTCTGCGTAGGTGCCTTGAAGGAGATTGTAACCTGTGGTGCTCCCTCTGCGCCTGCAACGGCCTTGAGGTTAGTAACAGAGTCTGGCGCATCGAATGTTACACCATTTACAATTGAAATATTGTCAACATAAACAGCAAATTGTCCGGGATCACTTTCAGCATGGAATCCAACATAATAGGTGCCTGCCTCTTTAACAGAAATCTCAGCAGTGTATGTTGTAAAGTCAGACTGGTCAGGCAGCTCGGTAGTCGGAAGAATCTGCATCTTCATATCACTCGGCTTCTTTCCGTTTCCGTACCAAACAGACAGCTTCTCCGGATAGCTCGTCAATCCACGGCGTGCCTTGAAGGAAACTTTATAGAACTGCTCTGGTTCGAGACGGAGAGGCGGAGACATGAGCCAGTCGTCGGATGACACAGTCTCACTGCCCATTGCACGTGCCAAGCGGGTGCTTCCGTTCTTCATGTATTCCCATGTCTTGCCGTCTTCATTGACGTCAACGACGGTAAAGAGTCTGAACTTATTATTACTATCGAATTTCTCTGTGAAGTCAGGCTTGATAGGTGCTCCCAGTACAAATTCTCTGGTGTAAGCATGGTCGCCAATCGGATTACCTTCTTTATTAGCTGCTCCTACTTCATAATAATAGTAGTCTAACTTTCCGTTCACGTCAATAGTTTCCTCGTATGAAAGACCCTTTTGTGCCTTTGACTTAAGGCTGCCTACCCGGTAAACGTAATAGACCATATTGTCATAGTCCACATATCCGCCATGCGCACCAGACGCAGGCCTGTCCCAAGTAAGTTTCACCTGACCTGTCTCTTCGTTCAAATCCATCTTAAGGTTGGTCGGTGGAAGCGGTGTATCGAATCCTATCCACGATTCCATTTGAGCTGCCGGACTAATACCGGACTCATTAGAAGTCGTAACCTCAAAGACCGTCTGTCCTCCGTCAACTGTAAGAGGTACGCTCACCTTCTCACCGGGAACGGCAGTGCCTTGGGCCTTCTGCATGTTGTTGACTTTGACAACATAGTTAAGCGTGCCTGTCAGCTTTCCACCGGCATAAGATGTAGATGGAGCTGTGAACGTTACGTTTCCAGTTGTCGCACCTTTCTCAAAATTAATTGCAAGGTCTGAAATCTTATCAGGTGCCCCTTCTGCTGCGGCAGGGTCAGGAACATAGAGACATAGGATTTGCTCATTGTCAGGGAAGTTGGTAATCTTGGCGGCTTTACCCGTTGTGGTATCTACTTCATAAAGTCCGGAAGGGGAGCTGTAGAACGAAGCTGCCCAGTAGAGCTTGCCCGTCTTTCTGTCAAAGGTCATACTCTGCTGCCAGTAAGGCGACAGACCTGTAGGGCCGATTTTAGTTTCAGCTCCTGTATTCTTGTCAACCTTCAAGAGATTTCCGACTTTGTCGATGGCATATAATTCGCCCTCGGCATTAACTGCCATAGCCATATACCAGTCGTCCAGAGACTTGATGGTAGTTTTTTTCATGTCGGCATAATCATAGTATCCAAACTCGAAGCCTTGCATGTCCGACTGATAGAAACTACCATACAGACGCTTGGTTGCCGGGTCGTAGGAAGAAGTTACGGCTATGTTGCCCAAATCTGCAACTTCCTGAGTGCTTACGATTTTCCATGTCTTGGTATCATAAACAAAGTACTGTGCAAACGTACCGACACCTTCCATTGTTGCGTAAGTTATGAAATGGAACTGTCCGTCGAAGAATGCACCACCGCCATTGGCATTGAAGTTTTCATGCACCGCCAGCTTGTCGAGAGAAATATCCGACGAACCCTTGAACTGGTACATTCCATATCGGTACTCTGAAGGCTGGAGGTTCTCCCAAGAAGCCTGTCCCACAACATTTCCCCAAAATACAGGGGCATCGCTGCCGGCATAGAGAGGCATAGTTTGCACTGGAGGAGCAAACAAGTTCGTGTTCCCATAAGTCAATGGTATCTTCGCTGCATTGCGCAGGTAATTATTCCCTGCATACCTCTGCTGCAACTGACGAGTGTCAAGACGAGGACTTGGCTTGGCTGATGCCCCAAGATGTTTTCGAGCTTGTGAGGGAACTCGTTTTTTAAGCTCCGTGTTTGGCCCCATCGTGCGTTGGGGCCGTTGGGCACCAACAGAGAGGGGGGTGAGTAGGGCAAGGAGCAAGATGCCCAACGTGTTTAGAAACCTTTTTTTCATCATATTATAGATTTGGTGAATAATATACTAAGCTAACTGAAGATACGCACATTCCAAGGTTCTCAGTCTCCCTGCCTGACTGGCCGAAGATGAGGGAACGAAAAGACTCCATACATGACTAAATTAAACGGGGATGCTTCCGGGCAAAATGCCCTAACGCCAATAACCAAAAAGAAATGCTCAAGAATACAGATGAGCATCTGATTGGATTTCCCATACCGAACACATCTTGATATACCTACATTATATTATAAGGTATAAGAAATGCAGAAACGGCATTTAACCTGTCATCATGTCAAAGAGCTTTTAGGTTGGCAGCGTAACGGCGGCATGGCCTATGTTTTTATTTTTATGATTTCTCGTTTTATGCGAAATACTGAAAAGGTATGACTGCAATATCTATTTTATTTACATTTTCCTATCTTAGGAAAGTAGTAACTGGTAGTTTGTTGCAAAGATAATGTTTTTTATTTTGAATTGCTTTATTTTTTTGAATATTTTTTTCCTCATCAGCATAAAAAACTTCTTTCCCTATAAAAATGTCAAGATTATCTCCCCTCAAAAACATCCCGAAACAGCCAAGAGACCTACCCTCGCCTTACGCAAGAAACCCATGCAGCCTTTGGGAAAATACACAATGCCGTCAGATACGGGGAGGAGAGGTGAAAATGTTGATTTCGTTTCCTCATCCCCACTCTTTCTTGCAAAGGGAAGGAAGAAAAAATCCTGCCGAACCATACTAATCAGGTTCGACAGGACTCAATTATTTACGTTTAACAGATTCTCCATTTTCAGGGAAAGCTCCCTTGGGAAATCTGCCTTCTTATTTCAGCACGCCCAGCTCCTTGCCAATCTTGATGAAGGCAGCAATGCACTTGTCGAGCTGCTCGCGGTTGTGTCCTGCTGAGAGCTGAACACGGATACGAGCCTCACCCTTCGGAACTACCGGATAGTAGAAACCTGTTACATAGATACCCTCCTCAAGGAGTTTGGAAGCATATACCTGAGACAGCTTGGCGTCGTAGAGCATCACCGCACAGATAGCACTCTGGGTTGGCTTGATGTCGAATCCGGCTGCCATCATCTTGTCGCGGAAGTAGTTGACGTTCTCTACCAGACGGTCATGCAGCTCGTTGCTTTCCTTCAACATCTTGAACACCTCAAGGGTAGCACCGATAATGCATGGAGCGAGCGAGTTGGAGAAGAGGTAAGGACGGCTGCGCTGACGGAGCATATCGATAATTTCCTTTCGTCCGGTCGTAAATCCTCCGAGTGCACCGCCGAATGCCTTGCCGAGCGTTCCCGTATAGATATCCACCCTGCCGTAGGTCTTGCAGAGTTCGCTCACACCATGTCCCGTTGCACCAACGACACCTGCCGAGTGCGACTCGTCTACCATTACGAGAGCATCGTACTTTTCTGCCAAATCGCAAATCTTGTCAATAGGAGCCACATTGCCGTCCATGGAGAACACACCGTCGGTAACGATGATACGGAAACGCTGTGCCTGAGCCTCCTGCAAGCAACGCTCAAGGTCGGCCATGTCCGCATTGGCATAGCGGTAACGCTTTGCCTTGCAGAGGCGCACGCCATCAATGATGGAAGCGTGATTGAGCGAGTCGGAGATGATGGCATCCTGATCGGTGAACAATGGCTCGAAAACGCCACCGTTGGCATCGAAGCAGGCCGCATATAATATGGTGTCCTCTGTCTGGAAATACTCGGAGATGGCAGCCTCAAGCTCCTTGTGGCTGTCCTGCGTGCCGCAAATGAAACGGACGGACGACATACCGAATCCTCGGCGGTCCATCATCTTCTTTGCGCCCTCTACCAACCGCGGATGGTCGGACAGGCCCAAGTAGTTATTGGCACAGAAGTTAAGCACTTCCTTGCCCTTTACCTCAATTGCTGCTCTCTGCGGACTCTCAATGATTCTTTCTTCCTTGTAAAGTCCTGCCTCCTTAATCTCTGCAAGCGTAGTGCAGAGATGCTCTTTCATCTTTCCGTACATAACATTAGATTTTTAATAATACTGAAGGCAAAGTAACTCATAAAATTCGAGAAAAAAGAGGTTTTAGCCGTGTTTTTTGCCTAAAAAACCCAAAATTTAATAAATTTAAGACCTTTATTTCGTACTTTCAACAAAAAAAATGCTTAATTTGCACTCAATTAAACAAAAACTTATCGGTAATATGAAAAATGTCTTGGTTATCGGCTCTACAGGGCAGATAGGCTCTGAGCTGACCAGAGAATTGAGAAAACGCTATGGAAGCGAGAACATTGTAGCAGGTTATATCAAGGGAGCAGAGCCTACCGGCGAGCTGAAGGAGTCTGGCCCGTCCGCTGAAGCTGACGTTACCAACCCTGCAATGATTGCCGAAGTTGTGAAAAAACACAACATCGACACCATCTACAACCTTGCCGCGCTGCTTTCGGTAGTAGCAGAAAACAAGCCGCAACTGGCTTGGAAAATCGGAATCGACGGACTTTGGAATATCCTTGAGGTGGCACGCGAAAACAAGTGTGCCGTCTTCACGCCCAGTTCTATCGGCTCTTTCGGTCTGAGTACCCCACACACAAAGACCCCACAGGACACCGTACAGCGTCCGGGCACCATATATGGCGTGTCGAAGGTTACGACAGAGCTTCTCAGCGACTACTATTTCAAGAAGTACGGAGTAGACACCCGTTCGGTGCGCTTCCCGGGCTTGATTTCCTACGTTACCCCTCCGGGCGGCGGTACTACCGACTACGCTGTGGACATCTACTACTCGGCCGTACGGGGCGAGAAGTTTGTCTGCCCTATCAAGAAGGGTACGCTGATGGACATGATGTATATGCCGGACGGACTGCACGCTGCCATCTCGCTGATGGAGGCCAACCCCGACCGGCTGGTTCACCGCAACGGCTTCAACATTGCTGCCATGAGCTTCGACCCGGAAGCCATCTTCAACGTCATCAAGCGGCACAAGCCTGACTTCGAGATGGTTTACGACGTTGACCCACTCAAGCAGGGCATCGCTGACAGCTGGCCCGACAGCCTCGACGACAGCTGCGCACGTGCCGAATGGGACTGGCAGCCACAGTACGACCTTGAGTCGATGACCGTTGACATGCTGAAGAACTTGGAGGCAAAACTGAAATAAACTCCCCGGACAGGGTATCCCCGGCAGGCTCTTCCGCCTGTCGGGAGAACCTAGAAAAAGCGAAAGGTGGTTGTCATCCCGACAACCACCTTTCTTTTGACTAAACTTAATCTACAAACCTGAGTTTTATCTAAATGATGAATTGTTTATTGCATTGGCTCATTCAGCCTTACGGACTATCTGCTTGTGTTATCTTCAACACTTTGGTCTAATCCTGCTGCAAATATACACCGAAAGCCGCAAACTACCAAATTCTTTCAACGAATTATTGACTTTTATCGGTAAATTAGCCTAAATTTAACGATAAAACGCCTGTTTTGGGTATATCACGGCTGACTTTCGCCCTCTACATACTCTTCCAAGAAGATATGCTCTCCGTCAAATACCACGTAGGTGAACTGCCAAATCCAGTCTCCGAGTATGAACAGGCGCGAGTTGCGCGAGAGCGACAGGTCGAGTTCGATGTGCCGATGACCATATATATAATAGTCTATGTCGGAGTGGGTCTTCATGTATTCCCTCGTGAACCGGACAAGATACTCCCTGTCCTCGCCCATGTAGGGGGCTTCCTTGCCGTCGGCACGCTTCAGGCGGCTCTTCTTGGCCCAGTTGATTCCGAGCTGCATCCCCCACCACGGATGGAAGAAATTGAGCAGCCGCTGACAGCCGCGGTTATGGAACATCTTGCGGAGGAAGCGGAACTTCGGGTCGGGGTCGCCCAAGCCGTCGCCGTGCGCCAGATAGAACACCTTGTCGTATATCTCCGTCGTTATGGCCCGGCGGTGCAGGATGACTCCGCACTCCTCTTCCAAGTACCCATACGTCCAGATATCATGATTGCCGGTGAAGAAATGAACCTCCACGCCCATATCGGTCAGTTCCGATATCTTGCCCAGAAACCGCGTAAACCCCTTGGGAACGACATACTTGTATTCGTTCCAGAAGTCGAACATGTCGCCCAGCAGATAGACGGCTGCAGCCTTGTGCTTGATGCTGTCAAGGAAACGCACCAGTCTTCGCTCGTGCATCCGCCGATGCTCAATGGCAAGTGAACCGAGGTGGGCATCCGAAAGGAAATAGACATTCTTCATGATTGATTCTTGAATGAGGAGTGTTAAACGTATCGCAGAAGCGACGATGATTTTATGACGGGAGCTTACCGGCTGTCCGCGTCTCCCGTGACGGACACGGCATCGTGAGCCATGAAGCAGAAAGAAGACCCGTATCTATTCAAACCCAAGCTCCACCCGTGCCTCTTCCGACATCATGCTCTGGTCCCATGCCGGGTCGAAGACAAGGTTGATGTTGGCAGCCGTGATTCCCCTTACGCTCTCCACCTTGGAGCGTACATCCTCCAGAATGAAGTCGGCGGCCGGACAAGACGGTGCCGTAAAGGTCATATCCATTTCCAGACTTCCGTCGTCCTGCACGTCTATCTTGTAAATCATGCCGAGATCGTAGATGTTTACCGGAATTTCCGGGTCGTAGACTGTCTTCAACACATCTACGATTTCTTCCTCCATCTTTGTTTTTTCTGCCTGTGTCATATTGTAATCTTCAATTTATAATGGACGATTCAAACCGAAAGCCCGCCTTCCCCTATACCGGGTGCCGACTATCTTCTGCAAAGATAGTACAAGCGAGGGCAATGAAAACTTGTTTTCTAATTGCCGGGTGCAGGCTATCTTCTGCAAAGATAGTGCAAGCGAGGGCAATGAAAACTTGTTTTCTAATTGCCGAGCGCAGGCTATCTTCTGCAAAGATAACAATTATTTTTTATTATGCCCCGTAAACTGCAAATAAATAAACATTCGCGAGTTTCCGCACAAAATCTGCAACGTGGTACAAGCAGAACGCCACCCCCGGAGAGTACCCTCTCCCTGTCCCGTTTTCCGTCAAGCCTCGGCTGCAAAACGAAAGTGGCGTTTTCGCACTGCGAAAGCGGCACTTTCATGTAGCCGAAACGGCACTTTCGTTTTGCGGCCATTCTTATGCCGACACACAAGCTCTCTGCCCTGCTATTCCCGGCTTCCCGTTTCCCGCCTCCAAAGCCGCCCGTCTGTATGCGCCCCATCCTCCATGCAGATACATGCCGACGCAAGGTCCGGCAACCCGACGGGAATGGATGATTTGCTGAAAGATTATCCTTCAGCAATGCGAAAAGACACAAAAACGAGAATAAAACCAAACTTTTTATGGATAAAATTTGCATATTAGCAAAGTTATGTATATTTTTGCAGAAAGCAAACAGGTAATTATTCGACTCATGAAAGTAAAGAACAGCAGACTGGAAACACTGAAGATGCTCATTTCGAGCCTTGAGTTCAGCTCGCAGGAGGAAGTTCTCAAAGCATTGAAGAAAGAAGGATTCACGCTGACACAAGCCACCCTGAGCCGCGACCTCAAGCAGCTGAAAGTTGCAAAAGCCGCTTCGATGAACGGGAAATACGTCTATGTATTGCCCAACGAAACGATGTATAAGCGCGTAACGACCCCACGACGGGCGCAGGACATGCTGATGAAGTCGGGCTACCGCTCCATCCGCTTCTCGGGACAGCTTGCCATACTGAAGACACGGCCCGGCTATGCCAGTGCCCTCGCCTACGACATCGACAACACCGACCTCCCGGGCATCCTCGGGACAATTGCCGGAGACGACACCATCTTCATTGCCACGACCGAGACAAGCACGCACGAGGAGATACTGAAGGCTCTATCGGGCATCATTCCCGAACTGGAATACAAGGACGACGCCCCTTCGGAGACGCTATAGCAGGCGTCTGCCGGGCAGGCAGCTTCACTTACAGACAAAGAAAGATATCAAAAGACTTATGAAAATAGCAATTATAGGTGCCGGAGCCATGGGCGGTGCCGTGGCCGAAGGACTTCTGAAGAGCCACGTGGTCAAGCCTTCCGACGTGGTCGTAGCCAATCCTCACGATGACAAACTAAAGCGGTTTGCCGAGATGGGAGCCAGTATAACCACCGACAACAAGGCCGCTGCTGAGGGCGCAGACCTCGTTGCGATTGTAGTAAAACCATGGCTCGTAGAGCAGGTAGTGCGCGAAATAAAGCCCGTGTTCAATCCCCGGAAGCAGCTTCTCGCCAATATGGCGGCCTCCATCAAGAGCAGTCAGATTATTGAATGGATGGAATCGAAAGAGCTGGCCCTCTTCCAGATAATCCCGAACATCGCCATAGCCGAGCGGGCCTCCATGACCCTTATCGTCCCCGTAGGTGCATCCGCCGGCCAGACCCATGCCGTCAAAGAAGTGTTCGACGACCTTGGCGAGACCCTTATCACCGACGAGGCCCACCTCGGTGCAGGCACGACTCTCGCGAGCTGCGGCATCGCCTACGCCATGCGCTATGTCCGAGCCGCCTCCGAAGGCGGTGTGGAACTGGGATTCAAGGCAGATCTCGCCAAGGACATCGTGCTCCAGACGCTCAAGGGAGCGGTCGCCCTGCTACAGGCTAACGGCAATCATCCCGAGGCGGAGATAGACAAGGTAACGACACCGGGCGGTCTGACCATCCGGGGGCTGAACGAAATGGAGCACGCAGGGTTCACCTCGCAGTCATCCGCGGCCTGAAGGCTGCACTATAGACAAACGGCGGGACGGGAATACTGCCGGGCACATGCCTGACGACGGATGTTTCTTTCCGCTCCGATACCACTTTTGTTAGTTTTATCTGTAACTTTGTCTTTGGTGATTATAGCGATTTTTGTTTGTAATTCTTTGTTTTTAGCACTATAAAGTTACAACAAATTTCGCTAATCACCAAATTTACAAGAACTTATAATTCGTCGAACTCACATTAGTTAGAATGGCAACTAATACCATTACAATTTATGATTTAGGGAAGTTTCATTTTTATAAGAACTGATTATGGTGTTTGTTATTAATAAACTAATATTGTTGACATGATATTCTGAGTTTATTCAAGCATATTTTTGATAGTTTCTATCAGTTTGGGGTTGATGTCTTCCGGAATCCTCATGTTTCCGATAATTACTCTTCTTTCTTTAGAATGGTAATTATCTCCCCAGACTATCTTTTGTAATGCGTTATAAAAAACCTCAATATCGAAAAGACTGTTTTTATTGTTTTTTGGCGTAATGGACATTTGGTAGGATGAAACCTTCCGAATGTCCTTCATTTATTACCTTCGCAGCATTTGAAAACTTATGAATAAAAAACTGTATATGCTGCAATGGCTCAAATGTTAAAAAGAACGGTCATCGGTGTGGCTTCCAAATGTATTATTGCCGGGACTGTGATGAGCAATTCCAAGGAGAAAAGCGCATTAGAGACATAACCCTTTGGAACGAATATCTGACTGATAGACGGACGGTTTCAGAACCGGCTGTTATCCACAAATGTTCAGAGAGGACAATACGCCGCCATCTGGCATTGGCAGCGGACAATTTCAATTCTGTCTGTCCAGAGTCAGCCGTCATCATCACTGATACGACATACTTCTCCCGCAGCTTTGGTGTTATGCTGTTTATGGATGCGGAATCCGGAAAGATACTTCATCGCAAGTATGTCAGGAATGAAACGAACAGGGATTATCTTGACGGACTCAACCATATAGAAGAGTTTGGAACAGAAATAAAGTCAGTCGTATGTGACGGACACACAGGACTCTTGCAAGCTATAAACTCCTGTCCTGCACAGATGTGCCAGTTCCATCAGTTACAGATAATCAGGAGGTTACTCACGAAAGACCCACATCTGTCTGCCGGTATAGAGTTGCTGAAGTTAGTACAGAGTATGTTCCCGATGAAGAAAAATGAGTTTATATCGCTGTTTAACAAATGGTGTGAGGACTGGGAAGATTTTCTCAATGAAAGAACGGTATTGCTTTCCGGGAAAGCCACCTATATCCATAGAAGGCTAAGAACAGCAAGACGATCTATAAGAACGCATCTCAAATGGCTTTTCACCTATGAGGAACATCCTGAACTGAACATTCCTAATACGACAAACCGTTTGGAAGGATTTAACACACACATCAAAAAGGCATTATTAAATCACAACGGGTTGAATGATATTAATAAGAAGAAATTTATTGACGGGTTACTCAATACAAAAAAGTAGGCTGGATAATCCAGCCTACCAAATGTCCATTGCTAACAAGCATACAAGGTTTCAGCCTACCAAATGTCCATTACGCCTAATAATGCATTTTTCCAACTAATGCAATCACTTCCAGACAAAGTGGAAGATTAAAGGAATGAAGATACAATTAAGCAGAGAGGACAAAATAGAACTTTTGTTAGCCATTAAAAATAGTGTATGGAATACAGACAAGACACCTAACCTATTGGCAAAGTTAAGTGATAAATCTGTAAGAGTAGATACTATACCGATACTATCTGATGAGGATATACAGAAAGTTATTGAAATTAACAATGAGTTAAAAAAGAATAAAGTTATTTGATAATCAAATATGCATCAAAATCTTTTAACTTAACACATGATTATCAGATTACTTTATTGGTTACTTTTACATTATCAATCAAATATAAATATTATGGTACAGATAAAAGTAAGTGAAGATTTGGCAAGCGCATTAAAATGGGAGTTTGAGCATGTTGAAACAGAAAGTAAGTATTTTTTAGATGCTATGTGTGAAATGGTTAGTATTATGTATCAACCAGATTGTATGGATGCTGTTTATACGATGGAAGAGTTATTTCCATTGTGGAAGTTAGCTGAACAGAAACAAATGTTAGATGAATTGTGCAAAGGTTTGGAAGTTATAGAGTAAATGGATGTGGTAAAATTATGTAGCAAACTTGAAAAAGGAGCAGTATATCTCAAAGATGATTACGAAGACATTGTTTTAAGAGTGGTAGTCATTGGTAAATCTACGCATTGTTTTATCAAAAGGCGAGGAAGAACAGAAGTGGAGGTAGATTCAACAGATAAAGATATTTTTGAATCTAAGATGTATGGTGACGAAATCAGCAAGGAAGAGTATGAAGAATTTCGATAGATAAAAAACATCTTGCTAAAGACCATTTTGGGGGAGATGTTTATATGGGGTATTGTTAGAGCCCCAGCATTGCCAAACCCAAATATTTTCCGAATTGTTGCACCAATGTTGCACTAAAAAGAAAGGAAGAAGCTGTATCTAATTGATAATCAGCCTCTTCCTTTTCTTATAAAGTACCCAGACCCGCATTTGAAATATTAAATATGGGAACATTTCAATTAATTCTATTAAATCCCACAACTAAATATAAACACCTTATAATCAACAGTATAAAAGAATATTGTGTTTATTCTTATTGAAAACAATAAAAATAAATTTAGGATGAACGGGAACAATTTGGGAACAAATTAGTATCTTTGCAATAGAATTAAAAAACAACGATTATGAAGGTTACTGCATTCATTCGCAAGACGGCAAAAAAGAACGACACAGATAGTATGGCAACTATCTATTTTCGTTTGCGTGATGGTAAGAAAGATATTAAGGCTGCAAGTGAACTTGTTATAAATCCTAACCATTGGAGTAGCGAGAAGCAAGGGTACAAGGATCGTGTTGCACTGGTTTCAGAAGAGAATAAATTGCATTTGGCACAAAGTGTACAAGATATTGTGTCAACGATTACCGAGCAATATACGGCAGAAGCTGATAATGAATGGTTGGCAATGATTATCGACAAATATCATCATCCTAATCGATATAAGACGGAGGAAGAGTTGATGCTGGAAAATAAGCCTAAACTTTTGGAACTCTTTGCTAAATTTCTTGTTGAACATAAATTATCTGAGGTACGTGTGAAGAACTTTAAAGTTATTCAGCGCTCTTTGGCTCGATATGAAATGTATGTCAGAACTGCTAAACGTGGTCGTCGCGACTTCATTCTTGATGTTGATGATGTGACTGCTGATATATTGAGAGACATGTGGGATTTCTTTGAAAATGAATATATCTATTATGAGAAATACCCAAAGTTGTATGAGGCTTTTCCTGAAAAGCGAGTACCGTTACCAAGAGGCAAGAATACTTTGATAGATAGGTTTTCTCGTATCAGGACATTCTTTATATGGTGCTACGATAAGAAAATCACAACCAATCGTCCATTTGATGACTTCCCATTAGACGAATGTACCTATGGAACGCCTTATTATATTACCTTAGATGAGCGTGACCAAATATTTGATGCAGATTTATCTGAACACCCACAGCTTGCTATTCAACGAGATATTTTTATTTTTCAAACTTTAATAGGCTGCAGAGTTAGCGATTTATATCGGCTGACCAAAAGAAACATAGTCAATGAGGCTATAGAATATATCCCTAAAAAGACCAGAGAGGGTAATCCTGTAACCGTTAGAGTACCCTTGAATAGCAAAGCAAAGACAATATTAGCTCGCTATAAGGACTACGAGGGCGCAAAGTTATTTCCATTTATATCAGAACAAAAGTATAATGTAGCTATCAAACGCATTTTTCAAGAAGCAGGTGTAGATAGGATAGTAACTATCTTAGACCCTTTGACTCATGATGAGGTGAAGCGACCAATATATGAGGTAGCAAGTAGCCATTTGGCAAGACGCACATTCATTGGCAATATCTATAAAAAAGTAAAAGACCCCAATCTGGTTTCTGCATTATCAGGGCACAAGGAAGGGAGCAAAGCCTTTAGGCGTTATAGAGATATTGATGAAGAAATGAAGAAAGACTTGGTAAAACTTTTAGACTAAATCCAACGATGAAAGAAAGTTTTGAAGATTTTAAGCGACTTATAAAAGATTGGCTTGATACGCATCCGAAGGAATATTGCTCATTTGTTGAGGAAATGAACCGTAAAGATAGTGCTGGTTTTCAGAAAGTCTTTATGCTTGTCGTAAAGATTGTACCGAAATACAAAGACGAGGTCAAGAAAAGGATGTTCAACGATACATTAAAGGATTTTTCTTCTTTGGAAAATATGCTAACTAATTCAGACCTTGCAGAACGCCTGATACATGAATTTCATAATACTGATAGAAAATCAATAGTTCCAGCAATGCTTGCATGGTTGTATTTTGGTCGTAGTTATGAATGTATGGTAGAACATGGTGAGAGCCTTATTCAAAACAGCAAGACCAACCGATTGCACAAATGGCTGCTTTCTTTGATGATAAAATACATTATTCTCAGAAGTGTATCATCAGGGGAAAGAACAAAGGAAGATTGGAAAGAGTTTCAACAATACCAGAAATCTATAGGTTCCGACGGACTTGTCGAATCTGCTTTGGAAGAAAACTTCTCTGATAATGAGGATTCAAAGGCAATCAATAATAGGCGTGGCAGAGTTAAGGATGAGAGAACTTTAGAAGAACTTTTAAAGATAGAAAATAAGGAAAAACTACTTGAAAAGATTAGGAATCGGCTATTGACTAAGCCAAAAGAGAAAGATATTATTTATCTCAAAATAGCTTTAGAAGAAGCAAACTTGCTCAGAGAATGTGATATTGCACCATTCTACAGAGCATTATCTGACCATTATAATATTCGCTTGGTAGGGCTTCGAGGCGTTCAGAAAGCCAACAAAAATCTTTCTGAAGCCATAGGGAAGACAGGAATAAGGCTGATGGATAAAGGCGAAGACCGTGCTGCCATCAATGAAATCAAATCCTTTTTAACGGAATAAGAGTTCGTTTAATTCGTTTAATATTTATGTGAATTAAGCGTTTGCAAAATCGTTGAAGATCAGTCATTTTACGATATAAATTTGCAGTCGTCATCTCAAGCGAGGTGGCGGCTTTTTGTTTGCAAACCCACCGACAACAGAAAGTCAAACAAGCTGGTGGAGTCTAAAAAAATATGACCGATATTCTATCAATTATTCAAAGTTCTAATGCACATGTGCGATTAGAAGTGTCAGGAGAGGACCTGTTGGCTTTCTCTAACAATCTTATCAATCGTGCAAAAGACGAACTAACGACTATCGTTGAAGAAGCACGCAAAGAACGCTTTCTTTCAAAGGAAGAAGTAAAACAACTCTGTGGTGTCTGTGATGCAACCTTATGGCATTGGGGGAAAAAGAACTACCTAAAGCCAATAAAGGTAGGTAACAAAGTCAGATATAAAATGTCTGATGTGCAGAAAATTTTAGGAAACTATACTCCAAGTATCTAACTTATGGCACAAGAAGAATTTATCCGTGTTGGCACGACCTTATACAAGATCGTGAACCAACCACGCATCAATGGCGGTTTTGCCAAGAAGCGTATCGTGTGGAACAATGAAACGCTACGGCAAGACTATGGCAAGGATTTCATAGCCACTGTCCCTAAGTACGATGGTTTCTGCACTGTTCCTGATCATGTCAACTACAAGCCTGTAATTGACAAGTTCCTCAATCTCTACGAGCCGATAGGACACCAACCAAAAGAGGGTGAATTTCCGAACGTTGATTCCCTGATAAGGCATATCTTCGGGGAACAATACGAGTTGGGTATGGACTATTTGCAGTTGCTCTATCTCCAACCCGTGCAGAAACTACCCATCCTCCTGATGGTGTCAGAGGAACGCAATACAGGGAAGAGTACGTTCCTCAATTTCCTTAAAGCCGTTTTCCAGAACAATGTAACTTTCAACACTAACGAGGATTTTCGTAGCCAATTCAATGCTGATTGGGCAGGAAAGCTGCTCATTGTTGTGGATGAAGTTCTGCTCAACCGCAGGGAAGACAGTGAACGATTGAAAAATCTTAGCACAACGCTCTCCTATAAGGTGGAAGCAAAAGGCAAAGACCGAGACGAAATCTCCTTCTTTGCCAAGTTCGTGCTGTGCTCCAATAACGAGTTACTCCCTGTCATCATAGACGTGGGAGAAACCCGATATTGGGTAAGGAAGATAGAGCGTCTTAAAAACGATGATACCGACTTTCTGCAAAAACTGAAAGCAGAAATCCCTGCCTTTCTCTATTTTCTGCAGCACCGTACCCTGTCCACTCACAAGGAAAGCCGTATGTGGTTTGCACCCAAGCTGACCTTTACACCAGCCTTGCAGCGCATTATCCGCAGCAACCGCAATAAGATTGAGTTGGAAATGTCAGAACTCAGTTTGGAGGTAATGGAGCAAATGGTTGTTACCGAGTTTTCATTCTGTATCAATGACATGGTGTGCCTGCTGAACAACACAGGATGCAAGGCTGACAAAAGCCAAGTTCGTAGGATAGTGCAGGATATATGGAAACTCATTCCTGCTCCCAATACGCTGACGTATCTAACCTATCAGATAGACTACAACAGCTTGCGGAACTACTCACCCATCAAGCGGACAGGCAGATATTACACCGTAACCAAAGAACAGCTCACGAACATTTAATCATTATTTTGATGAAATGATGAAAAATATATATAACAGATTGATTGACAACATCTACTCGATTCATCTTTCCACTCATCAATGTAAAAGAATGATGAAAGCGAACTTTACTGCTGCCCAAAAGAGAAATGAATTTAGTTTTTCTTTTGGCAGGTATCGGGATGGAATTTGTGAATCCTTTTCCCGACTTCGTGTAGTCGGCAACATACTTTTGTCCGCACAAAAGTACAACTTGCTAAACAAATTCTATCGAGGTATTGAGAGACTCAAAAACCGATGTCGTGATTTTATAGAAAACAGAGAATCCAAAATAGAGAAATCAAGAAAAGTCGAAATGACAATATCATAGAATGTGAGTTGTTCTTTATCTTTTGGTAAGTTTTATGATGAGACCATGATGAACAGGTAACTTGTTTGTTATGAAACGATTATGTGCATTTTCATCAAATCATCACTTTTTCAAACCATCCAACTTCATTATAATATGAATATACAAGAAATAAAAGCGATAAAGTTGCAGGAAGTTCTTGCGAGTTTGGGATATTCTCCCACCAAGCAACAAGGTAACAACCTGTGGTATCTTTCTCCCTTTCGTCAGGAGAACCATGCTTCTTTCAAGGTAAACACCGAGCGTAACCAGTGGTATGATTTCGGTATTGGCAAAGGTGGAAACATCATAGATTTGGCAGAACTGCTTTACAAATCCTCTGATGTCTCATATCTCATTCGCAAGATAGCGAGTGATGCCCCACATTGTATGCCGATATCTTCTGCACCATTTGCAGATGTTAAGTCAGTACAGCGAACAAACTCTTTTGAGAATTTGCAGGTACTTCATTTGTCACATCCTGCTTTGATAAGGTATCTCGATGACAGGTGTATTGATATGGAGGTGGCAGCTTCTGTCTGTAAGGAACTGCATTACGATTTCAATGGCAAGCATTACTTCGGTATAGGCTTTCCCAACATAGCAGGTGGGTATGAATTGCGTAACCCATTTTTCAAGGGCTGCATTGCACCGAAAGACATCAGTCATTTCTGTGCCGATGAGCCGAAGAAAGTATGTTTTCTTTTCGAGGGTTTTATGGACTTTCTGTCATTCATGACGCTGAAAAGGAAGAAGAATCCGCAGAGTACAGGACTGCGGGAACAGGATTATTTGATACTCAATTCTGTAACGAATATTCATAAGGCTGCAAAGAGATTATCACGCTATGATAGCGTTCAATGCTTCTTGGACAATGACGAAGCAGGAAGAAATGCCTATCTACAATTATCAAAGGAATTGGGAAAATCTGTTACGGATGCATCAACCTTATATAATGGCTACAAGGACTTGAATGAGTATCTGTGTGCTGAATCCAAGCATTCAGAGAGAGCTGAAATCAAGAAATCCAAAGGGATTAAGCTATGATTACAGGAATAGTTTGGCATAATCTGTTTTTCGGGGAGCAAGTTTATGTTTTGGGCATACCAAAACCACTTGCTCCACCTCCTGCCACTCGGTGCAGAGGATTATCCCGTCGGTCTCCATCAAAACAAATTAAAGAAACAAATATGACTAAATCAGAATACAACAAAGGCGGGCGCCCGACCAAAGGCGCAGCCGAAAAGAAGAAATACCGCATCACGGTAAAACTTACCACAGAGGATTACTACACGCTCAAAGGTAAAGCCAAAAGCGCAGGAATATCCATAAGTGAGTTTGTAAGAAAAGTTCTTGAGAAAGGAAACGTCATAGAACGGCTGACCGTAGAGCAGGCAGACTTCATTCGCAAGCTGTGTGGCATGGCAAACAATCTCAACCAGTTGGCACATCGTGCCAATGCGGAAGGGTTTCATGCCATTGCTCCTTTCCACAAAATCGTCATTGGCAAGATTGACGAAATCCTAAACATGATACGAAGATGATCGCCAAGATAAGGAAAGGTTCGGGCTTCAAGGGTGTCATCAATTACATCCTTGACCCGAAGAAAGGAACGGAGCTTATAGACTGTTCCGGCGTGAGAACAGACAGTATCAGCCATATTGTCCAAAGTTTCATTGACCAGACGGAACTGAATCCACGAGTAAGTAAGGTTGTCGGACATATCTCCCTGAGCTTCTCCGCACAGGACTCTCCCAAACTCAGCAATGAGTGGATGGCGAAAGTGGCGCATGAGTATATGGAGAAGATGGGTATAAAAGATACTCAGTACATCATCGGTCGCCATTTCGACAAGGAACATCCGCACATTCATATCGCATTCAATCGGATAGACAATAACGGCAAGACCATTTCTGACCGTAACGACCGATTCAGAAGCGAGAAGATTTGCAAGGAACTGACTGCCAAATATGGTTTGTACTTCGCCGGTGGTAAGGAGAATGTCAAGGAATACCGCTTGAAAGAACCTGATAAGACTAAGTATGAAGTCTATCAGGCATTGAAAGCAGAAATAGCTCGGTGCAGAGATTGGAAAACCTTACTTACTCACTTGAAAGAACAAGATATTAATGTCCGTTTCAAGTACAAAGGCAACTCGCAGGAAGTTCAGGGTATTATCTTCGAAAAGAACGGTTATCATTTCAATGGCTCGAAGGTGGACAGGAGTTTCAGTTATTCCAAGATTGACTTTGCCCTGCAACAGAACAATAGGGAACACGAACAGCAGATGCAAGGAACGACAAATCTTATATCTAATGTTGCAGATGCTACGAGCGAAATAGTCAACGAACTCATAGAAGGAGGATTGGGATTGTTTCAGACTCATGGCACAGTCCCTGCGGAAATTTACAACACACTTGACAAAAAGAAGAAAAAGAAAAAACGTAAAATACATTTATAACTATGGCAGATAATAATGCATTTGTCCTCTTTGAGGAAATCAAGAACAAGTTGGAGACAATTTACAGGGAACTGAAGGAGCTGAAAGAAAAGGAGAACAGTTCTGTTTCTCTCCCTGTTCCCTCCACACCTGCACAACGTGACGACCAACAGGAACTGGAATTGCTCAATCAGTATGAACAGCGGATAAAAGCCGTGATTAACAAGTATATTGGTGTACAAGTGCGCATCAAGGACGAGGAGGCTAAATCCATGGACAAGTTGGTGGCAAGTGTCATGACTATGCTGCACGAGTGGCAGGAGCAGAAAGAGCATCCAATACCGCAGGAACTGCTTCACAGACATAGCTTTGACATAAAGTCGTCGAAAGTCTTTACTACTGTGGTGGCAGTGTCTATCCTTTGTCTTGTTTCTTTGGTTGGTAATTACTCCTTATGGCAAAGCAAACTGCAATATAAGGATGATGCCTTGAAATTCCGTATCATCAGAGTGTGGAGGGGCTGTAGTTCCAAGGAAATCTTATGGCTCAATGATGTGTTTGACATTCATCGAAATGAAAAGGTAATCAAGTTAATTAAGGAAAAAGCTAATGGTTACGATATGGATTTGAAGCAAAAGGCAGATAGCCTGATGCAGAAGAAATTAAATGAGTAGAATTGTGATAGTAGAGGCGTAGAGGTAAAACTTTCGACCTTTACTTAAAATAAACAAGAAAAATCACAGATTACTCAAATAAAAATCGTAATTTTGCCAAATAATGTCAAGACGTAAGTAGGTAATATGCTATTTTCTGAACGAATAAAAGAGTTGCGTATGCAATATAAGCTGCCACAACGCCATTTGGCAGCAGCGCTTGATATTGATACCGCGACTTATTGCAAAATAGAAAAAGGAGAAAGGAAAGCTAAAAGAGAACAAGTATGTATCCTGTCGGGGCTATTTCATGTCAAGCAAGAAGACTTGATAGTGTTATGGCTTGCCGATAAAGTCTCCGATATTGTGGCACCAGAGAAACAAGTCGCTATAAATGTTTTATCTGTTGTCAAAGAAAACTTAAAGCGTATAGTGTGATGTTACAAAAGAAATATAATCCAATAAATCAGGAACCCGCTATAGTTGCAGAAAGTCGTTCTCCATATGGACTGAAAACATATGTCAGTTTGTTCAGTAGTGCTGGGGTAGGATGTTATGGTTTTAAACAAGAAAATTTCTATTGTATTGCTACGGTAGAACTACTTGAACGTAGGCTAAAAATACAAAAATACAATCAAAAATGTGCATACGATAGTGGGTATATTTGTGGGGATATGACCCAAAAAGAAACTCAAGGTCGAGTGTTTGAAGAATTGGATTTGTGGAGACGAAATTTTAATGTAAAAGATTTAGATGTAATCGTTGCGACACCACCATGTCAGGGTATGTCTGTGGCAAATCATAAAAAGAAAGATGAACTGAAAAGGAATTCTTTGGTTGTTGAATCTATAAAAATGGTTAGCAAAATACAGCCAAAATTTTTCATATTCGAGAATGTCCGTGCATTTCTTACATCCATTTGTACAGATGTCGATGGTCAAGATAAGACTATTAGAAATGCAATAGAGTTGAATCTTGGAGGATTGTATAATGTGCTGTTTAAGGTTGTGAACTTTAAGGATTATGGTAATCCGTCAAGTAGAACACGAACTTTAGTCATTGGGGTAAGAAAAGATTTAAGAGAAATTACCCCTTATGATGTATTTCCCGATAGACAGCCTGAGCGAACCTTACGACAGATAATAGGTGATTTACCACCATTAAGAACTATGGGAGAAATTTCTGAAACCGATATTTATCACAATTTTAGGAAATACTCGCCAAGAATGGAAGCATGGATTGCCGATATAAAGGAAGGACAATCAGCTTTTGACAATACTGACATAACCAAGATTCCCCATACTATAAAGAATGGGGTTGTAGTTTATAATGCTCAGAAGAATGGGGACAAATATACACGTCAATGTTGGGATAAAGTTGCACCATGTATTCATACTCGTAATGATATTATGGCAAGTCAAAATACTGTTCATCCTGTGGATAATCGGGTTTTCAGTATTCGTGAAGTGATGCTTATGATGTCGGTTCCTGCATCTTTTCAATGGAGTGATATTCCTTTTGACGAACTGAACAATTTGCCAATAAAAGAAAAAGAAACATTCCTCAAAAAGGAAGAAATGAATATAAGGCAAAATTTGGGCGAAGCTGTTCCTACTATCATATTTAGACAGATAGCGCATAAAATATCCAAAGTTTCCTGTCGTATCAATATGACAGAACAAGATATTAAGGATTTGATAGAGCGGAAGCATCTTGATAGTCAAATAAATCTTGTAGATTTTATCAATAAATCTACAAGATACCGTTTCAGTGAACTCTCAAAAATTGCAGAATTATCAAATGCTAATAGAAATAATAACGCAGCATATTATACACGACAGGATATTTGTTTTTCAGTAGTTGAGAACTTGCCAGAAGCGAAAGGCTTTACAGAAATCGATATTTTGGAACCCTCTGTTGGTGTGGGCAACTTTATTCCCATGCTTATTCAAAAGTATGCGGACGTTCCCTCTGTAAACATAGATGTTGTGGATATTGATAATGACAGCCTTGAAGTACTTAAGGCTTTAGTCAATCATGTAAATGTTCCTAATAATGTACACATAAATTACATTCATACAGACTTTCTTACTTATTGTTTTGAGAAAAAGTATGATGTGGTAGTTGGAAATCCTCCTTATAAAAAACTGACAAAGGAAAAAGAGTTACTATCTGTCTATAAAGCTGAAGCCTACAATACAGATACAAATAACATATTTTCTTTTTTTATAGAAAAGTCTATGAGAATCGGAAATGTAGTATCATTAATTGTACCTAAAAGTTTGATAAATGCTCCTGAGTTTAATAAAACTCGTCAACTAATGAGTAAAAAAAGAGTTTCTCATATCATTGATTTTGGGGAAAAAGGATTCAAGAATGTTAAGATTGAAACTATAAACTTTATTATTGAAACACAGCGAAAGCCTGCTCAGACTATTGTCGAATCTTACATTACGGAAAAAGTTGTAGTACAACAGCAATCCTACCTTATGGATACAAAGTTTCCTTATTGGATAATATATCGTAACAAAGATTTTGATCAAGTTGCAGATAAAATGGAGTTTAATGTGTTCAAAGCATATAGAGATAGAGTAATAACCAAGTCTTTGACAAAAGGAAAAGGTCAGGTAAGAGTTCTCAAGTCAAGGAATATTGGTGATAATCAAATTATAGATATTCCAGAATATGACAGTTATGTGGATAATTTAGATGGGCTGGATGTTAGTAAGTTTCTGAACAAAACAAATTGTGTCCTGCTCCCAAACTTGACATATAACCCACGAGCATGCTTTCTCCCCAAAGGTGCATTGCGGATGGTTCTGTTGCAATTCTTACTTTGACAAATAATGATGAGGTTATAACAAAAGAAGACCTGTCGTTTTATGCCACAGATAAATTTACTAAATTCTATGCAATAGCAAGAAATTTAGGTACACGTTCACTTAATATTGACAACAACTCTGTTTTCTTTTTTGGAAAACTTAAAGGATAGATGAAATGAGAGAAAATATAATAAAGTATCTTAGTAGCTTTGATTTAGATGTACGTAAATCCCAAGATGCACGTTTTATGGATCAGAAATGCACTCCTGATGTTGTTTGCTTCATTGCTGATTGCATCATCAATACAATAGATGTTGACAATGAGTTTACGGTGTCCAACATTTGGGATGCTCAATACTTCATAAAGAACGCAAGAGCTATTTTCAATAAGCCATTACCTACTAATCCCAAAGCTCGTCATGAGTATGATAAGTTTATACAACAGCCTCTCCGAATGCTTGCTTATGCCCATGTGTTGGAGATAGAAAAGCGATCGGGAACAAATTATTATCGTGTTGCTAATTTGGATATTCTTGACTATATAGCGCAAAGAGAAAGAAATACATATAATTTCCTCTATTGCTATCTGCAAAAGGTTCTTTCGGATAGTGGGATTATCCGATATTTTGATGCGTTCAAAGATAAATGTTTGCAGGGAAAAGCTACGAATGCAGACTTCCAAGAGTTAAAAAGTAGATATGACCGTTTTGTAATTGGTCATACAGCTATAAATACAGAAGTTGAAGTACATCGTATCTTTAGTAAGATATTAAATGTATATGCTGTAGAAAATCAGATTAATGGAACTGAAAAAGGACATATGTCAAAATATATCTTTACATTCTCGGATTTAATGTACAATCGCAAGAATTGGAGAGACCTAAATAAAGATAAATCCATTACTCGGCAGGAGGCACAAGAGCAACAGGATGTTGAGCAGCAGGAAGCATACAATGCTTATTATGTTCAAAAAGCTATGAATCTATTGCGAAAAATACAAGTAGAAAGTGAAGTTCATGACCAATGGGGAAATGGTGAAGCAACGCAAGTCCATCATATTTTTCCAAAATCTCAGTTTCCGCAACTGGCACATTATTTAGAAAATCTGATAAAGCTTACAGCAACGCAACACTTTACAAAAGCCCATCCTAATAATAAAACTCAGGAGATAAATCGTGATTATCAACTTACCTGTCTTTTAGCTAAGGCAGATACGATTGAAGCATCGTTGAGGATAGTTGGTGATAAATACTACCGCAAAGAGTCTTTTGTTTTTATCATTAATACAGGATTAGATACGAATATTAGTATTGGCACAAGTTTTGATGTAATAAAGAAAGAATTAATTAAAGCATACAACTATGTATAAACAATCGTTTGGAAAAAATCAGCAAATACAATTTGCTAATGAACATGAGTATTATAAGTTCTTAGGTTTTCTTGCTAAATCAGATGGAAGTACATCTCTGGTTTTGGAACATAACGAAGAGCAGGGAGCTTGGGGGAGTGAGAATCGTATACAAATATATATTTCAAATCTTCCAACTGGGATGGGAACTTTTTCTCTATCAGCAGGCGTTGGGAATATCATAAATAGATTAAATTGCAATGAATTTATACAGAATCTTGTAGACAATCATAATTTTATCATGGGGAAACATCAGAATAGACAGGATATTTTGGACACTATTCCTAATGCTTTCAGGGAAGATTTTGATAGAGGGTATAATGCTTAAAATATATGTTTTTCAAGTAAATTTGAGATATGGATATGTAAATTCAAATGGAAAATAAAATGAAAGAAACACCTTATTTATGCCAGTAAAAAAACAACGAGAAAAAGAAAAATGGGTAGAAAGTTTTCTTTCAGCTTTAGACAGTTTGTGGGGAAAGCTTGCGATAATATTGATTATTCTATCTGTTGGTTTTAAAACTGGATGTTTCTATCAAGAAACCAAAATGACTCGTGATCAACTCCAGTTAGAGAAAGAGCAATGGATAAAATGGATTGACAGAGAGACAAATTATAGGTCAGAAATAGATATTCTTAAACAGGAACGACTTGAATTAAAATATCAAATTAATAATCTTAAGTTCCCAGAACTTCATAGTAAAGGCAAATATGAAAAATAATGAACAAACGATTAAAGCAATAGTCTCAGAACTCAAGGATGAACTAAGAGTAACTGACTTAGCAAAGAATGATAGAGTGCTAGAAACAATGGATAAACTTGAACAAAAAATTGAAATCCATGAAAAAACAAAAAGAGGATTAGCAAATCTTTGGCTTTTACTACTAATTATCTTTGCAGTTTTAATCACTGGAAATATTCTTTTATTAGATAGAAATGATGCGTTAGAATCGAAATTGGAATTGCTAGAATATAGAGATTCTCTTTTTAAGAAATTTATGGAACCAGACTCTAATTCTTTTATCACATATCGTACGATAAATGGAAAACCTGTTACATATCATCAATTAGAGAAAGAAAAAGACTCATTAGAGGAAAAAAGTAGTAATATAGAAAACCTAAAGGAGCATTATCGAATACAATTGGGGTTAGTTACAAGAAATTATCCTATTAGTTTTCAAAAAAAAGGTAATGTTTATATGATATCTGCACCACAAATAGATTCTGCTCTTCAATTATTACCAGTCTACAGAGATATGATCAAATATGATGCTAAGGATCAAGTATGGACTATTAGTAGATATAAATAATTGATATTTGATTATATGCTGACTGGGAACATTTTGGGAACATTTATAAAATAACAAAAAAGCTAAGTGTTTGTAATCAAACTACTTAGCTTTTTTCTTGGTACCCAGACCCGGGCTCGAACCGGGATGGATTACTCCACTGGTGTTTGAGACCAGCGCGTCTACCTATTCCGCCATCTGGGCTAACGGTCTTAAAAAAGACGCTGCAAAGGTAGGGAGAAAATCTGGAAATGGCAAATTTTTTACAGAAAATCGTAGAGGGATGGTCGCTTTTCCCTTATTTTAAAGAGACGATGTGTAAATATAATATTCTATTGATATATATGAAAAGTAAACATTTGTAATGGCACTGATACTACTTATGAAGCAGGTGTTTGCAATTTTATTGAAGAGATTTGAAAGTTCACATTCAGGAAAGCAACATAGTATGTAGGGTATAATTTGTTTTTCTTTTATTTTTCGTTTAGAAAGATTATTTCTAGCAGGATTGGGAGCTGTATTTTCAAAATACTATTCTTATATCGAGGATAGGTGGAGGGAGAAATAAATGAGTTGCCAAAGATAATAAAAAATAGTTATTTATTAATCAAAAATTCGTTGTTGTTAATTTATTGGGATATCTTTGAAGTGTTAATAAAGAAAGTCTATACTGATATCGAAATGACTCAAAGGAATAATAACTATTGTGTAATTCTGGCAGGAGGAAAGGGACGTCGCCTATGGCCTGTTAGCCGTGAAAGATTCCCCAAACAATTTATTGACTTTTTCAATGTCGGGCGCACGCAACTGCAACAGACCTTTGACAGGTTTGCCAAATTTATACCTCAGGAGAATATTTTTGTCAATACCAGCGAAGATTATCTGGAATTGGTGAAAGAGCAGCTGCCCAAACTTGCCGATGACCATATCATGCAGAGCCTATTCACCGCAATACAGCCCCGAGCGTGGCATGGGCAGCCCACCGCATCGTGCACCTTAATCCTAACGCCAACGTAATAATAGCACCTTCCGACCAAAGCATATTCAACGAAGACATATTCCAACGCAATGTAGAAGAAGGACTTGAGTTTGTCTCCCAACATGATAGTCTGCTGACCATGGGTATTCGTCCCACCCGTCCAGAGCCTTGCTATGGATATATTCAAGAAGGAGAGAGTGCCGGGATGGAAGGTATTTTCAAGGTAAAAGCCTTTACTGAAAAGCCAGACGGCAATTTTGCTCAGCTATTTATGGATAGCGGAGAATGGTATTGGAATACAGGTATGTTCCTATCCAATGCCCGTTACCTGAACGAATGTATGTCGCTGATTCTTCCCGTAGCTTTGGGTTGTCAGGAAGTATGCCGGGGAAATTTCAGTATAGAGGAAGAAAATGCTTTTATCCGTGAGAAATTCCCATCCTATCCCAATCTTTCCATAGATTATGGTATATTGGAAAAATCAGATAATGTTTATGTGCTGCGATGTGGTTTCGGGTGGGCCGACCTCGGAGCTTGGCATAGTATCTACGAGCCAAAAGTCGGGGAAAAGGCGATAATGTCATCATTGACTCTAATGCCATTGTAGAAAACTCCAAAAACAACGTAATCAAAGTGCCTAAGAATCGCCTGACCGTTATTGACGGATTGGATGGATATGTCGTTGCCGAACATGAAAATGTATTGCTCATTTGCAGAAAAGAAGCCTCTTCCAATCTTATACGGAAGTATATCAATGAAGTGCAGATAAAGAAAGGAGAAGGTTTCGTGTAAGCGGTCGGTCAATGGCAATTGGATATAGGTTCGGCCAGACGGATAGGTGCTTGTCTGGCCGAATTTATTGTTTGTTTTTTCGGTTCTATGGGATGATGGTTCTTGGTATATATATTATGAAAGGAGCACACCGACAACTCGGTGTGCTCCATAATTAATAACCTATGATATTATGATAGAATTTGTTTCCTCAGCATTATGGAGAGGGCTAATGCCCTATTATTTGACCGTTTGGCGGTCTGTCTTAGGTGTTTGGCTCTCTCCTGAGGACTTTCACAATTATTGTACTTCCCAAATGTCATTGGTTTCCAACATCTCCATAAACGTGTGATAAGGCTTCTTTGCCTTCACGTCTTCAATTTGCTGATTGACAGCAGCATCGTATGTTGGAGCGTCCACGTCGCGGATAACACCGAGCGCAACTGGGAAGCCGTCCTCATTGCTCATCATCGCAAGTTTCAGTTGCAGAGTGTTGTCCATGCAATGGGCATCATGTACGAGGATATCGTCCTTGGTGATACCGTTCTCGCCAATTTTTACGACCTTCAGTCCGAATCCTTCCTGAATCAGACCCATTTCGTTGTCTTTGCCGAAGATGAGCGGTTCGCCGTGGCGTACATAGATGGCATTTTCCTTTCTGCCTGCCGAAGTGTAGACAGAGTCGTGGCATCCATCGTTGAAGATGACACAATTCTGGAGAATCTCACACACGGCCGCACCCTGATGGCGGTAGGCTGCCTGAAGAATAGCCATTGTTTCGGTGTTGTCGCTGGCCACACTGCGTGCGAAGAAGTTACCACGTGCTCCGAAGCAGAGTTCTGCCGGGCGGAACGGGTCTTCCGTGGTGCCGTAGGGGCTTGACTTAGACACAAATCCGCGCGGACTGGTAGGAGAGTATTGTCCCTTTGTCAATCCATAGATGCGGTTGTTGAGCAATATCATGTTCAGGTTGATATTGCGGCGCATGGCGTGGATGAAGTGATTGCCACCGATAGCCAGTGCATCACCGTCTCCGGAAACCTGCCATATTGTCAGGTTCGGGTTCGTTACCTTTGCTCCTGTTGCTATGGCTGCCGAACGACCGTGGATAGTCTGCATGGCATACGTGTTAGCATAGTAGGGAAGACGGCTTGAGCAGCCGATACCCGATATAACTGCTGTTTCGTATGGCGGAACACCAATCTCGGCCATAGCCTTCTGAAGGCTGGCGAGGAAGAAATGGTCACCGCATCCCGGACACCATCTGGGCTGTCCCTTCTTGAAATCTTGTGCTGTATATTCGTTCATGTCGTGTTCCTCCTTTATTGTAATATCTTAGTATAGAATGTGCACCTTCTTCCTTTGGCAGTGGGGCATTGATAAGTTTCTCGAATCCTTTCACCAACTCGCTGACCACGAAAGGCTGTCCCTTAACCTGATTGTACTGGTAAGGAGCGAAGTTGTTGATGCGGATACGGAGAAGGGCTGCCAGCTGTCCGAGGTTCTGCTCGGCAACTACCACTTTCTTGTACTTGCTGAGCACTTCGGCAGTGTTCTTCGGCAGTGGTTGATATACTTAAACTGTGCGAGGGCAATCTTGTGTCCGGCAGCACGAAGTTCTTCCATAGCCGAATAGAGATGGCCGTATGTACTTCCGAATCCTACTATGAGGAGGTCTGCATCGTCCTTGTCGCCCAAAACCTCAAGGTCGGGAACGGGGATTCGTGCAACCTTGTCCCAGCGCAGGTGATCCATCAGGTCATGGTTCTCCGGGTCGGTAGAGATAGCTCCAGTCTCGCCGTCTTTCTCCAGACCGCCAAGAATGTGGGTATAGCCTTCCTGTCCCGGGATAGCCCAGTATCTTACGAGAGTTTCCGGGTCGCGCTTGTACGGTGAGTACTTATATTTCTGCTCTTCGGTAGCATAGTGCGGATGAATCTCTGGCAAGTCGTTGATGTCGGGGAGTCTCCAAGCCGATGAACCATTGGCAATGAAGGCATCGGTCAGAAGTACAACCGGGGTCATGTGCTCAAGGGCTATCTTGCAGGCATGGTAGGCTGCATCGAAGCAGTCTGTCGGGCTGGTTGCAGCGATGACAGGCATCGGACTTTCGCCATTGCGACCGTAGAGCACCTGCAAAAGGTCGGTCTGCTCGCTCTTTGTAGGAAGTCCCGTAGATGGACCACCGCGCTGAACGTCGACAACTACCAACGGCAACTCGTCGATAACGGCAAGGTTCAGAGCCTCGCTCTTCAAGCAGATACCGGGGCCGGAAGTAGAGGTGGCAGCCAGTGCGCCTGCAAATGCGGCACCAATGGCCGATGCGCAGCCTGCAATCTCGTCCTCGCATTGTACGGTTGTAACACCCATCGACTTGTGTTTTGCCAGTTCGTGCAGGATGTCGGTAGCCGGTGTGATAGGGTATGAACCGAGGAAGAGGCGCAGTCCGGCCTTCTCCGCAGCTGCCATCAGACCATAGGCTGTGGCCTTGTTACCCGTGATGTCCATATAGCGTCCGGGCACCTTTACCTTTGTCTCAATGCGATAGGTATTGGGAACGGAGGCGTGTACGTTGTTGCCATAGTTATATCCGGCTTCTACTACCTTGATGTTGGCTTCTGCAATAGCCGGCTTCTTGCGGAACTTCTCGCGCAGGAAGTTGTTGATTAACTCCAAGTCGCGGTTGAAGAGCCAGCTCACCAAGCCGAGTGCAAACATGTTACGGCACTTGAGTATTGACTTGTTGTCCATACCCGTGTCTGCCAGACAATCCTTCACCATCTTGGTGATGGGGCATGCCACTACGCGGTCGGGGTCTATGCCCATCTCGCCGAGGTAGTCGTCGCTCTTGAACTCTGCCTTCTGGAGGTCGCGTGGGCCGAAGGAGTCGGTATCAATGATGATTGTAGCCTGTGGCTTGCAGTAGTGATACTGCATCTTCAGGGCTGCAGCATTCATTGCTACAAGCACGTCGCACTTGTCGCCCGGTGTCAGAACCCTGCCCGAACCGATGCGTACCTGAAATCCACTGACGCCCGTCAACGATCCTTGCGGGGCGCGGATGTCGGCAGGATAGTCTGGGAACGTAGAGATGCCGTTACCAACTGTTGCTGAAACTGTTGAGAAAATGTTGCCTGCAAGCTGCATACCGTCGCCGGAGTCGCCGGAGAAATGTATGACAACATTGTCTAGCTCTTTCACTTCAAGTTGTTCATTCATAGATTATTTCATGTTTATGTTAGTATTCTTCCGCAAAATTGCAAATAATATTTGAGAATCCAAAATATTTTGAGGGAAAATTGTCATGTCGTCTTTCTCTTTTTATACTTTTCAGACAACGAACCGTAAACTCAGGCATGGGGAAACTAACATTTGTCTTCGCTTTTCTTGTTATCTGTAACTATAAGATACAATAACCCGTCTTTCGGGAACTTTCAGCCAAGAGAAAAGATATGTGGTCAAATGATGGGTGGAAAGTGTTTTTAAGAAGTTTTTCCGATAAATGGCATCCGCCTTGATGAAGATAACGGACAACGGGCACCATGCAGGCTTTTAGACAGGCCGGAGGTGTGGTAGCCGGAATGTGCATGCTTGCTTACCGTATTGCACCTTGTCAGGTAGTGTGTGCTTGAGTTGGCAAATAGCAAATGCGGAACTTCCGGCTGGTCTGATTGTATTGGTCAATGTGCCACCTAATCTATAATATAAAGCCGTGAAGGGGATATTTTGTCTCTTGCTTCCTCCCGTCTTGTTTGTGCTTTATGGTCGCCAAGATTCCTTTTTCCGGCTATAACAGTTTGGGTAGGGCAGGCGGAAAAAGAAGCGGACTCATGCTTACGATACTATCGTAATAAATTGTTTGTCAACAAATAAAATAATCAAAATTTAGTTTTGTTAACTTTGATAATTTGCTTTTATTACGAGATATTCGTAGATTTGCGACATCAAAAGTATTAAACAGCACAGACAATATGGAAAAACTGACCAGACAAGAAGAAGAAGTTATGCTGCGCGTGTGGCAGCTCGGCAGCTGTACCGTGAAGGAAGTCCTGAATATTCTGCCCGAACCGCAACCGCCCTATACCACCCTCGCCTCGGTGTTCGGCAATCTGAAGCGCAAGGGGTATGTCTCGGCAGTGCAGCGGGGACTTACTTACATCTATCAGCCTGCCATTGCCGCCGCCGAGTACAAGCGCAGTTTTATGACGGGCTTCGTACACGATTATTTCCGCAACTCCTTCCGTGAGATGGTGTCGTTCTTTGCCAAGGAAGACAAAATATCGCCCGAGGAATTGAAAGACATCATTGCCGAGATAGAACGGGGAAAGGATTAGGCCGCCCTATTGTTGTTTCAGTAAGCTCTACCATCATGATTATTTATTTCATCAAGCTCAATGTAGCCCTCGCACTCCTCTTCGGCTTCTATAAGGTGGCGTTCGCCCGCGATACTTTCTTCGCTTGGCGACGTGCCGCCCTCATCGGAATCTACCTTATGGCAACGGCAGTTCCGGGACTCAACATGGCCTATTGGATAGCCTCGAACAGCGAGGCCCACTCTGTGGCTGCTGCCTATGCACAGGTTGTCCTTCCTGCTGTCAGCGTTCAGGCCCGTCCCGATACCGCCACCTACTGGCAGCCGCTGCTGTTTTGGGGCTATATGGCAGTGGTGCTCCTGCTGCTGATTCGTTTTGCCGTGCAGCTGTTCTCCATCTACCGGCTGGCCCGAAAGTGCCCTGCAATGGAGGTCAACGGTGTCCGCGTCCATGTCCTGACAGGCGAGCAAGGCCCGTTTTCCTTCTTTCGGATGATATTCCTGAACCCGTCGAGACACAGCAGGGAAGAACTTGACGAGATACTCCTCCACGAGCAGACCCACTGCCGCCAGCTCCACTCTGCCGACGTCCTGCTGTGCGAGCTTTACGCCATCGCCTTTTGGCTGAATCCCTTCGTGTGGCTGATGCGGCGTGAGGTGCGCATCAATCTCGAGTACATGGCCGACCACCGCGTACTCTCCCATGGTACCGACAGCAAGTCCTACCAGTATCATCTCGTCGGTCTGACCTATCACAAGAACGTAGCTACAATATCAAATAACTTCAATGTTTTACCCCTTAAACAACGTATTAAAATGATGAACAAACAGCGTAGTAAAGGAATTAAGAAGGCAAAGTACCTTCTTTTCGCACCATTGGCAGCCACATTGCTGTTAGTCAGTAACATAGAAACTGTGGCCCGAAGCATAAAAACGAGCATGGGCGAAGTGCCTGTATTGGGCAAGATGGTGAAGGCGATAGCCGAGTCGGACGGCCAGAGCACCTCCGTTGCCCTAATGAATCAGCAGGCTGACGGGGCGACGGTTTCCGATGCCGCCACGGCAGAGGAACTTCCGATGCAGGAAACCATACAACCGGCAACGTCTGTCCTGCCCGGCGATACTGCAAAAGCGAAGGAATATATCGCAGTAGACCAGATGCCGTCATTCAAAGGGAATGTAAACGTGTGGATTATGCAGAACCTCAAATATCCGGCAGAGGCTGTGAAGAATAACGAGCACGGGCGGGTTGTAGTCAGATTTCTTGTCAGCAAGACTGGAAAGGTGATGAAGCCTGCCGTCATCCGCGGTGTCTCTCCGGCACTGGATGCTGAAGCTCTCCGTATTGTGTCGACTATGCCCGACTGGAATCCCGGTTATCAGGACGGCAAGCCTGCTGATGTCTGGTTTGTGCTTCCCGTTAGTTTCTCGATGAAACCGGACGGGGAGAGTGGTTCGCGCGGAACCTCTGCAACCTTAGTGCGGAATACAGCTAAGGCGAACGAGACCACGCGCAAATCCGAAAAGGAGACTCCGCAATTCAAAATCTATCTGGACGGTAAGAAAATATCGGATGCTGAGTCGAAAAATATCAACGCAGAGACAATACGTTCTATAGACGTAGACAAGTCTGACAACGCCATCCGCATCTCCACCAGTGAAAAGAAATAGCCGGCTTTCCATAGCCTAAACCCTTTCGGCCCGTCGGTGATTGTCTGTCAGACAGCTCCGACGGGTTTCCCTGCCGCTTGCAGGAGGCATATAGGACGACAGCCTCCTCATGTTCTGAACTTTTGTCCGCCCGTTCCGTTTCACCTTTATCGTTCTGTCATTATGAAACATATCCTTCTTTTCTTCCTCTTTCTGCTTGCCCTGCCCCTTCGGGCAGACAATACCGAACGCCGGCATCTTGTTGCTCAAGGCGACAGCTGCGTGCGCGACTACGACTATTTCAATGCCCTGAAGTACTATCGGCAGGCGCAGACGCTGCTCGACGACAACGCCATCAAGCAGAAAATAGGATATTGTTATTACAATCGGGGTAACTACAGCGGCTGCGCGTCCATCCTTCTGCGCGTTCCCGAAGACAGCCTCAACCACGAATCGCTCCGTCAGCTTTTCTATTCCTTCGGTGCGCAGGACCAAGTAAGACGGCAGGTCAGGTGGGGCGACGTTCTCCTGCGGCGATTTCCGATGGACGGGAAGATTGTCTCGGAACAGATGAACCTCTATATGACAGACCTGTTCGACGCAGCCCAGTTGGCAATAGACTATGGCGAACGCTATTGTGCGGTAGATTCGGACAATATCCACGTCAACCGCGCCCTCGGCGAGGCCTACTTCACCTGTCGGAGGTACGATGAGGCCATCAGTGTCTATAGGCGATTGCTTGCCGCCAAGGACTCTGCCTACAACAATCTTTACTATCTTGCCGGCTGCTTTGAGTATCTTTACTATCTCGACTCTGCCGCCGTCTATTTCCGGAAGGCCATCCGCCGCAATGCCAGACTGGCTGTTGCCTATTATCGTCTGGGCGTGGTTGAAAACCATCTGAAGCATCCCGAAGCGTCCATCGGCTATCTCAAGAAGGCCGCCTTCCTCTACGAGCCGAACAAGACCATTATGTATGTCATCTACAAGAACATGGGCGAGGCCGAACTCGCGCGCTCCTACTATGGCAGGGCGTATGCCTGTTGGGAGAAGGCACTGGGATATACCTATGACGGCGAACTGAAGGCTGAGCAGGACGGGCTGCGTGGCAAGAGGAAGGTGCATCCCGACGATGACGATATTCCCAAGGAGTAGTATTGGACAGCTCTTGATGGTAGGAGGCCTTCTGTTTTATACACAGGCAACGGCCCTCTTCCCTTTCGGTGTCGTCGGCGGAAGAAAAGGGTCGTAAAGTTCTGATAGTCAGTAGTATCTATGCGAGTAGGCGAAAGTGCCGTTTTCATGGGGCCAAAGTGGCACTTTGACCCTGTGAAAACGGCACTTTCATTTTGTTGCTGTGGCTTTTTGCCCGTATGTCGGCTGTGCTCCTGATGGTCGGTTACCGGTCGAGCTTCCAAGTAACACCGTCCTTGGTGTCCTTCACTTGGAAGCCGGCGGCGGCGAGGGAGTCGCGAATCTGGTCGCTGACTGCCCAGTTTTTCTCTGCCTTGGCCTTTGCCCGGAGGTCGAGCACCATCTCTACCACCTTACCGTATGCCTCCTCGCGCGCGTCGTTGTTGGCACTGCGCTCGTTGCGGAGTCCGAGGATGTCGAAGGCGAAAAGGTTCATCGTCTCGGTGAGTTCCTTCAGGTCGTCGGTTGAAATCTGCGCCTTGTGGTCTATGAGGAGGTTGACCGAATGGCACGCCTCGAAGAGAGCGGAGATGACGGCAGGCGTCATCAGGTCGTCGTTCATGGCCTCGTAACACTTCTGACGGAGGTTTCCGGCAAGTTTCTTCGTGTTTTCGTCGGAAGCGGCAGCGGTCTGTATGTGTGCGAGGTCTTCCAAGCTGTTCATCAGCCGTTCGTATCCCTTCTCGGCGGCCTGCAGGGCCTCGTTGGAGAAATCGACCGTTCCGCGGTAGTGGGCGGAGAGGATGAAGAAACGGATGGTCATCGGCGAGTAGGCTTGGGTAAGCGTCTGATGGCTGCCGGTGAAGAATTGCTCAAGCGTGATGAAGTTTCCGAGCGACTTGCCCATCTTCTGTCCGTTGATGGTAATCATGTTGTTGTGCATCCAATACTTCACCATCTCGTCGCCCTGCGAGGCTACCGCCTGTGCAATCTCGCACTCATGGTGTGGGAAAACCAAGTCCATGCCTCCCCCGTGAATGTCGAAATGACTGCCCAGATACTTGCGTCCCATGGCCGTGCACTCGCAGTGCCAGCCGGGGAAACCGTCGCTCCAAGGAGACGGCCAGCGCATGATGTGTTCCGGCATAGCCCGTTTCCAAAGGGCGAAATCAGCCTGATTGCGTTTCTCGTTGACTCCTGCCAGTTCCCGGGAGTTGTTGACCATGTCGCTTAGATTACGGCCCGAGAGGACGCCATAGCGGTGGTCCTTGTTGTATTTCTCCACATCGAAGTAGATGCTGCCGTTGCTTTCGTAGGCGTAACCGTTGTCGAGAATCTGCCTTACCAGCTCTTCCTGCTCTATGATGTGGCCCGTTGCGTGCGGTTCTATGCTTGGCGGAAGCACGTTGAGCGACCGCATGGCGTCGTGATAGCGGTTGGTATAATACTGCGCTATCTCCATCGGCTCGAGCTGTTCGAGCCTTGCCTTCTTCTCAATCTTGTCGTCTCCCTCGTCGGCATCGTGTTCCAAGTGCCCCACATCGGTGATGTTGCGGACGTAGCGCACCTTGTAGCCGATGTGCTTCAGGTAGCGGAAGAGGATGTCGAAGGTGATGGCAGGGCGTGCGTGTCCCAGATGCGGATCGCCATATACGGTCGGTCCGCAGACGTACATGCCCACGTTGGGTGCTGCTATAGGCTGGAAGAGTTCCTTCTGTCGATGCAGCGTATTGTAAATAACTAAGTCTTGCATAATCTTCTGAATTGATACTGATTGCAAAGTTACATAAATATTTTGTATGGCAGACGACTTCTGCAAGTTTTTTGATGCAATATCAGCTTCGTTGACAGTACACCACTTCGCGTCTCCGGAACCAGAGAAAACACATTCACAGGGTGTTCAAGGGCATTGCCCAAAGGGGAAAATGCTCCATGGGGTGGTTCTTCGCTTTCAAGTTGCACCTGATTTGCAACGAGAAGGGAGAACTTCTCAACTTCATGATAACTCCGGGTGACGTGGATGACCGAAAATCTCAGGAATACAAAGCCTTTGTAGAGTTCATTTACGGCAAGTTGGTAGGCGACAAGGGATATATCAGCAAGAATCTCTTTCAGAGACTTTTCGTTGATGGCATACAGCTTATTACCAAGTTGAAAAGCAACATAAAAGGGGGCGCTGATGAGCGTCTCTGACAAATTGCTGCTCAGAAAAAGGGCTATCATTGAAACCGTGAATGATGAACTCAAGAACATTGCATAGGTGGAGCACTCCAGACATCGGTCCTTTGACAATTTCATCGTCAATTTATTGGGTGCCATCGCTGCCTATTGCCTGTTCCCCAAGAAGCCGTGCATCAATGTACAAAGGACTGTAGATACACAACTTGCTTTGTTTTAAATTCATCGAACTCACGTTAACTACTCTAATAATGAGAATATTAAGCAAGCATCAGGATTTAATTCCATACAATATTGACAAAGATATTGGGGAACTTTTCAGAGATTCCTATAATATTGGGCGTAATGGACATTTGGTAGGCTGAAACCTTCTTAATGTCCTTCATTTATTACCTTCGCAGCATTTGAAAACCTATGAATAAAAACTGTATATGCTGCAACGGCTCAAATGTTAAAAAGAAGGGTCATCGGCGTGGCTTCCAAATGTATTATTGCCGGGACTGTGATAAGCAATTCCAAGGGGGAAAGCGCATTAGAGACATAACCCTTTGGAACGAATATCTGACTGATAGACGGACGGTTTCAGAACCGGCTGTTATCCACAAATGTTCAGAGAGGACAATACGCTGCCATCTGGCATTGGCAGCGGACAGTTTCAATTCTGTCTGTCCAGAGTCAGCCGTCATCATCACTGATACAACATACTTCTCCCGCAGCTTGGCGTTATGCTGTTTATGGATGAGGAATCCGGAAAGATACTTCATCGCAAGTATGTCAGGAATGAAACGAACAGGGATTATCTTGACGGACTCAACCATATAGAAGAGTTTGGAACAGAAATAAAGTCAGTCGTATGTGACGGACACACAGGACTCTTGCAAGCTATAAACTCCTATCCTGCACAGATGTGCCAGTTTCATCAGTTACAGATAATCAGGAGGGTACTCACGAAAGACCCACATCTGTCAGCCGGTATAGAGTTGCTGAAGTTAGTACAGAGTATGTTCCCGATGAAGAAAAATGAGTTTATATCGCTGTTTAACAAATGGTGTGAGGACTGGGAAGATTTTCTCAATGAAAGAACGGTATTGGTTTCCGGGAAAACCGCCTATACGCATAGAAGGCTAAGAACAGCAAGACGAGCTATAAGAACGCATCTCAAATGGCTTTTCACCTATGAGGAACATCCTGAACTGAACATTATACGACAAACCGTTTGGAAGGATTTAACGCACAACTCAAAAGGGCATTACTAAATCACAACGGGTTGAATGATATTAATAAGAAGAAATTTATTGACGGGTTCCCTCAATACAAAAAGTAGGCTGGATAATCCAGCCTGCCAAATGTCCATTGCTAACAAGCATACAAGGTTTCAGCCTACCAAATGTCCATTACGCCTAATATTGCTTATAATAGAGCCATTATAAAACTCTATAATGACAAGTATGAAGTTACCCTGACATTTGAGGATATGCCATTTCACGTATTGATAAGCCTATCTAACTTTTGTTTAACTAATGAAGCTGATTGTATTGGAGGGCATTTCAATAACTTCTTTATAGTTGAAAAACTCCAATTTAATTTCACTAGTGTCTACTAAAAATGGACGAGTTTAAAAATTAAATAAATTAGGTTCACCTGAACCGCTTCGGTCTTTGTCATTTTTGAATATAGTTTTGTCGAAGAGATCTCTGAGATTTGTTGTGTCTGTAAGTGACATGCTGAGGATTTGCAGCATCTCATAAGTGCTTCTATCCAATCGCATATCATATTGCACAATGGCAACGAGGCAGTAGCGCAGATGGCAAAGTAAATATGTATTCTGACAGCATTCTCAGTTATTCCCCAAAATTTCTTGATTTTGAGGTGCTGCTTGAGCCACTTGAAGAAAAGTTCTATCTGCCAACGATTCTTGTAGAGGTCGGAAACTTGCAGTGCGGTCAGTTCCATTGCATTAGTCAGGAACATGAACTCACGGCCTTGCTCCTCATCGAAGAATCGTACAAGCCTAAGATGTTCTGGATAGCCTTTCTGACTGCCATAGATGGTCAGCTCTATCTCAGCATCTGTCATTATTACCCTGGGCAGCCTGCGTCTCCACTTGATGCACTTGTACTGCAAATTGGTCTTAGCCCTGACAACGAAGAACGACTCTGCACGATGTATGCGATAGAGCTCCTTGAAGTTGTTGTAGCCACGGTCAAAAATGTAGTAAGCACCTGTCTCAATGGGGATTTCCCTCATCGCCTTGGAGTCATGCACTGATGCTGTGGTGATATGAAAGAAGGCAGGAATCTGAGTCTCCAGGTCATATAGGGTATGTATCTTGATACCGCCCTTATGCTTGCGGAACTTGGCCCACCAAAACACATTCAGGCACAGCGAGATGGTCGTGGAATCGAAAGCATAGACATTACCGGCAAGTTTGAAGATATTAGCAGCCCGTTTGCGCCTGGCCTTACTCACAAGGTAGTAGGCATACTCCTCGAAGATGCGATAGTCACGATTTGTATTGGCTTTAGCCAGATTACTTCTGGTCACATGCTTGCCAAGTCCGAGATGATAGCACTTCTGGTGATGTGCTTCTATGGCGACAATCAAGTCTCGCATGCTCTCACGATTGCTCAACTGACCAAACATCAGTGTAAGGAGTTGGTTCCAACATGTGAAGTTTCACATAGCGGTTACCGCCATACTTGTCAACGATGTGACGGAACTTGTCTGAATCCATAAAAGCGACCAATTGGGAGAAAACGAATTTGGGCTTGTTCATATGCAGTCATCTGTTTGGACTGCAAAGATACAAAATCAAATCGTCGCACCTTGAAAATCTCTGTAACTAACTATATTTCAATTATTTCAAAGAACGCTTAGCGATTTTTAGTGGACGGCAATGAGTTAATTTCATTATTAGAAAGAAATCTAAACTCTCTTGATAAAAGTATTTATTCTGAAATTAAGAACAAAATTCACTTTTTTATTTACACTGAAGATGAATGTTTTGATATAATATCTGACAAACTACCCAAGACAGAAATATCAGAGAGATAACGAAACAGGCTCATCCACGTTAAACAGAGAATTTCCCCAATCGTACTTTTTACTATATTGTTTCCAAATAAAACCTTGCAAAAGTTTTCCTTCAAGAGAGAATAAAAAGAGAAATTATTACGGAAGAATCTGCGGATGGAATAGAATGAACGGTATTTATGCGTTCCAATACCACCACCAATAAATCTCTCTCTTATTTGGTAGAACAGAATAAAATCACTATCTTTGCACCCGATTAATGGTTCCGTAGCTCAGTTGGATTAGAGCAACAGCCTTCTAAGCTGTGGGTCTTGGGTTCGAACCCCAACGGAATCACTGAATACGACACATTTCCCGTGTCGTATTTTTTTATGATTAGACGATTTATAACTCTATTATGCTAAGAATTTTCCTTATACTACAAGCAGCAGGGAAGTACTTTATTGGTTATTTCCTAAAGGCCCAAACGAAGCTATTACCTATATTTCACACATGAATACAAGGATTTTAATAAAGAGGCTTGCGTACTTTCACTAAATCATATCAACTGACAAGCCCTACCAACACATGAGGTACGGCTTGCCAGTACTCTGATATCATAAACAAAAACTGCTATTCTCCAAAGGCTTTTGCCTCTGCTGCGGCAATGGCAGCCTCACGGTCAGCATCTCGCTCGTAAGAGATGCCGGAAGAAACAGATTCATCTGCTTGGTCCTGCCCATCCGACTTACTTCTTCCCAGCTTCGAGACAGGGTTATCGGCATACACCTCTTCGTGAAAAGGATTCCTGCGCTTTTCCTCCTGACTCTTGCAACCTGCCATGAAATCGGTACCCTGCGGCATTGCCGGAACATCTACCACAGGCTCTTCCTCCATCTTTGTACGGTTGGCCTTAGCGGTAAACACCTCGTTTATGAACTGCGGTTCGCGGCGCAGCCGCTGCAACGTCTGCTTGGCAGCCAACTGCTGACTTTCCTTTTTGGAATATCCCTTGCCTTCTCCACATTCCACGCCCTCCATGACAACACGGAACAGAAAGACAGGATTGTTGTCCTTGTCTTTCTCGAAGTTCAGAAGTTTGAACTCCATCTTCACCTTGTTCTTCTGACTCCATTCGATGAGCTTCGACTTGAAGTTGACTTCTTTGTAAGCCACCTTATCTATATTGATAAGCCCACCCAATATCTGCCGCTTCATGAACTTCATGCAGGCATCATATCCGTGGTCAAGATAGAGTGCTCCTACCAGTGCCTCGAAGGCATTGCCCCCCAAGTAGCTGTTGTGCGACGAAATTTGTCCGCTGGACAAAACAAGATTGCAGATACCCATTTCCTTTGCAAGCCGGTTGAGAGTATCACGCTGTACAATCTTCGACCGTGTATTGGTCAGGAAACCTTCGCGCTTTCCCGGAAAATGTTCGAAGACAATGTCTCCGACGACAGCATCAAGAATGGCATCCCCGAGAAACTCCAGACGCTCATTGTTGACCGGCTTTCCCTTCTCGTTACGACGTGCAATACTCTTGTGAAGAAGCGCAGTCTTATAGTAACTAAGGTCGTGTGGAAGGATTCCTATGATGTGGTATAAAGACAAATAAAGCTCCTTTTCCTTGCGGAAAGGGAGCCTTATCCTATCTATAATATTATTCAGCATACTTTTTGAATACTACGCAAGCATTGTGGCCACCGAAACCGAAGGTGTTGCTGAGAGCAGCACGCACTTCGCGCTTCTGCGCCTTGTTGAACGTAAAATTCATGTTGTAATCAAGTTCTTCGTCCTTATCATCCTCCTCGTGGTTGATGGTAGGAGGTACGATGTCGTTCTTCACGGCGAGAATACAAGCCATGGCCTCTACCGCACCGGCTGCACCGAGAAGATGGCCCGTCATACTTTTGGTAGAGGAAATATTCAGCTTGTATGCAGCATCACCGAACAGCTCCTTGATGGCCTTGGCCTCAGAGATGTCACCAACGTGAGTCGAAGTACCGTGAACGTTGATATAGTCAATGTCCTCTGGCTTTAATCCGGCATCGTCGAGAGCTGCCTGCATGACGAGCTTTGCACCGAGACCATCCGGATGAGAAGCAGTGATGTGGTAGGCATCGGCAGACTCGCCCTCGCCAATCATCTCTGCATAGATTCTCGCACCACGGGCCTTGGCATGCTCCAACTCTTCGAGAACGACGCAGCCGGCACCCTCACCCATGACAAAGCCGTCGCGGCTTGCCGAGAATGGACGCGAAGCGTGCTCAGGGTCGTCGTTGCGGGTGGAAAGAGCGTGCATGGCATTGAATCCGCCTACCCCACAAGCACATATAGCACTCTCCGCACCACCACTGACAATCATGTCTGCCTTGCCAAGACGAATTTGATTGAAGGCTGCCGCCAACGCATTGCTTGAAGAAGCACAGGCGGACGTGGTAGTGAAATTAGGTCCGTGGAAGCCGAAATGTATGCTAATCTGTCCCGAAGCGATGTCGGCAATCATCTTCGGAATGAAGAACGGGTTGAACTTAGGACCTTTCTCCTTGTTCTGTCCATAGTAGGTAACCTCCTCTTCAAAGGTACGGATGCCGCCGATACCGACACCGTAGATAACACCGATGCGGTTCTTGTCGGCCGTCTCCAAGTCAATGCCGCTGTCTTTGACGCCCTGCATCGCACTAATCATGGCCAACTGGGTATAGTGGTCAAGTTTGCGGGCTTCCTTGCGGTCAATGTATTCGTTGATGTTCAAGTCCTTTACCTCACACGCAAACTGGGTCTTGAACAGAGTTGCATCGAACTTTGTAATAGGTGCAGCACCACTCTTGCCAGCCAACATATTCTGCCAAGTTTCCTCCGGGCTGTTGCCTAACGGTGTAACGGCACCAAGTCCTGTTACGACTACTCTTTTTAATTCCATTTATATAAGTTATATTGTTATGGCGAATCCGAATTTTCCTTTGTGCTTCCTTGCCTTTTTCTCTGCACATACTTCCTCACCCCATGTCTTGGGCTGGCAATGCCACACGAATAGAAAGGTGCAGAAGAAAAAGCTTCCGTTCTCGGACATAGAAACATCCGTCTATGCCGGAACGATGGCTATTCTGTATTGAATAAGGTGCCGAATAAAAACAAAAAGGCACAAAGAACGCTTTCGTACCTCCCTATCGTGTACGTGATGATTTTTTCGGAACGCGCCCGATAAGTCAATGACTGAAAAAAGATAGGCGGGAAGAATCTTTCCGCCTTTATCTCTTTTACTGCAATCTTTACTTAGCGTTCTCTTCGATGTAAGAGATAGCGTCGCCTACAGTAGAAATCTTCTCAGCCTTGTCATCAGGAATGGAAATACCGAATTCCTTCTCGAACTCCATAATCAGCTCTACCGTGTCGAGAGAGTCTGCACCAAGGTCGTTTGTGAAGCTTGCTTCTGCCTTTACCTCTGCTTCGTCAACACCGAGCTTGTCTACGATAATAGCCTTTACCTTTGATTCAATTTCTGACATAATTGTAAGTTTTAAAATGTTTGATGATTACTTTCTTATTCTAAAATTCGGCTGCAAAGGAACAATAATTTTTCAAGCTACGCAAATTTTTCATTCAAAAATATACCTTTTGCTGCACAAACAACCCAACATTGTGCATCAAATTAGCCTAAAATACCGTTTATCTTGCGTTAAATCAAGTTATTATATAGCTTTATTCAAACATTACTTCCAATATCCGGCACAACAGGAACGGCACACCCGCCTATCGGAATAAGCACAACGGCACGAAAAAGACGTGTTTTTATTTTGTCAATCGCATATTTTCACTTATATTTGCACAATCAATTCAAATCTAATAGAAATGTCATTTACTGATCATTGCAACGAGATTTTCGCACAGGCCATCCGCGATTACCATATCACGGACAATGTAGACACACCCATCAACAATCCTTACGACAGGGATTCCATAGAGAATCGTCTGTACCTGAAGTGTTGGATAGATACCGTCCAGTGGCATTTCGAGGATTTAATCCGCGACCCTCACATCAAACCGGAGGACGGAATGAGCCTTAAACGCCGCATAGACAGGTCGAACCAAGACCGTACCGACCTCGTGGAGCAGATTGACTCCTATTTCCGTCAGCTCTATTCCGACATCGCACCGATGCCCGACGCCACCATCAATACCGAGAGTCCGGCATGGGCGGTAGACCGTCTCTCCATCCTCGCACTGAAGATTTACCACATGAAGGAGCAGGCCGAGCGTACCGATGCAGCCCCGGAGCATACGGAGAAATGCCGTTCCAAGCTCAACATCCTGCTCGAACAGCAGGCTGACCTCGGCACCGCCATCGACCAGTTGCTCGACGACATCAAGGCCGGACGCAAGTATATGAAGGTCTACCGGCAGATGAAGATGTACAACGACCCTTCTACCAATCCCGTATTGTATAAGAAATAAGATGCCGGCTCCGGAAGAAGGCACGTTGCGTGATGGGTGTTGACGAAAAGCCGTGGCTTTCTTCAACACCCATTCCCTTTGCTTCCACCATTTCTATTAAGGCATGACGTCCCTCCTGCAAGCCCGTCCGTCATTCTTCCACCATCACCCCATCCTCCTGTTATGCACGCTGAACATATCATCATCATCCGCTTTTCGGCCATGGGCGACGTTGCCATGACCCTGCCAGTCGTCTACTCGCTCGCCAAGCAGTATCCCGACTTGCGAATCAGCGTCCTCTCGCGTCCCTTCGCGCGCGCTTTCTTCGAGTCCATTGCACCAAACGTCGACTTCATGGAGGCCGACCTGAAGGGCGAATACAAGGGTATCAAGGGACTGAACCGGCTTTACCGCCGCCTGATTGCCAAGCACCCGACAGCCGTAGCCGACTTCCACAACGTACTGCGGACGAAGTTTCTCCGCCAAAGATTCCATCTTGACAGAATCAAGACAGCACATATAGATAAGCACAAGGAGGGGAAACGACTATTGTGCAGGCGCAGAAACAAGGTCTTCGTACAGCAGCCGACCTCCTTCAGCAACTATCAGGACGTACTGAAGGAGCTGGGGTATCCTGTCCGACTTTCCTTCCAGAGCATTTTTCCCAAAGAGGGCGGCGACCTGTCAACGCTGTCCCCCGTCGTCGGCACAAAACCGTCCGGCTGCCAATGGATAGGAATCGCACCCTTTGCCGCCCACCAAGGCAAGATGTACCCACAGGAGAAGATGGAGCGAGTGATAGACCTGCTTGTCCAGCGCGCCCCCACGTGCCGCATATTCCTGTTTGGAGGCGGCAAGAAAGAGAAAGACATACTCGGCAGATGGGCAGAGAAACACAGCCAGTGCATCTCGCAGCCTCAACCCTGAACGGCCTGAAAGAAGAACTGACGCTGATAAGCCATCTCGACGTGATGGTTTCGATGGACAGTGCCAACATGCACCTTGCCTCGCTGACGGGCACACGCGTCGTCAGCGTATGGGGGGCGACCCATCCCTATTGCGGTTTCATGGGGTGGCAGCAGTCTCCCGACGATGCCGTACAAGACAACGGACTTTCCTGCCGCCCCTGTTCGGTCTTCGGCAACAAGCCCTGCCATCGCGGCGACCTTGCCTGCATCAACTCCATCCGCCCCGAAGACATTGTAGAGAAGGTGCTTTCGCCTGCAAGCTCCCGGCCGTAAAGACAAGACACAGCCTTCACGGACAGACAAGACTGCCCCCGAAACCCTGTTTTTCGGCTAAATGCAACCACACAACAGGCTTCGGGGGCAGTTTCCCATTATTTTTTCACAGGCAGGGCTTCCCCCGTCTCAATACTTGAACGACGAGCCGCCCAAGAACTCTCTCAGCAGCGACGTCGGGGGAAGATTCCGAAAAGGCAGCGAAGAGAAGTATTTCAGGAACTTCCTCAGCCTGTATGCCTCAGCATATTCATCACAATTCTCCGGCACCTGCTCCAGTATCTCCTCGGCCTGTGGCTTGATTACTGCCAGTTCAAAGAGCATGGCGGTGTTGAACATCACGTCGGCGTTCTCCTGATAGGGGAATATCCACTTGTTCTCCCCGGCACGTACCGAAGGCCACCGGCGGATGGTCTCCTGCGCAGAACTGCCCCTATACTTGTAGTCGCGGACGATGCGGCGCAGCAGGCGGTTGTCGGTCGTGGGAATATAGTTGTGGTCGTCCAACAGGATAGTAGTCAGCGCAGAGGCATAGACCTTGAACTTGAGCGCATCGGTATCTGCTCCGTCAACATCGGATTGAGGGCGTGGATACCCTCTACTACCAGAATGTCGTTCTCACCGAGCCTCAGCAGCTTGCCGCTCTTCTCGCTCTTGCCCGTCTGGAAGTTATATTTCGGAAGTTCCACCTCCTCTCCCCGGAACAGCGCACTGAACTGTTCGTTTATCAGGGGTATGTTCAGGGCGTGGATGCTCTCGTAGTCGAGTTCGCCATTCTCGTCCTTCGGTGTGTCCAAACGGTTGACGAAATAGTCGTCGAGCGACACCTGCACCGGGCGGATTCCGCTTGCAAGGAGCTGCACCGAGAGACGCTTGCAGAACGTCGTCTTTCCGCTTGACGACGGACCGGCTATCAGCACCGCCTTCACCTCCTTGCGCTCTGCAACCGCATCCGCTATTCTCGAAATCTTCTTCTCCTGCAAAGCCTCACTGACGTTGATAAGGTCGGTGGCCAGTCCCTTCCCCACCGCCTCGTTGAAGTCGCCCACGGTCGTAACCCCGAGGATGCTCTGCCAGCGGTGATGCTCCTTAAACACCTCGAACATCTTGTCCTGCCGTATCACCTCCCCCAGACGGGAAGGGTCCTGCAACGACGGAATACGCAGCAGGACACCGTCGTAGTAGGGTTCCAGTCCGAAAAGACGAATCTGCGAAGTGTTCGTCAGCATCGAGCCATAGTAGTAGTCCTTGTAGTCGTCTATTACATAATAGGTGGTGTAGAGCGTACTGCTGCTGCGCAGGAGCTTTGTCTTGGCCTTGTCGCCCAGCCCGGCAAACATCCTGACCGCATCTTCGGTGGTCGTCTCGTATCGCTGTATGGGAAGATGGGCATCTATTATTTCCTGCATCCTCCTGCGGATGGCAGCCACGTCTCCGGCACTTACGCCCCTTTCGGGCCGCCCGAGCTGAAGGTTGCAATAGTAGCCGTTGGAGACGGGAATATCTATGACGACCTGACTGCCGGGATAGAGGTCGTGTACGGCCTTGCAGAGAACAAAGAACAGCGACCGCGTGTAGGTGCGTATACCCGACGGTGTGCGCAGGTCGAGAAACTCGACGTCCTTGTTGTGGTAGACCCGATAGTGCAGGCCTTCCACCTTATTATTGACCTTTGCACTGACGGGTCCATACTCCATTTGTAGGTTATTTGCATTGAAAATCTCAAAAAGTGTACTGCCGATTGGGACTTTCAGAGTTTTTTTGTTATTTTTGCAACGGATTTGCAATACTTGTTTCATACCAACTAACTTTAAGTGTTATCTGGGTGTAAAGGTAGCAAAATCCACCCGGAATGCAAAATATATCGCATTACAATATTATTATTATGAGTACAAGTGCTTATTTAGCAATTGCCTTTAAGATAGTAGGGTCTCTCGCCCTGCTTATCTACGGCATGAAAGTGATGAGCGAAGCCCTGCAAAAAATGGCAGGATCGCAGTTGCGCCACATCCTCGGGGCCATGACAACCAACCGCTTCACCGGCATGCTTACGGGTACGTTCATCACCTGCGCCGTACAGTCGTCTTCGGCAACCACCGTAATGACGGTTTCCTTCGTCAATGCCGGACTCATCACGTTGGCACAGGCCATTTCCGTCATCATGGGTGCCAACATCGGAACGACCCTCACCGCGTGGATTATGTCCCTCGGCTATTCGGTCGACCTGACGAGCTTCGTGTTCCCTGCCTTCCTCGTGGGCATCATCCTTATCTATACGCGGAAGCTCCGCTACGTCGGCGACTTCCTCTTCGGACTTTCGTTCATGTTCCTAAGCCTTGTACTCCTCAGTGCTGCCGGAGGCGATTTGCAACTGGAACACAACCCTGCCATCATAGACTTCTTCCGTTCGTTCGACGTCAACAGCTACCTCACCATACTCGTATTCCTTGCCATCGGTACCGCCATCACGTGCATCGTGCAGTCGTCGGCAGCCGTCATGGCCATCACCATCCTCATGTGCTCCACGGGCGTACTGCCCATCTACCTCGGCATCGCGCTGGTCATGGGCGAGAATATAGGTACGACCATCACCGCCAACCTCGCCGCGCTCGCTGCCAACACGCAGGCCCGGCGTGCTGCCCTTGCCCACCTGATGTTCAATGTCATCGGCGTGGTCTGGGTACTCTGCCTGTTCTATCCTTTCGTAGACACGGTTTGCAGCTTCGTCGGCTATGATCCGCAACAGCACAACCTCACCCAGCAGCAGCTTGCCCTCAAGCTCCCCATCGTACTGGCGGCCTTCCATACATCCTTCAATATCGTCAACACCTTCCTGCTCATCTGGTTCATCCCCCTGCTGGAGCGTCTGGTCTGCTCGATTATCAAGCCGCGGAAGCGCGAGGAGGAGGAAGACTTCCGCCTGCGCTTCATTCAGGCCGGCATCATGAAGACCCCCGAGCTGTCCGTACTCGAAGCCAGCAAGGAGATTCAGGCCTTTGCCGACCGCCTTCAGCGCATGTTCAGCATGGTGCGCGAACTGCTTACCACCAAGGAGGAGTCGGCCTTCGTGAAGCTCTATACCCGTATAGAAAAATATGAGGGCATCTCCGACAACATGGAAATTGAGATAGCGAAATACCTCGACGAGGTGAGCAACGCCCATCTGAGCGACGAAACCAAGGACAAGGTGCGTGCCATGCTCCGTGAAATATCCGAACTGGAGAGCATCGGAGACGCCTGCTACAACATTGCACGGACGGAAAGCCGCCGCATAAAGGGCAAGGAGGAGTTCACGGAAGACCAGCTGAACCACATTCACCAGATGTTTGAGCTGACCGACGACGCCTCACGCAGATGAACTGCATCCTCGTAGGCCACAAGCAGGACAACAACATCAACCGTTCGTTCAACATTGAGAACGAGATAAACAACTACCGCAATCAGCTGCGCAGCCAGAACATCAGCGATGTAAACGACCATAAGTACACCTACGCTATCGGTACGATGTACATGGACATCATTCAGGAGTGCGAAAAACTCGGCGACTATGTGGTCAACGTGGTTGAGGCACGAATGGGCATCAGGCAGCAGGAGGCATAACCGCCGCCCTGTCTGCCTGTGCATGACGGACACCGACAAATCCATAAAGGCTTAACGGCAAAACGAAAGTGCCGTTTTCGCAAGGTCAGAACGGCACTTTGACACTGCGAAAGCGGCACTTTCGTTTTGCCACATTCTTACGCCCGCCAACGGAGTCAGCGGACAAGGCTCATTGCTCCGCTATTTTCCCTGTCCTGACAAACTGCGCTATGTCGTCCATGACGTAGCCGGGGATATGCGAGGGCGTATTGTACTCTTCGGCTACGGGCTTCCCCGTGTCCTCCACGAAGAGGTGGTTCAGCAGCGGATAGGTCCTGCGCACCACGCCGCGGTTCTTCTTCAACCATTTGTCCCACGCCCGATAATCTGCCACGGTTACCTGTACGTCGCGTTCACCCTGCAACAGAAGCATTGGGAGACGGAGACGGGCTGCCGTCGCACCGGCCGAATAAAGACTGTCAAAGGCTATGTAGCTCTCGGGCAACTGCCTGCGCGCGACGGCCATCACGGAGTCGACAACTGCCGCATCCGATGTTTTCAGGGCAGCGATGTTCTGGTCGCGCAACACGTCCATCAGCTTTCGGGGTGTTCCGGCAAGCATGACGATGCCTGCCAAGTGTCCCGACCGCTCGGCAATGCGGGGTGCGAGCATTGCCCCAAGGCTGTGCCCTACTACGTAGATGCTGTCCCTGCACACCTCGGGGAACACCCTTGCCGAATCGATGGCCGTCAGCACGTCGTCTACCGTCTCGGTATCGTAGTCCAGCTGCCGTCCCTTGGGCAGCCCGTGCCGGGCAACGTCATAGACGTGGGTGCGCTTCTCGTATCTGATGACGGCTATTCCGCGCCGACTCAGTCCCTCTGCAAGGTCGCGGAAAGGCTTGTTCGCCCCGACCGACTCGTTCATGTCCGACGGTCCCGACCCATGAACGAGGACGACGCAAGGATATTTCCGTCCCTTCTCACCACCGGGAAGAGTCAGCCGGGCAGGCAGGTCGAATCCGTCGGTCTGCAGCGTGAACTCGCGCTCATGGGGCAGCGGCGGATTGTCGTCGATGGCTTCAGGCTGCGAGAAGAACAGACCGACGAGACGGTTGTCGGCATTGAAAGTCAGCGAAAGCGTTATCCGGCAGCGCGCAAAGGTCATTACGCGCGTGAAAGCCTCATGTCCGCCTGCCCTGTCTCGGCAGGCAGCCACAGCGCGGCCGAGCGGAAATCGCCCAGCTGCAGCTGTATCTGCCTGAACATGGCGGATGCCTGCTCCTTGGTTACGGCTTTCCGAAACTCGTCGTCTGCCATGTTCAGCAGGCTGTCGCCCTGTCCGTGGACAAAATATCCGTATGCCTGCTGCGGCAGCATGTAATATTGCTTCATCAGTTTTCCCATACCCTGTGCGCAGACGGGCACAGCGGTGAGGAGAAGCAGCAGGAGTGTTGCGATTGTATTCTTCATTTCTATTGTTGATGATTGGAAGATTGGAAGACGGACAAGGCGGCACGGGACGCCCTACCTTATATTATAGCTGTCCTGTCCTCATATAGCCAAGGAGCTGTTCCGGCAGCATGGCACCGCCTTTGGGCAAAGTTACGAATAAAAAAACGCTTCTCAGCGTTTCTCCCTGTATAAAGTTGAGCCGACAGCAGAAAATAAATGAATATTCCATCCATACACAACAACAAAGCAGTTAAATATACATAAGAACGCCACTCTATAATTAAAAATACTTAATCTGTATTCGTTTTATATCAATATCCGAGGAAATGGCATAACTTTGCAACCCGACTGACATATTTACAACGTACAAACCGAATAATAAATTCAGTAATAATCTATAATAACAACTAATAATTAAAGAAATGAGAAAACTATTTACGCTATGCGTACTGCTCACAATGGCAGTACTTAACCTGTGTGCGAAGGACATCACCGTTTATGTTCAGGCATCTGCAGCACCCCATATCCACTATTGGGGAAGCGCAGGCAACTCAGAGTGGCCGGGAGAAATGATGACCGAAACCAAGACGTTCAAGAACCCGACAACGAAGCAGGAGCAGACCTTCTACGTAAAGAGATTTATCAATATACCCGAGGGTGGTGCTGTAAACATCATTTTTAACAACGGGCCAGACAAGCAAACCGGCAACATTGAGGCATTACGTCTGACAGCTACTTCATTTACGACGGTGAGAGTGGCTATGAGGATATTACATCACAATATGGCATGAAGGCCACCTATACCGTTGCAGGTGCTCCTGCCAGTGTTTTTAAAACATTGTGGGACAAAGACAACGATGCCAACATCATGCAGGAGCAGCCCAACGGCACCTACCTCTGGAAGAGAACCATTACCCTTAGCGAGGCCGAGGCAGCCGACAAGCAGAACCTTGCCTTTAAGGTGGTCATTAATCCGGGCAATACTTGGTTGCCGAAAGAGAACTTCTATTATGGCGACCTGCTGCAGCGTGCCGGCACTTTCGACGTTTCCATTACCTTTAATCCTGAAAACGACAATATCGCCATGACAGCCACACAGGATGTTACCATCCCGTCGGCAGGCTATGCAACCTTTGTTCCATCCGTGAAGACCAATTTCTCGGCTCTCGGCATCACCGCCTACACGGTAAAGGTAACCGATGCCAGCGTTACCCTCTCGCCCATTGAGCACGAGGTACTGCCCGGTACGCCGGTCGTACTGAAAGGTGCCGCACAGACATACAAGGCTGCTGCCATCTGGGCAAACAAAGAGCAGGATAGTCAGTTTGCCGCTACGACAGAGCTGAAGGTTTCCGATGGCAAGATGACAGGGGCCGGTCTGGTCTATGTACTCGCTAACAAGAGCAAGGGAGTAGGCTTCTACCGTCTCGCTGAAAACGTAACCATCCCTGCCGGAAAATGCTATCTCTCCATGCCGATAGAGGCTGGCGCGAAGGACTTTATCGGTTTCGAGACAACCGGCATCAGCCATGCTGCCATGTCGGCTACCGCCAACGACGCCATGTATAACCTTTCCGGGCAGCGTGTAGACAGCACTTACAAGGGAATTGTAATCAAGAACGGCAAGAAGATATTGAACAAATAAACAAACTAAAAGATACAACTATGAGCAAGAATTATATTGTACCGGCTATCAAGGTAAAGGAAATGAACGCAGAATCTCTGTTAGCTGGAAGTGGTGAAACACTGCCTTTAGTGGATGATGAGACCATCAATAATGAGTCGGAAATCCTTTCCAAGGAGAACCATATAGGAAACAAGAGCCTTTGGGAAGACTAAACCGGCACGTAGAACATACAGCATGGAGGAGACAGACTGCCATCAGGGCAGTGCTGTCTCCTCTTGTTTTTATCATGGGACTGGCATGAAAAAATGAACGAAAGGCCACCGTAAGCCCCTTGCCTTACCGTCCCTGCATGATTCCCGTTTGGGAATCTCTGTTCTGAAGCGTCTTCCTGATGCTCTTATACTTTCGTCCCCACTGCATTTTCCACGTAAGATTGAACGTCAGCATGTTGCCGTAATCCCGTCCGCGCTCTATGAAGACCTTGTGCATGTATTCGTTGCAGATGATGCTCTTGTTCGTCCGGGGATGTTGCTCGAAAGGATGCTGAAAGAAAACCGACAGGTCGAAGTTGCCTATATGGCAGGTTGCCCCCACGTAGGTGGCACTTCCACCGTGTCCCATGGTCTCGCCCTCCATGAATTTCCACCCATTGTCGGCAGCGGCAACGAGCGTCCAGCGTCCGAGATAGGCATTAAGGCTGCCCGAGAAGTTGTAGGTCGTCAGGTAATGGCGGTAGTTATCGCCATAGTTAAAGAAGCGGAAGACACCTCCCCACAGGTTGGCCGTCAGCCGTTCGGGCAGGATGTCGCAACGGGCATAGACCGTTCCGTAGACCATACGGATGTCTTTCTGATTCCGCTGCGTATAGACAAAGCGGTCGTCGGCCGTTCTGACGTAGTAAGCCATATTGGACCGTGGGTTCGTCCGATAGCAGAAATCAGCCGAAAGCGACAATCTCGGGCGGTCATAACTCAACGTGAGGACATGGTCGAACACCTTATTCGGCTTCAAGTCGGGATTCCCGACCGTCCATTCCATTACATTCGTGCGGATAGCAGTGCCGCCGATAAAGGCAATCCGCGATACATGCTCGTACATCTCGAACGAATAACGGAGCGAAAGGGCAGGCGTGAACGCGTAGGACACGGTAGTCTTGGGACGGAAAAGCCAGTATGAGTAGCGGCTTCCTCCCTGCCGATAGCCATGATGGCTCACCCCGAGTCCTGCCACGTAGCTGAGGTCCTTCCATCTTCCTTTATCTCCCCGAAGACATACAGGCTGCTGTTGTGCAGCTGGGTGAGTGATGCCACAGAACCCGTATATTCGTTGCGCGTGTACTTTGTGCTGTGCTTCATGCCCAACGAGACGGTGAAGGGACGGAGGCGGTTCTCGTAGACGGCCTCGGTCAGCAGCGACCACGTCCGCCCCTTGACGGCATACTCGTAGACGCTTCCTTCGTCGTTGAAATCGTAATCGTCGGTGGCTATGCCCGTCCCTACGGCATTGGCGGTGAGGGTTTGGTGACTGCCGAGAGTGTGCATAAAATAGAGGTCAAGAGCCGGGGTGAAGCTGGAAGAGCGGCCGCGGGAATGTACGACCGCATCGGTCTTCACACCCGGGTTCAAGGGACTCCTGCCATTATCCGACACATTTTGTATCACGCTGCTGCCGGGGTCGTGCCTCCATTCGTTGGTAAGGACAGCCTGAAAAACGTAGGAAGCCGAATCGGCAAGGCTGTATTTCGCCTGCAAGCTATTATTATAGCTGCGCGAACGGGCCGACTGACAGGTCCGGCTGACGTGATAGAGCGTGCCGTTGTTGAGCAGATAGTCGGTCTGTTCGCTGTTATCGTTCCCCCGGAAGTCGGTATAGTCCTGCTGATATGTCAGCCCGAACTCGGAGTTTCCACGGTTCGCCTTCCCGAAAACGGTATTGCTGCCATGCCGGGCGGTCAGCGAGTTGTTCAGGTCGGCCCCTGCCAGCCATCCGCTGTCGCCCCTCCGCGTGCGAATGTCAATGACGTAGCCAATCCCTTCACCGTATCTGACGCCCGGATTGTCGATGAAATCGACGCTTTTCACGGTTTTCGGGTCAAGCGACAGCAACTCTTCGTGCGTAGTGATGGCACCGTTGAGCCGCAACTGCACCGAACCGTTGTTGCCAAGGGGCGTTATCGTGCGTGCCACCTCGTCTACACGGATGCGCGGCAGGGCGAGCTTGGCGAGCAGGCTGTAGCCGTTGGTAGAGGCCTGCAGCTGTTTTGCGGAGGGGAAAAGGAGTTGTCCGTCGGGTTTGCGGACGACACGCGCGGCCTCTACTGTTACCTCCGGCAGGGCGAGGGCTGCAACGCTGTCGGAGCGAACCGAAGCAACCGGACCGCCGTCCTGCATATACAGGGAGTCGCAGCACGACGACAGGGCAGCCGCCCGGGTACGGGTGGCATGCGATAGGGATACCACCAAGAAGAGAATCAGGAGTTTTTCCATCTTTACTAAAGTTTAGTTATTGCTGGCAAAGATAGAGAAAAACAAAGCAGACAGGCGAAAAAAGAAGCTGACAATTGTCTGACAATCGGACAGGCAAGCCTATATACAAGGATGAAAATACAAAATGAGGATGACCATTCCACCTTATCATATACAACAAGCCTCCTTCCGCATCCGTCCGCAACCCCGGAATGTGATAGCCGAAATATCAGAAAAACATGACCATCAAATAGAGACACGTGCCACACGTACCCGGATTGAGAAAGCCAAGCTCACGCTTCTACGCTTCCTCCAGCCGATAGCTCCTGCCCCGTTCGGAGACAATTTTGAGACTGCCTTGCCGTTCCACAATCGGCTTCAGGCGGCGGATGAGGGTGTAAAGCGTCTCGGAGGCATCGGGTTTCCGCGGCCACAGCCGTTCGCAAATCTCGTCTTTGGACAGGCAATGCTGCTCGGCGGTGAAAAACATCTCCAACAACTGCTGCTGCATCGGGGTGAGACGGACGGGCTGGCAGTCGGGACGATAGAAACGGCGTTCGCCGGCGACATAGACCAGCGAGCCGAACGACAGACCCTCTACGCGCCGACGACGTACAGAGCGGAACGAGAGGAAGAGCCACCCCACCGTCAGGAGCGACAGAAACCACGGCAGCCGATGGTCGGCCAAGCCCCACACGGTGGCAAACGAGCAGTTGGCATAGCCCCGCAAGGCCACCGCCGCATGCTGCGAACGCCATTCCATCCGCCGGCTGCACAGAGTGTCGTCGCGCTGCAAGTCGGCATAGTAGAGGTAGGAGTGGTTACGAAGCTCGGCTATCCGCAGGTTCTGACGGTAAGAGTGGATAGTGTCGGGCGTTATCCAGCCCTCCTGACTTGCGGCAAGCGTCTTGCTCAGAGCCTGATTCATATCCTCACTATGCGCTGTTCGGCAGTATGGTAGCTGTCGATGCCTGCCCCGACAGACGAAAGCAGCAGCACCAGAAAGACGACGACGGACATATAGGGTTTCATAAGCGTTTCTGTTAGAGTTTCGTTTCAGCTTGACCTTGCAAAGATAAACATTTATAGCCAAACCGGCAAACGTTCTGCCAAGATACTGGCAGGAAACTATCGGAAATCGCGAAAAACATTTACAGCCTACAAAAGCATCCACGCAAACACCCACAGAAGGCCATCCTCGTCCACTTATCTGCAACCAGCTAACAGACAAACACTTACACAGGTCCTCCGAAAACGCCGTTCCCGGCAGGCGAAAGCAGCATTCTGACACAGTGAAAACGGCACTTTCGCATGGCCGTTCCGGCACTTTCGCAACACGAAGACGGCTTCCCGGCAGAAAGGGGAAGGCACGGCGAATGAAAAATATCAACAAAACGACGTCAGCGACCTGCGCGGCCCGCCCTCCGCTCCCGTCATTCCCTACACTCCGGGAGACCTCCCCCACACGGCCGTACCACCGCTCTTCCGGGCATAATATTCTCTAAATATTCCGTCAATATTTTGCTATCACGTTAAGTTGCAGTAACTTTGCACTCTCAAATAAAAAACAGAGAAGAAGATATGGCATATTTATTTTCATCAGAATCAGTATCTGAAGGCCACCCGGACAAGGTTGCCGACCAGATAAGCGACGCACTCCTCGACCAGTTTCTCGCCTACGACAAGGACGCACGCTGCGCCATCGAGACGTTCAACACGACGGGGCAGGTAGTCATCATGGGCGAAGTACGCTCCTCCGAATACGTCGACCTACAGGCCGTTGCACGCAAGACCATCAACAACATCGGCTATACAAAGGCAGAATATCAGTTCGACGGCAACAGCTGCGGCATACTCTCGGCCGTCCACGAACAAAGCGACGACATCAACCGGGGCGTAGACAACGGCGACGAGGAGAATCAGGGAGCCGGCGACCAAGGCATGATGTTCGGCTACGCCTGCAACGAGACCGAGAGCTACATGCCCGTCACGCTCGACTTGGCGCACCTGCTCATGCGCACACTGGCAGACATCCGCAAGGAGGGCAAGCTGATGACCTATCTCCGTCCCGACTCGAAGAGTCAGGTAACGGTAGAGTACAGCGACGAGAACATACCGCAGCGCATCGACACCATCGTCGTTTCCACACAGCACGACGACTTCATTCAGCCTGCCGGCGACACGCGCGAGGCACAGCTCGAAGCCGACAGAAAGATGCTGGAGCAGATTCGCAAGGACGTGATAGAGATACTCATACCGCGCACGAAGGCGCAAATCAAGTCGGAAAAGGTACTCGCCCTCTTCAACGACAACATCAAATACTTGGTCAATCCGACGGGTAAGTTCGTCATTGGCGGCCCTCACGGCGACACGGGTCTGACGGGACGGAAGATTATCGTCGACACCTACGGCGGCAAAGGTGCGCACGGCGGCGGTGCCTTCTCGGGCAAGGACTCCAGCAAGGTAGACCGTTCGGCAGCCTATGCAGCACGGCATATCGCCAAGAACATGGTAGCAGCAGGCGTCAGCGACGAGATGCTCGTGCAGCTGGCCTACGCCATCGGTGTGGCAGAACCCGTCAGCGTGTACGTGAATACCTACGGACGCTCCAAGGTAAAGGCTTCCGACAGCGAGATTGCAGAGACCATCAAGAAGCTCTTCGACCTCCGTCCCAAGGCCATCGAACGCGCGCTGAACCTCCGGCAGCCGATGTATCTCGAAACAGCGGCATACGGACACATGGGCCGACAGAACGAAACGATACGGAAAACCTTTACCAGCCACTATCACGAGACAAAGGTGATAGACGTAGAACTCTTCACTTGGGAGAAGACAGACAGGGTAGACGACATCAGGAAGGCTTTCGGGCTATAGGCTGAACCATGCTCAGTACGGATTCAACAGCAATTCCGCCACTACTCCGCAGGCTTGACTCAGGGGGTCGGGCAAAGGCAAAGTCGGACGCTGCCGGGCAGGCTGCGTCCGACTCGGTGCATTTGCCGGCTGCCGATTCACTTCATGCGGAGACCAGTCTGCCGGGACTCCTGAGGCTGAAACCGAAGAAAGAGTTCCGGCTGACCGACGTGGACTTTCGCAACGAAGGCTATTTCAAGGGCAGCCAGTACTTCCGCCCCGGACTGAGAGCGGCCCACAGCGGTGTCCTCGGCGACCCCGCGCCCTACAGCGTCAGCAACGACAATACCGTTGCCGGACTGCTTCTGGGGTGCTTCGCACTTGCCCTCGTGGCGGCATCGCTCTCGCGCAACTTCATCATCCGGCAGGTCGGAAGCCTCTTCCGCATACCGCGCAACCGCGCAACCATGGCAGAGACCTCCTACGAAGTGCGTTTCCAGCTGTTCCTTGTCGTACAGACGGCACTCATCCTCAGCATCGTCTACTATCTGTACAACCGCACGGCAGGAGGCAACAGCTACATCATGGAGTCCCAATTGGAGATGATAGGCATCTATTTCGGTATCTTCATGGGATATTTCTTGGCGAAATACATCCTCTATTCCATCGTCAACTGGGTCTACTTCAGCAGGAATAAATGTTTACAATGGATGCAGTCGTGGCTCTTCCTGACCTCCATGGAGGGCGTGCTGCTCTTCCCCCTCGTGCTGCTGTTGGTTTATTTCAATCTGTCGATGCAAATATCGATGATTTACCTGCTTACAGCCATACTTCTAATCAAAATACTTGCCTTTTACAAAGAGTTCGTTATCTTTTTCAAAAGAACAAGTGTCAGTCTGCAAATAATTTTGTACTTTTGTGCGCTTGAATTGATGCCGTTGACGGCATTGGTCGGCGTCTTGACATATACAGGTAACTATTTGACTATAAATTTTTAGGACACGATGATTAAAAAGATCTTGATATCACAGCCAAAGCCCTCCAGCGACAAGTCGCCTTACTACGACATAGCGGAAGATTTGGGCGTTGAACTGGTATTCAGACCATTCTTTCAGGTCGAGGGACTATCGGCAAAGGAATTCCGTCAGCAGAAAATCAATCTGTTAGACTATTCGGCTGTTGTATTCACATCACGCCACGCTATTGACAATTACTTCAAACTTGCCAAGGAAATGCGCGTTACCATTCCCGAGACCATGAAATATTTCTGTGTTATTGAGACCATCGCGCTCTATATTCAGAAGTACGTTCAGTATCGCAAACGAAAGGTTTTCTTCGGCAATTCGGGCAAGATAGACTCCCTGTTGCCCACAATGGTGAAGCACAAGGACGAAAATTACCTCGTCCCGCAAAGCTCCGCGCACAACGAAATGCTCAAGACGATGCTCGACAACAGCAAGCTGAAGCACAAGGAGTGCATCATGTACCGCACGATAAGCAGCGACCTGACTGCCGAGGAGAAGAAATCGTTCGACTACGACATGCTTGTCTTCTTCAGTCCGACGGGTGTCCGCGCATTGAAAAAGAACCTCCCCGACTTTGAGCAGGGCGATATAAAGATAGCAGCCTTCGGGCCTGCTACCGCCAAGGAGGTGGTAGCGCAGGGCTTCCGGCTCGACCTTGAGGCACCATCGTCGAAGTATCCGTCCATGACAGGTGCCCTCCGCGCCTATCTGGAAGAGCAGAACGGCAAGTAACTGATGGCAGACGGCCATCCGGCAAGGCAAAGAACACTCACCCGACATGCCCATCACGCACAGACAAACATTCCGAAAGCAGGAGCGACTTTGCAGCAAGAAGCTCATCGACAGGCTCTTCACGGGAGGCGGCAGCCACTCGCTGTCAGCGTTTCCCCTGCGGGCTGTCTATTGCGCAGTGGACGACGGAGAAGGCGAATCTGCGACGGAGAATGCGGCACAAGTGCAGTTGCTCATCAGCGTTCCGAAGAAACACTTCAAGCGTGCAGTCAGGCGCAACCGCGTAAAGCGGCAGGTTCGCGAAGCCTATCGGAAGCACAAGCATCTTCTTCTCGATACTCTCGCATCCATGCCACAGCACCGTCTTCTGATTGCCTTCATCTGGCTGGCAGACGAACTTCACGGTTCAAAGAACGTAGAGAGCAAGGTCTGCAACCTGCTGGAGCGGATAGGAGAGAGGGAAAACGCCACAACCGCGCAATAGGCACAGGCGTCCCGCCTGCCCATTCCGCCCCCACCGGATTGCCCGGACAGCCCGTTAAGATAAGGAGGACACAATGAAAGTAAATAAAATACTGCGCTTTGCCTCGCGCGCTGCCGCATGGCTGCTGATTCTGCCATCCGTTTCTATCAGGCAGCCATCAGCTTACACTCCGCCCTCGTGCCGTTTCACCCCCACCTGTTCGGAATACGCCAGACAAGCACTGCTGAAACACGGGCCGATAAAGGGACTGGCACTGGCCGTGTGGCGCATATTGAGATGCAATCCATGGGGTGGAAGCGGCTACGACCCGGTTCCGTGAGTCGCCTTTTCAGACACCCCGATATGATTATAAACAAACAGGCTCGCAAGAGCCACAAAACATTCAATGATGAAAAACTTTGTTGAAGAACTACGCTGGCGCGGTATGCTGGCGCAGATAATGCCGGGAACGGAAGAGTTTCTCCAAAAGGAAATGGTGTCGGCATACCTCGGCACTGACCCGACGGCGGACTCCCTGCACATCGGGCACCTCTGTGGCATCATGATGCTACGCCACCTTCAGCGTTGCGGACACAAGCCCTACCTCCTCGTCGGGGGTGCAACGGGCATGATTGGCGACCCTTCGGGCAAGAGCAAGAGCGCAATCTGCTCGACGCAGAGACCCTTTACCACAATCAGGAAGCCATCAAGAAGCAGGCAGGCAAGTTCCTCGACTTTGACGGAAACGAGCCGAACAAGGCCGAAATGGTCAACAACTACGACTGGATGAAAGACTTTACCTTCCTCGACTTCGCACGCGAGGTGGGCAAACACATCACCGTCAACTACATGATGGCCAAAGACAGCGTGAAGAAGCGGCTCAACGGCGAGGCGAGCGACGGCCTTTCGTTCACCGAGTTCACCTATCAGCTCCTTCAGGGCTACGACTTCCTCTACCAATACCGTAAGTATGGCGTGAAACTGCAGCTCGGCGGCAACGACCAGTGGGGCAACATGACCACCGGAACCGAACTCATCAGACGCACACTGGGCGGAGAAGCAGAGGCATACTGCCTCACCTGTCCGCTCATCACGAAGGCTGACGGCAAGAAATTCGGCAAAACGGAGAGCGGAAATATCTGGCTCGACCGCAAGCGCACCTCCCCCTACGTCTTCTATCAGTCTGGCTGAACGTCAGCGACGACGACGCGGAGAAGTATATCAAGATTTTCACCTCGCTGGAAAAGGACGTCATCGATACCCTCATAGAGGAACACCGACAAGACCCAGGCCGCCGCAGCCTGCAACGCCGCCTTGCCGAGGAGGTTACACGGATGGTTCACTCTCAGGAAGACCTTGACATGGCTGTCGCAGCCAGCAACATCCTCTTCGGAAAGTCCACAAAGGAAGACCTCCTTCAGCTCGACGAACAGACCTTCACCGACGTGTTCAAGGACGTGCCCCACTACGAAGTCGCCAAGGAAGTGCTCGGCCAGGCTGCCGTAGACGTCTTCAACCAAGAGGGAATGAGCATTTTCCCGAGCAAGAGCGAGATGCGCAAGCTCGTCAAGGGTGGCGGCGTGTCGCTCAACAAGGACAAACTTCAGGCCTTCGACCAGCCAATTACGGCAGACGACCTCATCGACGGCAAGTACCTGCTTGTTCAGAAAGGCAAGAAGAACTACTCGCTGATTATCGTCAAACAATAAATTACAGAAAGATGGTTATATCCCGACAACGAGGGATATAACCATCTTTTGCTTTTCAGCCACCTCACTGCAAACCACCGGGGAGACGCTGCCGGGCAAACAAGACTACAGCCGGCGGACAGCCCGACGGACTCCGCACGGACGCCATCCGACCGCATTGTTCCCATCCTTCCGCTCCCCCACTTCTCCAACCTCTCCATTTGACATCTATGAACCAACCGAAAAGCCGGAACATCCTGCAAGGATTCCTGTTCTATCTACTTGCAACCATCGCATTGGCTGCCATTTTCTTTTCCTATATCCTAAACGGCACGAGCACCGAAGTGATGGACGTTGGGCTGGATTTACTTCACGGCCTCCTGCCTCACGCATGCCGCCCTCTTTGCCCTTATCCCTTTCCTCGTCTTTCAGCTGCCTTTGGCGGCACTGGGCTGCCGGCAACGCCTGACGGATATCCTGCTCTCGGTTGCTATGCCTCATGTTCATCGTGGCAGTAGCCAACAGCTACGTCTACAGCATCTACCATTTCCATATCAACGGACTTGTCTGGGAGATGCTGACAGGCCCCGGCGCATCCGAAATATTCATCTTCGACACGTGGGTCTACCTGAAAGCCGCAGCCCTCTCGTCACTCTTCTTCCTCCTGAGCTTCTTCCTGAGCTACCTCTCCCGGCTGCTTAACAGCCGCATTGTCTTCCACCACTTCTATCGCAACAGCCTGCTCATCCTCTCAGGCTTCGTCCTTCTCTCTCAGGGCATACACATCTACGGAGGCGCAACCATGAAATCGTCCATCGTAGAAAGCACCGACGTGCTGCCCTACTACTTCCCCCTGCGGGCCAACAAGCTCTTGGCGAAACTGGGAATAGTGGACATCAACAAGCTCAACCAAATACGTTTTCAGAACAGCGGAACGGCAGTCGCCTACCCACTCCGTCCGCTGAAGGCGGTGAAACCATCCCGTCCCCTGAACGTAGTCATCCTCTGCATCGACTCATGGAATCCCCGTACACTGACGAAAGCATGCACACCTAACATCTGCGCCTTTGCCGACAGTGCCGAACAGTATCCCCATCACATCAGCTCGAGCAATGCCACGCGGGGCGGCATCTTCGGTATGTTCACGGGAATATCGGCCTATTACTGGAAGAGCTTTGAGTACGGGAACGTCCAACCCGTCCTTATCAGTCAGCTGCTCAAGGCAGGCTACAAGGTGCAGGCCTACCCCAGTGCCACGCTGGAATACCCGCCGTTTGCCAAAATGCTCTTCCGCGACGTGAAGGGACTCAACATCAGCACACCGGGAAAGACCGCCTACGAGCGCGACACACGCATCACGCGCAACTTCATGGCCGACATCGACCGCTACGACGGGCGGCAGCCGTTCTTCTCCTTCGTCTTCTACGACCTCGCACATGCCATTGAGCTGCCCAAGAGCAAGCAGTATCGATTCCGTCCCAGCTGGGAATACTGCGACTACATGAAGCTCGACAACGACACCGACCCGACACCCTTCTTCAATCTCTACCGCAACTGCGTGGCCGAAGCTGACTCGCTCGTCGGACTGGCCCTGCGCAAGCTGAAGGCCAAGAACCTTCTGCGGAACACCGTCGTCATCATAACGGGCGACCACGGACAGGAGTTCAACGAGAATCACAACAACTATTGGGGCCACTCATCCAACTATTCACAGTACCAGACCGCCACGCCCTTCATCTATTACTACCCCGGATGCAAGCCCGGAAAGCGCAATTACCGCACCACCCACTACGACATCTCGCCGACAATCCTCCGTCAGGTGCTCGGCGTAACGAACCCTCCGTCCGACTACTCGATGGGAAAATACCTCCACGACCCCTCCCCACGCGACTGGCACCTCGTAGGTAGCGACCTCTACTACGCCTTCATACGCAGCGACGGCACGATAGTGGAGAAACAGGGAGCAGGAAACCTGAAGGTGATGGACAAGCGGATGCGCCCCATTCCCAACTATCCGCTCAATCCGCGGCAGCTCCACGAGGTCATCACCCGGATGAACCGGTTCTTCCGGAAGTAAGCACGCCAAGAGCCATCAGCCCCGCTGCCTTTCCCGTCCCAGCCAAGCCGGGCACCCTGCAAAACGTCCGCTTTGATTTCCGACGCAATAAAAACGGAACGAAAATTTGGTTATCACGCAGAAAAACACTATCTTTGCACCCACGATTGTCCTATGGTGTAATGGTAGCACTACAGTTTTTGGTTCTGTCAGTGGTGGTTCGAGTCCGCCTGGGACAACAAAAAGAGACGCCAAGTCATTGATTTATCAATGCTTGGCGTCTTTTTTCATTACCCCTGCCACGGGCAGAGACCACCCCTTCACGCGCAGGCAGAAGCGGCACTCACCCCGACCCATTCCGCCGTCAAGCCACTCCGGCAAAACGAAAGTGCCGCTTTCGCATCGTGAAAGCGGCACTTTGATGTTGCGAAAACGGCACTTTCGGCTTGCGACTACACCATAGCTGAAAATCAAGTACTTGGAACAGGCTTCGGACTAATGCTCCATTCCTCCCACCAAGTCGTCGTTCCGGATAGACCGCTCGGCTTTCTTGACGCCCGACTTCAGCTTTCCGAACTTCCAGCTGAGGCGGATGCTGAAATTGCGGCACTTGTTCCACGACATGTCGTAGCCCGTATAGTCGCCCTGAATGGTTCGGGTGGTATCGCGCACGCGAGTGGTAAAGGGCATGTTGGCGTTGAGGCTGACCGACAGATTGCCCTTCAGGAAGTCGCGCGTCAGGGAGAAGTTGTAGTTATACCATCGGTTTCCCCAAAAGTACACGTTGTAAATGGGCCGTCCGAACGTCCCTCCTACACTGGCATCGAGGCTGATTTCCCACGGCAGTTTCTGTTCCAGACTCAGGAAAGCACTGCCCGTCCAGCCCGAATTGGACAGGCTCGGCAGCGGAATGGAAACATATCTGTGGAAGATGTTCCCGTTCAGGCTGAGCGTTGTGCCCGTAAAAGCCTGCCACTGCGTGTAGGCACTGATGCCGAACGACCTCTTGCGCATCTGGTTGCCGTAGGTAGTTACATCCTTTCCGTCTTCCTCGTGCTTCAGCCGGGTAATGGAGTTATTGCTAAAGGAGCAGAACGGTGTGAGGTTCAGCGTCAGTTTCGGGCTTGCCAGCATGTAGTTGAGGCTGATGTTCTGGTTGCGGCTGCTGCCCAAGGCGGAGTTTCCAAAGAATATGGTGGTCGGTGTGCTGATGACGGCAGGGTTCAGATAGCTGATGCCGGGGCGGTAGATGCTCGTACTGTAGCTAAGCCGGAGCGACTGCCTGTCGGTAATCCTGTACTGGACGCTGGCAGACGGCACCCAGTCGTTGAGGTTCCGGTGGAAGTCCGTGCTGCTTCCGTCGGGATATTCCGCCTTCATGTAGCTGTGCTCGTAGCGCAGTCCGGCCCGTGCCGACCATTTTTCCGAATTAAAAAGATAGGAGAGGTAGGCTGCCTCCACCTGCGTGTTATGGCTGAACTGGTTCTCTTCGTCAGCCACGAGGCCGTCATAGTCCATGAGCGAGCTGCTGCTGTTGTCTCTGAGAATGTATTTCAGACCCGTTTCCACCTTGTGCTGCTTGCCGAAGGGGCGCACGTAGTCTATCTGGAAGGTGTGCTCGGTAAACCGCTCGCGCGCGTTCCGGCTGTAACCCGAGTAGCTGACAGGCATGTTTACCATCTCCGAGTACTCCTGCCGCCGTATCTCGTGCCGCCTCGAAGCCGAAAGCATGTACGAGAGGGTCAGCGTCTCACCCTTGAGGCGGGTTTTGTGCTGATAGTCGGCCCGTCCGCCGAGGTCGTAATACGAGTAGCCGGGGAGCGAAGTCCGGCTGTTATACCGATAGAGGAGGTTGTCGGCGGCATCCCACCGGGCCAGACCGTTAATGGCGTTTTGGTCCACCTTGTAATAAAAGCCGTTGAATGACGCACTGATGAGGTTGAGCGAATCGACGTCGTAACTCATGCTGACGTCGCTTCTGTGGATATTTGCCGCTGTCGACTGATGCAAGTTATCCTGCGACCGCTCGCCCGTCCTCACGTAGCTGAAGGTAGTTTCGTCCCAGAACTCGGTCTGCCGCTTGTTCTGATTGCCGTAGTTGTAGGTAGCGGCAAGCATCAGCTTGCCCGCCTGTGTAGTCAGATAGCCGCCTGCATAGTATGAGCCATAAGAGTTGGCACGCATATTCACGTTGCCGGCAACGCCCTGCAGGTGAGAGTTGTCGGCAAGTACAATGTTCAGAATGGCGTCCGTGCCTCCGCATCGTACTTTGCGCCCGGGTCGGTAATTACTTCTATCTTCTTGATATTGCTCGCCGGCAGGGTCTTCAGGATTTCATTGACGTTGCTTCCCGAGAAGCTCGGGTCGGGATGTCCGTTCTTGTAGATTCTGAATGAGGCCGAACCGTTCACCCTTATGTTGTCCTGACCGTCTACGGTTACCATGGGCACCTTGCGGAGTATTTCCAGCGTGCTCTTCGACTTGGCCGACTTGTCGTGCTGTACGTCGTAGGTGAGCTTCTCTATGTCGTTCCTGACGAGCTGACGTTGGTGTGTTACCACCACCTCGTCCATCTTCAGGGTATCCGTGCTGGCTGTATCGCGCACGGCTTGTGCCTGTGCCGTGAGGGCGGCAAGGCAGGCGGAGAGTATAAATGGTTGTCTTTTCATAACGATTTACAGATGATTAGCGTAACGTTTATAGTATATTGACAACAAAGGTAGGTCATTATCAATTAAAAAAAACATTATTTAATACTTTAACACGAATTTAACAGAATAGCCGTTCTGGCAAGATGGCCGGACGAAAACGGCTTGTGAAAACAACAAAAATTGATGTGCTGATAGAAAAAAGTACAGGAATAGCGGCAGAATAAAAAATTTTGGCTATCTTTGCAGGTAGGAATGGAAAAGCCGCCCGGTGCAGTGCACGGTCTTTGTCGGCAGATGCCATTCCTCCATCGCTATATGCTCTGATAGTTCAATGGATAGAACGGAGGTTTCCTAAACCTTTGATCCGGGTTCGATTCCCGGTCGGAGTACTACCGAATCCACTTTTGGCTTCTTCACATACATCATGATTGGCGCAATTATAGGAGATATTGTAGGCTCCCGTTTTGAGTTCGGGGCCGCTCCGCAGAAAGACTTCAAGCTATTTACTCCCGAATGTTCATATACCGATGATACTATCTGTACCATCGCCATTGCCGATGCGGTGATGAACGGACGCGGCTATCAGGAGTCGCTTCTGGACTGGTGCCGCCGCTATCCCGACCCAATGGGCGGCTACGGCAGCCGCTTCTACGCATGGATTAACTCGGAGGAGCCTCACCCCATGAATTCTTTCGGCAACGGGTCGGCCATGCGCGTCAGCCCGATAGGCTGGCTCTACGACGACTGGGAGGACGTTCTGGAGGAGGCCGGGAAAAGTGCGGCGGTCAGCCACGACCATCCCGAGGGCATCAAGGGGGCGCGGTGCATTGCCGAGACCATCCTGTGGCTGCGGCACATGCGCTTCACCAAGAACGACGTGGAGAAGAAGGTGAGGAAGTATTTCGGCTATGAGCTGCCTCCGATGCGCGACATTCTGCGCATCGGCTCGGAAAACCACTTCGACGGAACTTGTCAGGAGACTGTGCCGATGGCCCTGCGCTGCTTCATGGATGCCAATAGTTTCGAGGACACTATCCGCCTTGCGGTGCTCTGCGACGGTGATACCGACACGAAGGCCTGCATAGCCGGGTCGGTGGCCGAAGCCTATTACGATGTGCCGGAGTGGATGATTAACAAGGCTGTCGGCTATCTTCCGGATGATATACTGGGCATCTTGGAGCAATTCTATAACCGGATTAAGGAGGACATATAGGCCTGCCTTCCGCTCCTCTCCGAAAAAAGAGGGAGATGCAGAAGCCTTGTCCTGATGGCAGGGGCACGAATCCCGCAACGGCGGACGGGGCGAAAGGGGGCAGAGAGGTGTTGACCCGGTTTATGGCTTAGGCGGCTCTGATATGCCGCAACGGCTTTCCGGCAATGCGAAAGTGGCACTTTGACACTGCTAAACGGGCTTGTTCGCATGGTCAAAGTGCCACTTTCGTCTATTTGTTTATATACTGCTGATAGTCAGCCTGTTAGTAGCGGTGTTCCCCCGTTGGGCTTTCTTCCCGGTGAACGAGGCTTAGCGTGGGAATTATGCCTACACCATCCTCTTGCTCATATACCTCACGGGATACCAGACGGCAACCCACCCGACAAGCAATACCGTAAAGAAGATGGCAACGATGTCCCACGGATGCACACTGATGGGGTATGCCTCGATGATGAAACTTCTGGCCTCGCTGCCCAGACGGACCAGTCCGTAGGTCTGCTGAAGCCAGCAGAGCAGCAGTCCCAACCCGATGCCGATGACGGCACCGCCTACCGAAATCATGCGTCCTTCGAAGAGGAACACCTGACGGATTTGCTTCTCCGTGGCACCGAGGTTGCGCAGCGTCTCCACGTCGGCTTTCTTGTCTATCATCAGCATTGAGAGCGACCCGATGATGTTGAAGCATGCCACCATCAGTATGAAGGTAAAGAAGATGTAGGCGAAGAGTTTCTCTATCCGCATAATCTTGAACGTGTCGGCCTGTTGCTCGTATCGGTCCTTTACGGTGAACTGTCGGCCTGCCATCTTCTGTATCTTCGCCTTTGTTTCGTCTATGTCGGCACCGGCTTTCAGGCGCAGTTCCAAGGAGGTTATCTCACCTTGGCGGTTGAAGATACGCCGTGCGAAATCGAGGGAAGTAACGATATAGTTCCTGTCGTACTTGCTCTGCTTCACCTGAAAGACTGCCCCGGGCGACAGCAGCGAGTCCTGCACGAACGCATCCATCGGGTTGGAAGCATCGTACTGTCCCTTCCGCTGCGGTGCGTAGATATGCAGGTAGTCTTGCCATGCCACTCCCGTACCGAGATTCTGCGCCACCTGTATGCCGATGATTCCGAATTGCAGGTTGGCGGTGCTGAGTTCAAAGTCTCCGTCGCCGTAGAGGATGTCGCTGATGTGCGTCAGCGAGTCGAAATTCTCCTGTACTCCCTTCACCTTTACCATGGCCTGCTTGCCGTGATACACCGCCAGGCTTGGTCTTCTACACATTCCGTCGCCACCTCCACCTCGGGCAGCCGCTTTATCTGCGTCAGTATGGGGAGGTCGGCAGCCGTCGCCTTTCCCTTGGCAGGCTCGATTTTCAGTTGTGGGTCGAAGTTGGTGAACAGCGAGGCCACCAAGTCGGAGAAGCCGTTGAAGCCGCTCAGCACGACGACGAGGGCCATCGTGGCAACGGCAACGCTACAACGGAAATCAGGCTGATAACGTTGATGGCGTGGGTGCTCTTCTTTGAGAAGAGATAGCGGCGTGCTATGTAAAAGGGGAAGTTCATACGGGAATGTCTCGTCCTTAGTCCGGCTCCTTCAGGCAGGGAATCCGCAGGGGCGGAAGAGAATGTTTGAGGCGGTAATGGCCACTATCCGGGATTGCGGTTCTGCCAACCGGCGATGGCCATGTCCGATGTCTTGAATTATGAATCTTGAATTACGAATTGGCCATTATTTCTTCAGCAGCTCGTCAATCCGCTCAATATAGTCGAGCGAATCGTCGATGAAGAAGCGCAGTTCGGGTATGATGCGCAGCTGGTTGTGTACGCGCTGGCCGAGATCGTAGCGGATTGTCTTCTCGTTGGCGTTGATGTTCTTCAGCAGTTCCTCTCCTTTCTCCGAGGGAAAGATGCTCAGATAGGCGGTGCAGATGCTGAGGTCGGGGCTTATCCTCACCCGGGTAACACTTACGAGAACGCCGTGCAGCGCACGGGTCTGGCTCTGGAAGATGCTTGCCAGTTCCTTTTGGAGCAGGCGCGATATGCGGTTTTGTCTTGTTTCTTGCATAATTTCGTTGAATGATAGTATTGAAGTGCAAAGATACGATATTTTCCTTGAACTTGCCAATTTGGGCTTTGAACTTTGCGGCTACTTTGAGACGGTCGGGCAAAATAGGCTGACAGGCTCTTCCGCCGACCTCCCTTTCGGAGGAGAATCGGGGCAGTCGGCCTTATTTCTTCCTGATAATCGTCAGTCCGTCGCGGAGGGGCAGCATCACCTTCTCCACGCGCTCGTCCTGCGCCACGTGGTCGTTGAACCGGCGGATGCCCTGCGTCTGTTGGTCGTGGTCGTAGGCAGGGTCGATGATATGGCCGTCCCAAAGCGTATTGTCTGCCAGAATGTAGCCGCCGGGGCGCAGCAGGGAGAGCACCGTCTCGTAGGTTTCGACATACGTGCGCTTGTCGCCGTCGACGAAGGCAAGGTCGAAGGTTATGCCAAGCCGGGGAGCTTCTGTGTTGGCATCGCCTATCCGGAAGTCTATTTTGTCGGCGTAGGCAGAGCCTTCGAGCCACGGACGGGTGAAGTCCTCCATCTCGTCGTTAATCTCGAAAGTATATATCTTGCCCCCGTCGGGTAGTCCTTCTGCCATGCAGAGGGCAGAATAGCCGCTGAAAGTCCCCACTTCGAGCACGTTCTTGGGGCGTATCATCTCTACGAGCATCTTCAGCAGGCGTCCCTGAACGTGTCCACTCGCCATGCGGCCGTGGATGGTGTGGATGTTGGTGGCGCGGTAGAGCCGGTAGAGATAGTCGCCCTCGGGCGACGAATGGGCGCGGATGTAGGAGGAAATGTCGGTCATTGGGTATCGGGCGAGGGGCCTTTGGTGTTGGGTGGAAGACGTCGGGTGGTGGTGAATACTATTGTTTGCGAGTGGGGAGGACTAAGCGTCGGGCATTTGGGGGATGGATGTCAGGTATTGACGTACGGCCGGGTGTCAGGCGTCCATCGGCACCTGATGCCTTCATCCTGCCCCTCTCTCCCCATCGCCCAGCAACGCCTCCACTGCCAATCGGTAACTATCGAGTCCGAATCCCTGTATCGTACCCTTGCAGCCCGGGGCAATCATGGAATGGCGACGATATTCCTCGCGGCCGTCTACATTACTTATATGTACTTCTATGACCGGAGTGCGGAGCGAACGGATGCAGTCCAGCAGAGCGATGCTCGTATGCGTGTAGGCTCCGGCATTGAGAATGATGCCGTCGTAGGAGAATCCCGCCTCCTGCAACTTGTTGATTAGCTCTCCCTCCACGTTGCTCTGATAGTGATTTATCTCCACATCGGGGTAACGCCGGCGCAGCTTCGTCAGATAGGCTTCCATCGACTCGCTGCCGTAGATGCCCGGTTCGCGTACGCCGAGGAGGTTCAGATTGGGTCCGTTGACGATGATTACTTTCATTTTCATTTTGTTTTTCGTATCTTTGCATGTCCAAGAGAGCGGACTGGCGCAGCCGGTTGCCCGCGGTGCAGGGACAGACGGGGAAATCGGCCTGCTCCATTTGAGTAAGTCGGACAGCCCGGGGCGTCTGCCTCTGCATGGCCGTTCATGTTCCGAAAGGGATACGCCCGATGGAAGACTGCCATCCGTTTGCTTGTTCAACATGCAAAAATAAGAAAATAAAATGGAAACAGAGAAAGATTCCGCAGCGAATATCGTCCGCAGATACCAACGCTATCTCAAACTGGAGAAGGGCTATTCGCCCAATACCATCGATGCGTACACCTGCGATTTGAACAAGCTCACCGACTATCTGAAAGGCGAAGGGGTGGACATACTGGACGTGGAACTCGACAATCTGGAGCATTTCGCCGCAGCTGTCAGCGACCTTGGCATCGGGGCACGCTCGCTGGCACGTATTCTCAGCGGTGTGCGGCAGTTCTACCGCTACCTCGTGCTTGACGGATACCTGAAGAGCGACCCGACGGAACTGCTCGAGTCGCCCAAGCAGCCCGAACATTTGCCCGAAGTATTGTCCACCGCCGAGGTGGATAAGCTCGAAAACGCCATTGACCTTACCAAATGGGAAGGGCATCGCAATAAGGCTATCATAGAGGTGCTCTTCTCCTGTGGCCTGCGTGTCTCGGAACTTGTGAACCTCCGTCTCTCCAATCTGTATATCGAAGAGCAGTATGTCCGCGTGATGGGCAAGGGAGCCAAGGAACGGCTCGTGCCCATCTCGCCCCGCGCCATCGAAGAGCTGAACTACTGGTTCATGGACCGCAACGTAATGAAGATAAAGCCGGGCGAGGAGGATTATGTCTTCCTGAACCGCCGGGGACACCACCTCACGCGCACGATGGTGCTCATTATGATAAAGAAGTACGCTCTCGACGCAGGCATAGGCAAGACTATCTCGCCCCATACCCTCCGCCATTCCTTTGCCACTGCCCTGCTTGAAGGTGGTGCCGACCTCCGTGCCATTCAGTCGATGCTGGGGCATGAGAGCATCGGAACGACCGAAATCTACACCCATATCGACACGACTACGCTCCGTCAGGAGATACTTGAGCACCATCCGCGAAACATCAGGGGGGAGAACTGAAAGGACAGGGGCCGCGATTGTTTGTTTTCCGTCAGTCTGTCAGGCATAGGGATGAGGCTGTAGGACGCCTGTCTCCCTGTGGCTTGTAAACGCTTGATAATCAAAAGAATAGAGTCTGAGAAACGAAAGTGCCGTTTTCGCCATGCGAAAAAGGCACTTTGACACTGCGAAAGCGGCACTTTCGTTTTATGATTGCGTATAGGCAGAGAAGCACGGGAGGGAGTACAGAGGAATGGGGCTGACAGGTAGCAGATGGCCACAATGGGTGTGCTGGGTGCCGGCCGGACTTGTCAGCGGTATCGGCAAGAAAAATACAGACGGACAAAAGGCACTCTGCAGAAGCCTGCAAGACTGCGTTGCCATAAAAAAGTGCATTTCTACGATTGTAAAAATGCACTTCAATACTGATACAAGCACATGCCCGTATCACTAAATGTATTTTCTGGCGGAATCCCGTCCCCTTCTCTCCCCCTTGAAAGGGAGAAAAGGGAGTGGAATTTCCTCACTTACTTCTTCAGCTTCTCGGCCAACAGACCCGGAATCTCGCTGGTTTCGCGAGCTACTGGTACGCCGGCGGCCTCGAAAGCGGCAATCTTTTCGGCTGCCGTACCAGAACCGCTGGAGATGATGGCACCTGCATGGCCCATCTGCTTGCCCTTCGGAGCTTCACGGCCGGAGATAAATGCAACTACCGGCTTGGTCATGTGGTCGCGGATATACTCTGCTGCACGCTCCTCGGCATCGCCTCCGATTTCGCCAATCAGGGCTACGCTGTCTGTCTCGGGGTCGTTCTCGAACATCTCAAGCAGGTCTTGGAAGTACAGGCCAACGATGGGGTCGCCGCCCACACCTACTGCAGTGGTCTGTCCCATACCGCTTTCGGTAAGGTTGGCAACCACCTGATAGGTAAGCGTACCACTACGGCTGATGACGCTGTATGGCCCTTCTTGAAGATGTTGGTAGGCATAATGCCGACCATGCTCTCCTCCGGGGAAATCAGACCCGGGCAGTTCGGGCCAATCAGATTGGCACCCTTGTCGCGGATATAGCGGTAAGCCTCCACTACGTCGAGTGTAGGAACGCCTTCAGTAATACAGATAATCAGCTTGATGCCGCCGTCAGCAGCCTCGAGCATGGCATCCTTTGCAAAGGCAGCCGGCACGAATATGACGGAGGTATTGGCCTGTGTAGCCTCCACTGCATCCTTAACGGTGTTGAAAACAGGGATTCCCTCTACTTCCTGTCCAGCCTTGCCGGGAGATGTACCGCCCACAACATTGGTGCCGTACTCCTTCATCTTCTTGGCGTGGAAGCTGCCGTCGCGACCAGTGATACCTTGAACGATCAGTCGTGTATTCTTGTTGATAAGTATACTCATTGTTTCAGTGTTTTTATTTATTGTTGATTGTTCGGTTATTATCTCTTAGCATTTGGCTGCCAGTTCCACTGCCATCTTGCCGGCCTCGCCCATCGTGTGTGCCACGTTGAACTTTGTGCCCTTGAGGAGTTCGCGGCCTTCAGCTTCGTTGGTTCCCGTCAGACGGATAACGATAGGCATGTTCGTGTCAATCATCTTGAATGCTTCTATCAGACCCTTTGCCACGTCGTCGCAACGGGTAATACCGCCGAAGATATTGATAAGAACCACCTTCACGTGCTCGTCGGAGAGGAGGAGCTTCATAGCCTCTACAATCTTGGTAGGATTGGAGCTTCCGCCAATGTCAAGGAAGTTTGCCGGGTTGCCGCCGTAGAGCTTAATCATGTCCATCGTTGCCATGGCCAGGCCGGCACCGTTCACCATGCAGCCGATTTCGCCGCCGAGGTTCACGTAGCTGAAGCCCTTCTCCTTTGCAAACTGCTCTTTCTTCTCTTCTTCCGTAGGCTCGAACATCTCGAAAATGTCGGGATGGCGGAAGAGGGCGTTGTTGTCGAAGGTCATCTTGGCGTCAATGGCCATCACGTTGCCTTCTTCTGTCAGCACGAGCGGGTTGATTTCAGCCAGTGAAGCGTCCTTTTCGACAAAGAGCTTGTAAAGTTTCTGGAGGATTGGCACCGTCTGCTTGACAGAGGCCATGTCGTCGAAGAGATGGAAAGCTGCCTCGCGGGCAAGATAATCGGGCAGGCCGATGAGCGGATCAATAGGAATCTTGACAATCTTCTCAGGACTTTCCTTTGCTACCGTCTCAATATCGACACCACCTTCGCGGCAAAGCATGAGGATAGCACCCTTGGTCTTGCGGTCAATAACGATACTTACGTAATACTCGGAAGCAATGTTTACAGCCTCGGCAACAAGGACGCGGTCTACCACAAATCCCTTAATGCTCATACCGAGGATGTCGGTAGCGCGCTGCTTTACTTCCTCTTCGCTCTTCGCCAGCTTCACGCCGCCGGCTTTTCCACGTCCGCCTGTGTGAACCTGCGCCTTGACTACTGTCAAATCTGCGTTCAACTTGCGATACGCCTCTACTGCTTCTTCCGGTGTGCGGCATACGAAACCTCTCTGGACAGCCATACCATAAGCTGCAAAGATTTCCTTAGCCTGATACTCATAGACTTTCATAGTAAATATTTTAATTTATATTAGATATATCTGTTGCTTACACTTGGTGTTTGCAAATATAGATATTTTTCTTATAGAAACAAAATTGTACCGCACTTTTTATTCGTTTATCGCAAAAAAATGTTACTTTGACGGCATACTTCCTGTAGTTTTATAGGATTTTCACCTAAACCCGTAGGAGAAACCGCACCAACCTTCTGACAGAATGTAATCCGCAAGACAACCGGCAGAATGAAAATATCCATGGCACGAAACATCCCGATAGAAGACGGACACCCCCCTGACAGAAAACATGAATTGACCCGGCAGGCAGCCTCTCCCCGCCAGTCCCACATCCTTGCCCGGGCACTTTGATATTATGTAAACCAAAAAGACAATACTGCTTTCATATTTTACAATTCTGCCGAATGATAGGAGCCAAATACTTGATATAAATCAATAAAAAGCAAATTATTGCAAAAAGAGCACAAAACTCTTGCACATATAAATAATAATACCTATCTTTGCAATGTGTTTTTCATAGTATTAGATTTAAGGTTAACAAAGGTTGGACTACAGCGGTAGTCCTTTTTTTATGCCCTAAACTTAATATATCGCCCTACACAACCATCTGACTGCATGCCCGACAACGATTATTTAAAGGTACACAACCACTCAATTACACACCCGACAGAGACTGTTTGAAGGAACAACACCCTCTCCTACGGCAAGCAGAGGGCGTATTTCCATTCCTCCTTTCCACCTACACGAACGCTCGGGGAAAGCAATACGAAAGTTCAGAAAAGGCTACGCGAACATTTGGGAAAGGCTATACAAAGGAAAAACATAGGAAACTCACACACCCTCCCAAGCCTAAAGACATAAAATAGCCATCTTGGAAAACACCGGGCATAAACCAACCGGCACCTCCATCCCGACACTTAAAGGCGCGAGGAATGGCCATTTTCGGTTACTATTTCACGAATTAGCAATGAAAAAAAGCCTCCCCGACTATGGCAAATCAAAATATTTGCTTACTTTTGTAGCCAAACCTAATTAAATTCATCAACTTTAACCAAAAAGCATTATGAAGAAAGAACTACTCGTTAGCGTCTTGACAGCCATAATGGCTATGGGTTCCAGTTCGCTCCACGCGCAGGCTAAGTTGGTCGTTACCCCTTTGAACGGTGGGCAGACCGGCGAATACGCGCTGACGGACATCCAAAAAATCACCTTTGGTGAAGACGGGATGCACGTCGTAGGAAGTAACTTCAAAGTAGAGCCTTGTGGAAACTCTCCACGATTAAGAATCTACAGTTTGTCGGACTTACCGACGGAATCGGCCAACTGACCCGTCAGGAAACCGGGAAACTCACCATTTCTCTCCGCGAGAACCTCCTGACCGTACATGGCATCGGCTCACAGCCTGCTCTGGCAACCATCTATGACATCAGCGGACAGATTGTCCTGCGTGCCAAGGTAGCCGACGGCGAATCTATCGACGCCTCTGCCCTCAGCAACGGTATCTTTATCATCAGAGTAAACAACAAAACCCTTAAATTCGTAAAGCAATGAAGAAAATCATAACCCTCTGCCTCACGGCACTCATCAGTCTCGCTGCACTTGCACAGACCGAACCCAACCGACTCATCATCAACAAAGCAAATTCCCAAAAGGCCTTTGACGTTACTCGCATAGACAGCATCACCTTTGCAACTCAGGAAGGAAAGATTGCCGCCGACGTAAAGTACCTTAACTATAATTCAGGCGATAGTGGCGATACCATTTGGGTAGCCATCACAAAGACCCCTGCATGCAAGGCTTACCGATTCGCCTGTATCCCCAAGAACATTGCCGACCGCATAGCCGACGACGTTACAGCAGAATCTTATTTCGACCATGTTGCAGGCAGCATGCAGTCAGAAGACTTCACCAACGCACAGATGACAGGATTCGATATGCCTTTCAAGGCCAGCACTTCCTACGCCATCATCACCCTCGGCTACGACCAGTACGGTGTTGCAGGCAGCATGTCGAAGGCAGAGTTCACCACTCCCGACAAACCCCTCGTAGGCAATCCTGAGATAAAGGGCGAAGTTACCGAGATTACTCCTATGACCATCACGGCCAAGTTCACCCCTAACGCTGACGTAATGGGCTATGCCTACGTCATCTTTGAGAAGGGAATTGCAGAGCAGCAGTTCCAACAGTTCGGTCCGATGATGGGCTTCAGCAACATGGGCGACATGATCAAGGCATGGGGCGTCAAGAGCAACGCAGAGGCTACCTACACTTGGGAGAAGATGATTCCGGGTACGGAATACGAAATCTACGTGCAGGCATGGGACAACAACGAGACCTACATCCCGATGGTCATCATTCCCGTTACCACAAAGAAGCTCGGAGGAGAAGGCACGGCAGAGGTTTCTATTGAGATAAAGGAGTTTGGAAAATCTAACGAGCAGCACTACCAGCGCGTAGTCTACACTCCTAACGACCAGTGCTCGCTTCACCGCGACATCATCATCACCAAGGAAGGCTTCGACAAGGCCGACATGGGTGAGGAAGGCGTGAAGAAGATGCTGATGGAGGATAATCCCAACGACCCGTACTGGAACCAGTATGGAGTGGATAACGCTACATGGAACGCCGACCCCAGCACTACCTACTACGCTTGCTCCATGGCCAAGAACATAAACGACCAGTGGGGTCCGCTTACCAAGGTAGAGTTCACCACTCCTGCCACTGCCGGTGCGAAGGCCACCAAGGCCAAGGCCGTTCCTTCCCGCATGGAAAAGAACTCCGGTGCAGGCGTATTCAAGGCTCCGTTCATGCTCCGCAACGCTGCCAAGCCAGTTATGAAACTTGAGCAGAAGTAATATTTAGGTCAAAAAAACCTTTTACATATAAAGGGGAATCCGGCACATTTGTCCGTGGTTCCCCTTTTTTTTATCGTGCCTGCACGGCAAGGACAACAGACAAGGCTGATTCATCCAGAGCAGGAAAAGCAAACGGACAGACACGGGGTCTGTCCCTACAGACAAACGGATACCTCCCTGCAACCAAAGAGAAACCACTCGACGCGTAGGGACAGACCCGTGTCTGTCCGACCCATAAACCATTATCCATGATTTAGATAAATGGGGGCAATTCCCGAAAACAGCCTGACAACAAAGAGAGTGCGCTACGGACAAAAGGCAGACTGATTCATCCAGAGCAGGAAAAGCAAACGGACAGACACGGGGTCTGTCCCTACAGACAAACGGATACCTCCCTGCAACCAAAGAGACACCGCCCGACGCGTAGGGACAGACCCGTGTCTGTCCGACCCATAAACCATCATCCATGATTTAGATAAATGGGGGCAATTCCCGAAAACAGCCTGATGACAAAGAGAGCGCGCTACAGACAAAAGGCAGACTGATTCAGCCAAAGCACGCAACGCAGGCGGACAGACACGGGGTCTGTCCCTACAGACAAACGGATACCGCCCTGCAACCAAAGAGAAACCACCCGGCGTGTAGGGACAGACCCCGTGTCTGTCCGACCCATAAACCATCATCCTTGATTTGTACGAATGGGGGCGATTCCCGGGAGCAGGCTGACGAAAAAATGAAAGTGCCGTTCCCGCCCAGCGAAAGTGGCGTTTTGATGATGCGAAAGTACCGTTCTCATATAGCGAGAACGGCACTTTCATTTTACGGCTATCTGACGGCCGGAAACAGGCAGACCTGCATGCGGATACAAAAAATGGGGTCCCTTATAGTAGGGAACCCCGGATTGTGTTTTGGTTACGTTGCTCTCACGAGCTGATAACCTTCGACAGCTCTCACGAGCTAATAACGTATGTTTAACCTTTAGTCTTTATGCTTCTGCTTCAGCCGCTGCCATCTTCTCATCGGCAAGACGGTTTTCAATCTTCTTGCCGAGCACCAGATAAGCTACCGGTGAAGCGATGAAGATAGAAGACAGCGTACCGATAATGATACCGATAATCATTGCGAAGGCAAAACTGCGGATACTGTCGCCGCCAAGGATGAAGATGGCAAGCAATACGATAAGCGTTGATGCCGACGTATTGATGGTACGGGACAGCGTCTGATTGATGGAGTTGTTGAAAAGTCCCTGAATATCCGTCTTCGCAAGGTTGTGCTTGTGCTTGCGGAGATTCTCGCGGATACGGTCGTAAACCACCACTGTATCGTTGATATCGTAACCGATAACCGTCAGGATGGCACCGATGAATGTCTGGTCTATCTCAAGCGAGAATCCTATCCAGCCGTAGCAGAGAGAGAAGAGACCGACAACGATGGTGGTATCAAGCACCAGACCGACAATAGAACCGACGGAGAAGCCGATGTTACGGAAACGAACGAGGATGTAAACGAAGATGAAGAAGATAGCCAGTGCAACGCTCATGAAGGCGTTGTAGGTAATGTTCTTCGCAATAGACGGGCCTACCTTTGCACTCTGAATGATAGAACCGCCCTCGCGGATGTCAGGATTCTTGAAGCTGTCCACATTGGCCTGACTTACAAATCCGCCCTTCTTCAAGGCTGTATAGAGAATGGTCTCTGCCTTGTCGTCCTCCATCGGGTCGTTGGACTCGATATTGTAGTTGGTGGATATGCGGACGGTCTTGCCGTCGGTACCCAGTGCAATGACGGTGGTAGTGGCAGGCTTGCCGGCATTTTCGCCCACGGTGTTGACGAAAGCTCCGTTCATCACCTTGCGGACATCCTCAACCTGAGCAGCCTTGTTCAGCGTTACGACGTAGTTGCGTCCACCCGTGAAGTCGATGCTCCGGCTCAGGCCGCGCACGGCAAAGCTGACAACGCAGATAAGAACGGCTATACCCCAAACGGTAAAGCTCTTCTTGTACATGCTCATGAAGCGGTAGTTAACATTCTGCATGAAGTTCTTGGAGAAGCCGGTGCTGAATGTCTGGTTCAGCCACTTGTCGTTTGCGACACGGTTCTCGAAGATAAGGCGGGTCAGGAATACGGCTGTGAAGAACGAGATGACCAAGCCGATGATCCAAGTCGTGGCGAAACCGCGGATGGGACCAGTACCCGTAATGAGCAGGATTACACCTGTAATGAGCGAAGTAAGGTTCGAGTCGAAGATGGCCGAGAAGGCATTGCTGTATCCTTCCTTCAGAGCCTGCTTCATGCCCTTGCCCAATCGGAGCTCCTCCTTGATGCGCTCGTAGATGAGCACGTTAGCATCCACGGCTGTACCGAGGGTCAGCACAAGACCGGCAATACCCGGCATGGTAAGCGCAGACTGGAAGGAGGCAAGCACGCCCAAGGTAAAGAAGAGGTTGGCGAGCAGGGCGAGGTTGGCCATCATACCCGGAATGAGGTTGTACATCAGTACCATGTAAACCATCAGGAGTACGAATGCGATGGCGAAAGATACAAGACCCTGCTGGATAGACTGCGCACCAAGGTAGGACCAACGACCTCTTCCTGTACGATCTTGGCAGGAGCAGGCATGCGGCCCGACTTCAGGGTGTTGGCCAAGTCCTTGGTATCCTCAACGGTAAACGAGCCGGAGATGGACGACTGACCACCGTCAATCTCGCTATTGATGCGCGGAGAGGTGTACACAAGACCGTCGAGCACGATGGCAACGGCCTTTCCGATATTTGCTTGGTAATGGCGGCCCACTGGCGTGCGCCCTCTGAGTTCATCGTCATGCTGACTTCAGGACGGCCAAACTGGTCGAACTGGTCCTTGGCATCCGTTATCACGTCGCCCTCCAATGGTGCACGGCCGTCGGAGGTCGTTATCTTCAGTGCATGAAGCTCGAATACATTCTTCTGCTGCAGGCCGTCGGCAGGCTTCGCACTCCACAGGAGCTTGAGGTCGGACGGCAGCACCTGACCGGCCAGCTGACCGTGTATGAGCTTGTTGATGGCTGCTGTATCGCGCACGTTGGCATAGCGACAAGGCTGAGAGCCTCGTTGGGCATCAGCTGCAGCATGGCCAGCAACGGATGCTGCTTCTTGGCAGCTGCCATCTGTGCGCTCTCGCCCTTCGCTGCATTGGCAGCCGGGGTTTTGGCGTTCTTCAGAGAGAATTTGGAAGTGGCTGCCGGCTTAGCCTGTGCGAGCTGCTTGGTAGAGTCGTTCTTGGTGGTGTCTACCTTGGTGTCGCCACTGGCGAGACGCTGGTCGAGCTGCTGCAAGTACGGAGCTATCTCCTGATTGTTGTAAGTCTCCCAGAATTCGAGGTTGGCAGAGCTTGGAGGAGCTTTCGCATACGCTCCGGCTCGCGGATACCCGGCATTTCGACCATCAGACGGCCTTCCTGTCCTTCAAGCTTTTGGATATTTGGCTGTACTACACCGAACTGGTCGATACGGTTGGTAACAACGTTGTAGGAGTTGTCGATGGCGGCCGTAACCTCCTCGCGCAGTGCCTTCTCCACATCGTTGTCAGAGCTTTGCGTGCTGACCTTGCCCTTCAGCTGCTGGGTAGCGAAGATTTCGGCCAGCCTGTGTCCCGGTGCGTTCTTGTGATAGGCATCGATGAAGAGCGAGATGAAGTCGCTCTGGCTGGTCTGTTCCTGCTCCTTGGCCTCTTCCATGGACTTGACGTATGCAGCGTCGGTCTTGTGATCGGCAAGTACGTCTACTACATCGGGAACGGAAATTTCCAATATTACGTTCATACCGCCCTTGAGGTCAAGGCCCAGACCAATCTGTGTCTCCAGACACTTTTGGTAAGAATAAATACCCAGATACTTGACAGAATCCTTGTAATCCTGCTGCGCAATAGGGTCTTTAATCTTTGCCGCCTGACTGTCGTAGTAGCTTGTAGCTACCGAGAAAGACAAGTAGAAGATGCTTGCGAGCGTCAGCAAGACGGCAATACAAATTACTAATCCTTTGTTTTGCATTTTATTTGTTTGTTTAATTTATTGTTCCCAATGAGTATAGTTAGCGTGCAAAGATAACCATTTTTTCACATTTTCAGAAATTTATAACCTACAAAATGACACATATCTAAGGTTTTGGACGATATTTCAGCCTGCAAAAGATAGGATAATGGTCGGAATTGCCTACTCGGTCGTCTACTTTCGCCCCGTAAGGCTCAAAGTCTGAAGAACATAGGATGTGGTCTATCCTGACGAGCATGCCGCTTTTGTGATAGGATATGCCGGGTCCGTTGCCCGACGCTATGTAGCAGTCGGTCAGCCGCTCGGCAATCGTCCGATGGGCATAGCTGATGGGATTGTCGTTGAAGTCGCCGCAGAGAATGACGGGCATCTTCCTGTTGAGCCGTTCCGCCACATAGCGCGCCACGGCTTCGGCCTGCGGTGCACGGAGGGCGGAGGCTTCGCCGAGCTTGTCTATCAGGTAGGCAGACTCGCGTTTGGACGAAGGCGTATCGAAAGGATGCCTGACGAGCGACTTGAAGCCGTCCTTGTCTTTTTGGTCGAGCCGGTAGCTCTCGAGATGGTTGTTGACCAGCAGCGTTTCCGTGCCCTGATGTTAAGGGTGTAAGCCACACTGATATTGCCGTCCGACTCGTAGGGGATGATTTCCCTGCGAAGAATGGGATAGCGGCTGAGCACCATCAGCACGTCGCCCCTGCCGGACTGCTTGTGAACAGTGTCTATATGTTCATAGTGCTTGGCCAGTTCCGCAATGGGATCAATGTCCGTTGCCGCCTTGGATTCCCCGGCATTGGCCTCTTGCAGGCACACAATGTCAGCCTTGCTCTGTATGATATAGTCAATGATTGGATTGCTGCTGCCTTCCGGCAAATCCCATGGGGCAAAGAGATAAACGTTATACGACAAAACCTTTATCGTGCCATGGGGAAGTTCTTTTGTTGGATTGAAGGGAATGTATTTCCGTATCGGGACATAGCAAAGGAGAAGTCCGAGCAACGGAAGCCATACCATCCTGAAACGGATACAAATCCATAGGACGAGAAAGCCAGCGTTGACAGCCAGTATGACGGGGAAGCCCAACCCGAGATTTGCCCACAGGGGATGGGCGACAGGGTGGACATGGTCGACGTTCCCTATTGCCGCCATCAGCAGGATAGCCAGAATGTTGGCGGCAACGAGAAGCCAAAAGGACACTTTCTTTATCTTACGGAACATTGTCTGCGAGGTTACAGCCGTTATTTCCTGCTGCTGTCGAAGAGCTGCTGCTTCTCGTCCTTGGTCAGACTATCGTAGCCGCTCTTGCGAATCTTGTCGAGTATGCGGTCTATCTGTTCCTGCTCGCGCTGCTTGCGGGCGTTGTAGTCCCAGTCGCTTTCAGGACGCTGCTGACTGCCCGAGGTGGTATTCGACTGCCATCCGCTGCCATTGCCGTGCGTATTCGTCTGTCCGAATCTCCCTGAACCGCGCCGCGCACGGTTCTCCCAGCTGTTCTTCATTCGGTCAAAGAACTGCTGCCCCTTGCCTACTCCGAAGTCTCCATAACCCGAATAGGGATGCTTCTGCCAGTACTTGATAAGGATAAAGCCGAAGAGCATGCCACCAAGGTGAGCCAGATGAGCCACACCGTCGCTGCTGGTACCGATAGCCGAGAAAAGTTCTACGGCAACCGAGCCAATGACAATCCACTTTGCCTTGACCGGGACGGGGATGGGGATAATGAACATACGCTCGTTTGGAAAAGTCATTCCGAAAGCAAGAAGCACCGCATAGATAGCTCCCGACGCGCCGACAGTCGTCCATTGGTTCAGGTAAGTGTCCATCAGCATGCGCATCCCACCTATGTTGACATAGTCATAGGCAGCAAGTCCGTCCGCCACATAGGAGGCATATTGAGCCAGTTCCTGACAGAATCCGGCACCGATACCGCTCACCATATAATAAAGCAGAAACTTCCGAGGCCCCCAGACGTTCTCCATCACCATGCCGAACATCCACAGCATGAACATGTTCATGGCTATGTGCATCAATCCTCCGTGCATGAACATATAGGTAATAAGCTGCCAGAACTGGAAGTCTCTGGCAAGAAAGAAATGCAACCCGAACAGGTTGTTGAGGTCAATGCCGATAGTTCCTAAAACGACAGTAGCAAGGTAGGCAAGTACATTAATAATAAGCAGGTTCCTTGTTATCGTTGGTATATTGCGCATAATGTAATCTACTTAGTTGTATTTTAGAGAATTAAACAGCGCAAAAGTACGAAAAAATCCTGTGATATAGCACAATTCGCCCCGAATAGGGGCTTTTTTTCAGTATTTCTACACTTTTCTTTATTTTTTGTTTGTGATTATAAAAGGAAACGACTATATTTGCAGCATTGTTAGAAATAGACTTGTAAAAATAATCAACTAAATAGTATCAATTATGAATAAGACAGAATTAGTAGAGAAAATTGCTGAAGCTGCAGGTTTGAGCAAGGCTGACGCAAAGAAGGCATTGGACGCAACTACCGACGCTATCAAGAACGCCCTTATTGCAGGTGATAAGGTTCAGCTCGTTGGTTTCGGTACATTCTCCATCAATGAACGTCCTGCCCGCGAAGGAGTAAACCCTGCTACCAAGCAGAAGATTCAGATTGCAGCCAAGAAGGTTGCCAAGTTCAAGGCCGGTGCAGAACTGGCTGATGCAGTCAACGCATAACTTACCATCTCCTACAAGAAATAAAGGCGGCTCCATAAAGCCGCCTTTTTCTGTCTTATCCATCGTCTGTGTCCCGCAACGGGACAGAGGGATTATCATAAAATACCGCAGCGGATTGTCCGCTGCGGTATTTTCTTCTCATTATTATATATACAGCGCAGGGCGTTATATATATAGCGTAGGGCTTATTCCCTATCGGAGCCACTGTTCGGGATTGAGTTTGACCGTCTCCTTGCGGAGCTGGAACTGCAAGATACCGTTGGACGAGACGGTTCCGAGGGTCTGTCCCGTACTTACAGACTGACCAACGCTGACACTGACATGGGCCATATAGCAGTAAACAGATATGTAAGCCCCATGGCGAACCATGACTACCATGCCGTCCGAAGAGTTGAAGACGCCCGTTACCTGTCCCTTATAGACACAGCGGACAGAACTGCCTCCCGCTCCCTTGATATTGATTCCCGGACAGCTAAGTTCCCCATTTCTAACACCATCTACCTTATATCTACCGAAGCGGTTGATAATCTTGCCCGACATCGGCATAGGAAGGCGACCCTTATTATTGGCAAAGCTACCCGTCGCTGCACGGTCGGCAGAACTGAGCAGGTTGTCCTCGGCCGATGCAGCCTTTGCTGCGGCAGCCTCACGGTCGGCACGCTCCTTGTCAGCAGCAGCCTTCCGCTCTGCCGCCATACGCGAAGCCTCCGCCTCGCGTGCCGCTTGGTCGGCACGGGCCTTATGTGCCGCTGCCTTGGCCTCGGCCCTTTCAGCCGCAGCTTTGGCTGCCGCCTCCTGTTCCTCGGCCTTCCTGAGAGCCTCGGCACGGGCTGTCGCAGCCTTCGATGCTGCCTCCCGGCGCGCCTTCTCGGCTGCCGCCTTTGCCGCAGCTGCCTTTGCCGCTGCTTCCTGACGTGCCTTTGCTGCTGCAGCCGCAGCAGCCTGAGCCTCCGCCTTGGCCTTCGCCTCACGTGCCTTCGCCTCGGCAATGCGACGGGCATTCTCCCGCGCCGCAGCTCAGCAGCCGCTTTCTTGCGTGCCAGTTCCTCGGCACGCTTCTTGGCAGCCGCGGCCCTTGCGGCAGCCTTTGCCTTCGCCTCAGCAAGAGCACGCTCGCGTGCTTTCTGGATTTCTATCTGAACAAGCCGGTCAATCTGTGCATTAAGTGCCTGCTGCTTGCGCTTGCGGTCTGCAATGACCCCCTGCAACACTTTCTGATCCTGCTGCAACGACGCGACAACGTTCTGCTGCTCCGCCTTCTTGTTCTGCATCTGGGCATGAACCTGCCTGTCCTTGTAGAGCATATTGCTCTTCGTACCGCGCACATCACGCAACTGGGCATGCTTCTCGTCCACCTGCCGCTGCTTCGCCTGAAGGAGTTCGCCCTGCGCACGCTGATAGGCGGCATATTCGCGAACGAAGCGCAGGCGACGATACATTTGCGTCAGACTCTTGGCAGAGAAGACAAACATCATCTTATCCTGTATGCTGCGGTGCCGGGCCATATACCGCATGGAGCGGATAAAGCGTTCGCGACGCTCCCCGAGCTGTGCCTCAAGCGACTTCAACTGACTTTTCAGTATACCTATATTGCTGTCAAGCCCCTTGATATTGGATGCCAGCGTGTCGATGGTCTTCTGTTGCTGCCCAATCTCCGTGTCGAGCGTCATAATCTTCTGCAACCGTTTGTCCACGTCCTGCTGCTTCACCTTGAATTCCTGCTCGTGTTCCTGAATTTCCTGCTGAATCTTCTGATTCTGCTGCTGAAGCCCCTTGATTTCCTCCGTGGTTACATATCCCGGCGACTTGGCAGCTTTCTTGCCACGCTTGCCGTTTCTCTTTGCGGCAGCCTTATTTCCCTTCTGTGGTGCCGCTGCCTGCTTTCCTTTGCTGGTGGCAGCAGTCTGGGCCTGTTGCCGGTTTGCCTTGCCATTCTCTTTCCGCGATTTCTTCTGCGCCGGCTGCTGAGATGCGGCAACCGTTGCCTTTGCCTTGCGATTGGGATGTTGGGCAAAGGACGTCAGCGTGCAGGCTGCGAAAAGAAGAAAAGATAGTAAAATTCGTTTCATTTAGAGTTTCATTAGTTTGCCGAGAATTTCCTCGACGCTTACTTGCTGATACTTACCAGACAGCGTGGTTGTAGTCTCCCAGTCGGCAGAGTCGCTGAATCCGTCGAGTTCAAAAGTCGCCTTCAGGGTCTTTTTCTGCTTGACCGCTTCCGTCTCTATGGTCAGACTGTGCCGTGCCGGAAACTTCTTTGAACCAAAAGGCCGGAAGTCGGAGTAGCTCCATGTAAGGGTCGACATGCCGTGGGCGGCACTGGAGTACTGCGCCCTCGCCTCCCCTATCAGCCCGGAGAGGGTCTGCACCATCCAGCGGTAGGTCATCTTGCCATCCTTCAGCGTTACGGGCACACTGGCATTAGCAGTGTTGGCAAGCCGGGCAAGGTCTACATCGAACTGCGACAGACTGCCCTCGCTCACCCGTTGCTGCCTCGGGATGAAGAGCTGATTCCAAAACAGCGACTGGAGGGAGTAGAAATTGATGCCGTTGTCGCGCAGGAAAGCCACGTCGCTGTAGCTTGCCCGGACATACTGCTTGTGTACCCGGTCGATGAAAAGCACATAATCCTTGGTAAACTCTATCCGTCCCACCTCACTGCGGATGATGGGAATGAGGAGCTGAAGCCGGATTACCTCGTCCCTGCGCATGTGGAGAATACCCGGAACGGTGATATCCTTACGCCCGTTGTTGAGGGTAAAGGACAGGTCGGAGACCAGATTCCTCTGATAGAGGGCCTGATCGGACACGCGCTGTACGAACGCCAGCTTCTGCCTTTGGGCGGAAGCAACAGGAGACGAAGCCTCCGTTGCCGTAGAAGCAGACGGCTTGACCGCCGCCTTCTGCGTACCGCAGCCCGTGAGGACTACGGCAGCGGCTGCCGACAGCAATGATATGGTGATTTTTTTCATTCTGCTATGTATTTCTGTTGTGCTATTTTCTTCTTCAGCGTCGGGCTGTCATTTCCCTTATCAAGGGCTTTCTGCCAGTACTCGAGGGCCTTTGCCGTGTCGCCGTTCATGGAGTAGATGTCTCCGACATGCTCTATTACGACGTTACTGAGCGAATCTTTGTCCCGCAGGGCCTGCTCTATATAGGTCTTTGCCTCGCCGTACCGCTTTTCCAAGAACAATATCCACGCGTATGTATCAAGATAGGTGCTGTTGTCCGGTTCGGCCTGAACGGTCTTGTAGCTCATCTGTTCGGCCTTCTGAAGGTCAATACCTTTCAGACTGAGATAGTAGGCATAGTTGTTGAGGGCAAAGATGTTGTCGGGCTTCCATTGCAGACAGCTGTCGTAGGCAGCGAACGCTTCGGTGTCCATTCCCTTCCCGTGGAGGATGTCGCCCATGATGGCGTAGAAGTCGGAGACGATGTTCGGATTGCTGTCCTTGTTTATCTGGCCGACTCCTTTCTGAAAAGTCGTCAGGGCGGCATCGTTATCCCCCTTCTGAAACTCGGCGAGTCCCTGATAGTAATAGAACGCCATATTCTCGGGAGCATACTGCTGTGCCGGACGGCAGAGGGCTATGACGCGGTCGTAGTCGGCCGCATCCCAAACATTCTGTATGAGGGAGAGACGCGCGTGCGAGTTCTCCGGCTCTACCGCAATGGCCTGCTCGTAGACCCGGTTGACGGCTTCGACAGGTGCCTTGACCAAGGTCATGTAGGCAGCCTTCATGAGCACGAGGTCGGCATCTTCCTGCGGCAGTGCCAGTGCCTTGTCGAAATATCCCAATACGGCCGTGCTGTCTTTTGCCCCTGCCTCCTGATGGTCGGCTATGGTCTGCCGCAGGAGTGCCATCTTGGTATCCTTCCCTGTCTTTCTCGACTGGAGGAGCTGCACCAAAAGGCCGTCGGCCTGCCTGAAGGCCTTGGTCTCGCGATAGTAGTCGTAGAGCGAGAGTTGGGCCATGACGTTGTCCGGCTCGTCCTTCAGCACTTCCCTGTAGGCTTTCAGGGCATCAGCCTTTCGTCCGTTCTGCAAGAGCCAGTTGCCGAGCATGACTTTATAGTCGTAGTCGAAGGGATGCTTGGCCACGAGCGAGCGAAGCTCGTCATACTCCTTGTGCTTCTCGCCCATCTGCTCGTATATCTGCATCTTCGAGAGCGATATTTGTTCGTTGCTCCCTTCCAGCACCTCCATCCGCTCGAGCACGCTTATCATCCCCTTGTAGTCGTTCTTCGAGGCATAGAGCTGGAAAAGTATCTCAAGCACGTCTACGCGTGCCTTGCTTGCCGAATAGAGCCGTTCGTAGGCATCTATCGCCTTGTCGTATTCCTTCTGCGTGATATGCAGCTGCCCCAACCGCTCCTGATAGACGGGGTTATCGGGTGCAAGGGCAGCCGCGCGCCTGAAGTTCTCTGCCATGCGGCGGTCGTCTTTCAGGTCGGCATAGAAGCCTGCCAGCTCGTAGTAGACCTCAGCGGCACGGGGATTCAGGTCGCGCGCATGGCGGAAGAGGTCGAAGGCCGCCGCCATATTGCCCATCCCCTGCTGCCGCAGTCCCTCCAAGAAGAAGTAGTTGTAGCGTTGCAGGCTGTCCTTCGAGACGGTCTGTGCCGACAGCGGAAGCAGCGACGCCACCACAAGGGCTGCCGCTGCAAGGAGACGGTGTCTGGAAAAAACTTTCATTGCGCTATATATCTTCTCATTCTACGCCCGTATGACCGTATCCGCCCGTTCCGCGCCCGGTCTCGTCGAGGGCTTCCACCTCTATCAGCTCTGCCTGCTCGTACCGGGCTATGACCATCTGCGCGATGCGTTCGCCTGCGTTTATGGTGAAGTCCTCGGTAGAGAAGTTGATGAGCAACACCATGATTTCGCCCCGATAGTCCGCGTCTACCGTGCCGGGCGTATTGAGTACGGTGATGCCATGCTTCAGGGCCAGTCCGCTACGTGGCCGTATCTGCGCCTCGAAGCCTTCGGGCAGGGCTATGTGCAGGCCTGTCGGGATAAGCCGGCGTTCCATCGGCCGGAGCACGACGGGGGTTTCGAGATTGGCACGCAGGTCCATCCCGGCACTCTGGCTGGTGGCGTAGGCAGGCAGCTGCTGCCTGCCCCGGTTGATGATTTGTATCTTTGTCATTGTCTGTTGTTTTCTCCTTGATTCGCTATATGTGCGGCACTCCGCGGCTGACTTTTTCCTCCGGCCCGACGAAAGTGCCCGTTTCGCAAAACGAAAGTGCCGTTCTCATGCGGTCAAAGCGGCACTTTCGTCGTGTCAAAGTGCCGTTTTCGTGTTGCCCCTCAGAAACAGGCTGTTTGTCAGATAGTTGCAGCACTTCCTCCTCTGCATCTGAAACGGGAGTGCATACGGCAGGTATATGGCCATCGTCTAACTCCTTCCGGCAGCCGTTGCAGCCACCCGGACGTATTCGGCAATCTCCGCCAGACACTCCGCTCCGTGGGAGGCGCGGGGCAAGTTCCATATTTAATAAGGTACAAAATTACTCATTTTCGGGCATATAGCTGAATTTTACCATGTAAAAAGCCCGTTTTTAGCCAATTTTAATTACTTTTGCGTTCGGCTTTCGGGCCACGGCAATTATTCAAAACATTTCATTACCACCCTTCAATCAATACCCACCGCCCATGAATTGGCAACAACTCATATCCAGCAAACGTCTCGGACAGGAGCACCACCACTCCCTCCGCCACGACGACCGGTCGGAGTTCAAGCGCGACAGCGACCGGCTCATCTATTCGGCTCCGTTCCGCCGATTGCAGAACAAGACACAGGTGTTTCCCCTTCCGGGCAGCGTCTTCGTCCACAACCGCCTCACCCACTCGCTCGAAGTGGCGTCGCTCGGCAAGTCGCTCGGTGACGACGTGGCACGAAAACTGACACGGCTGCATCCCGAACTGGCAGGGACGCCCTTCGAGGAGATAGGAACCATCGTGCAGACTGCCTGCTACGCCCACGACATGGGAAACCCACCGTTCGGGCACAGCGGCGAGAAGGCCATTCAGACTTTCTTCACCGAGGGGCCGGGAGCGTGCATACGCGAACGCGTGAGCGAGCGGTTCTGGAACGACATTACCCACTTCGAGGGAAATGCCAATGCCTTCCGCCTGCTGACCCACCGCTTTCTGGGACGGCGCGAGGGCGGCTTCGTGATGACATACGCCACGCTGGCAAGCGTGGTGAAATATCCCCTCTCGTCGCAAAAGGCAGGAAAGCACGGAAAATTCGGCTTCTTTGGGACGGAAGAGTCCATCTATCGGAAGATTGCCGACGAACTGGGAATCGTCTGCATGGAAGACGCGGCCGACGGGTGCCGCTATGCGCGCCATCCGCTGGTCTACCTTGTCGAGGCGGCCGACGACATCTGCTATGAGATAATGGACATAGAGGATGCCCACAAACTGAAACTTCTCTCCTTCGACGAGACGGCAACGCTGCTTCTGGGATTCTTCGACGAGGAGACAAGGCAGAGCATCCGCCAGCGCATTGTGGAAGAGGGTGTTACCGACGAGAACGAGCAAGTGGTCTACTTCAGGGCCTGTGCGGTCGGGAAACTGGAGGCGGAATGTGTCAATGCGTTCGTCAACAACGAGGCGGCTATCCTTGCCGGGACGTTCGAGGGGTCGCTCATCGACCATATTTCAGCCCGGCAGCGCGACAACTACCGACACTGCGTGGAGGCTTCCGTCAGGAAGATATACCGCAGCAAGACCGTACTCGACGTGGAGCTGTCGGGTTACAAGATTATGGAGACGCTGATGGAAGCCCTCATCGGGGCTGCACTCGCGCCGGAGAAGTTTCACAGCCAGCAGCTCATCCGCCGCTTTTCGAGCCAGTACGACATCCAGAACCCGAATCTCGAAGCCCGTATCATGGCGGTTATCGACTATATCAGCGGCATGACCGACATATACGCGCTCGACATTTATCAGAAAATCAATGGGATAAGTCTGCCGATTGTGTAAGCCTCCCCAGCCCCCTCCGAAGAGAGGGGAGTAGCTAACGGGATGCGGGAAGCCCTAACAAGGGGCGCGAAAGCAGCAGGGACGCTGTCCTTATACCCCCGGCGACAAAAGGGAGCAATATCTTTCGGAACGCCTTCAACTTCAAATTAGCAAATGGAAAATCAATATCAAAAGACCTTCCCCGACCTGATGGCAGGAAAGAAAATACTCTATGTTCATGGCTTCATGTCGGCAGGCTCTACCCATACCGCCCAAATACTGCGCGAATACATGCCGCAAGCCACGGTCATTGCACCCGACCTGCCCATCCATCCCGAAGACGCCATGACGCTGCTGCGCCGGCTCTGCGCCGCAGAACAGCCCGACCTCATCGTGGGCACGTCGATGGGAGGAATGTACACGGAGATGCTGTATGGCTACGACCGCATCTGCGTGAACCCGGCCTTTCAGATGGGTTCCACCATCAGCGAGAGCAATATGCTCGGCAAGCAGGTCTATCAGAACAAGCGTGCCGACGGCGTGCAGGAAGTCATCGTTACGAAGGCATTGCAGAAAGAATATAAGGAGATGACGGAGCAGTGTTTCGCTGCCGTAACGCCCGACGAACAGCATCGGGTCTTCGGTCTGTTCGGCGACAAAGACCCTGTCGTGCACACGTTCGACCTTTTCCATGAGCACTATCCGCAGGCTATCCGTTTCCACGGGGAACACCGGCTCATAGAGAAAGCCATCTTCCACTACCTGATGCCCGTCATCCGCTGGATAGACGACCGGCAGGAGAAACGCGAACGCCGCACCGTTCTCATCCATCACGACACGCTCGCTGACGGCTACGGCAAGCCGAAGTCGAGCCTCCACAAGGCATACGAGCTGCTACTGGACAATTACAACGTCCTGTTCGTCTGTCCTGCACCGACCAACCGGCCTGCTTTCCTTACCGGGGCGCAGCAGTGGATAGAAGAAACGTTCAGTGCCCCGGCATGGAATCATGTTGTTTTCACCAATAATCCAGAACTTCTCTATGGCGATTACCTCTCTCTGCCGTACCGCACGACGAGTTTCTTGGGACGGTTTTGCCTTTCGGCAGCGACGAGTTCAAGACGTGGGAAGAGGTCATCACCTACTTTGACAGATTGGGAGGGCAGTAGAAAGCCCCTCCCCCGGCTGTTCCCGTCCCGGCTGTTGCGATATTGGCACAGCCTCCCCGTATTACCAATATTTCCCCGACGCTCCACACACCCTGCAAGCATGGGCTTCTCTCCTTGCGGAAGAGCAGCGAAGGCTTTTCATTATGACCACCGCACAAGAACTTTTCGCACGCATTGCCGACATTCTCTCGGCTCCTTCCGAATCTCAAAACCTCATCATGCACGAGACACTCGTCCTTGCCTGCCATGAGGGCCTGAAAGATACGCGGCACGGATTCGGCAACCTCTCCTCGCAGGTGGAGGTTCTCTGCCGGCAGCATGGCGTCTCTCTCAAAGACATCGTGGAGGTTCAGAGGATGCGCCGGCACAGCAACTCGCCTGCACCCATCCTTGCCGAAGACTTGGCATACGATTGTCGGGCGTTGGCCGTCTTTGTTTCGGCTGTCTTCAAGGAGGACATACCGCCACAACTCGTCGGGCGCATCCCGGCGCACGGGCGTCTGACGGAGAATATACAGCTGACCAACTACCGCTACATCCGTTGCATCGTGCGCCAATGGGACGAGAAGACCATCCGGGTAGCCGTTACCAGTCAGGACAGCAGCGAAGAACTGCTGACCGTAGACTACACGGACACGCCCGAGTACATTGATTTCAGCTATCTCCGGCCGCTCCTTCGTGAGGGCATGCAGCTGAACCTGCTCGACTGCACCGTTACGCGCAAGAAGGTAGTGCCCCGCATCATCATTGTCGAACCCGACTATCTGCTCGACATCTCCACCATTGCCAACTGCTTTGAGAGCTATGGCCACCATCCGTTGCTCTTCACCGTGAACCGCCTGCAAGCCCGGCCGGACAACAAGTACATTGTGCTGGGTAACTTTGCAGGCTCTGCCCTTGACGACATCATCAACCATCCGGCACATTACGACATCAAGAACACCTTCCGCTCCAACTTCCGCGAGAAGGCACTTGACTTTGCCACGTGCCCCGACTTCGACGGTACGGAGTTCAAGCAAGAGGCGGAAAGACAGGCAGAGAATATCAAAGGCATCGTCGAAGAGTTATTCCGAACTTTCGACCGGGGCAAGGCCATCCTCGAACCGTCCTTCGTCTGCGAGCAATTGGGCATACAAGGACGTGTCGACTTGATGACTACAGACCTCCGTCTCCTCGTGGAGCAGAAATCGGGAAAGAATGTTTTCATTGAGAGAAAGTTCAGAAATCCACATGGTTCGCTCCATGTGGAGAAGCATTATGTGCAGTTGCTGCTCTACTTTGGCATCCTTCAATACAACTTCCAGCTCACTGCGAAGAAGGCACACATACAACTTCTCTATTCCAAATATCCGCTTCCTGACGGCCTGCTCGAAGTAGAGCCGCTGCAATCGCTGATGCGCGAGGCTCTCCGCTTTCGCAATCAGGCTGTGGCAACGGAGTTTTGGATGGCAGAGAACGGGTTCGGCAGGGTGCTGCCCCTGTTGACTCCGCAGACGCTGAACACCGAGGGGCAGAACGATTCGTTCTATCACCGCTATCTATTACCGCAGCTCACCGCCACGCTTGCTCCACTTCACCGGCTCAACGAGCTCGAACGGGCTTACTTCTCACGCATGATGACCTTCGTAATCAAGGAACAGCTCGTATCGAAAGTGGGGGCACAGGAGGGCGTGGGCAACAACAACGCCGACCTGTGGAATATGCCTGTGACAGAGAAAAAGGAGACGGGAAACATCTATACGGAGCTGACCATTATCTTAAAGGAACGCAGCAGCTCCTTCAACGGCTACGATACCATCACGCTTGCCGTACCACAGCAGGGCGATGACTTTCTGCCCAACTTCCGCCGGGGCGATATGGTTTATCTCTATGCCTATAAAGGCAATGAAATCCCCGACGTCCGGCATGCCATTCTCTTCAAGGGCGCATTGCAGGAAATACACAGCGACCGCCTCATTGTCCACCTTAACGACGGCCAGCAGAACCCGGACATTATTGACGGAGAACTATTCGCCATTGAACATGCCGGCAGCGACATAGGCGGAACGTCGGCCATACGCAGTCTCTATACTTTTATCACGTCGGGCGAGGAACGTCGCCGGCTTCTCCTCGGACAACGCGCGCCCCGTGCCGACAAAACCCTGAAATTATCACGAAGCTATCATCCCGACTACGATGAGATTATCCTGAAAGCCAAGCAAGCCCAAGACTATTTCCTGCTGATGGGTCCTCCCGGTACGGGTAAGACCTCCCAAGCCCTCCAGTTCCTTGTACGCGAGCAGCTGGCAACGGCAGAAAGCCTCAGCACGCAGCCTTCAGCACCTTGTAATAACGGCTCCATCCTCCTTCTGTCCTACACCAACCGCGCCGTGGATGAGATTTGTGCGATGCTCTCCAACAATGGTCTCGACTATGTGCGCATTGGCAATGAGTTCAGCTGCGACCCGAAATTCAGCGACCATCTGCTGCAAGAAGTGATAGACGAAAGCCCTACTCTCCACACGATAAAGACAACTTTGGAGAACGCCCGTATTGTAGTAGCAACGACATCTACCCTCAACTCCCGTTCCGCTATCTTCAATATCAAGCATTTCGACCTTGCCATCATAGACGAGGCAAGCCAGATTCTTGAGCCGAATATCATAGGCTTGCTGTCTGAAAGCCGCAGCGAGCGAAATGCTATCGGCAGATTTATACTGGTAGGCGACCACAAACAGCTGCCTGCCGTGGTACAGCAAAACGATGCAGACGTAATTGTGGAGGAAGAAAACCTAAAGGATATCCACCTCACCTCGTGTGCCAACTCCCTCTTTGAACGCCTTATCCTCACCGAACGGGAGGCAGGCCGCACCGACTTTATCGGCACTTTGCGCAAGCAGGGACGCATGCACCCAGACATAGCCGACTTCCCCAACCGCAAGTTTTACGCCCGTGAGCAACTGGAATGTGTACCCTTGGCTCACCAACTGGAGCTATCGCTGCCTTACAACGAGCCGGGCGAGGACGCGATGGACGACTTTCTGAAAGCACACCGAATGATTTTCATTCCCTCAAAATCCTGCCGGCAGCTGAACATCTCGGAGAAAGTAAATACGGAGGAGGCCCGCATCGTCGCCGACCTGCTCCGCCGGCTTCACCGACAGCTCGGACAGGCGTTCCATCCGCAAAAGTCTGTGGGCGTGATAGTGCCTTACCGAAACCAGATAGCAATGATACGCAAGGAGACAGAATGCCTCGGCATACCCGAATTGGAGCAAATCAGCATCGACACCGTAGAACGTTACCAAGGCAGCCAACGCGACATCATCCTCTACTCCTTCACCATTCAAAGCCGCCATCAGCTTGACTTCCTCACTGCCAACACCTTCTACGAAGACGGACAGCCCATTGACCGCAAGCTGAACGTGGCCATTACCCGTGCCCGCAAGCAGCTGATTATGGTCGGGAACGAAGCCACCCTGCGGCAGAACGCACTGTTCGGAGAGCTGATAGATGCCTCCCAAAAGCCTCCCGTCGGCTAATAGCAGACATAGGGACGCAACCGCTCAATGGCCTCGGGAGGGAAATCCTTGAGCAGACGCAGCTGGGAAAGGTCTTTGAGCTTTCCCTTCAACCGTCTAAACTCCACAATGGCACGTGCCTGATAAAAGTTAATGTAGGGATGCCTCCGAAGCTGCGAAACCGACAACTGGTTAAGATTCATCCTTTCCGTCTTTGGATGGGAGACGACAAAATAAGGAAGAGCCTCCACGGGGAAGTCGTCAATCTCCTTCAACTGCCCCACAGCCACATATCCGCCCAGCCGTTGACGATAGCCGACAATGGCGCGTGCCCATCCCGAACCGATGCCCGGAACCTTCTTCAGCATCGTTGTGTCGGCACTGGCAAGGTCGACATGTTCCCCCACCTTAATCTTTATAGGATACCGAACAGTGTCCCTGTCGTATTCCCTATACGCCCGATAACTATCCTCTGCCTTGTAACGCTCGTATGCCTCATGTGCCTTCTGCCGTTCGGCCACCCGGTTCTCGTGCCACGCCTCAACAGAAGCAAGGGTAGAGGCTGGCAGATAGTCGTCGCCAATAACGATATACGGCTTCAGCTCCCGATACTGCTTGCGCGTCAGTCCGTAGAGCCGGGCAAACGATTCAGGCGAACGGTAGATGCCACCCTTGGCACGGTAACGGTAGATATTCCGTATCTGATAGGGTGCAAGTCCCAAGAGCCGCAGGTCGGTGCTGTCAGCCGTGTTCGGGTCGAAGGGAAACAGGTGCACCTGCCGTTCTACTTCCCCGATATAGCTTTCCCTGCCTGCTGCCTGCCGGGAACGGTCTGCCGGATTGGTTTCGGTACTTTCAGCCTTCACCTTTCCCGTATCCTCCTGCCTGCCCAACCAGACAAGCCCGCCCAAAACGACGATGAACAGCAGTGCAATCATCCCCACTGCCTTCCTGTCTGAGCGTTGCAAATAAACGAGTTCGCGTAGCTTCATGGTCAAAAAGTTTTCTGAATAAACGCAATATGCCCCCGATTATTACGCAGACAGACGAAAAAAACGCCACCAAACGTGCCCGAAGCCCTATCCGAAATACCATCTCGCTGCATCAGAGCCTATCATAAAAAAGCTCCACAGCCATATACAGGAAGCCCAAAAATCACCTTGCGGAACAGAGAATAAAAAGCATGAGCCTGACACAATATATCAAGCCCATGCCATAAGGAAGCTACTATCTCACCGCCCCACTCCGTGAAAGGCTATTCGGAATCTCCGCACTGCCTTTTCAATCCGCATACTGGGCGCATAGCCGCGCATATAGCACATTATGAGGACGGCAAAAACGACAGCACATTATTTCACTACCATCTTCTTACCATTGACGACATACACCCCGGCCTTCAGCCCGTCAAGGGTTGCAGACTGCTTTCTGACCTGTACTCCGTCAAGCGAATAGACATCGTAGCGAACATTGCCGGACGACAGGATATCGATGCCGGAAGCAACAACCTCAACCGTCAGAGGGGCTGACTCGGCATCTTCGGCATATACAGCCGTTACCTGATAGACATGACTACCCTCCGGCACATCCGTGTCGGTATAGAAGAGGGAGGTCGTAGAAGACAGGAACGTCCCGTCGCGGTAGACGTTGTACTTCTCTGCCTTACCACCACCGACATGATAGGTAACATCGTCAATAAGGAGAATGTAAGCCATTGCAGGAGCGGTAACGTTGCGAATAGCAAAATATTTTGCCCCTTCGGGAAGCTCTGCCTCCAGTTTCTGCCATTTTCCACCCATTACTTCCACTGTCTTGAGGAGCTTAAAGTGGGCCGTATCGGCATCAGTGGCAGAGTAGAGTATCTCTACCGTCTGCTTCAGGTCAACCGTTTCGCCCGTTGCCTGATTGGTCGCCACAACATTATTGGCGTAGAACGAAATGGTCTGGGCATTACCGGGAAGTTCCGGACTAATCATCCAGTCGTCGTTGGCAACGGTCTCCTGATTGAAGGTATAGATGTCCATCTGTGTTCCGTGTAGCGATGCCATTGACTGACTTCCGCTGTAAGCATCGAAAGTATGGATGCCACCAGAAGGCAAATCGTATCCGTTGAAGTCATGGGGATTGAAGACTATAAAGGCGAACGGGTCTCCCTCGTGGGCGTAAGGTATCTCCGCCCCATTGGCATCGTATACGAAGTCGCCTGCCGACGAAGCTCCGTCGCCATCAACAAGTGTCCAGTTTCCTACCCCCGATATGGCCCAAGGGATATAATCCTCGAAGTCATCGGTCTTTGCCATCAGTGGCAACGGCTCTTCCCAAGAGAGCTTGACACCATCGGAAACCCTTGTCCAGACAAGATTCTGAACGGGCGACAGGTCGGGCGCAGCTACGAGAATACTCACCTCGGCAGAGTTATTGTCCGTATTGCCATCGTTCTCAGCCACTACGGAAACGACCATATCCAACTGTTCTTTCGCCTCCAACTTGGCAGCAGTATAGGGCAGTTCAAATGTCCTTACGCCAAGCGAAGCCAACGGTTCGTTCACCTGTTGGTCAGCAACCGGCTTTCCATCCACAGCGAGGAGAATCCGATAGCTGTCTACCTGTTGGTCGCCCACGTTGCAGACTCTGACACGTATCTTGGTCGTCTCGTTGCGCATCACTTCCTTATCGGCTGCAACGGAAACAGCAAGGTCCTTGTCCACCAAGTCGCCTACATGGATATTGTCAAGGAAAACCACCTTAGTGCTGTTCTCATTCGACTTGTCCGCCAAAGCGAAGCCTATCTGCACATAACGGTCGGTGGCGAATTGCGACAAATCGTACTTGCGTGTCAGCCACTGATCGTCGGCAGCCGTCAGTTCCTGAGTGTCAAGATAGACCGTCCCCTTATCCGGAGCCATGACATAGACATAAAATGTTCCCGTTGCCGTAGCGTTCTTCTGCCTGAAGGCCAACATCGGGTGGCGTGTCCCTCTCAGAGAAATCTTAAATGTATTCACGCCTACGGAGTCGTTCATAAAGGTTTGGAGATAGAGGCATCCACCGTCTTCATCGGCAGCATCGTCCACAGTTCTGCCTGCGCCTGCCATTTGGAAGGTTACCCCCTGCCCCTCGGCAAAGGGAATGAGAATCTTCTCTTCCTTACCATTGACGAAACTCTCGTGATATGGAGTACGGTCGGGCTTGCCCAAGAGGAGGGTGTTAGAGATATTGGCTGTCTCGCTGACGCCCTTCCCGTTCTCGGCAGTAACTGCCAGTTCAAGCTGCCGCGGAGTGCCTTCGTCGGCTCCATAACCTAACGAATAACTGGTTTCGCCACCGACAGCCGTACCGACTTCCTCGCCCAACTGGGCTTCACCCCAGCTGTTATAGCTGACAGAGTGGATATGATAGGTTACGTCTTCAGGGAAGAATGCACCGTGATGGGCTGCCCGTGCCTCATCCCAAGAGAGGACAATATTATCGGGATTGTCGGAGAGACTGACATTGCCGGGAGCTGACGGCAGGTCAAGTCCGATATAGGCCGACATTACCAGCGTTTCACCGTCGCCCTCCTGATTATAGGGAAGGAACGTAAAGACATTCATACCTTCCTGCGGTATGTTGTCAATATTGAGGCTTCGGCGTTCTCCGGGCTGAATATCGTTGACATCGCTCACCTGTGTACCGTTCAGCAGCACCTTTACGCCGTCCAAAGAGGTCAGCGGGCTGCCGTCGTAGGAAACCTCGGGAGCCGTAAACGTCACGGAGGCCCTGAGAGCTGCGGAGGCGTCGGGAATGACAGCGACATCGGTAACCTTGCCCGGCGACTTGGCTTCGGGAGCAGCCACGACAGAAATGTCGTCTACATAGAGTGCTATGCGGAAGGCGTCGCTGATGGCATGAAAGCCGACGTAGTAGACACCATCGGCCGACGGACTTAGGGTTTCGGTATAGGTGTGATAGTCTGTATTCCCCACCTCGGTGGGCTCAAGGATGCTTCCTGTCATTGCTTCCGCAGTGGCAGCATTGCCATACTTCACCTCGATGCGCTCAGGATAGGTCTCCTGAACGCAACGTGTCTTGAAGCTGACGTAGTAGGTCTTTCCGCCTTTCAGGCTGATTCCGGGTGAAATCAGCCAGTCGTTGGCAGCATTTTTAGCATTGTAGTAGTACATGGCTGCACCATTCCCCTCGTTCAGAAAGTGGCTCCAGATACCATTGTTATGACCCGGGGCGGCATCCTTGTCGCCATTGGCATCAATCGTAGTGAACTGTTCCCACTGGTCGGCAGTATTGAAGTCCACGCTCCATCCGGCTTCATAAACTGCCCGTGGGGCTTTGGATGCAGTGCGCCGGATATACTTCTGCGTATTGTTCATAAACTTGGCGGAGGCCGTCGGGGCTACCTTCACCGTTTCATTTCCATCAAGTGTGGCACCGAACGACGGGACACACCTTTGCAGGGCATGCCGCCGGATGAGCTGCTGGTCGGAAAGGTTCTGCCCGAAGACAGGGGAAACCGACAGCATCGTTCCCATCCCAAGTAGTAATATCAGTTTTTGCTTCATAAGAAAAAATTGTTTGAAATAGATGTATATACTAAAACACATAGTCCATTAATGATTATCCGATACCTCCATTGGCAAATATAACGTTTTTTGCCCGTATCGGCAAATTTTCCGAAGGCTTTTATTCCCGGGGACGGCCATAAGGTTTCAATGCTCCGGCTTCCGTTGGCCATGCCCCGGACTCCGGCACGCCGGACTGCTACGACAAAAGAGGGACAACCTTCATTTGCCAAAACGGGACACAGGGCCTGCCGGACAACGCGGACGGCCCACTTTTGCACGCACGGCGAAAGTGCCCGTTTCGCAGGGCCAAAGTGCCGCTTTCATGGTGCGAAAACGGCACTTTCGTTTTGCCATCAAGGCTTGCTGACAAACGGAGAGGAAGAAATAGCCGGACGAAGCTGCCTTTTCCGGCTCATAAACGACGCTTTTACAAACATTATTCGTATTTTTGCAGTCGGCTATCAATCATGGCACGGACAGACGGGCCTTGCCCCTCACGGCTGCCAGAAACAATATAAGGGAAAACCATGCAACAGATTATCCGGCATCTTACCGACAACGATGCCTACACTTTCAGCTGCCAGTACTACGTGCTCCAGAAATATCCGCGCGCCGAAGTGGAATATACTTTCTTCGACCGCAACCAGACCGTCTACCCGAAAGTTCAGCGAACTGCTCAACGAACAGCTGGGCTATATGCGCAACGTCATCATCACCGAGGAGGAAATAGCCTTCATGCACCGCCGGATGTACTATCTGCCGGAATGGTACTTCACTTTCCTGCGCGGATACCGATTCGACCCACACGAGGTCTCGGTATCGCAGGACGAGGAGGGACACCTCAACATATCGGTGAGGGGCAAGTGGTATTCCACCATCATGTGGGAGATGCCGATTCTGAGCATCGTATCGGAACTGATGCACACGCTGCGGGGCGACATTGACAACTACGACCCGGAACGCGAGCACGAGCGTGCGGCAGCAAAGGCACGCCAGATTCTATCCGCCGGACTGATACTGGGAGACATGGGGACACGCCGCCGGCTCTCGTTCGACCACCAGAACATGGTCATCCGGACGATGAAGGAGGTCAACGGGCAGGGCGGCTACGCCGACGAGCAGGGCTTCCACCCGTGGACAGGCCGCTTCACGGGAACGAGCAACGTGTATCTGGCGATGAAGTACGACCTCATTGCCATCGGCACGATGAGCCATCAGCTCATAGAGTTCGAGGAGAACGTGAGCGGCATTTTCGAATGTAACTTCAACGTAATGCGGAAGTTCAGCGACGTCTATGACGGCGACAACGGCATCTATCTCTACGACTGCTTCGGCGACAAGGTCTTTTTCAGCAACCTGTCAAAGCGGATGGCGATGATGTTCTCGGGGCTGCGCGTGGACAGCGGCGTAGAGGAGGAGCAGACAGAGAAGATTATATCCAAGTACAAGAGCCTTGGAATAGACCCGGCAACGAAGCAGGTGGTCTTCAGCAACGGGCTGAACATCAACCGGGCCATAGAAATTCACAACTACGTGGGGGGGCGCATGCAGGACAGCTACGGCATGGGCACGTTCCTCACCTGCGACGTCGAGAACTGCCGGCCGATGAATATCGTCGTCAAGCTGACAAGGATGAGGATTACGGAGAAGCGCGAATGGCACGACTGCGTGAAGCTCTCGTGCGACAAGGGAAAGACGCTCGGCAACCCGGAGAAATGCGCCTACCTGCTGAAGCAAATCGGATAAAGCTGCGGACAGGCGGAAACGGACATTTGCCAACAGGCAACTGCCCACCTCACAGAAAGATTACGGCCCGAAGAGCGGACGGGGACTGCAAGACGGGAAAAACAAAAACGGCTGCTTGATGCAAGCAGCCGTTTTCTTTATTTCATGGCAGTCATCCATCGCTTGGCAAACTCCCAGACGACGATGCCGGCCGTTACGCTGACGTTCAGCGAATGTTTCGTACCGAACTGCGGTATCTCCAGACAGCCGTCGCTCTTGTCCACCACCGTCTGCTTCACCCCTTTCACCTCGTTGCCCAGAATTACGGCGTAGTGAAGAGTGGCCGCAGGGGATTGAAGGCCGGCCCCGGCCACAGACCGGGCACCGATGGATAGAGGAGCCTCCAGCCATTATATGCACCGGCTGCCAGCTCCTGCAACTTCGTAGAACCCTCCACCTGCTCCACGCTATAGACAAAATAGCCCTGCCGGTGCAGCTCGTCGACGGCATCCTCCGTCCGCTCAAAGTACTTCCAGCCGACGGAGTCTTCCCCCCCGAGTGCCGTCTTGTGGATTTCGGCATTGGGCGGCGTGGCGGTGATGCCGCACAGATAGACGGCCTCAACGCGGAAGGCATCGCACGAGCGGAACACGCTTCCGACGTTATACAGCGACCGCACGTTGTCCAAAACGACGACGAGCGGCAGCTTCCCGGCCTCCCTGAACTCCTCAAGGGAAAGGCGGTGCATCTCTATGGTGCGCAGCTTTCTCATGGGCTACTTCATGCTGAAGGCGATGGCGTATGCTTTATCTGCTTCACCATCGATAGCAGGCCGTTGCTGCGCGTGGGGCTGAGATGCTGTCGGAGTCCGATTCGCTCAATGAAGTAGAGGTCGGCATCGATGATTTCCTGTGGCGTGTGATTGCTGATGACGCGCACGAGCAGAGCGATGATGCCCTTGGTGATGAGCGCGTCGGAGTCGGCAGTGAAGACAAGACGGCCGTCCACCATGTCGCACTGAAGCCACACACGGCTCTGGCAGCCGTCTATGAGATTCTGTTCGTTCTTGTATCTTGCGTCCAGTGGTTCCAGATCGTTGCCCAAGTCGATGAGCATCTGATACTTGTCCATCCAGTCCGTGAACTCGGAAAACTCTGCAATAACCTCCTCCTGAAGTTCGTTGATTGTCATAACTATTCTATATTCGTCTTTACTAACTTGTATATCTTGTCGTTCGGACGCACCTTTCCGGGTACGGGGATGGAGATTCGCCACCCTTTCTCGGCTTTCTCCACGGGCTGAAGCTCGTAGCGGATTTCCCCGGCATCAAGTTTCATCACGCCCGTCGTCGTGCCGGTGATGAGCAGATGGTCGCCCAGTTCTATCTCGGAAGCCTCAACGGCAACCTCGGCCACGCCGAGCTTGGAGAAGTATTTGTTAATCTTGCCCACCAGCACCTTCTTCTCGGTAGCCTTGTTGCCATAGTTTCTTGTCCATTCGCCCATGGTCTGGCCCTGATAGTAGCCGTCCCAGAAACCCCGGTTGAAGACGGTGGCGAGACGCTTGTCCCATGCGTCCTTCCTCTCTTCGGTGAAGGTGCCGTCAAGGACGCTCCGAATCGCTTCCTTGTAGCAGCTCACCACGGTATGGACATATTCCGGCCCACGGGCACGACCCTCAATCTTGAAGACGCGCACACCGGCTTTCATCATCTTGTCAATGAAGCGGACGGTCTTCAGGTCTTTCGGGCTCATGATGTACTTGTTGTCTATTTCGAGCTGCTTTCCCGTCTCGTTGTCGGTTACCGTGTAGGAACGGCGGCATATCTGCACACATTCGCCGCGGTTGGCAGAACGGTTGGCGTCGTGCAGGCTCATGTAGCACTTGCCCGAAACGGCCATGCAGAGTGCACCGTGGCAGAACATCTCAATACGTATCAGCTCGCCGCGGGGCCCGCGGACATCCTGCTCCTTTATCTGCCGGTAGACCTCCGCCACCTGCTCCATGTTCAGCTCGCGCGCCAGTACGACGACATCGGCAAACTGGGCATAGAACTTCAGTGCCTCAATGTTCGAGATATTGAGCTGCGTGGATAGGTGAACCTCAACGCCCACCTGCCGGCAATAGACCATCACTGCTACGTCGCTGGCTATCACGGCCGTGATATTGGCCGCCTTGGCAGCATCTATTATCTCGTGCATCGTGCCGATGTCTTCGCCGTAAATGACGGTATTGACCGTCAGATAGGTCTTGATGCCGTACCGGCTGCACGTCGCCGCAATCTCGTTCAGGTCGTCCACGGTGAAGTGGTTGGCCGAATGGGAACGCATGTTGAGCTGTCCGATACCGAAATATACGGAGTCGGCTCCGGCCTGAATGGCAGCCGCAAGGCTCTCGCGCGCCCCGACGGGTGCCATTATCTCAAAGTCTGTTATCTTCTCGTCCATTGTCTGTTTTTATCGGGTGCAAAGTTACACAAAATAATCCGAATCCCCACGCCCTGCGATTTGTTATCTTTCATGCAGTCCGGCAACGGGGAGGAAACTCCGGGAATAGGGATGCGCAGCTGCAGCATGCCCGATTCCGAGGAGCAGGAAGAGCTGTATCGTCACACCACATTTCCATCCGCCCGGCAAGACAAGGAAGCCCGTCCACATACTCGTGGACGGGCTTCCAATTTATCTGTTCTGAAATACCTGACGGCTTAGAGCTGCGGACCAGCTGCTACAAGAGCCTTACCGGCCTCGTTGCCTTCGTACTTCTTGAAGTTCTTGATGAAGCGGGCTGCCAAGTCCTTGGCCTTCTCCTCCCACTGAGCTGCCTCAGCGTAGGTGTCGCGTGGGTCGAGAATCTCGGTAGCGACGCCTTCGAGCTGTGTAGGAACAGTGAAGTTGAAGTAAGGAATCTGCTTTGTCGGGGCAGCGTCGATGGAGTGGTTCAGGATAGCGTCGATGATGCCGCGGGTGTCGCGGATAGAGATACGCTTGCCTGTACCGTTCCAACCAGTGTTTACGAGGTATGCCTTGGCACCGCTCTTCTCCATCTTCTTAACCAGCTCGTCTGCATACTTGGTCGGGTGAAGCTCCAAGAAAGCCTGACCGAAGCAGGCAGAGAATGTCGGAGTAGGCTCGGTGATACCGCGCTCCGTACCAGCCAACTTAGCCGTGAAGCCGGAGAGGAAGTAGTACTTCGTCTGCTCTGCGTTCAGGATAGATACTGGAGGAAGCACACCGAAAGCGTCAGCCGACAGGAAGATAACTTGCTTGGCAGCAGGACCTTCGGATGCAGGACGCTGAATGTTCTTGATGTGATAGATAGGATAAGACACACGGGTGTTCTCGGTAACGCTCTTGTCGGCGAAGTCAATCTTGCCGTCAGCAGCCACGGTAACGTTCTCAAGGAGAGCGTCGCGGCGGATGGCACCGTAGATGTCCGGCTCTGCCTCAGCGTCGAGGTTGATAACCTTAGCGTAGCAGCCGCCCTCGTAGTTGAACACGCCCTCGTCGTCCCATCCGTGCTCGTCGTCGCCGATGAGCTTGCGCTTCGGGTCAGTAGACAGAGTGGTCTTGCCAGTACCTGAGAGACCGAAGAAGATGGCGGTGTTCTCGCCATTCATGTCGGTGTTGGCAGAGCAGTGCATGGATGCCATGCCCTTCAGTGGCAGGAAATAGTTCATCATGGAGAAGATACCCTTCTTCATCTCACCGCCATACCATGTATTGATGATAACCTGCTCCTTGCTTGTTACATTGAAGACAACGGCAGTCTCGGAGTTCAGGCCGAGTTCCTTGTAGTTCTCAACCTTAGCCTTGGATGCGTTGTAAACGATGAAGTCCGGCTCCTGCTCGAAGTCGGCCTCGCTCTGAGGACGGATGAACATGTTCGTAACGAAGTGAGCCTGCCAAGCAACTTCAACGATGAAACGAACTTTCATACGTGTATCCTTGTGAGTACCGCAGAAACCGTCGACAACGAAAAGACGCTTGTTGGAAAGCTCCTTCTGTGCGATTTCCTTAACAGCAGCCCATGTTTCCTTGCTTGCCGGATGGTTGTCGTTCTTGTAGTCTTCAGAAGTCCACCATACAGTATCGTGAGAGTTCTCGTCGTCAACGATGAACTTGTCCTTAGGAGAACGGCCGGTGTAGATACCAGTCATTACGTTGATTGCACCAAGCTCTGTTTCCTGACCTACCTCAAAACCTTCAAGGCCTTCCTTGGTCTCTTCGTTGAACAATACTTCATAAGAAGGGTTGTAGAGAACTTCTGTAGTTCCAGTAATTCCGTACTTCTTAAGTACGCTCTTATCAAACTTTGCCATTTTGTAAAATGTATTTAGTTGAAAAATTATTTTGTACTAATGTTTATTATAAAGGGACTCTTAAAATCCACGGCAAAGGTAGTTAAATTCTAAAGTACACCCAAGACTTACCCACAAAAAAAGCATCAAAGACGCACATCTTTAGGTTAAAGAATTGAAAATTGAGGCACTCTCGTCTACATTTGCAATTCAGACTTTGCAAAAATTATAAGTTTTTCTTACTTTTGCCGAAATTTACGAAACCGGGTAAACGCATACAGCGGCTATTCGACTATCTAAAAGATTAAAAATGGAAATTATCAACTTCTCGGAGCAACACTCCATCATCAATCAGTACATGGCTGAGATACGCGACAAGGACTATCAGAAAAACCGTCTCCTTTTCCGCAATAATGTCATGAGAATAGGCGAGTTTGAGGCTTTTGAAATTTCTAAGACGCTCAACTACGAACAGAAAGATGTCGTTACGCCACTGGGCACCGCCAAGGTGAGCGTACCGACCGACAAGATAGTCTTGGCTACCATCTTCCGTGCGGGCCTGCCGTTCCACAATGGCTTCCTGAACATATTCGACCATGCCGGCAATGCCTTCGTCAGTGCCTATCGCGAATACAAGGATGCCGCTCACCACGAGGTGGGCATCCATGTGGAGTATCTCGCCACACCGGACATCAACGGCAAGACCCTCATCATTGCCGACCCGATGCTCGCTACCGGCGGATCGATGGAGCTGGGCTACAAGGCCATCCTCTCCAAAGGTACGCCCCGGCACGTGCATGTAGCCTGCATGATAGCCTCCCCGGAGGCATCGCCCATATCAGGAAGACCTTCCCCGACAGCACGACGACCATCTGGTGCGCCGCCATCGACGAGGGACTCAACGAACATCAGTATATCGTACCGGGATTCGGCGATGCCGGCGATCTCTGCTACGGAGAAAAGATATAATTCCGAAATATAAGCAAAACAAAAGGGTGGTGATAACCTACGGCTATCACCACCCTTTTAGCGTTTTATCCCATATACGATTATTGCATCAGTTCAGAGAGAATATCTCCAGACAAAGCGTACATGTTACCTCAAGTACTCTTTACACAAAAAGACGATAGCAACCTGTTGCATTTATTATCCTTTTTTATTTTCCATTTTTGCCGTCATGCTGTCAGTTCGACGACATCTTCCTCATTTACAAGCAATTGCAGGCTGACAGAAAGACATGTTTTGACAGCAAGATTACTGTCAGTCAGGGAATACATCCATTCAGTAATACATTCACCGACACCCATCTGCTCCACGATGAAAGTGCGAATACAGGAGAAATTCCCATCTATGACTTTCCCTTGTTGATAATGTAGATACCCGTTGTTGCCAAAGCTCCTGCCACGGCATATTTCCAATAGAATGTTTCGTTGAGGCAGATACATGAGGTAACGGCACCAACCACCGGAATGAGCGAATTGTAAATCGCCACCTTGCCCACGGGGTTGCAGGTGAGCAACTTATTGTAGAGCGTAAAACCGATAGTGCTGATGGCTATGAGCAATAAGAGGTAGAAACCTCCGGCAAGCGTGATTTGCGGCAGGATGCCACCCATCAGCAGGCCGGACACCACTAACAGCAATCCGCCCACGGCCAGAGAGATGCCCGTCCCCACAAAGACATCTACGCGCTTTCCCAGTCCGCGGGTGAGGAGTGATGCTGCTGCACCGCACAGGGCATTGAGTATAATCATGCCGTCGCCCAACCATGTGAACTGTCCGCTCTCCTTGCCTCCTAAGTTCAGTGAGAGAATTCCGGCAAAACCAACAGCACAGCCAACGAGCTTGCGACTTGTCATCCTGTCGCTGGCAAAGAAAAGGCAGGCGAAGACAACCACGCAAAATACGCTCATAGAGTTGAGGATGGCAGCGCGTGCACCTTGACTGTGCGACAGCCCGAAATAGAAGAAGGCATAGTGAAGCGTGGTGTTCGTCAACGCAAACAGCAACAAATACCACCAGTCGCCGGTCTTGCGAATGTGAAAACTTCGCTTGACAGATTGCGCCACGGCAAGAATGATAAATCCCGAAAAGCTGAAGCGTATGCCGGCAAACAGCATTTTGCCACCGGTCATGTCGGGGGATATGCCAAATTCGGCAAAGCCTAACTTAATGAGAGGATACGCCCAACCCCATGCCACGGCAGCACTGAGGGCGAAAATAGTAACCCACAGGGGACGTTGAAATATGCTTTTGTTATCCATCACGATAGAATTGTGGGTACAAAGGTAACTATTTTACGCCACATTCCACGACTGATACATAAGCAAACACCATTCATTATGTCTTAATCACAGGCAAAAAACAAATTGTAGCCTTATACCGAACTCACGTTGATGATGTCTCCGCAAATGTCGGCTCTGTTAAGAATTCCAGAAATACTCTATTAGCATACAGCCAATGCAGACCAAGGACACAACTATCAGGCGCATCGCTATGGCAATTCGTGAAACCTTGTCACTATGTCTTTTCCATTTTAGGCAGAAATAGATAAGCTCGTAAATAATCAGTCCCGTGAAAAGAGCGTAAACGATAATATGTCCAATACCATGAATCCCACTTAGCCAACTTGGCAATTCTCCATTCAGCTCAGCTTCATGTGCATACTTTGCGAGTACCAACACCAGAGAAAATATCAAAATCTCGAAAAACGATTTTTTATTAATTGATAATTTCATATATTATTTTATTATTAAAAATTTATTTTGCTGACTACAAAATTATTACAACAAAGAAAAACCACAAAATAATTTCAAAACTTTTTTTCGTGAGTGTTACATTTTCAAAATGGGATATAACACTGAACATCAAACATTTACACCCAAAAATACATCTTTTTACCCTAAAAAAATGTAACAAAAGTCCATCCTTTTTCACGTAAAACAGGCAAAGAAAGAATCCTTTTTCTTCACTTTCTCTTATTTTTGCTATCGCAAAGTCTTCATTCTGATGAAACAAATATTTATCTTTTTATGTGTCGTTATCTTTTTGATGGTGTGTCAACGCAATGCTATTCTTGACAATTACTGGCGAAAGGTATTCCTTTTGGCAACTATGAATGGATTTTGCGGCAACTACAATCTGGTACTTCTATACGACAAAAAACTCTTGAGACAGCCCGCAGGAACAGGCACTATGCCTGTCCGAAAAACGAATAGACGGAGAATGTTTACGGGAAAGACGGAGGATAGTAGGCTGCCACTTACATGTAAGGACAGACGCGAATGTCTGTCCTTACAAGCAAAGTAAATCGTCTAGGGGTTAACGAAGACTATCATTTTAATATGACGTAAGCCTGATATAATCATACAAAACTTTCTATTTTATGAATTGTTGTCCTATACCGAACTCACGTTCTGACGACATCTTCACAAAGGCCTGCCCTGCTAAGAAAACCAGAAATGCTCCATCAGCATACAGCCAATACAGGTAAGAATCATCAACCCATATTTCACGCCTAAGAAGATACGCATGTATTTATCCCGTTTCTTTCTCCATCCTCTATAAAAATAGAACGTTTCATACAGAATAGTTCCTATAAATATACTATAAACAACGACATTCTTGGCTTGGTCTACCCAGACAGACCCCGTCGTAAGCCCGGAGTAATCAAGCAACCAGCTGATGAATATTAAGATTATGGGGATATTCCAAAGATTGGAATATACTTTCTCACTTTTTGATACTTTCATAATTGATGTTTTTCTGTTTATTTGTTAGTTGATGTTTCCGAACTCAATTCGTCATTAGAATTGCATGACACAAACAAGGTTGCTGTTAAGACAGCAATTAAAAGATACTTTTTCATTTTTAATTAGTTAGATTTTTGTTTTGTTGACTACAAAATTATTCTGACAAAGAAAAACTACAAAATATTTTCTAATCTTTTTTCTTGAGTGTTACATTTTGAAATACAGTATAATATACTGATAATCAAATTAGTACATTCTGTTTTTTATGTTTTTTGCACCTTAAAAATGTAACAAAAATCCATCTGTTTTCACGTAAAACAGACAAAGAAAGGATTCTTTTTCTTCACTTTTTCGTACTTTTGCAATCGCAAAATCTTCATTCTCATGAAACAAATATTTATCTCTTTATGTGTCGCCATCTTCCTGATAGGATGCCAACACAACGCCGTCATTGACAAACACCTGCTACGCATAGACTCTTTTTATCAAGAAGATTTCAAGGATAGTGCCAACATCCTGTTAAATAAAGTGGACACCACAACGCTGTCTCCTGAAGACAAAAGGTATTTCTATCTGCTGAAAGCCATGCAAGACTATTCCATGGAAAACCAAAAAGCGTCGTTCGTTCACCTGAATGAAGCAGAGAGACATTACAAGAAGACAAGAAACAGCCTAAAACTCTTTAAAACCTATCTCTGCAAGGTGAAACTTTACAGCATAAAAGGAGAATACGTAGAAGCTGCAAGATACGGGAAAGAGGCTGAACGCATCGCCGAGGAAAAGAAAGACAACGAACTACTGGCAAAAGCGTATTCCTTTATGGCAACTCTGAACGGATTTAGCGGCAACTACAATCTGGCACTTCTATACGGCAAGAAAACTCTCGAGACAGGCCGCAGGATGGGCAACAAGAGATGGATAGGATTTGCACTTGACAACATAGCCTGCACTTTTCAGGACATGGGTGAGACAGACAGCTGCCAAGCCTATATTGCCCGTTCTATGGAATACGTACGCTTCATGCCCAAACACGAACAGCCGTGGCTGATAAACAACATAGGAACATACTACACTCAAAAGGGCGACTACAAGAAAGCGGAGGCCTACTTCCTGCAAGCCATCGGACAAGACCCGCAACCGCTGTTCGTCGGCAATCTTGCAAACATATATCAGGAGCAGGGAAGACTGTCCGAGGCCGAGAAGCTATGGACACGGCCTTGGCTGCCAAAGATTCTGAAACAAGGCTGTTCGGCTTGGAAGCATACGCAGAATGGCTGCACAAGAACGGCAGAACAGAAGATGCGCTCAATATGCAAGAACACATTCTTGCCCTCCGCGACAGCATCACACACAAGCAACACGCGGAAGCCGTGCAGAAAGTGCAGGAAGAATACGACCAAGGCATTGCCCAAGCCCGGCTTTGGCACTACATCTACCTCTCCGTTTCCGTGATTCTCCTGATTGTCATCGTTGCCATCCTCCTGCACCATCGGCACCAGCAGCGGATAGAGAAGATGAAAAGGGCCGTCAGCGAGAGCCAGGCACTGGTCAATGCCCACCTCTACCGCATCGAAGAACTGGAAAAACAGGGAGCCGACGGGAGCAAGGAGGCGAAACAGCTGCGAAAGGAAATAGAGACCATACGTCAGCGGCAAGGCGAGATGATTGCCAACGGCAAAGAGCGGTACGAGGAAATCGTCCGTGGCGGAACGACTATAAAATGGCACAAGAAAGACTTCACAGACTTTGCCGAATACTATCAGATTCTCAACGCCTCCTTCATCCTATCCCTGCGCTATGCCCACCCGAAGCTGTCGCCCCGTTCGTTTTTCTTCCTTATCCTGCTGAAAAAACGATACGAGAAGGAAGACATCAAGCACATCATGGGCATGTCGGACAATGCCTATCGGACGATGAAATCGAGAGTAGGCGAAGAAGACGCATCCTGATGCCACCTGCCAGAAAGCAAGGGCCTCCCGTATCCGGATACGGGAGGCCCTTGTCAGTTGCCATGACGGCAGTTTTCCTATTGCATGAATATCATCGGCAGACCGTCAGCAGCCTCCCTTGTGGGTCATGATGTTGAGCACCATGTCGTCGGTAGCACACATGGCATCCTTGCCGATATTGGTCAGGTTGTGGATGGAGCGGTCTACGTCGTCGTCGATGATTCCCTCTGCCGAGGTAACGAACTTGCCCTCCATGGCCATTGTGCAGAGAGAACGGCAGTCGATACTCCCGACGAAATCTTGAGCGAACAGCTGGGCTTTGCCCCGTCGCATATCATGCCCGTTATGTTGGCTATCATGTTCTTCACCGCGTGGCAAGCGTTCTCGTAGCTGCCTCCCATAAGATAGGTGATTCCGCAGCTCGACCCGATGCTTGCCACGACGCATCCGCAGAGAGCCGAAAGTGCGCCAAGGCTCTGTTTGATGTAGATGGCCGTCAGGTGGCTGAGGGTCAGCGCACGTATCAGCTCTTCCGGGGTGTTCTTGTTTTCCTTGGCAAACACGGCCACGGGATTGGTGGCGCAGATGCCTGATTTCCCGAACCGCTGTTGCTCATGACGGGTATCAGCGCGCCTCCCATACGGGCATCGCATGCCGAAGCCGTCTTGGCGATGATGTGCGAATAGATGCTGTCGCCAAAGATACCGCGGCTGAGCGGACGGTCCATCACCTTTCCGAGGCAGTGGCCGTAGTTCCCCTTGAGCGACTCTGAGGCAGCGCGGAGATTGTACCGCTTGGCTTCAATGATGAACTTTATCTCGTCTACGGGTGTCGTGGTGGCGAAATCCCATACGGTGCGCAGGTTCAGCTCGGGCTGCTGTGCCTGTTCCGTCGCCTCGCTGGCAGCATTGCAGTCGAGCAGTACCTTGTCGTCGAGCCGCTCGAAGATGAAGTTCGTGTGGCTGCCGGAAATGATGGCGGTAGCTTGTGTCCCCCGGCCTCACAGTCGACCTCAATATACAACTTCTCGGAAATTCCCATCTTGAGGCTGATGGAGATATGGTCGCCGGCCATGTATTGCTTGCCCTCTTCGAGAGTCTCGGGGGTAAGGTCCTTGATGACTTCGAGCTTGTACTCCGACTTTCCTATCAGCGCGCCCAGCGATACGGCTATGGGCAGGCCTATCATGCCGGTTCCGGGGATTCCCACGCCCATGGCGTTCTTCAGGATGTTGGCGGAAAGCTGAAGGGTGATTTTCTCGGGGCGTCTGCCCAGCAGTTCTGTCGCGCGGGCGGTACACAATGCCACCGCCATCGGCTCGGTACAGCCTACGGCAGGAACCACCTGCTGCTGTATCAGTCTGATAATCTGTTCTCTGATGTTTTTCTCAAGCATAATGTTTGTCTTAGGTTTCGATGGTACAAAAATAGTCAAAAGAATACAAACCGCAAAGTCTTACGGCAATATATTTTCGATATTGGTCTCCCTACAGGCCTATTTGGGCCAGTTCTGCGCGCAGGGCAGCCATTTTCTGCTGCCGTTCTATGGAGAATGTGCTGCCGTTTTCCTCCACGTAGTCGAAGAGGCGGTAGGCTTTCTCCATGAGCATCCGGCGCAGTACCGGCGTCTTCAGCAAGGCCTCGGCGTAGAGCAGCTCTGCCACCATGCCGATGCGGTCTGTCCGCTCCTCGTCGTTCCATTGCTCGGAGGCATAGGTCAGGAGTTCTTCTACGCTGCAATTGCGCAGCAGCTCATAGTCGCCCACGTACTGACGGTAGAGTTCCCTGAGGTCGTCGTCCTTGTCGTCTTTCTTCTTTTCAAGGAAAAGGGCCAGTGCGGCCGCAAACTCCTGTAGTATTCTGATGAAATAATCTCGTTGCAGCATATTGTATTTTATTGATTGAACAATGCTTCCCGTATCTCGCCCGTGGAGTTTTCGGACAGGGCATCCGTGGGGTATCGCCCTGCTCCGCGGGCGGTATCGGGGACACGGGATGAAGGAGACTGCCTGCGGAGGATTCCCACCGGCACGGCTATCCCCTCATGTTGTCGGTCAGGATGCTTTCGAGCTGCTCTGCCGAAAGGCGCAGCTGAAACTCCCCGTGCAGTGCCGTGCTGATGCGCCCCGTCTCTTCGGACACGACGATGGCAAGGGCGTCGGAATCCTGCGATATGCCCATGGCGGCACGGTGGCGGAGACCGAGTTCCTTGGGAATGTCCTGCTTGTGGCTCACGGGCAGTATGCAGCCGGCAGCCTTGATGCGTTTCTTCGATATGACCATCGCACCGTCGTGGAGGGGCGAGTTCTTGAAGAAGATGTTTTCTATGAGCCGCTGGTTGATGCGTGCGTCTATCAGGTCGCCCGTCTCCACAATGTCCTCCAGCATGACTCCGCGCTCTATCACTATCAGCGCGCCTACCTTGCCGCGGCTGAGGTTCATGCACGCCATCACGATGGGCATAATGGTTTCCTTGTCTACCTCGTCCTTGCGTGCTCCCGTGAAGAACTGCATCAGCCCCTTCAGCTTGCCGTGGGCACCAAGGCTGTAGAGGAAGTGGCGTATCTCTTCGAGGAAGAGCACGACGAGACCGATGACGCCCACCGAGACGAGCTTGTCCATGATACTACCGAGAAGACGCATCTCCAGCACTTGGCTGACTATGAGCCACACGATGACGAAAACCATGATGCCGATGAAGATGTTCAGCGACCGCGACTCTTTCATCAGACGGTAGATATAGTACAGCATGAGTGCCACGAGGACTATATCTACAATGTCTTTAATGCCAAATTCAAAAAACATGGGAACCGTTCTTTTTTATTCTCCTTCCTCTTGGGACACTACTTCCGGCTGTCTCTCATCTTCCCGACTATCCTCACTGCCTCTGCCGCTGCACGGACATCGTGTACGCGCAGGATGGCAGCACCCTTCAGCAGGGCTATGGTGTTGAGCACGGTCGTGCCGTTCAGGCTCTCTTCCGGGGTGATGCCGAGCAGCTGGTGTATCATTCTCTTGCGGCTGATGCCGACCAGAAGCGGAAGCTCCATGACGTGCAGGCGTTCCATCTCGCCAAGGAGGGAATAGTTGCCGTCTACGGGGCCTTTGCCGAAGCCGAAGCCCGGGTCGAGGATGATGTCTTTCTGCCCGAGCGACCGCAGCTGCTGAACCTCACGGGCAAAACCTGCGAGCATCTCCTCCAGCGTGGCTGCCGTCGACATAAGGATATAGGGCACGCCCAGTTCCGCCACGGTGCGGAACATTGCGGGGTCTCTCCCCTCCTCCACGTCGTTGATGATGTCGGCTCCGAACTCCTCTACCGTTCTCCGGGCCACCGACGCGCGGAAGGTGTCTACCGAGATAACGGCATCGGGCTGCGCCTCCCTGATGACGGGGAGTGCCATGGCAAGCCGCCGCATCTCCTCCTCCTCGTCCACAACATCGCCGCCCGGACGCGTGGAGCAGGCACCTACGTCTATAATCCTGCCGCCTTCTGCCATAATCTGATTGGCTCTGGCACGGATGGCCTCTGCCGTCTGCACTCTGCTGCCGGCAAAGAAAGAGTCGGGCGTAACGTTGAGTATGCCCATCACGCAGGGACGGCTGAGGTCGAATAACCGTCCACGGACGTTCATCGTATAGTCTGTCGGGCGTATGCCTGTTGTTGGTTGGGTATTTTCCATAACGGCAAAGTTAGTGCAAATCCTCCACAATGCAAAGGATTCTCCCCGTTTTTCATTGCTGCATTAATAAAAATTAGGGCGGCGCACCCAAGGTAAGGCTGTTTCGGCAAGCTGTCAAGGGGCATGCACAGCCTGCCGCTTGCAGCCCGGGAGGGGGAAATCTGCCCTTTCTGTCAGCACCGCTCCGACCTCCAGAACCGGCAGGAAATGCAGCCGCAGGAACAGGAAAAATCGGCCGAACATAAACAGCTGATTGTCAACACGATAGGAACGACGCAGCGAAAGCGGCACTTTGACCGTGCGAAACGGGCTTGTCCGCATGGTCAAAGTGCCGCTTTCGTCAGGCGGACAAGCCGGAACGGTTCTCCCTGTCTGCCGGTCAGTCGGCCTCGCGGCATATTCCCTGTATGTACTCAAACAGCTTTTTGTAGAACGGATGGCGCGACATCGTGGCCGCACTGCCCAGAATGATGAGCTTCATCCGGGCACGCGTGATGGCGACATTCATGCGGCGGAGGTCGCGGAGGAAGCCTATCTGCCCGTCTTCGTTGGCACGCACGAGGGAGATAAGAATGACATCGCGCTCCTGTCCTTGGAATCCGTCGACGGTATTCACGCTGACAAGACGGCGGTAGGGCCTGAAGAACTCACGCTTCCTGATGAGACCGCGGAGGTATTGCACCTGTGCGCGGTAGGGAGAAATAATGCCTATGTCTATCTGCTCGTCGAGGACTCGCTGCCTGCCTATCTTCGTCAGATAGTCTTCGAGGGTCTTCAGCGTCAGCTCCGCCTCGCCCTTGTTGATGCGCCCGAAGCTCTCGCCCACAAACTGCTCGTGGAAGGAGGACGCGCCCGGCTTGTTTCCGTCTCCGGCCGGCGGGAGGGCAGGTTGCTCAACGGTGTTCTGAGAGTGCCCTGACGGCGTGTCGGTACTGCTCCGGGCGATGCCCTGCGCTGCCGCGGCTTCGTCCGACGTGTCTATCCAGACCATCGGGTGGTCGTAGTCGAGTATGCCGCGGTATCTGATTTGCGGTGCACTCTCCACCTCGCCGCGGTAGAACCAGTCTGACGAGAAACGCATGATTTCTTCATTCATCCGATACTGCACCTTCAGGAGCGTAACCACCTCGGGCTTGTTCGCCACAATGCGCTCCATAAGCGTTTTTCCCAATCCTGCCTGCAAGGCGGCAAAGCTCTTCACCGTAGGCGGAAGCTGGCAATGGTCTCCGGCAAAAACGACGCGCGACGCCCTGCGGATGGGAATCCAGCAGGCGGCTTCCAAAGCCTGTGCCGCCTCGTCGATGAAGAGGGTGGCAAACTTCTGCCCCTCCATCACGCGGCTGTTGGACCCCACAAGGGTGGAGGCAACGACGCGCGCTTCGGCAAACAGCTCGGCATTGATGCGTATCTCCAGTTCCGTGGCGCGGCTCTTGAGCCGGTCGAGCTTCTGATGGAAGTTTTCCGACCCGTTCCTGCGGCCGTTCCGCAGCTGCCGGACGGCCTTACGGATGGCCCATAGCTGCGGATAGTCGGGGTGGGATTCAAACCTCCGCTCGTAGGTGAAGGCGAGCATCTTGTCGTTGACACGGCTCGGATTTCCTATGCGCAGCACGTTGATACCGCGGTCGACGAGCTTCTCGCTAATCCAGTCGACGGCCATATTGCTTTGTGCACAGACCAAGACTTGGCTCTCGCGCATCAGCGTCTCATTGATTGCCTCGACGAGAGTGGTTGTCTTTCCCGTTCCGGGAGGGCCGTGTACGACGGCTACGTCCTTTGCCCAAAGTACCTCGTTGACCGCCTTTTCCTGTGTCGGATTCAGCCACGGGAGGCGCAGGGGAGCGAAGGAAAACCTGCCGGCCTTTTGCCGCGAATAGAAGAGGTCGCGGAGATAAGCCAGCCGCGTGCCCTTCGCCTTGATGGCGCGGTCGAGCGCGTCGAACATCATCTGGTAGCTTGTCTCGTCGAAAGAGAGTTGGCAGCCCACTGGGTCGGTCGCGCCTTGCAGTTCCGGCAGCGGAGCGGAGTCGGGAACGGCCACAACCATGCGGTCGCCGTCGACGTATGATACCGTGGCAGTGAAGGAATAGTATCTGAGAGGGGCTTTGTCGCCCTCTCCCTGCCTGAAGAAGAGAAGCGGACGGCCGAACTCAAAGTTGTGCTCTATGTCTTGGTCGCGGGTTCGGAAAACTTCCACGCAGAGCTGATTCATCCCGTTGTAGAATCGTTTTCCTACCTTTAGCGGAAACCATGCGTCGCCCCGCTTCACCTTTCTCCGCATGCCGATGGCCTCGGTCTGCTTCCGAAAGGTTTCTTTTTCGGCATAATATTCCATCTGGAGCAGCATCCGCTGCCGCTGTAGTGCCTGTATGGGAGAGTCTTGTTGCATGAGAGAATGAATGATAAGGGGGAGAAGCCGGCTTCAGAACGCTGTCCGGCGGTTTTCCTCCCGAATGGTACAGGTTGCCGTTTGGGCTTGTCGGCATAGGGCGGCAGCCGATGCCGCAACGCAGTAGTGCCTATCGGCCGACATACTTTTGGCGTTCCAGATAGTACACTCCTTCACCTTCGTCGCCCGTCCGTGTGTCTTTCAGGTGGATATTGAAGGTTGTATAGGGTGTGGAAGACCATTTCCGGGGCATGCTTACCGTCAGCAAATAGGCGTTGCAATATTCGTTTGCATTGACATACTCCTTGATTTCTTGCTTCAAGAGCACTTTCACCAGCTCACCGTCTATCCATACCTTGGTTTCCAGTTCGGAGGCAGGCGGTGCCCATTGCAGCAATTGGGCATCGGGGGCAAGGGCTTCTGTCGTGCTGTTGTCCGTGTCGGAAGCATGCAAGCTCTTCCCCGGCCCAACCTCAATGTTACGTGTCAGCGACATGGGGCGCACGTAGATGACAAACGTCGGCGTGGCACCCTGCACATTAAAGGCATTGATACCATATACCTCCATGCGGTGATAGCGGATGTTGAACGTCGTGTCGCGGTCGGCAACAAAGTTCCATGCCCAGAACTCCAACCGCTGCTTGTCGGCCGGGAAGGGCTTCTCCACGTGTGGATAAGACGGCATATAGAGGGCCGTCATGGCATAATAGGTTCCTTTCCTTATCCTTGCGGAATAGTAGCCGTCCTGATTGGTCAGCACCTCCTTGATGCCCGAGAAACTCGGAGACATCCATCCAACCGAGCAACTGTCCACAGGATTTCCGCTGAAGTCGGTTACCCGTCCGCTGACGGTTACGGAGTCTTCTCTGCCGGGAGCTGAAACGGAACAGCCGTCGCCTGCCATGCAATTGTTGACGGAGACGAACAAGAACATCCATATAAGAATATTTGCCTTCATGTCTTTTTGCTTTGCTGCAAGGATAAAGATATTCTTGCAACGGCAAAGATACCTATTTCCACGGACTCTGGCAAGCATCCGTGACGAAAAAAGCAACCAGTCTATTCCTTGGAATGTGCTGGTTGCCTTTTCTTTTTATATCTTCTCCGTCCCCATACCCACTATTCAGACCCTCCTCTTTAAGGGACAGGATGGTTGCGGACGGCTGGATGCGATGCTTGAGACGGGTATTATCCCACCTGACTTCCCGGCTTTACCTCGCCCAAGGTAGTTGTTACGGAGAGCGAACCGTCGAAATTGACAGCAGAGAGAATCATTCCCTGACTCTCAATGCCCATCATCTTGCGGGGCGCAAAGTTCGCTACGAAAAGGACATCCTTGCCCGTCAGCTGTTCCGGCTCGTAGTAGGCGGCTATTCCGCTGAGGATGGTGCGCTCCTTGCCCGAACCGTCGTCGATGGTGAACTGAAGGAGCTTCTTGCTCTTCTTCACCTTCTCGCACCTGACAATATGGCCCACCCGTATGTCGAGCTTCTCGAAGTCGTCGAACGGAATCTCCGCCTTGACGGGTTCAGCCTTGTAGCCGGAAGCCTCATTCTCCTTCTTTGTGTCGGCGAGCTTCTGCAGCTGGGCCTCGATAGCCCCGTCCTCAATCTTCTCAAAGAGCAGTTCCGGCTCGGCAAGCTGCTTTCCGGCAGCGAGCAGGTCGGTGCTTCCGAGCTCGCTCCAGTCGTAGTCCGTCATGTTAATCAGCTCGCGCAGCTTCCTGCTGCTGAACGGAAGGAACGGCTCAAAAGCGATACTGAGGTTGGCAACGAGCTGGAGCGAGATGTAGAGAATGGTCTCCACGCGCTTCGGGTCGGTCTTCCATACCTTCCACGGCTCGCACTCGGTGATGTACTTGTTTCCGATTCGGGCGAGGTTCATGGCCTCCTTCTGTGCCTCGCGGAACTTGAAGGCATCGAGATATGCCTCTACCTTTGTCTTCACATCCTTGAATTCCTGAATGGCCTGACGGTCGGTCTCCTGCAGCTCCCCGCATGCCGGCACCACGCCGTCCCAATACTTCTTGGTCAGTTGCAGCGCGCGGTTGACGAAGTTTCCGTATATTGCCACCAGCTCGGAGTTGTTGCGCTCCTGAAAGTCTTTCCACGTGAAGTTGTTGTCCTTGGTCTCCGGGGCGTTGGCCGTGAGCACATAGCGCAGCACATCCTGCTTGCCTTCGAAATCGCGCAGGTACTCGTGCAGCCAGACCGCCCAGTTCTTGCTCGTCGAAATCTTGTCGTCCTCAAGGTTGAGGAACTCGTTTGCCGGCACGTTGTCGGGCAGAATATAGTCGCCGTAGGCTTGAGCATGGTGGGGAAGATAAGGCAGTGGAAGACGATATTGTCCTTTCCGATGAAGTGAACCAGACGCGTCTCCGGGTCTTTCCACCACTTCTCCCAGTTTCCGAAGCGTTCCGGATCGCGTTCGCACATCTCCTTGGTGTTGGAAATATAGCCAATCGGCGCATCGAACCAGACGTAAAGTACCTTGCCTTCCGCATCCTTTACGGGTACGGGAATACCCCAGTCGAGGTCGCGGGTCATCGCGCGCGGCTGCAAATCCATGTCGAGCCAGCTCTTGCACTGACCGTAGACGTTGGACCGCCACTCCTTATGCCCGTCGAGAATCCACTGTTTGAGCCACTCCTGATACTCGTTCAGGGGCAGGTACCAGTTCTTGGTCTGCTTCATGACGGGCTGTGAACCCGAAATCGTAGAGTGGGGATTCTTCAGCTCCATGGGCGAAAGGTCGCTGCCGCACTTCTCGCACTGGTCGCCGTAGGCATTGGGGTTGCCGCAGTGGGGGCACTCGCCCATGATGTAGCGGTCGGCAAGAAACTGGTGCGCCTCCTCGTCGTAATACTGCTCCGACACCTGCTCGGTCAGCTTTCCGTCGTCGTACAGCTTGCGGAAGAAGTCGGAGGCAAACTTGTGGTGCGTCTCGCTCGTCGTGCGGCTATACACGTCGAACGAGATGCCGAACTCCTCAAAGGAGTCCTTAATCATCTTGTGGTAGCGGTCGCAGACGTCCTGCGGCGTGATGCCTTCCTTCTTGGCGCGGAGGGTAATGGGCACTCCGTGCTCGTCGCTGCCGCCGATGAACACTACCTCGCGCTTCTTCAGCCGGAGGTAGCGAACGTAGATGTCGGCCGGAACATACACTCCGGCAAGATGACCTATATGCACACCGCCGTTGGCATAGGGCAGGGCCGCCGTTACGGTGGTGCGCTTGAATTTCTTTTCTTCCATACTGCTTGATTGTTATTTATGTGCTGCAAAGTTACTGCAAATAACAGAAACGACAAAAGAAATGGGACGAAAAGGCGAGCAAGAAACTATCGGACGGCATCTGCCTGCCTTTCACGGAAACGGACAGCCGCACCGTCAGACCGATTATTTCACAATATCTTATCAAAATCGACAGACATGCTTGACCGACAAGGGCAAAGCCCACAACGAAAACCCGGCATCCGCCATGCCCTCACGGCGATGCCGGCAGGCGGGCACGGCATCCCACGCAGGGCGGTTCTGCCTGCCGGGATTCCTCCATGCCCGGCCCCGGAAACCCAGCCCGGAATGGCGGCAAGGCGAAAGTGCCGCTTTCGCATGGTCAAAGTGCCGTTTTCGCATGGTGAAAACGGCACTTTCGCTGAACGGAAACGGTACTTTCGTTTTACGGCTGTCCCGATGCGGACTTTTCGCCCCAACAGCCTGTTGCCGCCAAGGGGCGGAAATCATCAGTTCATGCAGGAAAGTCTGTCTGTTGACAACGGAAGAAACAGGACGTCAGTCTTCCGGAAAAAATCATGCAATGGGATTAGACGGCTCGGAGAAAAATTCGGTATCGGCAGGCGAGGACATCCGCATGGTCTTGCCGCTGACGGGATGCACAAACTCCAGATACCCGGCATGGAGATACAGACGGGCGGCACGCGTCCCGTAAAGGGTATCGCCCAAGATGGGCGCAGACAGGCCGTCGGGATGCGCACAATGGACGCGCAGCTGATGGGTGCGTCCCGTCAGCGGACGGAGTTCCACGCACACGGCTTCCGGGACGCGTGGGTCAGGGAGGGGAACACGCCCCTTGATTGTATAATGTGTGATGGCAGGCTTGCCCCGTTCGGGGTCTACCACCTGACGGGGACGGTCGGCCGGGTCGGGGCGCAAGGGCAGGGAAATGGTTCCCGAGGAGGGTATCCGGCTGCCGAGGAGCGATACGGGCAGGAGGGCGGTATAGCGTTTGCGGACGGTGCGTGCCCTGAACTGTGCCTGCAACTGCCGGTGAACCGACTTCGTCCGTGCCACAACGAGCAGTCCGCTCGTCGCCATGTCGAGCCGGTGAACGATAATCGGGCCGCCGGCATCGGGCCAACGCTCCTGCATGATGGTATAGACCGACTCGCGGCGGCTGCGTCCCGGGACACTCAACATGCCCGACGGCTTGTTGACCACAGCGAGATAGTCGTCCTCGTAGAGTATTTCCAGTTGACGGCAACTGCTCTCCCCGGCTTCCTCCCCGGCCCAGTCCACCCCTTGCAGCATCCATTCGAGAATGGGCTTGCACTTCCCGTTGCAGGCCGGATAGAACTGGCCGTGCTGCCGGATTTCCGTCTTCGGGGGTCTGCCCCACCAGAACATGGCCATCGAGACAGGACGGAAACCGTGGGAAAAGGCGTATTGCAGGAGCTTAGGCTCGCAACATTCGCCTGCCCCCGAGGGAGGGAGAAGGCTGTCGGGAGACTGGCTGGCAAAGATTTCAGGCCGCAATGCCGAAACCGCTGCCGCACGCTGCCGGGCAGGACTGTTGCGGAGATAATATCCGCGGAATATATCGAGCAGGCTTTTCTGCTCTCCACGGGCGTTGAGAAGGACAAACTGCGCAAAGAGCCAGCGTTGCAGGCTGTCCGACTTCCGCTTGCGCAGCAGCTTCAGCGCCGTTATCTCGGCCTCGACAGCCTCCACGGCTTCCTCGGCATCCCGAATCTGTCGGGCGAAGGCGGTTTTCGTGCGGTGCAGCTCCGCCTTCAGAAACTGGCTCTGGCGCGTCAGCTCCTCTTTTTCCGCCTCGGAGAGGAACGCCTCCCTGCGCCGCTGGTCGCGCAGCAGCTTGGCAGCCGCAACAATGCTCCGCTTCTTTTCTATTTCCACCTCGGCTTCCCTGCGGACGGAGGCAAGCCGACGACGGGCCGACTGGCAACGCTCGGAGTGCGAAAGTGCCGCTATCCGTTCGTTGACAAGGCTTATCTCGGCCTCGTGCGTCTTGAAATGGCCGCCGGGCGCAAGGTAGTCGAAGACAGGAGGAACGAAATCGTCGGACGGAACATCCATCTGCCCCGAATAGGCCTGCAAGTATCCGAGCACGCCATCGGCCTCCACGACCATCACCCCGTACATCTTGCCTTCCGAGGTTGCCGGCAACGTAGCCTGAAGCTGCCGGGCAGCCAATCGGCACAGCCCGTCTGGCTCGTAGCAGAAGGGATTGTTGAACAGTCTCGGCCGCAACTCCTCCAGTTCGGAAGGAGCAACGGAGAGGTCGGAAAAGGGATGAAATGCCGTCATGTGTGCAAGGTTATTACTTTAATCGGATATTTCCGGGAAACGGAAGGGAGAAAAATGATTCGCCGGAGGAATGGGGACGCAGAGAGAAAAAACAATATACGCTAATCAAACAATGCGGTTAAACGCTTTTCCTCCACCTCCATTGCCCGGACAAAATCAACGTATCTACCGACAGGAGGAATATGCAAGCCGATGTTATCCACCACTCCGCCATAGCCACGAAGCCTGCCAAGACGGACGGAAAAGGTCGCTTGCGGATGCGGATAGACAAAACCACCCCGGAAAGCCTGCTCTACATACATATAGGAAATGATTTGGTGCATATCGTCCCGGGCTATCCGGCCACTTTCAAGATGCTTGTACTTGGCGTCAAACACGTAGCCCGGACGCAGAAAATCGGGATAACGACGATAACGGGAACGGGATTCCACGATTTCATCGTCCGTGACTGTCGGATTCTCAAAGAGGGTTATGCCTCCCCTGCCTGTCCTGTTCTTTGGATGGCGGAAGCCTAACGGGTGCAGCAGCGTATTGAGATACTCTTCCCAAAGCCACGCTGCATCGAAGAGGATACCATAGATTTTATCGTGCTCCTGACCATATTTGAGTTTCTCGTGCTGCAAAATCTGAATACAAAGCCGCTGCAACGGCTGATAGGAAACGAAGCAAGGATGCCGGAAAGGATGCAGCACGTTGTCGGAAACCACTCGTTGCACCTCTCTTGCATGGTAAGTAGGCGTAGCCGTCACGACCATTTCCACCGCATGTTCCATCTCTGACGATACGCGGAGCAGCCGGTTGCCCACCTGATGGCGTCGCAGCAGCTCTATCGTATGGCGCAACAGCTGCGTGATACGGTTGTCGTAACTAAGCTCCTTGGCGTTATAGGCAACGCGACCGGCAAAGGGAATGTTCTTCTGAATGTGTCTTCTAAGGTCTATAACGCCCTTCACGCCTGCATCGTTATGCTGCTTTGTCCGATACTCCTTGTAGAGTCCCAAACGCAAAGCCTGCTGTAAAAGACGTGGAAAAAGATAGAGCAGGAAGTCGAAAGAAGACTGCCGGCTGGTCGTATGCTTCAAATCAAAGAGATTGACAGAAAAGACTTTTCCCAGCATATAATGGAGAAAGAAGTCTTCCTGTTCTGGATTCCCGAAACGGGAGCGGATAGTCAGCTGCGTGTCATTGACTCCTACGAAGCCTACAATGTTCCCCGTAATCAGACGAACTGCCTGCGCTTTGCCGCCCAATGTATAGATGCAGTCCTGCCCAATACGGTCATCGCCCCCGGCAAGGTCGCGCGGAAACACAAGCAGATGAGGAAACTCGTCGCCAGTGAGTTTCCCTATCGTCCTGCCGGCAAAGCGTTTCAGGTTTCGGAGGTCAGCCTCATCGCCTATCGGCAGCTTTCCTTGATTGTTGTCAGTCGTGGTCAGTCTCGACATCATCCGCCTCGCTTTCGTCCTTTCCCATATAGACTTTCTCCAATTGCCGGAAGTTTTCCCCGGCATTGGGCAACCCACGCAGATACTCCTTCATCAGACTTTGGAGGTTCAGTCTCCACAGTTCCTCGTGCGTCATCCTCCCCTCTTCCACTTTCAGGAACTGCGCCCCACCTATCTGATAGTCCTTTCCAAGTCCGTCAGTATCGGCTATCGCCTTGTTCAGCCGGTCCATCCGCTCGCGGTTTTCGCCCGAGATGCCCATATTGTCGGCACTCTCCGCTGCTGTGATTTCCTGCCAGACAAAGCGTCGGCGCATGGCAAAGTCCATGCTTTCTACGCTTCGGTCTATGTTGTTCATCGTACCTATGATATACACATTCTCGGGAATGAAGAAGCCATCCTTGAAGACATCACCCTCCTCTATCAGGCTTTGGTACTGCGTCTGTACCCGTTCCTTCTCGCCGCGATAGCTGGGTTCGATAGAGAAAAAGAGTTCTCCGAATATCTTGGAAATCTCTCCGCGGTTGATTTCGTCAATGATAAAGACGTAGGGTTTGGGTTGGTTATGGGCCAAAGTAGTCGGAGCTGGAAGTAAAGAACGTACAACTTTAATAACATCCTGTATGTTCCAATAAAGCCTATACACTGTTGAGAGTGTCAACATCCGATTGTCATTCAGCTCTCTTATATCGTACCTGATGTTCTTTACCAACCATTTTACAGTACGGTATCGAGGGTATGCTCCACCTTCTTTACGATATTCGTAATCGCCAGTGATAATCCCAATCGCATCGGTCTCCTTGGCTGAGTAGCAGGAAACGACAAGGTCGCCAATCTGCATGCCTGTCTGGAACGCTTTAAGAATCGCTTTCCCTCCATCCGAGTAGTCTTCATAGTCATTGAAGTCTTCCACATCGCCGTACTGCCCCCATCCTATACGGATATGTCCATTGTCCAAACAATCTGTACGTGTGGGATTATCTCCTGTCCCTTCAAGCGAAACCTTCCAAATTTTCGGGCTATCATTCAGTTCGGAAAAGATGTCTCCACTATCTTGTATCTCTGAGTTCAGAAGGGCCTTCTTGCAAAACTCCTTAAAGATTCCATCTTCCCGGCGAAAGCAACAGCTCCATTGGACTGCCCAAAAGTCGTAGGACGCAGTCTTCCACGAAATCTGTATAGTCATACGAGGGGTGAAACTGCACCTGTTTGCACACTCCGCCCATCCGATTTGCCATTTCCTTGGCCGTGAAAGTCTTTCCTGTGCCGGGCGCACCGGTAAAGATAAGGTTGTGGTTGGCCTTGAGGAGGTCAATATATTTGTCTATTCTATCCATGGTCTTTGTCGTTTCGTTGGTTATGGATTGTTGTTTCGTGTCGTCATCATAATATCTGCTGATATAGAAACCGAAGTCTACAGTGAGCGTTCTCAGCTCAGGATCGGCATAAAGTGGCAGTGATTCTCCATCAATTGTCGCCTTTACGAGAGCCAAAAGCTCCGCATCTTTCTGCAATTCCTCGCAGACGGCATCGTAAAACAGGCAGCCTAACACCACCTGCAAGGGAGATGACGACCGTTTTGGCTTATATACGTTGCTTAGAAGTGATGCAACCTTCTTGTATTCCGTACTCTTATAGATGTAGTATTTGTCGGGATAGCGAAGCCACAGATACACACTGATGCTGTTATTGTTCTGGTAATGGCTTTTCCACGTGCCATCATTGTATGTCGACCGCAGCCTTTCCGCTTCACTCTGAAAGATGCCTATCCTTTCAAAGAGGCTCTTCTCTTCATCGTAAAGCCGTCGGAACATCGCCCGAACATCCTCGGGAGCCACTTTAGCAAAAGCTTTTATCGTCCCCAAAGGATAGAAACGTGCCGCATTAAGCAGGTTTTTCACCTTTGAAAATGCCTTTTCCAACATTGCCGAGAAGTCAGCTGCATCAATATTCCACTCCTCTTGAAAGTTCCTGACAGCCTCCCACTTGTATCGTTCAAGTTCCCAATGAGACGGGAAGTAAGCCTTATAGCCATTCAGGGCAGACGCCAAGGCTGTCTTGTTCGACACGAGCGAGGCTTTGACAGCAGCCGCAAGCTCCGGCCGCATCTGCCATACAAACAGATTATCGACCTTTTTCCCCCATCCATCGGGAAAAGCCACGCAGCCCCTTCGCCTACAATCTCAATCCGATTGAGGATAGACCGTGCGGCACGGCCGAACTGCACTACCGCTGCATTGATGTTCCGATAGTGCTTATCGTCTCCATAAACCGCCCGACTAACTTCCATGCACGATGCCTTATAGTCGGGCATGGCATAGAAAGCCAACAAAGCCTCCTTTGCTTTCGGAGTAATTTGGGTAGCGGAAAGAACAGCCTTCCATTCCTCCATGCTTATGTTGACCTCGCAAGTATAGCTGCCATCTGCATTTATAACAGCTTGTATCTTTTCCATTATCGATTAGTTCTCATAAAGGTATAAGCCAAAAGACGGACGAAAACCGCCCCGGCTTCCACCTGCAAATATAGCAATTTGCCCTCAACTGAGCAACTTTGCGACAAAGAATGTACTTCCGCCGGGTTATCAGCCAGCAGTTCATACCATGCAGAAACACAGAGCCGGCAGGAAACCTTCCCTGTTCTAATTGAGCATCAGGGTCATTTCGAGGCTGTCATCTGCGAAGATGTAGTCGGCCAGTTCGTTGATGGTCAGCGTCCGGGTATGCGGAAGCGGATGGTTGGTGTGGCTGACGTGTCCGTCCTCTATATGGAAATAGATGTTGTTCATCGGGATGTCCGAGTCGTTGTAGACACGCAGGTTCTCCGTCAGCGCGGGATCCGGGAGGCATAGAGTTGCAGAGCCTTCCCGGCATTGACTACGCGTATCATGCCCGGGACGGCTTCGGTGGGCCGCTGCACGGCCGGATTGAGCGAACGGGCAATGCGGAAGTCTTCCTTGATGACCTCGAATCCGCCCTCGCTGTGCAGCAGGATGGCGGGACGCGACTGCTGCCACTGGTCGTAGGCGGAGAAGTCCCAGTCGTCCACGCCGGCAGGCGGAGCCACGCAGGTGATACGGCGCACGTAGCCGCAGCGGCCGTACCAGTCGCAGAGCCATTCTTCGGCAGGTATCAGGACGGCGAAGACCGCCTCCTTATGGTAAAGCCGGAAGTGCGCCTGCGACATGAGATTGCTGCCTATCTCCTGCTTGCGGTATTCCTCGCGGACGCTTACTCCGCTGATGTAGGCGGTCAGTGCCTGCGCGTCGTAGTACTTCAGCTGATGCGGAATGGTCTGGAGGGCGGCCACGGTGTGGCGGCCGAACTGGCAGACGACGTTCCATTCGGGACGGAACACACGCGAGAAGTAGAGGTCGATGAACTCCTCCGGGTCGTGGAAAGTGTCGCGCCAGAGGTCGCGCGTCTCCTGCCTGATGCGGTCTTGGTTCTCGAATTGCGCAAGCGGATACCTCTCCATGACTACGTTTTTCTCCAAAAGAATGTCGGGCCTGTACGACAATTTCGCATAGCGCAGGCCTTCTATGCCGAGGTCTTCCTCCCTGTTCATATACTCATACTGTTCGGGCAGATGGCGCGCAAACTCCTGATTGATGATGGAGAACGCCCCTTCGTAGCCGGTATCTGCCTTTTCTACGCAGACGTCGAAGACGGTATTGGTAATCGGACATCCGAAGGTGAAGGCGACTATCTTGCCGCCGACCCATATCGTACCGCCTATCGTGCCTATCTCGTCCCACATATCGAAGATACGGGTCATGGAGCGCAGCTCTTCCGAAAGGTCCTCGGCACTCTCCGTGTCGTCCTTCGAGGCTTTGCGCCAATTGGCTTCTACGGCAAGACATTCGGGTATCATGTCCTTCGTCAGCGGCTTGTACTCATAGTCGGGATAGAGCTTCCGGAACTTGTTGCAGTGGTTGCGCTTCCCCTGCAGCTTCTTGCCCGACAGCGTGGCGAGCTTCTCCCGCGTGTAGATATAGTCGAAATGGTCGCGGTCGGGCCTTATGTCGAAGGTGCCGGGAAAGGTGGTTTCGAGTATCTCCACCATGTTGCTGCATACGCCAAGCATCAGGAAGGGGTGCCCAAGAGCTATGGCGTCGTCTCTCATCTGGCGGACAATGGCTGCAAACGACTCGCGCATCGACTCGTCCCAACGGCACTTCCATACGGGGGCCATGTAGGCAAGGTGGTGCCCCATGTAGAAACGGAAGACGAGAAAGCCGTCTACTTCGGCAATCTGAGTATTGTATAGGAATCGCCAAGAGATGATGTTGGCAATGCTGAGGTCGCAGTTCTGACGGTCGCCGCAGAGGGTATAGCTCTGTATGAGTTCGCGGTCGGTGGTCTTGACGTCGTGGAATTTTATCATTTTCGTGTTGGATTGACAAACTGATTTGAGCGTACTGAAAGGCCGGGAACAGGGGCGCGGCACTGCCATCTGTAAGACTTTGACAGACAATGGTTTACCTTCCATCTTGCGAAAGTGCCGCTTTGACATGGTGAAAGTGCCACTTTGACCATGCGAAAGTGCCGCTTTCGTATCTCCGTCCGGGCTTGGCCGCTGTTTCAGCTCTTCGGTGTCGACTGCCGGCCGCTCCTCCGACGGTGGCGAATCTGTCCGCAGGGCGAATCCTTCACCGCGGAATCGTTCAGCCGTCCCGGCCATTCAACAATGTTGCAAAAGTAAATAGTTTTTCCGTATCGGCCAAATCGTACCGCAAAAAGACGAAAAATGCAATGTAGATTTGGCAATTTAGTGGGTTTTTACTATCTTTGCAACGCATGTACGAAACACAAATATAAACATTCAAATAAGACTATGGATTTATTAGAGCAGATTGTTGCACGTGCCAAAGCTGACAAACAACGTATCGTACTCCCCGAAGCCGAAGAGGAGCGCACTCTGAAAGCCGCTGACAAAGTATTAGCCGACGACATTGCAGAACTTATTTTGATAGGCAATCCTGAAAACATTAACAGACTCGCCAAGGAATGGGGGCTGAACCATATCGGCAAGGCTACCATCATAGACCCCGCCAACAACCCGCGGAGCGAGGAGTATGCCGCCAAGCTCGCGGAACTCCGGCAGAAGAAGGGCATGACTCTGGAACAGGCGCGGGAGCTCGTTACGAAGAATAACCTCTACCTCGGCTGCATGATTATCAAGAGCGAGGGGGCCGACGGACAGATTTCCGGTGCGCTTTCCACCACGGGCGACACGCTGCGTCCGGCTCTGCAAATCATCAAGTGTGCCCCGGGCGTTACCTGCGTGAGCGGTGCGATGCTCGTCCTGACACACGAACAGCAGTACGGCGAGAACGGCATCGTCGTCATGGGCGACGTGGCGGTTACCCCGAATCCAACCGCCGACCAGCTCGCACAGATTGCCTACACCACCGCCGCCACCGCGCGCAGCGTGGCAGGATTCCAAAATCCCCACGTGGCAATGCTGAGCTTCTCTACCAAGGGGTCTGCCAAGGATGCCAAGGACAAGGAGACGGGCAAGAGCGTCTATATCATAGACAAGGTGGTTGAGGCTACCAAGATAGCCAAGGAGAAGTACCCAGACCTTAAGGTGGACGGAGAGTTGCAGGCAGATGCCGCACTCGACCCTGCCGTGGCCGCAAAGAAAGCTCCCGAATCCGGCATTGCCGGCAAGGCAAACGTCCTCATCGTCCCCAATCTGGAGGTAGGCAACATCGGCTACAAGCTCGTTCAGCGTCTCGGCGGCGCAACGGCCATCGGCCCGATTCTCCAAGGCATCGCACGCCCTGTAAACGATTTGTCGCGCGGCTGCTCCGTAGACGACATCTATTATATGGTAGCCATCACGGCATGTCAGGCACAGGACGCAAAGAATAATTAAAAACGGCCTCTCCCCCGCCCCCTTCCCCGACAGAGGGGAGCGTAAAAGACACAAGGGGGAAAGCTGCTGATACATCCATTCCAATAAAACAATAACAGAGACTGGAGGCGACGGGAGAATGACCAAGGATGGAAAGACAAGCGACAGAGCTGTTGCCCCTGACTTCCTGAACTCCCTTTACTCCTTCAACTCCCAAACAAAACAATATGAAGATTTTGGTATTGAACTGCGGCAGCAGTTCCATCAAGTACAAATTGTACGATATGGCAGACGAGTCGGTACTGGCTCAGGGTGGCGTAGAGCGCATCGGACTTGACGAGGCTTTCATCAAGGTGAAGCTGAACAACGGAGAGAAGCGACAGATTATGGCAGAACTGCCCACCCACAAGGAAGGTGTGGCACTCGTATTCAAGGTGTTGCTCGACCCGGAAATAGGTGCGCTGAAGAGCCTTGACGAGATTGACGCCGTCGGACACCGCATCGTGCAGGGCGGAGACCTCTTCGAGAAGAGCTGCATAGTAACCGAAGAGGTGGAGAAAGGTATCGAAAGCCTCATCGACCTCGCCCCTGTCCACAACGCAGGACACCTCCGCGGACTTCGCGCCGTGGACGAACTGATGCCGGACACACCGCAGGTAACGGTCTTCGACAATGCTTTCCACAGCACAATGCCCCCCTACGCCTATCTGTACGCAGTTCCCTACGAACTCTACAAGAAGTACCACGTCCGCCGCTACGGCTTCCACGGAACGAGCCACCGCTACGTTTCGCAGCGCGTTTGCGACATGCTGGGCGTCGACATCAAGACACAGAAGATCATTACCTGCCACATTGGCAACGGTGCATCGGTAGCAGCGGTGAAGTATGGCAAGGTTGTCGATACGTCGATGGGCCTCACTCCGCTCGCCGGACTGATGATGGGGTCCCGCTCCGGCGACATTGACCCGTCCGCAGTTACCTATCTGATGGAGAAACTCGGCAAGAAACCGCAGGAGATGGCAGACTTCCTGAACAAGGAGAGCGGCGTGCTCGGCATCACGGGCATCAGCTCCGACATGCGCGAAATAGAGAATGCAGACAACGAGGGCAACGCACAGGCCCATCTGGCACTGGAGATGTACAACTACAGAATAAAGAAATACATCGGTGCTTACGCTGCAGCCATGAACGGAGTGGACATCATTGTCTTCACCGCCGGCGTGGGCGAGAACCAAGAGGGTGTACGTATGGACTCCTGCTCGGACATGGAATACCTCGGCATCAAGATGGATGCAGAGCGCAACCACTGCCGCGGCGAGGAGAAAGTCATCTCTGCCGACGACTCGAAGGTGAAGGTCGTGCTCGTCCCGACCGACGAGGAGATTGTCATTGCACGCGATACTCAGGAACTGGTCAAGGGCTTGAAGAAGTAAGAATGTGCCTCCCTTGGAGAGAGGGAACAAAGCATCATAGCGGCAGGATTCCCACAATGGGAGTCCTGCTGTTTTGTTTTTAGAGAAGAAAGATGCCGAAAACGCTGATTGAACATATAAAAACGGCAATACGGGCATGCTATGAAAACCCGTTCAAGGTGTCGCTGTCAGTGCTTTTAGCGAGCATAGCCCTCTGCGCCCTTCTGCTTTTTGCCATACCCGAAGAAGACCATCTACGCTGGGGACTGGGCTATTTGGCTGTATGGGCCATGCTGCTGTCGCCCGTTGCAGTCTTCGTCTCGGCACGCCATAGCGAGTGGAGGGTGATGGCAAGGGTCTGTTCGGCTTTCTTCTTCCTCGCTGTATGGGGCGGCTGCATCCTCCTGACGGCTATCGGCGGCGACATACTCCTTCCACCGACCTACTTCTGCGACGACGGCGACTATCTCGTCCGGCAACAATATGATGGCTTTTTCAACCCTCCTGTCATTGCCGTCTATAAACGAGAAGGACTATTGGAACACCGCGTGAGCAAGCTGCGGATGGCCAATGCCGACTCCATCAAGGTTTACGAGCAGTGGGATGCCATTGTCGTTTACAGCAGCGGACTGAAAAATGCCGACCCTTGGGGCGACTCATGGGGCAGTCCCGAGCGAGCCATCTACCCGCTCACGGACAACGGGGCGTTCGTCCGGCACCGCAGGGAAGTGAAAGCGTTGGCACGAAAACTGCGAGTCCACGCAATTGATTTGGAATATGAATAACATAGCAAAGGCTCTCTGCCTCCTCTTAGCAGGCTTCTTCCTGACGGCCTGCCGCCACGGCCGCATTACCGGCAAGCCCGAAATGAGCGACAGCACACTGGCGGCCTTGGACTTGATTCGCAGGGACAGCATCTTCTACCTCACACGCGGCATCGGCTATTCAGGGCACGAAACACCGCAATACCGCTGTGGCAAGTTGCTGGGACGACACGGCAAGATGATGACAGACTTATGGGCGTAAAGAGCACGCAGGTTGTTCTGGACGGGAAAAACACAGTCTGTCTTAGCAAGAACACGCCTTTTCCGAAACGAAAACAGAAAAGCGAACACAGCAAAAACACATACCCGGGAAACAGACTTGCAACTATCTGCCTGTCAAGGCTATACAAAGGCAAAACGAAAATGGCTTCCTGACGGTGCGAAAGTGGCACTTTGACTTGGTCAAAGTGCCACTTTCGTTTTACGAAACGGGCTTGTCCGTCTTGCAGCCATGCCGGACCGGCTGGTTTTCCGTCATCCAAACGCTTGCCGGCAAAGCTGTACCGACGGTATAAACATCCGGATATATCCTCGCCACGATGCCCGGAACAAGTGCCTGAAGCGTTCCGCCGGCCATGCCGTTGCGCGCTTTCCTATTCCTGCCCTTGGCCATCTTCAGCTGTCAGCTCCTCTATTTGCCGGATGATTTCCGTATTGATGCGCTGCATCTTCCAATAGATGTATAGGCCGACCATTCCGCCGCCGACACCTCCGATAATACCTCCAATAATGGCACCACTGCACATCACCCTGACAAATTCGTCGCTACTGTCATTCAGCCTGCGTATAGCTCTGCCCCCATCCATGCTATCCAGATGGCAAGCATCGGAAGGCTGACCATCAGGCTGCGCTTGCGCATCTGCTTCATCCAGACCATCCGGCGCGATGTCTCCAAGAGGTCGCCCGTCATAAACTGCTCCCTGCTGAAGCGGTTGATGTATGCGTCGCAGGCAACATCGGCCGTCATGATAACCAAGGTAAAGGCGTAGAGCCACCAAGAGAGATGGAGCGCGCTGCACATCCAGTAGTAGACGACACAGACGAAGGCCAAGAGGAAGTAGGAAACCCACGTATATTTCTTCATGAACGACATCTTGCCGAGCATCGACTCGCGCAGCAGGCGGTCGCTGACAAGCTCCTGAGCGTTTAGCTTTTCCTTGAGGATGGCCATCTGCTGGCGCATTTCCTCCAATTCGTTATTCTGCTTTTTCATTATTTCTTTTCTTTGATAAAGTCCTGTTTGTGTTAGTCTGACAATCCGGGTAAGCCCGGGATAATCCGGCATACTGCACTGCCGGTTCTGCCGGCTGAAAGCCATGCCGCCCCTACCTGTCCGAAACCGGGTCGGGGGCCGGGCTGTTTTTCAGTTTCTCCTTGATTCTATAGAGCCTTACGGACACGTTTTTGGTAGAGATTCCCACTACCTGTCCTATCTCCTCGTAGCTCATGTTCTCGAGCCACAGCAGGATGATGGCACGGTCGAAAGGTCCGAGCTGGCTGATGCGCCGGTTGAGCTGCTGCACCTGCCGGCTGTCCTCATCGCTGTCGGTGAAGGGATTGATGTCGATGGAAAGCGGTACCGACTTGCGCTTTCGCTTTTTGCGGTCGCACGAGATGCAGGTGTTCAGGCTGACGCGGTATATCCATGTCCGCACGTCGCTGTCGCCCTTGAACCCCGGCAGGCCCTTCCAGAGGTTCACCAACACCTCCTGAAAGAGGTCGTTCACCTCGTCTTCGTTCTTGGAGAACATATAGCAGACGGTGTATATCGTGCTCTTATGCTCTCTGACGAGCCTCGCAAAGGTCTGTTCGTCTTGTTTTGGTTTCATCTTCGCTGAAAAATTATTTTGTCTATTAGACGCATTGGCAGCGGAATAACTACACTGACAAGCAGAAAAAGTTTTATCCTCGTAGCTTTTCCCTGCCCCAGCAGGACCATAAAGGTAAGTTTGGCCACAGCTGAACGCAGAAGGCCTGCAGCTCCGTTGAGCTACAGGCCTTCGATGGTTTTATCCCACAAGGGAAAAGAAATGTCCTACTTGGCAGGAGTCATCACTACTTCCGAGCGGTTGCCGGCAGCAACAAGACCCTTCAGGAAGGCTGCAATCTTAGCCGGAGTCAGAGACTCTATGGCTGCCTTGTAGCCAGTGTGGAGGTCTACGCCTGTCCAGTTGTATTCGTCAATGACGTTCATCCAGTGTCCGTTGGTCTTGAAGTCCTGATCTGCCTGCTTCAGCATGAAGTCCTTAACCTTCTGTACCTTGTCGGCGTCTACCTTGACGGTATTGTTCTTCATACCCTCTACGAGGAGCTTCAGGGCAAGTTCTGCCTTGTTCGGGTCCATCGGGCAATAAGCCTGAATGGCTGCCACGGCCTTGTCGCCACGGCGAGACAGGCCACCCGATGCGCTTACGGAGTAGGCGGCACCGTTGTCCTCGCGGATGTCCTTCAGGTAAACCATGGAGAGAACCTGCGATGCTGCGTCAACGAGTACGCTGTTCTCTACGTTGTAAGCCATTGGCTGGTGCCAGAGTTCAAAGGCAATTGCCTTCGGGGTCTCGCTCTTGCGGGTGAACTTGTTCACGTTGATGCCATTGGCAAGACCCGGAGTCTCTACCCAGTTCTCGGCCTTTCCGGAAGGCAGACAGGCGATATACTTCTCGAGCAATGGGCGGAGTGCAGCCTCGTCGAAGTTGCCGACGAAGTAGTAAACGAACTGGCCCGGACTGGCGAAACGCTCCTTCCAAATCTGGAGAATACGGTCGTAGTTGAGCCCCTTCAGCGTGTTCACCGTCAGCGGAGCGCGGCGTGGGTTGTGGCCATAGATGGTATTGGTCAGCGAATCGCTGAATACGGCCTCGGGAGAGAGGTCCTTATTCTTCAACGCCAACTCCAGTTGAGACATCAAGGCATTGTATGCCTCCTGGTCCTTGCTTACGCTTGTGAAGTTGAGATAGGCGAGCTGAAGCATCGTCTCTATGTCCTTCGGTACGCAATATCCGCTCAGATACTGATAGTAACCGCCCAGACCAACGTTTATGCCTGCCTGTTTGCCATAGAGAGCCTTCGTGAGTTCCTGATTGGAGAAGTTGCCCAGACCACTTGAACCAATCACAGCGTCGAAGAGAGCGAGATTGCTGTAGTCTGCCTTTCCATAGGAGCCGCTGCCTCCCTTGGCCATAGCTTGGAACTGAACTTCGTTGTCCTTGAAGTCGGTCTTCTTGAGAATGACACGTGCGCCATTGCTTAAGGTGAGTTCCTTATAGCCGAACTGCTTGTTCTCCTTCTCACCGGTAATCTTTCCGGCCTTCGGGAGCTTGGTCTCATCAAGAAGCGGTTCGTTCTTCACATTGTCCACATAAGGCTCTATCTTCTCCGCGCGCACGGCGTTGATGGTCTTTGCCATGCTTGCCTCTGTAGGATAAACCTTGCCCGGCTTCTCCTGAGCGAAGATGTAGGCAACGAAGTTGCTGTCCTTGTCGGAGATGAGTTCCTTAGCGTACATATTAATAACGTCGACGTTAAGAGCCGGCATTTCAATGAGCGACTTCATAATCTGATACTCCTCTTCCTTTCCGGGAATAGGCTCGTTGTCAAGATAATAGTCGGTCAGCTCGTCGCCATACTGGGCGTTGCGAATCTTGTTGCGGTTGGTATACTGCGACTCCAACTGGGAGAGGAACTCGGCCTTCATGCGCTCGAACTCGCCCGGGGTGAAGCCATACTGACGGGCACGCAGAGCCTCGCGGTAGATAGCGGCAAATGCCTCAAGGTCTTTGCCCTCCTTGGCACTGCCACCCAACTGGAAGGCATCCTTGGTATTGGAGAGGATAAAGTTGCCGTCGTAGCCGTAAGCACGCGTGAAGGGACAGTCGGCCTTCTGTGCCAACTCGCTGTAACGCTGGTTGAGCATCATCGAAATCATCTGCTTGGCATAAGAGTCAATCAGGTAGCTGATGTCGGTCTTGTCCTCGTGAGGTATCGCGTCGTGCTTCATGGCGATGCCGATGGAGCTGTACTGCATTTCCTTATCCTTGTCTACGACGTAGATAGGGTCTTTCGTGTCGGGCACCTGCTCGGCAACGACCTGTGCGGCATTTGCAGGGACAGTTACACCGTTCCACAATCTCTTAATCTCACTTTCAAAATGGTCTACGTCAATGTCGCCAACGATGATGATGCACTGGTTGTCCGGGCGATACCATTTCTTATAATAGTCGCGCAGAACCTGATACTTGAAGTTGTCTACAATGCTCATCAGGCCGATAGGCAGACGCTCGCCGTACTTCGATCCGGGATAGAACTTCGGCAGAACACGGTCGTAAATGCGCATGACAGGACTCTGTCCCATCTGCCATTCCTGATGAATCACACCGCGCTCCTTATCGATTTCCTTGTCTTCAAGGGTCAGGCCGTTCGACCAGTCCTTCAGAATGAGCAGACAGGAGTCAAGTGCCGACTGACGGGTTGTGGGCACGTCGCTGATGCGGTAAACCGTGCGGTCGATGGAAGTAAAGGCATTCAGATTGCTTCCGAACTCAACACCGATGGAACGGGTGAACTCCAACAGGGTGGAATCGGGGAAGTGCTCCGATCCGTTGAACGCCATGTGCTCAAGGAAATGGGCCAGACCGCGCTGGTCATCATTCTCCTGAATGGAGCCGACACGCTGTGCAATGTAGAAGTTTACAACGTTTTCCGGCCATTCGTTGTGCAGCAGGTAATAGGTCAGACCATTGCTGAGCTTTCCCTGACGAACGTTCTTGTTGACGGGAATAGGCCCCAGTTGTTGAGCCGATGCAATTCCTGCAACAAAGAAAAAAGCTACTAAAAGTAGTTGTTTCAGTCTCATTTTCTTTTCAGGTTAAAAAATTTATTAATTGATAATGGCACAAAGGTACATAAAATAATGATACATTGTTATTCTTTTATGCTTTTTTTATGAAGATATAGGGGATTTTCTAACTCCCGACGGCTTATTTCGGGGTTATCGGACAACAAAATGGCACACAATCATTTACGGAGACGCAAGGAACGGCCACAGAACAGCGGAAGGGCGGAAGTACCGCCCCCGTCCGACGGCACAGCTCAGAAGGGCACAACGCTGACCGGAGACAACGCTCCGCCTGCCCCGAAACCATAGCTCTGAAGCATGGTTCCGACATGCACGTTCCGCCATATTCCCACTGCGGAAACGGAACATTCCTGCCGCTGAATACCACAAGGAGGAAACCATTCTCAAACAACTGATAATCAGGAGAATAGAGACGGGGCAACGAAAGTGCCGCTTTCGCCCCGCGAACAAGCCCGTTTCGCATGGTCAAAGTGCCGCTTTCGTCAGACGGGAAAGCCTTGCCGGAGGAGCGAAGGCCATCTTGTCGCGAAGCGGCAGGGTGAAATTCATCCTTCCGCCCCTCCCGTCTCCAACCATCAGGACACCGGGAGAATCTGTCAGAGACCTTTTCCCCACCGTCCGCCAAGAAGCTGTCGCATCGGGCTTACGCTGCGTTTCATCCTAACGGACAGGTGTTTGCCGAAGCCGACAGGTTTTTCCTGCCTGACGGACGAGTGTTAAATTTATAGAAAACAAGGCTGTTTCGGCTTTTTTGCACTACTTTTGCACCTTAATATAATAGAAAGTCAGATGAATCTTACAGGCATAGTCAACAAGCTGTATTTCCAACCCCGACAGCGAGAACTGGGCAGATACCAGACAGAAGGAGCCGAAATTCAGCATGAGATACTGCGCTATCTCATTGAGCGTGCAAGAGATACGGAATACGGGCGACACCACTTGTTCTCCACCATCCATTCGTATGACGAATTTGTACAGAACATTCCCGTCAACACATACGAGGAGCTGAAAGGCGACATCGACCGCATGCGCCACGGCGAGGGCAATGTCCTCTGGCCGGGACAGGTGAAGTGGTACGCGAAGTCGTCGGGAACGACCAACGACAAGAGCAAGTTCATACCCGTATCCAACGAGGGCTTGCAGAATATACACTACCAAGGCGGAAAGGACGTGGTGGCCCTGTATCTCGGCAACAACCCCGGCAGCCGCCTGTTCGACGGAAAGAGCCTCATACTCGGCGGCAGCCATGCTCCGAACTACAACCTCCCGAACTCGCTCGTGGGCGACCTGAGTGCCATACTCATCGAGAACATCAATCCGCTGGCAAACCTCAAGCGCGTCCCGGGAAAGGACGTGGCACTGCTGAGCGACTTCGAGGTGAAGCGCGACCGCATAGCCCGTGAGACCATGACGAAGAACGTAACCAACCTGTCGGGCGTCCCGTCGTGGATGATGTCTGTCCTCGTCCGCGTGCTGGAGCTTTCCGGCAAGCAGCACATAGAGGAAGTGTGGCCCAATCTGGAAGTTTTCTTCCACGGGGGAATCGCCTTCACGCCCTACCGCAAGCAGTACGAGCAGCTCATCACGAAGCCCGGCATGCACTATATGGAGACCTACAACGCGTCGGAAGGATTCTTCGGTATTCAGGACGACCCGGCCGACCCGGCCATGCTGCTGATGCTGGACTACGGGGTCTTCTACGAGTTCCTGCCGATGGACGAGTTCGGCAGCGAGCATCCGGACATCGTGCCGCTCGAAGGCGTCGAGGTGGGCAAGAACTACGCCCTGCTTATCAGCACCTCCTGCGGATTGTGGCGTTACCAGATAGGCGACACGGTGCAGTTCACGTCCACCAATCCCTACAAGTTCATCATTACCGGGCGCACCAAATACTTCATCAACGCCTTTGGCGAAGAACTTATCATGGACAATGCGGAGCGAGGTCTCGAAGCCGCCTGCAAGGCCACGGGAGCGCAAATCAGCGAGTACACCGCAGCACCTATCTATATGGACGCCAACGCCAAGTGCCGCCACCAGTGGCTCATAGAGTTTTCCAAGGAACCGTGCAGCCTGACGGAGTTTGCGACCATCCTCGACTCGAAACTTCAGGAAATCAACTCCGACTACGAGGCGAAGCGTTTCCACGACGTTACCCTGCAGCCTCTCGAGGTGATACCTGCCCGGCGCGACCTCTTCAACGACTGGCTGAAGTCGAAAGGAAAGCTCGGCGGACAGCACAAGGTGCCGCGCCTGTCCAACAGCCGTGCCAACATAGAGGAGATGCTGAGGATGAACTAAGCCTTTCAAAAGCCTACCGGGAAGCCTCCACCAACTCCTCCGCCTCTCCTCTGGCCTACCATCAGGGAAGAAAACCTGCATGATGGCCGTTTCTCTCTGCCAAAACGAACAGCTTATGTTTTCAATATTGTCCGACATAAAACGGTCTATCCGCAAGCGCATCCCTTCCTTCGAAGGGGCTTGGGGAGGACTTTTGCCCCTGCTTCTCCTTGCCTCCTGCGCACGGATGGGCGAACCCGACGGTGGCTGGTACGACGAAACGCCGCCGCGGATAGTCGGTTCGTCGCCATCCGACAAGGCAACCGACGTGGCAAGCAAGCACATCAGCATCCTCTTCGACGAGTTTATCAAGGTGGACAATCCCTCCGAAAAGGTAATCATATCGCCGCCCCAGCTCGAAGTTCCCGAAATAAGGGGAGAGGGAAAGCGCATATCCGTGAAGCTGCTCGACGAACTCCAGCCCAACACTACCTACACGGTCGACTTCTCGGATGCCATCTCCGACAACAACGAGGGAAATCCCTTGGGCAACTATACCTACTCCTTCTCCACGGGAGACCACATTGATACGCTTGAGGTTGCGGGCTATGTGCTTGCCGCCGAAGACTTGGAGCCGGTCAAGGGAATACTCGTCGGACTCTACAAGAACCAGTCCGACACTGCCTTTACCCGTCTGCCGATGCTCCGCGTAGCCCGTACCGACAGCCGCGGACGCTTTGTCATAAAGGGAGTGGCCGAGGGCGACTACCGCATCTACGCCCTCAGCGATGCAGACGGCGACTACCGGTTCAGCCAGCAGAGCGAGGCGATAGCCTTTACACCCGAAGTTATCATGCCCGGCTCGAAGCCCGACATACGTCAGGACACTATATGGCGCGACTCGCTCCACATCAGCGACATCCGCCAGACGCCCTACACGCACTTCCTCCCCGACGACGTGGTGCTCACATCCTTTACCGAAGCCCCTGCCAACAGGTATTTCATAAAGGCCGAACGCAGGGAACCCGACCACTTCTCGCTGCTGTTCAGCCACGGCGATGCCGAGCTTCCGGTCATCCGCGGACTCAACTTCAATGCCTCGGATGCCTTCATCGTCGAGCCGGGAATGAATCAGGACTCCATCAACTACTGGCTACGCGACACGGCATTGGTCAATCAGGACACGCTGAGAATGACGGTCCGGTACAACGCTACCGACAGCCTCGGAAAGCTCGTACCGCAGACCGACACGCTCGAGGTGCTATCCAAGAATCCCTACGCCAAGCGTCTGAGACTGCAGCAGGAAGCCTACGACAAGTGGAAAAAGCAACAGGACAAGAACCGCGAACGCGGAAAGGACTACCAGACCGAGATGCCGGCCAATCCGCTGGAAGTCAGATACAACGTCAGCGGTAAGATTGCACCCGACGAGAATCCCACCCTTGAGCTGCCATCGCCCCTTGCCGCCTGCGACACAACGAAGATTCACCTCTACGAGAAGATAGACACGCTATGGTACAGGGCACGCTATCAGTTCGGCGAGATACCGGGACAGGCACGCCGCTACAAGCTCGTCGGGGCATGGAATCCCGGACACGAGTACAGCCTCGAGATAGACTCGGCAGCCTTTACCGACATCTACGGCAAGACATCGGCGAAGTACAAGCAGGGCATCCGCATCGGCGCGCTCGAAGACTACGGCACACTCACCGTAACCCTGCAGGGAATGGAGGGCAAGAACTGCCTGCTGCAGCTCCTCAGCGGAGGCGACAGGCCGGAGAAGGAAGCCCTTGCCAAGGACGGCGTGGCAAACTTCTTCTACGTCAACCCCGGCAAATACTACCTACGGCTCATCGTCGACGACAACGACAACGGGCGTTGGGACACGGGCCTGTACAGCGAACAGCGGCAGCCGGAAGCCGTCTATTACTATCCCAAGGAGATAGAGTGCAAGGCGAAATGGGACATCAGGGAGCTGTGGAATCCCCGTCAGCTGCCGCTCTACCGGCAGAAGCCGGAGGCCATCACCAAGCAGAAGGCCGACAAGCAGAGAACCATACGCAGCCGCAATGCCGAACGGGCGAAAAAGCTCGGCATCGACTACAACCCGAAGAACGGACTGGAAAGCACCAAGGCCGCCCCAAAGGGAAAGAAAGACAAGGACAAAAAGAAGAAGCCAAAATAACCAAGAAACTCTCCCCAAGCACCTCCGCCGGAAAGCCTTGGGAAAGCAAAAACACTATGATGAAAAGCGAATGGATTGAAAAAGGCTACGTGGACGAACCGATAGACGCGTCCATCGACCTGAAGGCAGAGATACGCCGGCTCTGCAAGGAGAAAGATGCCATCATCTTGGCACATTACTACACCGTCGGCGACATACAGGACATAGCCGACTTCGTGGGCGACTCGCTCGCACTGGCGCGCAAGGCTGCCGAGACCGATGCAGGGACAATGGTCATGTGCGGAGTCCACTTCATGGCAGAGACCTGCAAGCTGCTCTCCCCCGGGAAAACCGTCCTCTGCCCCGACCTCACCGCCGGCTGCTCACTGGCAGACAGCTGCAAGGCCGAAGACCTGAAGAGATTCAAGGACGGGCATCCCGGCTACAAGGTTGTATCCTACGTCAACACCACCGCTGCCGTGAAGGCACTGACCGACTGCGTCGTAACATCGGGCAACGCAAAAAAAGTCATCGACGCCTTCCCTGCGGACGAGAAGATAATCTTCGGACCCGACTACAACCTCGGAAACTACATCAATTCAGTTACGGGACGCAACATGCTGCTCTGGGACGGAGGCTGCCACGTACACGAAAAGTTCTCCGTCGACGCCATCGGCAGGCTCAAACGGCAGCACCCCGAAGCCATCGTCATGGCCCACCTCGAATGTAAGGCCCCCGTGCTCGCCGCAGCTGAAGTGAAGGGAAGCACGGCGACGATGCTCGCCTACGCCCAGAACAGCCCGGCAAGGGAATTCATCGTGGCCACCGAACCGGGCATCCTGCACGAGATGGAGCGCACCTGCCCCGGCAAGGCCTTCTACCCCGTACCGCCGGAGACGGACGAGGGCAAGCCCGGATGCACCTGCAACGAGTGCGAATACATGAAGCGGAATACCCTCGGAAAGGTCTACAACACCCTCAAATACGGTTTCCCGGCCATCGAGATAGACCCCGAAACGGCACGGGAGGCAGTCAAGCCCATCGAGAAAATGCTGTCGCTGAGCTGACAGGCCGCACCATGAACCTGCAGGCGCAAGGCGGCCGACACCCTTCCCACCCGCAGCCCGCCGTCAGCCTGACCGTCCTGACTGCGGCCACAAAACGCCATCCGTGTAAAGAAAAGTCAGGGCCGGCTTCCCGTCAGGCCCTTCCGACACCGTCAAAGTGCCATTTTCGCCCTGCGAAAGTGGCACTTTCGCTGTGTCAAAGCGGCGTTTTCACTTCATCAAAATACCACTGCCGGCACACCTCCCCGAAACTTCCTGACTTCCAGTCTTCTACAACCGTCATCAAAGAGCTTCCCGTCGCCGTCCTGAAGACATCCCATCCTGACTTTGTAAACATAATTCCGCGCATTATCCGCAGCCCGCAGAAAATATGGCAACAGACCGACAGGCATTTCGGAAAGATTTTGTAAGTTTGCAAAAACGAAGAATCGTCAGCCGTAAACTATACAGAATCCTTACCCATCACGCCTCCAATGAAAACAAATGCTATACGCGGACTCTTCCAGAGCGCGTTGCTGGCAACGGCAATAGTCCTCGTCTCCTACATTACCTTTCAGGCTTTCTACAATCTGATAGCCTTCAAGTCGCTTCTGCCCTACGCAGATGCCTACGACTTCTGGCAGAGCGTAGTCCACAATCTCGTGCCGATGGTGGTGCTCTTTTCCGTCAATTTCGTGCTCGTCTTCAAACTAAACCGCCTCCACCATGCGGTCTACAAGATATTGGTAGACGTCATCATATCGTTCTCCTTCCTGACACTGGTCAACCTCGCCTTTCTTCTCTACATGCGCAACACCCCGTCCGCACATATAGACTGGGCAGGCACGACATTCTGCAACACATTTATCCTGATGGGAATAGAGATGTCTTTCTACATCAGCCACTACCGCAAGTCGCTCCAGCAGGCCGAGGAGTACAAGCGGCGCATACTCATGTATCAGTATAATGCCCTCAAGGCACAGGTCAACCCACATTTCCTGTTCAACTCTCTCAACATTCTCTACTCGCTGATAGGCATCGACCAGACGAAATCAAGGCAGTTTGTCATGTCGCTCTCGGAGATGTACCGCTACATCATGACCCAACAGGACCACGAACGCACCCTCCTCAGGGACGAGCTGCGCTTCCTCCACTCCTACGTCGAGGTGCTGGAGATGAGGTACTACAACCAGTTCCGCGTCAGAATACTGGGCGAGGAACTGGTGAAGGAACAGGAAATCATCCCTTTCACGATGCAGCTGCTCATAGAGAACGTTACCAAGCACAACGTCATCTCGCAACGCCATCCACTCGAAGTTACCATCCGGATAACGGACACGACGGTTACGGTAGTCAATCCCATCCGCCCGCGCAGCTCTACCAGCTCCACAGGCATCGGACTACGCTACATCACCGATCTCTACAAGCAGTACGGAAAGGACTTTGCCTACCACGACGACGGCGAGAGCTTTGAGGCAACAGTGCCATTCCTCCAATAATCCACAACCATACCGCATTGACATGAAAACAAAATACGCCATCATAGAGAACGAACCCATCTCGCTCGAAAGCCTGAAGCAGACCGTCGCCGTGCTGCGTCCCGAGTACGAGCTTGTCTTCACGGCCGAATCGGTAGAAGAGAGCATCGCTTTCTTTCAGGAAAGTCCCGGAGTCGACCTTGTCTTTATGGACATAGAACTGGTCGACGGCAACTGCTTCGAGATATTCGGCAAGGTTGAAGTCCATACGCCCATCATCTTCACGACCGCCTACGACACCTTTGCCCTACAGGCGTTCAAGGTAAACAGCGTTGATTATCTGCTGAAGCTATCCACGAAGCCGACCTTGAGCGTGCCTTGCAGAAGCACGAGCGCAGCCGGAAAGCCGGAAAGGAAGCCGCCAGCCCGGCTCCGCTCTACAGCCGGCTTGCACAGACGGCCACGCAGCACCGCATCCTCACCGTCAGCGGCGACAGCTATTCGTTCATAGAGATAGCCGACGTGGCGTTCTTCGCCAGCGAAGACAAGTGCATCTTCGCCTACAAGAAAGGCGGCGGACGGAAGCTGACCGCCATGACAAACCTCTCCGAAGTGGAACACATCGTCAGTCGGAGCGACTTCTTCAAGCTCTCGCGCGACTTGGTAGTCAATATCTCTGCCATTGCCTCCGTACAAAAGTTCTTCCACGGCCGACTCTCTGTCGTGGTAAGGGCAGGAACGGAAGAGCGCAGGGTTGTGGTCAGCATGGCACGCCGCAAGAATTTCCTCGACTGGCTGGGCGGTCAGGGCTGACCCACCAAGCCGTCTTGCCACTCCCAAGGAAGTCTTTCTGTCGTTCCTAAGAAAGCCCTTCTGTCGTTCCTAAGGAAGTCTTTCAGCCGTTCCTAAGGAAGTCCTTCTGTCGTTCCTAAGGAAGCCCTTCTGTCGTTCCTAAGGAAGTTGTTTATCCGTTCCCAAGGAAGCATTCTGCTGCCCTTGGCGAAGCTTTTGTCCGTTTCCCAACAGATTCTAAAACCATTTCATTCCCTACTTCTTCCATTTAGGTAGCTGAATGGTAGAGTCCGTTCCAACTTGCTTGCCATTTCATTATTTTATCTATAATTTTGTTCGCAAAACAACAGGAATGGCAAATAAGCGGAATATAGGCTATATAGTGATGAGCGACGAGCATTATACCTCCTTGGACATTCAGGAGACGATACGCTCCCTCCGTCCCGGCTATTATCTTTTAGGCATGGCCGAAGACTCGGAGCAATCGACGGAAATGCTCAACAACAACGACATTGACCTTATTATAGCCGACCTCCAGCTCTCCGACGGCAACAGTGCCGACGCTATCCGGCACTCGCGGCAACAGCATACGCCCGTCATCTTCACCACTCCCTACCGCAAGGACAACCCTGTCTACGACGACTTGAACGTCTTTGCCTTCATGGTGAAGCCCGTCAGCAGCAGCGAACTGGCAAAAGTAATCGTACGATTCGAGGAGAAAGAGTATTAGAAAGAACGAGTATTAACTAATATTTTACGGTAATGAAAAAAGACACTAAGCTATTATCACTCTGTCTGGCAGTGATGTTGTCTGCGCCCCTAAGCAGTATGGCGCAGCAGGATGAGCACAAGGTAAACGTGCCTTTCGGCTCTGTAACCCACCCGGCACGGGCAATGAAGGCCCCGACCGTGAACAATGGCAGGGCGGCAAAGGAGCCACAGGAAGTCGTAAAACCTGCTTGGACGGCACTGCTCAACGACGAGAGCGTCTTCAATCAGTTCACCATCGTGGACAACAACAAGGACGGCACTACATGGTTCTTCTACAGGGAGATGAGCGGAGCAGGCAATGCGTGCTACAAGTACAACAGCCTCGAGAACGCTGACGACTGGCTCATCTCGCCAATGATAGAGCTTAAGGCCGGGACAAACTACAATATAAAGTTCCATACACGCGCCAACAGCTCTTACTATAAGGAAAAACTCAAGGTCAGCGTGGGAACGGAGCAAACCAACGAAGGCATGGAGGCAGGTCAGGACATTCTTCCAACAACCGAGATAGGGGGCGATACGGTTTTCTTCTCCAAGACTTTCACGCCCGAAAAAGACGGCAACTACTGCATAGGATTCCACGCCGAGACAGAGGCTGACCACAACCGCCTGTATGTATACGACCTGACCGTAGAGGAAGGAGCCGTCGACAGCGCACCCGAAGCCCCGACTGGATTGCAGGTCGTGGCAGACGAGACGGGCGACCCCAAGGCAAGAATATCGTTCGTACTGCCAACGAAGACCGTCGCAGGAACCGACCTGACTACCATTGACAGCGTGGTGGTGAAGCGGAACGGCGAAATGCTGGCCACACTGAAAGACACTGATCCGGGCAGCCGCCAGACCTTCGACGACGAGAATGTCGTCCACAACGGCAACAACACCTATACCGTGGCGGCATACGCAGGCGGCAACAAGGGCAAGGAGGCTTCAGCATCTGCCTTCGTGGGCGTAGACAAGCCGCTGATGCCCGAGTCTCTCGTCATCAAAGACAACAAGACGCATATCGGGGCTGCGTGGAAAAAGGTTACGGAAGGGGCTAACAAGGGCCGGATTAATCCTGAAAAGATTGTCTACAAGCTCTGCGGATTCGACGACAAAAACCAGCCGACGGTGCCGGTACAGGACGTTCAAGGAAAGACCGAGACCGACATAGACGTCAATACGGGCGAAGGCAAGCAGCGGATTCTCCAGTATGCCGTTGCGGCAAGCAACGCCGGAGGGCAGAGCGACTTCGTATACTCCAATGCGATTATCGTCGGTGCACCCGACATCCTGCCCTATCGCGACAGCTTCAACGACGGCTTCAAGCAGGGATTCAGCCACTTCTGGTGGATGGACGGTGAAGGAATGGGATACGACTACGGTGTCTCTACCATCGGATTCGACACCTCCTCGTCCGACGACGACGGTTCCTGCATCAAGTTCACATCCATTGCATATAACGACAAGCTCAACTTCAAGACGGGAAAGATAAAGCTCGAAAACTCCGACAGGATGAAGGCAGTCTTCAGCTACCGCTCCGACGGAGCCAAGTTTGCCCAGTTCAACCTGATGGTAGTCATGCCCGACGGCAGCGTACTGCCCCTGAAGACCTTCCCATTAGCCGAAGCCACGGAGTGGACGGCCGCACAGGTCGACCTGCCGTCCTACTTGGGGCAGCTCGAGAACGTGATGTTCCAGTTCCAGCTCGAAGCAACAGGCGCGCCGGACGTTCCTCAGGTAGTCTACTTGGACAATGTCAACGTTGCCGTAGCGTCCAACAAAGATGTGGCAGTCAGCATGGTGCTGCCCGAAAAAGTGCAGCGCGGCAAGAAGACTTCGCTGAAGGTGAAAGTGAAAAACTATGGCAGCGAGGAGGCTAAGGACTATACCCTGACCGTGAAAGCAGGCGACGAAACCATCTTCCATACAACCATCAGCAAGCCGCTGCCCCCGTTCTGCAACACAGACATTCAGGTTGAGCTGACGCCCAACATACTCTTCGCCGACGAAGAGCTTCCCATGACGGCCGAAATAGCCATGGACGGAGACGAGCAACCCGAGAACAATACGGCAATGGGAGTCATTGACCTCTTCGACTATAAGGCTCTACAGTCAGGGAACTGACGGGGAAGAACACAGAAGAAGGTGTCAGCCTCTCATGGACGGCTCCCGAGACAAAGAACGAGATGATTACGGAAGACTTCGAAAGCTACGAGCCGTGGCTGACGGACAATATCGGCGACTGGACGACGGTAGACAACGACCAAGAAATTGTTGGTTCGCTCTTCAGCGACCTCCAACTGCCACACGAACACGAGAAGTATGCCTTCATGGTAACCAACTTCGAGCAGGACTATCAGGCCGGAAGCTACTTCCCGGGACACTCCGGCTACTCCTACCTCTCGTCAATCTACTGCATCAACTCCGACGGCACGGAGTATCGGGCCAACGACAACTGGCTGATTAGCCCCGACCTTTCGGGCAACGCGCAGACCATCACCTTCTACGCGCTCAACCACAATGCCAACGACAAAATGTTCTCCGAGAACATCAACGTACTCTATTCCACCACCGACACCAAGCCCGGGAGCTTCCACCAACTCGCAAACTACACTGCCGACAAGGGCGAATGGCAGGAGTTCACGGCCGAGCTTCCGGCAGGGGCAATCTTCTTTGCCATCCAGAGTACGAACGAGCCGAACAAGTGCAACTGGCTGGCCATCGACGACATCAGCTTTGAGCGTGGTACGGGCAGCGTAACGGGATACAACGTCTATCGCGACGGCACGCTCCTGACAACCGTCAAGGACCTGACCTCCTACGTAGACAAGACCGCCGATGAAGGCGAACACACCTATCAGGTTACAGTTCTCTACTCCAACGGCAACGAGTCGGCACCCGTCGCAGTCATCGTTTCGGTAACTATGGGCATGGAAAGTCTGACCGCGGACGCTGCCCGTCCGACAGACATTTACGACCTTACAGGCAGGCTGATACGCCGGAACGCAACATCGCTGAAGGGTCTCCCACGCGGCATCTACGTCATCGGCGGGCAGAAGTACGCCGTAAAGTAAGCGTCGCATCATCCCTGAAAAAGTATAGAACGAACTGAACCGCAAAGCAGACAGCCCGTCCTCCCGTCTTGGGAACGTGCTGTCTGCTTTTTATTGCTGCTTACTCAAAGAAGGAGGGCTATTGTCCCCTTACTTTTCTTCCACCCATCCACGTAAGAACAACATCTACTCCCTGATACGAAATGTCTTTACAAACCAAGCCGGGCATCCCATAGAGCGATTTCCTTCTCACACAAAAAAGAAGAAACTGCAAACCACTGATTCACAGACGATAATAAAATCATATTACCATTATCGAGCTTTCGTCAGGCGAACAAGACACTTTGAGACAATGAAAGCGGCACTTTCGTTCACCGAAAGTGCCGCTTTCATGTCGCCATCCCAATGCTTTGAAACAACGGGGATGACTTTTCTTTACATTCCGTGCTGCTATTTCCCTATATCGGACCCGCGCTTTGAAGACACCGACTCCCTGACCATATCCACAAACAGCTGGTGGATAAAGGTTTCGTCGTTCAGTTCCGGGTGGAAGGCCGTAACGAGCTGGTTTCCCTGCCGGGCTGCCACAATGTGCCCGTCCACCTCTGCCAGCACCTCCACGCCGTCTCCCACCTTTTCTATATAGGGCGCGCGGATGAAGCTCATGGGCAGCGGATGGCCGGCCCCCTTGAAGTCGTGAACGGTGAAGAAACTCCCCAGCTGCCGGCCGTATGCGTTCCGGCAGGTGGTTATGTCCATGGTTCCGATGCGCTCGTAGGGCGAACGGGGATTCAGCAGGTGGCGCGAAAGCAGTATCAGTCCGGCACAAGTGCCGAACACGGGCAGCCCGCCGGCAATGGCCCTACGGACAGACTGGAAGAGGTTCAGCTCGTGGAGGAGCTTCAGAATGACCGTGCTCTCGCCACCGGGAATGACGAGTGCGTCCTTCTGCCGGTCCCAGTCAGAGGCCTGCCGTATCTCGAAGGTCTCCGCTCCCAGTCTCTGCAATATCCGCGCATGCTCGATAAAAGCTCCCTGAAGGGAAAGAATGGCTATCTTCATCGTATTGCTCTAATCGGTACAGGGGGCGGATTCTACTTTCCTCTTTCTGCCATCAGCACGGCAATCTCGCTCTCGTTGATGCCCACCATAGCCTCGCCGAGGTCTTCGCTCAGCTCTGCAATCATCTTGGCATCCCTGAAGTTGGTGACTGCCTGTACGATGGCACGTGCACGCTTCTCGGGATTTCCAGACTTGAAGATGCCGGAGCCGACGAACACTCCCTCCGCTCCGAGCTGCATCATCAGCGCAGCGTCGGCAGGCGTAGCTACACCGCCGGCAGCGAAGTTGACCACGGGCAGCTTGCCGTTGTCGTGTACGTACTTCACCAGCTCGTAGGGTACGCGCAGCGACTTGGCAGCCTCGTACAGCTCGTCGGCCTGAAGAGAGGTCAGACGGCGCATTTCCGACTGCATCATGCGCATGTGGCGAACGGCCTGAATGATGTCGCCCGTGCCGGGCTCGCCCTTGGTACGGATCATCGTCGCGCCCTCGCTGATGCGGCGCAGTGCCTCACCGAGGTCTTTCGCACCACAGACAAAGGGTACGTCGAAGGCGTTCTTGTCTATATGGTAAACGTCATCGGCAGGCGAAAGAACCTCGCTTTCGTCGATGTAGTCTATCTCTATGGCCTGCAAAATCTGTGCTTCGGCAAAGTGGCCGATACGGCATTTTGCCATGACGGGGATGCTCACGGCTTCCTGAATACCGCGTATCATCTTGGGGTCGCTCATGCGCGACACGCCGCCGGCGGCACGGATGTCGGCCGGAATACGCTCCAGTGCCATGACGGCACAGGCTCCTGCCTCTTCGGCAATGTGTGCCTGCTCGGGTGTAGTTACGTCCATGATGACACCGCCTTTCAGCATCTGTGCCAAGTTTCTGTTAAGTTCTTGTCTGCTCTGTTCCATAGCGTGTAAATCTTAATTCTATTTTGGTTCAACAATGATAATCATGCAAAGGTTGGATTGCGCCGGCAAAGATAGTACGAACGATTGATGTTGCCAAATGTTTGTTCGGTAATGGCAAATCAGTGTACGCAAAAAGGAAAAGTCAACACGCCGTTCAGACAGGCCGGATGGGCCGCTGAAGATGCCCGGATAAGAAAAAAAAGACAGAAAAACACCGCGGTCTGCCCGTCTCTCACCGTCTTTCCGTATCTTTGCAACATGATTATCAGCTTATCCCATCTTTCCGTCGGATACCGCCGCGAAGCTCCCGTCGTCGCCAATATCAGCATCGATATACGGAGCGGAGGGCTGACCTGCCTGATTGGCGACAACGGCATCGGAAAGTCGACCCTGCTGAAAACCCTCACGGGATTCCTCCCTCCGGCAGGCGGAAGCATGACGATTGACGGACAGGACATGCTGCTCCTCTCGCAGAGAGAGCTGGCACGGTATGTCAGCATCGTGCTGCCCCACAGGCCGGACGTGCAGAATCTCACCGTGGCAGAGGTGGTCGGGCTGGGCCGCACGCCTATACGGGATTCTGGGGAAGTCTGGCAAGCCGCGACAAGACGGTCGTTGCGGAGTCCATAGCCGCCGTAGGCATTGCGCCGCTGTGCGACAGAATGATACAGACCCTGTCCGACGGCGAACTCCAGAAGACCATGATTGCCAAGGCATTGGCACAGCAGACACCGGCGATTATGCTCGACGAGCCTACCGCCTTCCTCGACTTCCCGTCCAAGGTAGACATGTTCCGGCTCCTCAGCCGCCTGTCGAAGACGCACGACAAGCTCATCCTCCTCTCCACACACGACTTGGAACTCGCCCTGCGCTACGCCGACAGCCTCATCAGGATAGACCATTCGGGGCTTCAGACGGTTACGCCCGACGATGTAAAGAGCGGAATAGAACAACTGCTGACAGACGGAAACAAAGCGTCCGGGCCACAGCTGTTAAACGAAACAAAGGCATAATGAAACAGAAAATTATCCTGTCGGCTCTTCTGCTGGCCCTCATCGGCTGCGGAAAACAGAGCCAAAAAGACATTTATCGCCCCCTGCGGCTGACCGACGACATTGTCCTGAAGACCACACCGGTCAAGAATCAAGGCTCAAGCCCGCTCTGCTGGGTCTACGCCATGCTGGCTACGATAGAGACGGAACACCTTCAGCAGGGCGACTCCGTCCATCTCAGCCCCGATTATGTAGCCCGCATGTACCTGACGGAGCAGGCTACACACCGCCTTTACACCCAAGGCGGCAAGTCGGACAGGCCGATTACCATGCGCGGCATGCCGGGCATGCTCATCAATCTCATAGAAACCTACGGCCTGCAGCACTTCGACGCCTATCACAGACCCGACGATGCCGACTACAACATGTTGTGCCGGCGGATAGAGAAGAGCCTCAGCACACCCGCAAAAGACTCGCCTCAGAGCAGGCTTGCAGACATTTCGCTGCTTCTTGACAAAGGACTGGGCTATCCTCCCCGGCAGGTTTTCATGCTCGGAGCCGTCTATACGCCCCTTGAGTTTGCCCACAGCGTCTGCCGTTCCGACGAGTACGAGGCTCTGACGAGCTTTACCCACCACCCCTTCGGGCAGCGTTTCGCGCTTGAAGTGCCTGACAATTACTATCACAACACCTTCCTCAATGTTCCCATAGACACGATGATGGCGCGAATCGTGCGTGCGCTCCGTCAGGGACACCCCGTCTGCTGGGAGGGAGACATCTCCGAGCCGGGCTTTTCCTTTGAGCACGGAACGGCAACCTTGCACAACGAAAAGGAGAAAGTGAGCCAGAAGCACCGCCAGTATTCGTTCGAGGCGCACAAGACTACCGACGACCACTGCATGGAGATAACAGGACTGGCTCACGACAGCCGCGGACGGCTGTTCTTCCGCTGCAAGAACAGTTGGGGAAACGACAACCCCTACAATGGCTTCATGTATCTTAGCGAGAACTATATCAGGCTGAAGACCATTGCGGTATTCCTCCCTGCCGAATAAAAACATCTGCTTTTGCAGTTTACGACAGCCCCACGCATTGCTTATGCGCAACATTATAATCCACTATCCGCTTTCCTCCTGCATCCTGACAGCTATCTGGGTGCTGTGCTTTGCAGACATTCCCGAGACGCCGCTCAGCCATGTCAGCCTGATAGACAAATGGACACACGTGGCGATGTACCTCGTCTGGTGTCTCGTCATCACCATAGAGAGGCTGCGGGCAGGCAAAGAAAAAGCCAGACCCAAGCAGCTTTTGCTTTGGGTCTGGCTTCTGCCCACGCTCATGGGTGGACTGATAGAGATACTGCAAGCCCACTGCACGGGCGGCAGACGGAGCGGAGAGTGGCTCGACTTCCTTGCCGACACCATCGGGACAAGCCTTGCCCTCGCTATCGGTATTCTTCTGGCAAGGTTCCGCGCCAAAGGCTGAACGGGTTGCAGCGCATGTGCGAATTGTAGAAACGGCGGTCGCCGGTAACCTCCTGTCCGAGAAAGGCAGGACGGTCGAAGCTCTCCGACTCGTCCGACAATTCCACTTCAGCCATCACCAAGCCCTCGTTGTCGCCATGAAACTCGTCTACCTCGAAGGTGTGTCCTCCAAAGTCAATCAGATAGCGACGCTTTTCAATGATGCCGGGTTCGCAGAGCTGCATCAGCTCTTCGGCTTCCCGAAGCGTTATCTCCCTCTCAAACTCATACCGGCTCAACCCTCCGTCGCGCGAAGGGCCCTTGATGGTGAGATAGCCACGGTCGTCTCGGATGCGGATACGGACGGTATTGACGGCATCGAAGTAGCCCTGACGGATGCGCGAGGACGATTTCGCCATTGCCTTCCAGTCCACTGACTTATGGACAAGGAACTTCCGCTCTATTTCCTGTCCGCTCATCAGCCTACGACTATGATGGAATAGACGGTTACGGCTATTGCCAAGAGGAAGAGACAGATGATAATCCACTTGATGACTTTCTTTGCCTGACGCTCCTGCTGAGCCTCACGCAGCTTGCGGTGTTGTTTGCTTTTTTCACTCATAATGGTATATTTTTAATGTTATTAGGCTTGTTCGGGGTGGCTGTCTTATCGGAACGAGACTAAAGGACGGGGCAACGGGCCGACAGGAAGAACCGACTTGGCATCCCCGACCGCCCTGTATCATGCCGTCAGACCTCCTCCCCTGTTACGGGAAACTCCATCAGATAAGCCTTGATGAAGCCGTCTATCTTTCCGTCCATGACCCCGTAGACATCCGAAGTCTGGTAGTTGGTGCGGTGATCCTTCACTCGCCGATCGTCGAAAACGTAACTGCGAATCTGGCTTCCCCACTCTATCTTTTTCTTGGAAGCCTCAATCTTGGCCTGTTCTTCCATCCTTTTTTTCATCGCACGGTCGTAGAGCTGCGATTTCAGCAGCTGCATGGCCTTGGCACGGTTCTTGGGCTGGTCGCGCGTCTCGGTATTCTCGATGAGGATTTCCTCCTTCTCGCCCGTGTCGGGGTCTTCGTACTGATAGCGCAAACGGACTCCGGACTCTACCTTATTGACGTTCTGGCCACCGGCACCGCTTGACCTAAAGGTGTCCCAACTGACCCTTGCAGGGTCTACGTACACCTCTATGGTATCGTCGACAAGCGGAGATACAAACACGCTGGCAAAGCTCGTCATGCGCTTTCCCTGTGCGTTGAAAGGGCTGACGCGCACCAACCGGTGTACGCCGTTCTCGCTCTTGAGATAGCCGAAAGCGTATTCGCTTCCCTCAAACTTCATCGTTACGCTCTTGATGCCGGCCTCGTCGCCGTCCTGAAGGTCGGAGATGGTAACGTGGTAGCCGTGTGCCTCGCCCCAGCGCATGTACATCCGCATCAGCATGGAAGCCCAGTCCTGACTCTCCGTACCCCCTGCGCCCGAGTTAATCTTCATCACGCACTCCATCGGGTCTTCCTCCTGACGGAGCATGTTCTTCAGTTCGAGGTCTTCAACAGCCTTCAGTGCCTTGTCGTAGGCGGCATCCACCTCCTCCCCGGTAACGAGTTCGTCCTTGTAGAAGTCGAAGGAGAGCTGCAGCTCATCGGCCAGCGACCGTATCTCCCTGTAGCCCTTAATCCACTTCTCTATGCCCTTTACCTTCTTCATCTGCTCCTGCGCCCTTGCCGGGTCTTCCCAGAAGTCGGGCGCCTGCGTCCGAAGCTGCTCCTCCTCGTACTCTATTTCGCGCTTGTCTATGTTCAGGTAACGGTGCAGAGCCACCGTTCTGTCCTGTATATCCTTTAGTTGTTCGGAAGTTATCATTCTCTATCCTACTCTTCGTACATCTTTTCTATTATGTCCCTGAAGTTCTTGTTGATGACCGGGCGTTTCAGTTTCAGCGTGCTGGTCAGCTCTCCGCTCTCCATCGAGAAGTGGTGGGGAAGGAGCGTGAACCGCTTCACCTGCTCGTACTGGGCCAGTCTTTGCTGCAGCGTGGCGATACGGTCCATCATCATTTCCTGCACACGGGGATTCCCGCAAAGGTCTTCGCGCGTAGAGAAATCAATGCCGCGGTCTTTCGCCCACTCTTCCAAGACGCGAAACTCGGGCACGATGAGGCAGAGACAAATTTGCGCTGGTCGGCGATGACAGCCACCTGATCGACAAACTTATCCACGAGCAGCATGGCTTCGACCATCTGCGGAGCCACGTACTTGCCGTTGGAAGTCTTGAAAAGGTCCTTTATGCGCTCTTTGAGGAAAAGCTCCCCGTCCTGAAAATAGCCCGAATCGCCCGTATGGAAGAAGCCGTCGGCATCGAAGGCCGTCGCATTGGCATCCTCACGGTGGAAATATCCCGGGGTAACGGTGTCTCCCTTGAGCAGCACCTCGTTGTTTTTGCCTATCTTAACCTGCAGCCCCTCTATGGGGTATCCGACGGAACCGACGGTATAGGGTTTCCCCCTGCGGTCGCAGCTGACGGTGGCCAGACTCTCCGTAAGGCCATAGCCGACGAGCATGTCCAGCCCGATGCTGTGCACAAACTCCTCAACCTCGGGCGAGACGTAGGCACCGGCAGTCGGGAATATATGCGGATTCTCCAAACCTATCTGCTTCCTGACAAGACTCAACACCGTGCGGTTGAGCATCTGATATTCCATTTCCACACCGATGGGGACACGCTTTCCCTTGGACAGATAGCTGATATTGCGCTTCTTTCCTACCGCCAGAGCATGTTGCAGGAGCTTGCGCTGAACGGGGCCGGAGCTTTCCATGCGCTGCTTGACGGCTATATAGACTTTCTCCCAGAAACGGGGGACGGCCGACATGCTCGTCGGGTGGGTCTCGCGCATGCTGTCCTGAATCTCCTTCGGATAGGTATTGATAATCAGCTGTGCACCTACCGTCAGCGAAAGGTATGCCCAGCCGCGTTCAAAGACATGCGTGAAAGGCAGGAAGTTGATGACGCGGTCTTTCTCGGTAACGGGAACGCGCTCTCCGTTCGCCTCCATGGCGGCCCGATACATTCTGTACGTGAGGATGACGCCCTTGCTCTCGCCCGTCGTACCGCTCGTATAGAGAATGTTGCAGACATCGTCGTCGTTCGCCTCCGCCATGAGCCGGTCTACTTCCGGCTGCCGCGGGAAGCCCTCACCGAGCTTGAGGAAGTCCTCAAAATACAGGGCGTGGGGGTCGTGGGTGCTGATGCGCACGCTCGGGTCGTAGATGATGATGCGCTCCAGAGTCGGACAAAGCGGGAAGACGCGGTGCGCCTTGTCGTACTGTTCCTGCTCTCCGACAAACAAGAGCCGCACTCCGGCATCCCGAATCATATATTGTATCTGCTCCTCAGAACTTGTCGCATAGAAGGGAACGCTGACAACGCGCACCCCGTAAGCCCCAAAGTCGGTATAAAGATACTGGATGGTGTTCTGCGAAAATACGGCTATGTGCTCCTGCGGCTTGATACCAAGGTTGACAAGTGCGTTGGAGACTTGCCTGACACGCATTGAGAACTGGTTCCACGAGACCGTTTTCCACTTCAGGCTTCCGAAATTGCGGAAGGTAAGAACGGGACGCGCGCCATACTTCTTGGCTTGCTCGTGAATAAGGGCAGAAAGATGACACTTTGTCTGCATAACTATAATGAGTTTTATTATCTGCAAAAATAATCATTTATCGGCAGAATAAGAAATTATTTGAGAATTATATTAAGTTTTGGTACTTTTCTCCCGTGCTGCCATTCGTGGGACGAGGCAATGCTGCTGCAGCACTTCCGGCACGCCGGACAGATGCCCTGCAAAACGAAAGCGGCACTTTGACCATGCGAAACGGGCTTGCTCGCATGGTCAAAGTGCCGCTTTCGTTTTGTCATTAAGGCTTGTTCGCCGACAGCGGAGGACGGACTGGATGCAACATACTGATAATCTGACCTTTCCGTTGTCTCCTGCTTTATGTTTCAGAAGCTGTTCCCGACAACTCCTTCCCACATAGTCCGTACAGCCTCTATCCGCCGCCGGAACAGCCTGCCGCCTATTTCCGCCCGAAGTCGGCAGGTATCTCGCCCCACTCCTTGGTCTCCCACTTGATGACGGGAACGCTCACGGGGTGCGTCTTCAGCCATGTCTCGGCACGCTGGATAATCTGATAGAGCTGCTCGGTCCGGGCATTGCGCACGAGGGTTGTCTTGCACCGCTTCTTGCTGACCCATAAGATGGCGTTGTAGGAGTCGCTGTATATGACCTTGTCCGTGATGCCCTGCTTCTCCATCAGAGCCAGTGCATGGACGATGGCAAGGAACTCTCCTATGTTGTTCGTGCCCTGCACAGGCCCGAAATGGAAGACCTGCGCCCCCGTCTGCAGGTCGATGCACTGATACTCCATCGGTCCCGGATTGCCCGAACAGGCAGCGTCGACCGCCCAAGACGGACACCGTACTGCCGCAGGAAGCGGCAGTACGGTGTCCGTCCTATAGGATGGGGGATTCTGTAACGATTTCATTGAAGTTCTATTCAAGGAGATTGCCGTCTCCCAAAGTTTCCAAAGTGCAGGAACAGAGCTTCGTCTGTCCGAGCAAGATTATGGCCTCAGACAGACAGGATGCGCTGTCCCCTCTGCCTCCCTGCCTTGTTTATAGCAGCGCAGGGGCCAACAAAGTCATCTGCACCCCCTTCCCCTTTCGGGAGGGCAGGGCGGGGCTACATTCTCTCCGGCACTTCGATGCGAGAAGGGCCATGCCGTTCCTGATGACCTTGGCCACATTCTGTGCCAAGACAAGGCGCGTGGTCTTTTCGGCTTCGGTATCTGCGTTGAGGATGCTGTAGTCGTGGTAGAACTGGTTGAACTCTTTCGTCAGCTCGTAGCAGTAGTTGGCTATGCCGCTCGGGCTGTAGTCGATGCCCGCCTGTGCAACGGCTGCACTGAAATCGTTCAGCTTCTGAATGAGGCTATCTCCTTCTCGTTGAGCGGTGCATCGTCGGGGAGAACGGCAGGAATCCCGACTGCCTGTGCCTCTGCCTTACGCAGGATACTGCGGATACGGGCATAGGTGTACTGGATGAACGGGCCGGTATTGCCGTTGAAGTCGATAGACTCCTCGGGATTGAAGAGCATGTTCTTCCGGGCATCTACCTTGAGGATGAAATACTTCAGTGCGCCCATGCCCACGATGCGTGCTATCTCGTTCTTCTCCTCGTCGGTGATGCCTTCGAGCTTGTTCACCTTGTCCTCGCTGAGACTCTTTGCGTTCTCAATCATGGAGGCCACGAGGTCGTCAGCGTCCACTACGGTGCCTTCGCGGCTCTTCATCTTGCCGTTGGGAAGCTCTACCATGCCGTAGGAGAAGTGCACGAGGTCTTTCCCCCACTTGAAGCCGAGACGGTCGAGAAGGATGGACAGCACTTGGAAATGGTAGTTCTGCTCGTTTCCGACGACGTAAATCATCTTGTCTATCGGGAAGTCGGCAAAGCGCATCTGTGCCGTGCCGATGTCCTGCGTCATGTAGACCGACGTGCCGTCCTTGCGGAGGAGCAGCTTCTGGTCGAGCCCCTCGTCGGTGAGGTCGGCCCATACGGAGTTGTCATCCTTGCGGATAAAGAGGCCTTTTTCGAGTCCTTCCTCCACCTTCTTCTTACCTGCGAGGTAGGTGTTGCTTTCGTAGTATATCTTGTCGAAGCCTACGCCGAGTGCCTTGTAGGTCTCGTCGAATCCTGCATATACCCAGTTGTTCATCTTTTCCCAGAGTCCGCGCACTTCGGGGTCGCCCTGCTCCCACTTCACAAGCATCTCATGGGCCTCCCTGATGAGGGGTGCCTCCTGTTCGGCCTTTGCCTTTGCGTCGTCGGCCGGCATGCCCTCGCTCTCGTATTGTGCCTGCAAGGTCTTGCACTCTTCCTTGTAGTGCTTGTCGAAAGCCACGTAGAAGTCGCCTATCAGATGGTCGCCCTTCTTGCCGGCCTGCTCGGGCGTGATGCCGTTGCCCCACTTCTGCCATGCCAACATCGACTTGCAGATGTGTATGCCGCGGTCGTTGACGATGTTCGTCTTGACCACCTTGTTCCCGTTGGCGGCCATAATCTGTGCGAGCGACCAGCCCAGCAGGTTGTTGCGCACGTGTCCCAAGTGGAGCGGCTTGTTGGTATTGGGCGACGAGTATTCTATCATCACGAGCGGACTGCCCTCGCCGGCCGTCTTCTCACCGAACTTCTCGTCGGCGTTGATGTCGTTGAGAAGTCCCACCCAAGCTGCCGGAGCAATGACAAGATTGAGGAATCCCTTGACGACGTTGAAATCGGCAACGGCCTTGCAGTTCCGTTTCAGGTACTCGCCTATCTCCTGTGCCGTCTCCTCGGGCTTCTTGCGCGAGGTCTTCAGCAACGGGAAGGCAACGAGGGTAAGGTTTCCCTCGAAGTCCGCACGGGTTTTCTGCAACTGTATCATCTTCTCCGGCACTTCTGCGCCATAGAGGTCTTTTACGGCAGCAAGGGCCGCTGAGGTTATCTGGTCTTCTATTTTCATAATCTGATGTCTTATCTGTCTGCAAATTTATACAAAATCTCCGAGATATGGGGGCATCGGAGACAAAAAAGGAAACTTTCGGGGCGGAAAGTCGGCAATAGCCCGGCAAAACTACGGGAGAACCACTTATCGGGCAGCAGGAAGCCGGCTGAGTGCCGCCTCCAAGGCGTCGAGGTCGTCTGAGGTCGTCGCCCAGCTCGTAACAAAACGGCAGACGGTATGCGTCTCGTCGTATTTCTCCCACCGCGAGAAGGCGACGGTCCGGGCAAGTTTCTCCATCACCGGGTTCTTCATGACGACAAACTGCTGATTGGTGGCTGACTCTATGAAGAACTGAAATCCCCGTTCGCGCAGCATGTTCTTGAGACGGCGGGCAGCGGCAATGGCGTGCCGGGATATGCTGAAGTAAAGATTGTCGGTGAAAAGGGCATCAAACTGCACGCCGATGAGCCTTCCCTTGGCCATCAGTGCCCCGTGCCGCTTGACGATGGTGAAGAAATGGCGTGGCGAGCGCATATTGGTGAAGACAACGGCCTCGCCACACAATGCACCGACCTTGGTTCCGCCGATATAGAACACGTCGCAGTGGCGGGCCAGCCACGGCAGGTCGAAGTCGCAATCGTCCGCCATCAGTCCGTAGCCGAGGCGTGCCCCGTCTACGTAGAGGGGAAGCCGGTATTTCCGGCAGACCTCGTAGATATCGGAGACTTCCCGTGCCGAATAGCTGGTGCCAAGTTCTGACGGGACGGTGATGTAGACCATGCCCGGCTGTACGACGTGGTCGCGGTTCTCATCCTGCTCGAAGTTGGTCATGAAACGGTCGAGCGACGTTGCCTCCAGCTTGCCATTGACCGCCGGAAGGGCTATCACGCGGTGTCCTTCCGCCTCAATGGCTCCGGCTTCGTGCACATTGATATGTCCCGTCTCGGCACAGACGACACCCTCGTATGACTTCAATATGCCGTCAATGACCGTCGCATTGGTCTGCGTACCTCCCGACAGGAAGAATATGTCGGCCCCGGGCATGCCGCAGGCAGTCCTTATCTTTTCTCGTGCACGCTCGCTGAATCGGTCGAAGCCGTATGTCTGCGTCCGTTCGTCGTTGGTTTCTATGAGTCGTTTCAGCACCAGCGGATGAGCACCGCAGCTGTAATCACATTCAAATGGAAGCATGGCAATGGGGTTAAGATGGAGTAGCCGGAGGCTGTCAGTCGCCGGCACGTATGTATATATTATTGTATACGCACGCTCTTCCCGTCCTTGTAGCAGGCTATGGTACGCGTTCCGTTGGTGTAGATTTCCTCGCTTCCGGGAATGTCAAGCACGAATCCGGCCGCCTTCACCTGCCCGACGAGGTTGTCATAAGCCGTCGGATTGAATACGGCAATGATGATTGCACCCTCCTTGAAGGCCACATAACTTGATACGCCCTTTCTCATCGGACGTGGATAGTCGCCATACTGAGTGGCGGTGAGGAGCTTGGCGAGCTGACAGTTCTTGTAGTACATCTTCGAGAACTTGTCGAGCCGGTACACCTCGTAGTTGGTCTTGAGCTTGTAGCCGTACTTTTTGGCGATACCGGCAGCATGGTCGGGATTCTCGAATATGTCCAATGCATCGGCTATGCTGATTACTTCGGGGTTGGCGATAACTTCGGTTGTCGCTACAGGAACAACCGGCTGAGGGGTTTCGGTGGCTGTCTTCTGCGCAGTTCCGCAGCTATTCAGCACTGTCGCTGCCACGACCGCGAGCACTGCTGTTAATACTTTCTTCATCTCTTTGCCTGTTTTTGAGTGCAAAGATACGGTTTTTCCTGCTTACTTCAAAATCACTATTATTAGGTATTGTTCATATTATGGTTTTCACGTAACTTTGCAGCCAAATTTTTATCATGTTAATCTATGAATAGAGTATTTACATTCTTATTAGGAGTATTATGCGCTGTCAGTGCTTTTGCACAGAACACCGACGCAATGCTTTTCGGAGATGTGAAGGCCAAGGAGACGGGCAAGCACCTTCCCCATGCCGTCATCTTAGTGAAAGGAACCAACCTCAAGACCGCCTGCGACGCTTCGGGACACTTCAAGCTCGGCAACTTGCCGCTTGGGAAACAGACCATCGTTGCCTCGCTGACGGGCTATCAGGAGCAGGAAATCGAAGTTACAATGACCGCCGGGAAAGGAACGGAGGCCTATTTCCAACTTGATAAAGACCCATTGGAACTTAGTCAGGTAGTGGTTACGGGCACGCGCACGGCCCACTTCATCAAGGACGTGCCTATCCGTACCGAGGTGCTGACATCGCAGGCCCTCAAGCGCAAAAACGCACAGACACTTTACGATGCGTTGGAGGGTGTTCCGGGCATCCGCGTAGAACAGCAGTGCCAGTTCTGCAACTTCTCCATGGTACGCATGCAGGGACTTGGTGCAGAGCATACGCAGGTTTTGCTCGACGGCGAGCCAGTCTACTCCGGTCTCGCAGGTGTCTACGGACTCCAGCAGATGGGAACAAACGACGTAGACCGCCTCGAAGTGGTGAAGGGTGCAGGTTCGGCACTCTACGGAAGCAGCGCGGTGGCAGGTGCCATCAACATTATTTCCAAGGAGCCTACCTACGAGCCGTCCCTCAAAGCCGACGTACAGATGGGCAACTGGGGCTACAGAAGCTATAAGGGTTCGGGCTCCATGCGTTATAAGAATATCGGTCTGAGCATCTATGCACAGCGTACCGAGGCCGACGCGGTAGACCAGACGCAGGACGGAATGACCCGTAAGGAAGTGAAAAACAAGGACGGTGTGTCCGACCGCGTGAACGACCAGATGACCAATCTCGGCTTCGGCATATACTTCTACAGCCCGTTTGCCAAGAACGACAAGCTCGTTCTCCGTGGCAAGGCTATTGACGAGCAGCGGTTCGGAGGCACAATGACGGATGACCTCTACCTCAATCCGTTCTCCGCAGGTACGGAGAACATTAAGACCAACCGTCTTTCTGCTGACCTCGCCTATACCCTCCCGATAGGCGCACACTCCGAGCTGAATCTCGCAGCTGCCTATGTTCATCACAAGCGCAACGCTACCAACGACACTTTCCTCGGCAGTTATCAGGATTCTCACAAAGACCCAGCCCATCCCGACGAGCCGGGTGCAAGTCCCGACGTAGAACTGATGCGCCCCTATCTCGCCAGAGAGAACACCTTTACCCCCTCGCTCACCTTCACGAGTATTCTCGGTAACCATACCCTTCTGACAGGAGTGCAGGCTTATTTCACACGTCTTCGCGAGACGGGCCTCTACTGCCTGTCTGACGAAGCTGACGAGGACAGTCCCTACTATGGTGTGCCCTACACCTCCATCGGCAAGAAACACGCCAACGAAGTGGGCTTCTTCCTTCAGGACGAGTGGAACATTCTGCCTTCCCTAAGCATCGTTCCGGGTATCCGCATCGACCGCCACAGCTCTGGCGAAGAATATGCGGCAAGCGAAAAGGTGTTCGACGGCACGTTCCCCACAACCCATTTCGCCAAGACAACGGTCAATCCACGCCTTGCCGTCAAGTATGAGGTTTCTCCATCCTTTATCCTCCGTGCCAACTTCGGTACAGGCTTCCGCGCCCCTTACGGCTTCTCCGAGGATTTGCACCTTTGCAGCGGTTCGCCACGTGTATGGAAATCGTCCAGCCTGAAGGGCGAACGCTCCATCAGCTACAACCTCTCGGCCGATTACTACGGAAAGAACTATCAGCTGAACCTGAACATCTTCCGCACCGACCTGAAAGATAAGATTCAGTTCTCTCCTGCTTCCGACGACGTGAAACGCTTCGGTTATACCTATCAGTGGGAGAACGTCGACGACGCCTACGTACAGGGAATAGAGCTGGGTGCCAAGGCTACGCTCTTCAAGGACTTTGCCGCAGGCATCAACTGGACATTCAACCAAGGCAAATTCAAGCACGAGCGTGCTGAATGGTCTGACCCCGAGGATGAAACATGCGCCAAATTCCCACAGCGTCTCGCATACGCGAAGGACAGCAAGAATATTTCGCGCTTCCCATCCATGACGGGCGACATCGACATCGACTACACCCCGGGAACTTGGTCGTTCGCCCTGACAGGTTCATTGCAGGGAAGAATGTATATTGATTACAATTCCGAGGATGCCGGAGAAACATCCAAGATAAAGCATACCAACGCTTTCACCACATGGAACCTCCGTGTAGCCAAGCAGTTCGGTACCGTTTCGGTCTATGCCGGTGGCAAAAACATCTTCAGCTACATTCAGGACGAGAAACATACCGACGACGCTGCCTTCATGTATGCCCCCGTCTATGGTGCTACTTGGTATGCAGGCGTCAGCGTAAACCTTTAGACACGTAGATTGGTTGAATGATACAGACTGATAGAATGAGCCAACACATCTGAAAAGAACCCCGAAAGTTTTTTGTCTAACTTTCGGGGTTCACTTTACATTTTGCTCCGGCTTTTATCTTGTCATTCAACCTCGGTTTACATGTTATTGTCCCTAAGGGAAAGGATAGAAAGAACAACAGGAAAACGTTTACGATAGCTGGCATGTTCTGTTACCTTTTCCAAAGTTTTGTTGCGCCTTCCATGGTTCGCCAGCTTAGCAAGACAAGCAAACTTATTTGCTTTCTGTTAACATACCTAATTTTGTCATATAAGTCCTAATTTTAGTTTTCTTTTTTTTCTGTCATTCTGTCAACCTTCGCAACCAATTGAATATCAAGCTCAAAAATGTTAAAACCAATGACGGAATGACAGCAACTATAGTTTATTCTTTAATATTTTTTCTAAAGCATCGTAATTATATCCAACAATAGTATCTATTGTGTTATGTTCTAAATCGTATACTCCTATTCTTATTGTTTTCTGATTTCTATCACTTATTAACTTAAAAGACAACTTGTTAGCAAACGTATTATAATCATTTGCAAACATAGATGTATGTAGCTTATTCAACCCTATTTTCTCAGGTTCTTCATAAGGTATTCCAAATTTTTTATTAAGATAATTGTTGGCACCTTTAGGAAAAGACGGTGCCTTTGTAAATAAAGTTACATAATTTTTGTAAATTTGCAAGCAAAAGTATTCATTTTAAAGACAAATATCGCTCTCATATTGAGAGTATTTCACACCTTTGCACTTTCAAAATGAGTGTAAGTTATTTATCGAAGCATGTATAACAGAAAAATAGATGACAGATGGAGCTTTAAAGAGGCTAACACAAAGGAATATACCCATTGTTACCATACTTATCCGGCTATGATGATACCACAAGTTGCAAGAACCTTAATAAAGGAATATAAACCAAATGGTAGACTAAGCCTTATTTTAGATCCATATATGGGAAGTGGTACAACCTTAGTAGAATCATCATTGGTTGGAATAAACTCTATTGGCACAGACTTAAATCCATTAGCAAGATTGATGTCTAAAGTAAAAACAACGCATTATGATTATCATAGTCTGTTGATGCAGTTTAGAGATATACAGTCAAGTCTGATTACATATACTGAAGATAAAGTAAAAGACCGGAATTTCGACAGAATATCCAACTATACTTTCTGGTATAATGAAAGTACATTATTAAAGTTGTCGTATCTATCGCAACTAATAGATGCAACAACCGATAAGGATTTTTTTAACATCGCCCTTTCTGAAGTAGTAAGAGAAGTATCCTTTACACGTAATGGGGAATTCAAAAGATATAGGATGAACGAAGCTAATATAGCAAAATTTAATCCTGATACATTCAATCTCTTTGAAAGAAAAGTTATTCGCAATCTTAGCGGATTAGAGCAATTTAATGAAAAGGCCAAGGGAAATGTGTCTGCCCATATCTATGATTTTAATACTGTCAATGGTATTCCTTCTAATGTAATTAAGGATGGAGATATAGATATGGTAGTAACTTCCCCGCCCTACGGCGATAGCAGGACAACTGTTGCTTACGGACAATTCTCAAGGTGGACTAACGAATGGTTTGGGTTTGATAACGCTAAAAATTTGGATAGCCTTTTAATGGGAGGAGGGAAAGCAACCAGTGAATTGTTTACGACCAAAAGTCTACGGGATGTTTTAGACGAAATAGATAGGCTGGAGCATAAAAGGTATTTAGAAGTTATCTCTTTTTTAAATGACTACTATTTGTCAATCAGGAATGTGGCCAAAGCTGTCAGAAGCGGCGGTACTGTTTGTTATGTAGTTGGGGACAGAAGAGTGAAGGCGGTACAAATACCTTTAGATTATTTTACTGCTGAAATGTTTGAGAGTTTTGGATTCAAGCATCAAATAACATTGGTAAGAGAAATACCTAACAAAAGGATGCCATCTAAAAATAGCCCGACCAATAAAACTGGTGCAAAAGTGGATACAATGAGCCATGAGTATATTGTTATATTAAAGAAATTATAGAACGGAAAAAACAATCAGCCTGACTTCCCTGAAAGGGCACAGCTATTTATAGGCAATTTAATGATTCATACATGTTCTTGTCAAGCCGTTTGTATTTGAGTTTAACTAAACCTGCTTATTATCGCCACCACGACTCTTTTCGTTTCTCAATACCTCCTGTCGGCCCGACAATCCCTACATTCCACTGATTATCAATAGATGGAATGTCAAGGGCAAACGGCGGAAAGTGAGCAACTTTCTGCCAAAACGGGCAAATCATCACCACGAACAGAGCGGTGCGGATAGACGGGCAAGGGACAGACAAGCCCTCTGAAGACGGAGAAACTACCGGAAAACATAGCAAGGGGAGTGGTTGTCCTAAAAGTTTACCGTACGCGAACCATACACCTGCCGCTTCAACCCCTCCACGACGGCGGGTGTCAGCACCGCACGGGCAGCGGCATATCCTTCTTCCATCATTCTTGTGATGGCTTCCCTGCCGAAGCTCGTTACCCCGTAGCCGGTGAGGGTGGGATTGATGTAGATATCGGCCTGCCTCCTGTTTTCGTTGTATTTACGGATATCGGGACGGTCGGCAAGCCACTTGAACATCCCCCCCAACTGACGGAGGAAACCCAAGGGCGACCGATAGTCGTCGTGCTTGTTCTGCGTCAGGTCAACGGCAATGACGATGTCGGCCCCCATCCGCCGCACTACGTCAATCGGCAGATTGTTTATCATTCCGCCATCCACCAGCATCAGCGAATCGAGGACAACGGGCCTGAACACTCCCGGAATGGCCATGCTTGCACGCATATTCCTCGCCATGCTGCCCGTATCGAGGACTATCTCTTGCTGATGCCGCAGGTCGAAGGCCACGCAGGCGTATGGCGGCTGCCCGGCACACGTGCAGCCTTGGGGCGCATGGACCACCAGAGAGTCAAGAAACCGATAGATGCGGTCGCCGTTCAGAAGCCCGAAGCCCTTCCTGCCGGCAGGTTTCCCCTTACTGCGACGGATGGGAAAGCCAAAAAGATAGGTGATGCCGTCAGCCTCCTGTACGATACGGTGCGAGAAAGATGAGTCGCGCCCGGCAAAGAGCGCAAGCCAGTCTTGCGAGCGAAAGAGCGTATCAAGGTCGCCCGAACGGTACCCCACGCTGTAGAGACCGCCCACTATAGAACCAATGCTTGTTCCGGCAATATAGTCGATGGGGATTTCCGCCTCCTCCATAGCCTTGAGCACCCCCACTTCGGCAGCTCCCTTCGCACCGCCTCCACCGAGAACCAACCCGACACGCGGACGCTGCGCCTGCACGGAAAAACCTGCAAGAATAAGCAGGAATGAAAGGACTAATCGCTGAATCATGCAGCAAATATACTCATTTTCTGCAATATGAGACAAGGAAATAGCCCTGACTTTTGAAAAGAAATCGCAATCTAAACAATCAATTGTCTTTCCACTGCACAAACAGAAGCCCCGTCTGCCCCCTGCAATCGTACCTCCCCGGACAGACGGGACGCCTGATTCTGCTATCCGTAACGCGGACATATCTTTCTTACCCGTTTGGCTTCAATGAACCGGACAGCACACGCATCCCATCTATAGCAGAAGAACAAAAACACAAATTGTAAACAACTGACAATCAGGCTTCTAACATTCACTCAACGAAAGTGCCGCTTTCATCGGGTGAAAACGGCACTTTAACATGGCGAAACGGGCTTGCCCACACAGCCGATACGGCACTTCCGCCATTCCGCGGCCTTGCATCCTTGAATTCATCCCACAGACGATGCCGGTTTCCGCAGAAATAACGGGTATGCCGTACCCGTCCGTCCATCCTCCGCCCATCATGCACCGCATGTCCTGCCAAGCTCCGATAGAATTATTTGCAGGCTTTGCTTGCCTGTTGCCGGGAAAGATACTATCTTTGCAGATGAAGTAATGGCACGGGGGCAATCCCCGTTGCCCTGACTGAAGACGTACCGATGACAACTTCCGATAGAATACACGAAACCGCCTTGGCGACCTGTCCGCCCCGACGTCAGCACTGGATTGACCTCCTGCGCGGCTTCTGCATGCTTGCCATCCTGCTCGACCACACCGAGATATACTACACGGGCGACAACCTCATCAGCTACCATCTCTATGTGGCCGACGCGCTGGTCGTCTTCTTTTTCATCTCGGGCTATCTCTTCTGCCGCCCAAACAATTACGGAGCAGAAGCAGCCTCCACCCTTAAAGGCAGACAGGCCGGCGACCCGGACAGCCGGGGCGGAGACGTGCAAACTGACCGCCTGCCCCTGCGACTGGCCGAGGAGCCGTTCCCGTTGCGGCACAAACTCCTTTCCATTATCCGCAACCTGCTCGTCCCTTACTTTGTCTTCACCACCGCCCTCGCCCTGCCCAAATCCTTGGCGCATGGTCTGCCAGTGGAGGAAGTCTTCCTGACCGTCCTGACAGGACAGGCCTCTTGGTTCATAGCCGCCCTCATTGTGGGAGAGACGGCTTTTGCCCTGCTCCTGTGGATAAGTCGTGAGAAATGGTGGATATTGTCAGTTTCGGCCCTCCTTTCGATGGGACTGTGCATCTGGTCTGCACACAATGGACGGTCGTTCTACTGGCAAGCAGACAATGCCTGCATGGCATTGACCATCTTGTACTTAGGTTATCTCTACCGCCGGAAGGAAGCGTTTTTCAACCGTTTCCACACCCCATACCATACATTCCTGTTCTTTATATTATTCATTATAATAAAGGTATATGTCCACACCGAAGGAGTCAGCCTGCTGATAGAGCCCATCGGAGTGTCCGACTGGCCGGTTTTCGTGGTCAACATGGTGGTGGCAGTCTTCTTTCTGGTCAACCTCTTCCGCCAGATTCCCCGGCTGCACTTCCTGCGGCCTGTAGAATGGACGGGCAGTCATAGCCTTGTCTATTACTTCCTTTGTGGCGGCGTTCCCCTGACGGTTTCTGCCATGTTTCAACGCCTCGGCCTGCCTTACGACGGAAACTATCTCCACGTCGTTCTCGCCTACGTCGCCGTGTGGATTGCCTCCACCGTCCTCGTATGGCTGACCTACCGCTATCTCCCCTTTGCCGTCGGCCGCTGGGATAGATACCGTAACGAATAGAGACAGCGAGACAGGCACGGGCTGCCCTCAGTAGCCCGATGGTCATTTCGCAAGCGAACTTTTATCTGCCGGTGTATTGTGCTTTCCGATGTTGCCGATGACGTGTTGCCGAATTGGCACACAGAACCTGCAAAAAGGGCGAAAGGTGCAGCAAATCACTTTGCCACACCTTCCTTTCTGATTCTACAAATTAACCTTAACTAGTCTAATGTTGACTACAACGCTTTGTTTTCTTCTTATTCTTATGCTTTATGATTTACAAAAAGTCTTCATCTATAGTTTATCCTTTTCCAGTGAAGAGAAGACGTTCCGGCGACTATCTCTGTCTCTCGTGTCCATCTTCCTTTAACGAGTATTGGATACCTTCTTAATTGTCGGTTGCAAAGATAGCAACGATTTCACGGTCTCGCTTGGAGTATCGCCTAAAAAACCTGCACCCATGTCCTGATTTAGTCTTAATAATAGGACTATTGTCTTATAAATAATTCATTACTCATTGATAATCAATAAATTAAATATCCTAATATGACTTTTGCATGAAAAGGCTGAATATTCTGTTCTTTCCTGCTCCTTTCCTGCATTTTTCATTTCTCCCATTCAGCAAACGACGGCCCGTTATCGGGGAAAGCATTTTTATCCGTCAGCCACCCGTGCGCAGTCGGTGTGCTAAAGTTTATTGATACTTTTGGGAGTTCGCGCCTATTTTCGTATATTTGCAATTTCCAAACAAGAAACCGACAACATAACTAAAAGGAAACAAACTCCATGGCTAAAGACGAAAAGGGATTAACACCGATGATGAAACAGTTCTTCTCCATGAAGGCCCAGCACCCGGACGCGCTTCTGCTCTTCCGCTGCGGCGACTTCTACGAGACCTACTGCGACGACGCCATAGAGGCTGCGCGAATATTGGGCATCACCCTGACCAGACGCAACAACGGAGCGTCCTCGGGCGACGAGATGGCCGGATTCCCCCACCATGCCCTCGATACCTATCTGCCAAAACTGATACGCGCCGGAAAGCGCGTCGCCATCTGCGACCAGCTCGAAGACCCGAAAAAGAAGCGCGAGGAGATAAAGGGCAAGAAAGGCCTGTCTGCCATGGACAAGATGGTGAAGCGCGGAATAACCGAACTTGTTACACCGGGTGTGGCCCTGAGCGACAACGTGCTCAACTACAAGGAGAACAACTTCCTTGCCTCCGTCCATTTCGGCAAGGGTGCATGCGGCATCAGTTTCCTTGATATTTCTACGGGAGAGTTCCTTACGGGCGAGGGGACTTTCGACTATGTGGAGAAGCTCATCGGCAACTTCACGCCCAAGGAGGTGCTCTACGACCGCGGCCGGAAGCAAGATTTTGAACGCTATTTCGGCACGCGCCTCTGCACGTTTGAGATGGACGACTGGGTATTTACCGAACAGACCGCACGCCAGAAACTCCTCAAGCATTTCGGAACCAAGAGCCTCAAGGGGTTCGGAGTAGACCACCTGCACAACGGAGTGGTCGCTGCCGGGGCCATCATGCAGTATCTCGAACTGACGCAGCACACACATATCAACCACATAACGTCGCTGTCGCGCATTGAAGAGGAAAAATACGTGCGCATGGACCGCTTCACCATCCGCTCCTTGGAGCTGATAGCACCGATGCAGGAAGACGGTTCGTCGCTGCTGAACGTGATAGACCGCACCGTTACCCCGATGGGCGGACGCATGCTGCGCCGATGGATGGTCTTCCCACTGAAGGATGTCAAGCCCATCAACGAGCGGCTGGACACCGTTGACTACTTCTTCCGCGAACCCGACTTCAGGGCTTGTCTGGACGACCAGTTCCACCGTATGGGCGACTTGGAGCGCATCATATCCAAAGTGGCCGTGGGGCGCGTATCGCCCCGGGAGGTCGTACAGCTGAAGACGGCACTGCGCGCCATTCAACCCGTCAAGACCGCCTGCCTCTACGCCAAGAACGAGGCACTACAGCGAATCGGCGAGCAGATGAACCTCTGCGAGTCGTTACGCGACCGCATAGAGAGGGAAATCAAGTCCGACCCACCGCAGCTCGTCGCCAAGGGCGACGTGATAGCATCGGGCTACAATGCCGAGCTTGACGACCTCCGCTCCGTCCGCGACAACGGCAAGCAGTATCTTCTGGAAATTCAGGAGCAGGAAACGCGGAAGACGGGCATTTCGTCTCTCAAGATAGGCTTCAATAACGTGTTCGGCTATTATCTTGAGGTGAGAAACACATTCAGGGACAAGGTGCCGTCAGACTGGATTCGCAAGCAGACCTTGGCACAGGCAGAACGGTACATAACGCCCGAACTGAAAGAGTACGAAGCCAAGATTCTCGGAGCCGACGAAAAGATTCTGATGCTCGAGACCAAGCTCTTCAACGAGCTGGTACAGGACATGCAGGAGTTTATTCCGCAAATTCAAATCAATGCCAACCTCGTCGCCCACCTCGACTGCCTGCTTTCCTTTGCAGCGGTATCTGAAGCCAACCGCTACGTCCGTCCCGTTGTGGACGACACGGAAGTGATAGACATCCGGCAGGGCCGCCATCCCGTCATCGAGACCCAGTTGCCGATAGGCGAGAAATACGTCCCGAACGACGTGCGCTTGGACAGCGAGCAACAGCAGATTATGATGATTACAGGCCCGAACATGGCAGGTAAGTCAGCCCTGCTCCGCCAGACCGCCCTCATCGTACTGCTCGCACAGATAGGCTGTTTCGTCCCTGCCGAGAGCGCACAGGTAGGCATGGTAGACAAAATCTTTACCCGTGTGGGGGCATCCGACAACATTTCGCTCGGCGAGTCCACATTTATGGTAGAGATGACGGAGGCTTCCAACATCCTGAACAACGTTACTCCGCGCTCCCTCGTACTCTTCGACGAGCTCGGAAGGGGCACAAGCACCTACGACGGCATCAGCATTGCATGGGCCATCGTGGAGTATCTGCACGAGCAGCCCCGTGCGAAGGCGCGCACGCTCTTCGCCACCCATTATCACGAACTGAACGAAATGGAGAAGATTTTCCCACGTATCTGCAACTACAACGTTTCGGTGAAGGAGCTGGACGGAAAGGTCATTTTCCTCCGCAAGCTCGAACGGGGCGGCAGCGAGCACTCGTTCGGTATTCACGTGGCCGAGATTGCCGGCATGCCGCGTTCTATCGTCAAGCGTGCCAACACGGTTCTGAAGGAGCTTGAAGCCGACAACGCTCAGGTGGGCAGCGTCGGTAAGCCGTCGGTAGAGAAGCTCGAAAAAAGCAGGGAGGGCATGCAGCTGTCCTTCTTTCAGCTCGACGACCCCGTCCTGACACAGATTCGCGACGAGATTCTCGGTCTGGACATCAACAACCTGACCCCGGTCGAAGCTCTGAACAAGCTGAACGACATCAAGAAAATCGTAAAGGGATAGGCCGGCCATGCTTTCCTATGCCCCTGACGCAAGGGGAAGCATGGAGAAAAACTGCCTGAATTCCTTGTCCATAACTTCTGTTCCGACCTCCCTGCCTAACGGAGTACGCTGACCGGAAATGGCGGTACGAAATGACTTCCCCTGCCACCTTTCCCATGAACTGACTCAGGCAGAGACAGGCATGCCCCGTTCCGACAAACAGGGACGGGGATTTTCAAAAATTCATCTTGTAGCCTAAACAAACTTAAAAAAAGGAGACGAATTCGATATTTTACATAATTAATGGTGTCAAAGCCCCTGTTTCTGAAGATTTCTAAGTAAATTTGCAGCTAAAAATCATATATCAGCATCTGATGAGAAATAAAATATCCTTCCTTGCAGCAATCATAGCAGCTGCACTGATGATGACCTCCTGCCTGAAAGACGAGGACAACGACAAGGGCGTTACGTACAGCGATACTGCCATAACTTCCTTTTCCATAGCCACGCTGAAGCAGGTGCGCGACACGGTATCGAAGAGCGGAGCGGACAGCTCCTATATTGCAAATATAAAGGGAAACAAGTTTTATTTCAGTATAGACCAGACAAAGGGACTCATATACAACACCGACTCCCTGCCATACGGCACAAAGGTAAACAGGGTCTTGGTATCCATGACCGCACACAATTCAGGAACCATTTTGTGGAAGTCGCAGACAAGCGACTCGCTGAAATATTACTCCTCGAACGACTCGGTAGACCTGTCGCAGCCACGCACTCTGCGCGTCTATTCCAACGACGGGTCCAGCTACCGCACCTATACGGTTTCGGTAAACATACACAAGCAGAAAGCCGACGTCTTCAACTGGCTTGCCCCCGTAGAGAACACTGAATTAGGGCAGCTGACTGCCTCGCGCATGCTTGCCTTCGGGGGAAATATCTATCTGCTGGGGCAGAAGGACGGCAAGACCATAGTCTACGCAACCTCCGAAAACAACCCATCGGCATGGGTGGCATCGCCTGCCAGCTTTGGTGCAGAGGCCTACAAGAGCGGCATCGTAGCAGGAGACTACATCTATCTCGCCGATGAGGGCACGGTAAATCGCACCATCGACGGCATCAACTGGAAGCCAATGGGCACAGACAGCCGTATCCGCCAGTTGGTGGCAGGCGGAAAGACAAAACTCTTTGCCATCTCCAACGATGGCGGGCTGCTGATGTCGGAAGACCAAGGCATCACGTGAACAGTGAAACCATTGATGACGCAACGTCCTTGCTGCCGACCGACAACTTCGGCTATTCCTGCCAGTCTCTCACCACCAACAGGGAGATGGAACGCATCATGCTCGTAGGCACTACGGCAGCACAGAGCAACGCCGTCGTATGGACAAAACTTGTCGACACCTCCAACGCTTCGGCCTCCTATCCGTGGACACTCGTCGATGCAGCCACCTCGCAAGCATACGGACTCCCGGCACTGACCTCCCTGTCGCTCCTCAACTACGATGGCAGCGTTATCGCTATGGGACAGGCAGCAGGCACCTTTACCACTCCGCTCATAAGTGCAGACGGTGGCATCACGTGGAAGAGCAGAAAGCACTATACCTATCCTTCGGGACTCGGCGTAGCGCCAACTTCTCGGCAACCGTAGACCGTCAGAACTTCATCTGGCTGCTCAGCGGCACCCAGCTGTGGCGCGGACGGCTCAACCGGATGGGATGGGACATGCCGCTGAAGGAAATAGGAGGCTAAATTCCGGCACACTGAAATCATAAGATTTTCACTCACTATATATAATTAAGGTATTGCCCACTGACAAAAGGGCTGTTCTTCGCCAACCAATAATCATCATTCAACACCCATCAATGGCAAAACGATTACTTTTCTATATGATGTTCGTCATGGCTGTCCTGCCCGTTCGCGCACAGGATGAGCCTGAATACCGTATGGAAATTGGCGCAGGCATCGGCATGATGGACTATCTCGGCGACTTCAACGGTTCGCTGACGAAAGATTTGCAGCCGATGGGAACCGTATTGGTCCGCTACAACTTCAACCCCTATATGGGCATGAGGATGAACGCTTCGTTCGGCAAGATGAAAGGAAAATCTGCCGATGAGAAGACCTATTACCCGAAATTTGCCAGTCAGCCCTATGAGTTCAATAATTCGCTCGTGGACATTGGGCTTGCCTACGAATACAATTTTCTGCCTTATGGCACAGGACGCGACTATCGGGGGGCACAACGCCTGTCGCCTTACGTGTCGCTGGGACTGGGTGCCACCTACGTCAAGACAGAAGGAGGAAGCAAGAAGTCGGCTTTCTCGGCCAACGTCCCGATAGGCATCGGAGTGAAATACAAGGCAGGAAAGCGCGTCAATGTCGGTCTGGAATGGGCCATGCACTTCTGTCTCAGTGATGAACTTGACGGGCAAAAGGACCCATACGGCATTGAGAGTAGCGGACTTTTCAAGAATACCGACTGCTATTCGACTCTTCAGCTGACCCTCACCTATAGCTTCAGTGCCAAGTGCCGTACCTGCCACAACGAAGACGAATAGGAGCGGTACGGAAGAAAACAACTTCGCAACAGAACAAGAACATATAATCTTCGCAACAGAATATGGCAGAAGAAATAGACATAAAGCGCGTACCACAGCATATTGCCATCATCATGGACGGCAACGGACGTTGGGCGACAGAGCGCAACAAGCCACGCTCCTACGGCCATCAGGCAGGCGTAGAGACCGTGCGCCGCATCACCTCGGAGTGTACACGGCTCGGAGTAAAGTACCTGACGCTCTACACTTTCTCCACCGAAAATTGGAACAGACCGTCCGACGAGGTGGCCGCTCTGATGGGACTCGTACTCACATCGCTCGAAGACGAAATCTTCATGAAGAACGACGTGCGGTTCCGTGTCATCGGAGATATTGGCCGACTACCCGAGGCTGTTCAGAAAAAATTGCAGGAGACGATGGAGCATACCGCCAAGAACACAACCATGACAATGGTGATTGCCCTCAGTTACTCGGCACGGTGGGAGATAACAGAAGCCACCCGGCGCATAGCAAAGCAGCTACAGGACAAGATACTGACGCTTGACGACATTACGGAGGAGACGCTTTCGGAGAACATGAACACCAACTTCATGCCCGACCCCGACCTGCTTATCCGCACAGGGGGAGAGCTTCGCATCTCCAACTATCTGCTCTGGCAGCTTGCCTACTCCGAACTCTATTTCTGCGATACCTATTGGCCTGACTTCAGAGAGAACGACCTGCAACAGGCCATTGTCAGTTTCCAAAGCCGGCAACGACGTTTCGGAAAGACGGAGACCCAAGTTGAAAACGAAAATAAATAAGATACGCTATACATGAGTAAGATAAACAAGGTTCTGCTTCTCCTGACCGCCTTCTTCGGAATAGGACAGCAGATGATTGCACAGGAGACTATCGTCAACCCTACCATCTCCTATGCCGGAACTCCCGGAGTGTATAGGCTGGCCGGACTGACCACATCGGGGGTCGAAGGCTACGAGGACTATATCCTGACGGGCATTTCCGGATTGTCCGTCGGACAGGAAATAGAGATTCCCGGCACTGCCATCACCGATGCTGTGAAGCGGTACTGGAAGCACGGACTATTCTCCGATGTTTCCATATCGGTGGACTCAATCGTCGGCAACGACGCTTACCTGAAGATAAAGCTGCGCACCCGTCCGCGTGTGTCTACCATCAACTACATCGGACTGAAAAAATCGGAGACCGAAGACATGGAGAAGAAGCTCGGATTGCTCAAGGGCGGACAGATTACCCCGAACATGATAGCACGTGCGCAGACCTTGGCAAAGAGATATTTCGAGGACAAGGGATACAAGAACGCAGAAATAAACATCCGCCAGCGCGACGACGTTGCCAACAAGAATCAGGTCATTCTCGATGTAGAGGTAGACAAGAAGCAGAAGATGAAAGTCCGACAGATTATACTGGAGGGCAACGAGCAGTTGTCTGACAAGAAAATCAAGGGCGGACTCTTTACCAAGGGTGCACTTTCCAAAACCCACGAAGCCGGAAAGCTGGCGACTTTTCTGAAGTCTAAGAAGTTCACTCCCGAACGCTGGACAGAGGACAAAAAGAAGCTCATAGACAAATACAATGAACATGGTTTCCGCGATGCCGTCATTCTGAAGGACAGTGTCTGGAATGTGGACGACAAGCACGTGAATATCTATGTCAAGCTGGACGAAGGCAAGAAGTATTACATCCGCAACATCACGTGGGTGGGCAACACGGTTTACAACACCAACTACCTCTCCCTTCTGCTCAACATGAAGAAAGGAGACGTGTATAATCAGAGGTACATGAGCAAGCGTCTGACCGAAGACGAAGACGCTGTCGGAAATGCCTATTGGAACAATGGTATATCTTTTACAACCTTCAGCCGACAGAGGTGAACATTGTCGGCGACTCCATTGACCTCGAAATGCGTATCTACGAGGGACAGCAGGCCCGCATCAATCACGTGAAGATAAACGGCAACGACCGTATCTATGAAAATGTAGTGCGCCGGGAACTCCGTACCAAGCCGGGCGACCTCTTCTCCAAGGAGGCTTTGCAGCGTTCTACCCGCGAACTGGCATCCATGGGGCACTTCGACCCCGAGAACTGCTCGCCCGAAGTGCATCCGAGATACGAGGACGGAACGGTTGATATAGACTGGAATCTGAAGCAGAAGAACAACGACCAGATAGAGTTCTCGCTGGGATGGGGACAGACTGGCGTCATTGGCCGTGTTGGACTGAAGTTCACCAACTTCTCTGTAACCAACCTTTTCCGTCGCAACAAGGAACACCGCGGACTGCTGCCCATAGGTGATGGCGAGACGCTCTCGCTCGGTGCACAGACCAACGGGCGATACTATCAGAGCTACAACGCCCAGTATTCCACCAACTGGTTGGGAGGCAAGCGTCCGATACAGTTCACCTTCGGCCTCAACTACTCCAAGCAGACCGACGTATCTACCAACTACTACAACAGCGGATATTTGAACAACTACTACAACTACCGCTATGGATACGGCAATTATAACTACAACAACTACGAGAACTTTTCGGATCCCAACAAGTATATAAAACTGCTCGGAGTCTATCTGGGTTGGGGAAAGCGTCTGAGCTGGCCTGACGATTATTTTACGCTGTCGGTTCAGTTGGCCTATCAGCGTTATATGCTGAAGAACTGGCGTTATTTCATCATGACGAGCGGCTCTGCCAATAACCTCAACCTGAACGTATCCATCAACCGCTCGTCTACAGATAATCAGCTGTTCCCACGCCGCGGTTCCGAATTCTCGGCTTCGCTGGCCATCACACCGCCTTGGTCGAAGTTTGACAACAAGGACTATCGCAATTTGGCCAACGACGTCAACTCGCCAACCTACTCTCAGGAACAGCAGGAGAAGTATCGCTGGGTCGAATATCACAAGTGGAAGTTCAAGGCGCGTACCTTTACCGCATTGTCAAGCGGACAGAAATGCTTTGTCCTGATGACCCGTGTGGAACTCGGATTGCTCGGCAGCTACAATAAATACAAGAAGAGTCCGTTTGAAACATACTACATGGGTGGCGACGGAATGAGCGGCTACTCCACCGGATATGCCGAAGAGACAATCGGATTGCGGGGGTATGAGAACGGCTCGCTTACGCCCCGGGGACAGGAAGGCTACGCCTACGACCGATTTACGCTCGAACTCCGTTACCCGTTCCTGTTGGGCAACACGACCATCTATGGTCTCGGATTCATTGAGGCCGGTAATGCTTGGAGCGAAACAAAGAAATTCAACCCCTTCGACATGAAGCGTTCAGCAGGTATCGGTGTCCGCATCTTCCTCCCGATGGTCGGCATGATGGGTATTGACTGGGCCTACGGATTTGATAAGGTACTCGGAACGAACGGATGGGAAAAGGGCGGAAGCCAGTTACACTTCATACTCGGACAGGAATTTTAACAAGAGAACAGAGGAAAGGGTAAAGAGATGAAACGCTCTCCCCTGCATTGCTCCTATGACAGCAACAAGGTGTAAAGCCTGAAATGCAGGAAAAGGAATCAATAATCTTCTCCCTCTGATTAGACAATAATAAAACCAACAGATATGGAAAGAAACAAGAAAGCTATACGCAATAGGGCATTGAGGAGTGTCTTGCCCCTTTGTCTTTTTATCCTTTTGCCCTTAACCGCATCTGCGCAGAAGTTTGCCCTTATCGACATGGAGTATGTTCTGAGCAACGTACCTGCCTACGAGAGGGCCAACGAACAGCTCAATCAGGTGAGCAAAAAGTGGCAGGCAGAGGTCGAAGCCCTCAATACGGAGGCAGGAACGATGTACAAGAACTATCAGAACGAGGTGGTTTTCCTCTCTCAGGAGCAGAAAAAGAAGAAGCAGGAAGCCATCATGACAAAAGAAAAGGAAGCATCTGACCTCAAGCGGAAATACTTCGGTCCGGAAGGCGAGCTGTTCAAGAAACGCCAAAGCCTCATCTCACCGATACAGGACGAGATTTACAATGCCGTAAAAGACATATCCGAACAGCGCGGCTATAGTCTGGTCGTTGACCGTTCAAGCGAGTCTGCCGGCATCATCTACGGTTCACCGAAGATTGATATCAGCAACGAGGTACTGCAAAAGCTCGGCTATGCCAACCAGTAATCAGTCACTCAACATTCATAATTCACAATTGTGGATACCTGTCTTGTTCTTTGCGACATTTCCATAAAGCACAGAACGCTCATGGACAGCAGATAAACAAAATAACAAACAATCAAAAATAACAAAACAAAATGAAAAAACTTATTTTAATGTTGATGCTCTGTGCACCAATGACCATGTTTGCACAGAAGTTCGGGCACCTTGACTCACAGGCTCTTCTTCAGTCTCTTCCCGAGGCTACAACTGTACAGACCAGCCTTGAGGCAAAGGGAAAGGAGTATGAAAAGCAGCTCACCGACATGCAGGCAGAACTGCAGCGCAAGGCTGAAGAGTACGACAAGACCAAGAGTACGATGAATGCTACCAAGCAGGCAGAGACAGAAAAGGCCTTGCAGGATATGTACACCAAGATTCAGCAGACCGCACAGGACAACCAGAAGGCTTTCAACGAGGAGCAGCAGAAGCAGCTCGGTCCGGTTCTTGACAAGGTTCGCAAGGCTATCGAAGCCGTTGCCAAGGCAGGAAACTACGTCTACATCATGGAAAAGGCAGCAGGTCAGCCTATCTATATCAACGATACGCTCAGCAAGGACATCACTGCCGACGTAAAGGCACAGCTTGCCAAGATGAAGTAAACGCCCTCCCCTTTGTCCGAATCAGCCACAACTGCTGCATATCGTTGCGGATATGGCGGTTCGGGACAGAAGAGGTCAGCGCATGAAACATCTTCCTGTGCTGACCTCTTTTTTATTCTCTGCACACGAGTAACCCAACTTCAACGTTCCCTATCAACACCCTTACAGAATGAAGAAAATACTCTTATCCCTCCTTCTCGTAGCCCTGCCGGTTTTTGTCAACGCCCAGTCGTTGCGGTTTGCCTATTTCCACTACATGGAAGTACTGCAATCAATGCCTGACTACGCTATTGCCACACGCAATATGCTGACCTCCGCGCCAAATACGATGAAGAGACAAAGCGGTCGGAGGATGACTTCAATGCCAAATACGAAGACTTCCTCGACAAGCAGCGCACTCTCGCCCCTTCTATCCTCCGCAAACGACAGGCGGAACTTCAAGACCTGATGGAAAAGAACATCGACTTTAAGGAAGAGACAAAGCGGTTGCTCCAACAGGCTGAACAGGAAGCCTATGCGCCAGCACGACAGAAACTCAACGATGCAGTCCGGAAAATAGGACAGGAAAACGGTTACGCCTTCGTCCTCAATGCCGACAACAATGCCCTGCCCTATGTTGACACGACTCAGGGTATAGACATTACCGATGTGCTGAAAGAATCTTTCCATTAAATCCAACCGACAACGGTTAATGGACAATCGTCTTTTGACATGGAAAGCTACACATTATAAAAGGTGAGAATAAAAGACATTTCCCATTCAGCCTTTAACTCTCGCAGAGAGCTGCCTTTTCCTCAACTCCCTTAACTGCCCAAGGAAAATATGAAATACTCACAAGAAGCAGGCCCTATAGGGGTCTTCGATTCCGGCTACGGAGGTTTGACAATACTTCATGGCATCCGACAGATGTTGCCGGAATACGACTATCTCTACCTTGGCGACAATGCCCGTGCACCCTATGGCTCGCGCTCGTTCGACGTGGTCTATCAGTTTACGCGTCAGGCAGTGCTGAAACTCTTCGAGATGGGATGCCAGCTGGTTATCCTCGGCTGCAATACGGCCTCGGCAAAAGCTCTCCGCAGTATTCAGCAGAACGACCTTCCCGGCATCGATTCGCGTCGGCGCGTGCTCGGAGTCATTCGTCCCACTGCCGAAATCATCGGACACCTTACCCATAGCCGCCACGTCGGACTTCTGGCTACGGAGGGAACGGTACGCAGCGAAAGCTATAATATGGAAATACAGAAGCTCTGGCCCGACGTGAAAGTTACCGGCACGGCCTGCCCCCTATGGGTACCCATCATAGAAAACAATGAGGCTGACAGTCCCGGAGCAGACTATTTCGTAAAGAAACGCATTGACCACATTTTGCGGCTCGACCCCGATATAGACACGCTCATACTCGGCTGTACCCACTATCCCATCCTTATGCCGAAGATTCTGAAGTATGTTCCCCGTGGCGTACAGATTGTCCCACAAGGGGAATATGTAGCAGAAAGCCTGCAGAACTATTTCCGCCGGCATCCTGAAATGGAGAAACTCTGCACCAAAAATGGCACGGCTTGCTATTATACGACCGAGAACGAAGAGAAGTTCAAGGAGAATGCACGCATCTTCCTCCGCGAGGACATCAAGGTGCGGCACATTGATTTAGAGTAGTCGGCAGCCCCTCTGCCACACTGCCGGCCCACAGGCAGGCTGCCGGTTCTTCATTATCAGCCTTCGCAGCAGTTTGTCTTAACAAGCCGGATAGCAAGCATTATTTTTCCATACAGAAAAATATTCACCATAAAATGCTACTTATTCCGAATTTTTATGTACCTTTGCAACCGCTTAATGAGTAACATTAAGCTATCGGGATGTAGCGCAGTTGGTAGCGCACTACGTTCGGGACGTAGGGGTCGGGCGTTCGAGTCGCCTCATCCCGACTGAAAAAAGGAATAAGTATCACTACTTATTCC
>NZ_BAKG01000002.1 GCF_000614065.1 Prevotella dentasini JCM 15908 | reverse complement strand
TGTACCTGTCCGCATTTGCCCTTCGCGCTCGGACAGGCACGGGGCCTGTCCCTACAGCTGCTTGCCGCTAATTATAATAACAACCGCCCTCCTTTTCCCATATTCTTTTCTCATATCCTCTAATCCTCCTAACCACAAAAAACAAAAATACCGGCAGAGCTGTGAAAGCCCTGCCGGTATATGCTGTATAGAACTGACGAAAGAAGTATTATTTAACCACCACCTTCTTACCGTTCTGAATATAAATACCCTTCTGCAAACCATCAAGAGAAGTGCCCACATACTGGCCATTAAGGTTATAAACCTTTTCGTCCTTTACCGTGAGAACATTCACACCTGCAATGCCTGCAGGATTGGCCTCTTCCCATGACTGGGTACCGCCCATCCAAACAAAGCTGCACTGCTTGTTCTTGAAAGTAATCTCTGTCAGATGACCATTGAATGTACCCAACTCAGAGAGGTTGAAATCAAAGGCAGGAGTTGTGGTAGTGCTCAACTCGAAGTGGTTGGCAGTACCCCAAAGGTCGGTACGGATACCACCGGGATTCAACATTCCACCATTCTTGTAGCGGTTGTTGGGGTCGTTGTCCGCCAAGACAGGAGTAAAGCACTGATAAGAGGAGCCTGCGTTCACCTTATTGGTAGAGAAGCGGCTCGGCACGTAGGTCAGATGAGTAATCAACATACCGCCAGCAGTAGAGAACTGAAGGAAATCCTTAAGACCCTTGTCCCATTTCGTACTTGCCTCGCGTGTCTCCAAGAGGAAATACTCACTATCATTATATGGGTTCTTTATCTGATAAACCTCACCTCCGGCAGCAACCGACTTCATACCCTCAACCTTGCAAGGCTTGCTCGGGTCGAGTTCACGATAAGTCAGCCAACCACAGAAGTTACGCTCATAGCCCGTATATGCAGGTGGCAGGAAGCCATTGCCATTGTACGGGCCTTGATCCATAATGTCCCAAACAAACATTCCATAGTTGGCTTTATCGGCACCTTTGCTCTTATAACTCGTATCATAAAAGTCGGGCAAACCGAGACAATGAGAATATTCATGGCACAAGGTACCCAGACCGTCCAAACGAGGAGTGGAACCGCTGCCGCTGCCTGCCAATTCGGAACCACATGCGTAGGTATTCACCCTTTTATTACCGACAGTAACCGTGTTGTCGTAGCCAGTTCCGTAACCCAATACACTTTCATGAGGCCAAATAGTATACTCAGGAGCACCCTGTGCCTCATTATATCCTGCATAGACAACATACACTTGGTCTACAAAACCGTCTTCATCCCAATCGTAAGGAGTGAAATCAAGACCATCAGCATACGCCTTACGCACAGCCTCCTTAATAAGTGTGCGGACGTTATAGTCGTTGTTCTTACCATAGAAAGACATATTGTAGGCAGCCTTATATGGACCGACTACGTCAAAAGTAAGGTTCAGGGCACCGTTGCTTGAGTCGCTGAAGTAGTCATGCACGGAACCAACGGCACCATGCTTGCTATAACCTACGGTGTTGCACATGTCAAGGAACTGCTCACGTGGATTCTCGATAGTGAAGTCGTTGTCAGCAAATGAAATCAGAATAACCAGTCCCTTCTTGTCGCCATTAAGATTAGGGATAGGCTCTCCAAGTTTAGAACGGGGATGCACTTCTGTCTGTGCCTTGGCATACGCACGTCTGACCCCTTCTTCCTGTGAACCTAACTTAGCGACAGCCGCCTTTTCAGACGATGAGCGGAGGTCAATGTCGTGGACAAGAATTTCAGTCGGAGCCAGACCGTTTTCAGATGCAAGGGCATAGACAAAACGGTCGTTGTCCTTAACGACAATCTTGTCATCCATAGTCAGGTAGTAGTGCAGATGTTCGTCTCCTACCAACATCAGCTGAATCGTAGTCCCATCAGACTGCTGAAATGTGCGCCACTCTTTCTTTGCCGGTACAGCATAAGTGGACAACGCTGCACAAAGCAGCAAAACCAGAGTTAAAAACTTTCTCATATAGTTGATTATTTAGAATTTCACGCCAAAGATACATTTTTAATTGTAAATAACAAAATAATAATCCTCAAAAAAATAAAATGCAGGAAAAGAAAATAGACAACAGCAAGTACAAACGGTATATTCGTATAGAAATCCACAGCAAGACCAATCCCAATAACCACAGAAAACCGATGAAGCAAAACAAAAAAATAGTCGCAGCACTTTCGCGCTGCGACCATATTATTTCAGAATACCTATAACAACATTACTTCTTCAAGAACTTCTGACCATTCTTGATAACGATACCCTTATAGTTTTCGCCTACCTGCTGGCCTGCAAGGTTGAAGATACGGTTGTCGTTTGCCTTGGCAGCATTATCGCTGATACCCTTAACGCCTGCCGTAGCACCCTGGAAGACACCCTTGAGCTTGTTGATGGTAATTCCATGATACCAACCCCTCAGATAAAGGTTATCCTCAACAGCCTTAGAGCAAATGGACAGATAGTCCGGGAATGTGATATCGGTTGCAGAGATAGTTCCGGGAACGAACTTTGCGTCGTAGTCAATTCTGATATTGTCACCATCTACCTTAACACCGGTAATATTCATAGACTCACCAAAGCCCTCGTCAATAGCCGACTGAGGCAAACCTACAATAGGCTGGCCTGTTGGCATAGAAACCGTGGCACCATCCTCATTAACATAAATTGCAGCAAAACCATTTTCAAAGTTGTATACATTTACAACTTCGTTCTGGTCGTCAACGTATGCCATACTTTCAAAATCTGTCCACTCCTTATTCTTTACGGTACTGCCGGTGATAGTTGCGTTCACTGGGTAAAGAACATTGTTGAAGCCGAGGTTCCAAGGATTGCCCTTCATTTCACCAGCCTTATCATCGTTCAGCATCATGCCCCATGCTAATACGTTAGGAACCCAGCTGCCATTTTCCTGCTGAGTATAAACAACCTCATCAGTAATCTTGTATGAATCCGGCTTGTCACTTTCGGCAAGACCAATATAATCAATATTACCGTAAGTAGGGTGGTTATAGCATCCCTGTGAAGGAATGGTTATAGTCTTGGCATCGGCGTCATAAACACCATAAACCTGAGCTGCTTGCCCCTCAATATTCAGACCACCAAGTTTAACGAGGACATTGTAGGTTACACCATTATCCTCAAGGTTAGCAACTTCAAATACGTCATTGTAACACTCGTGAATGGTGGCACCATCACGCATGTTATTGCTGATATAATTGCCATAGATAGAATTGCCGTCATTGGCACGTGCAGCCTTAGCCTTTGCAGCAGCTGCCCTGAAATCCTTCACATGGCTCAAAGCTCCGTTGAGGCAGTGATATTCAAAGAGGCTGCTGTACGAGACAAAATGGCAGACTCTACACTAACTGGTGCTTGAGCACTTACGGAAAGTGCAAAAGCGATAGCACTTACGCTAAGTAAAAACTTCTTCATTGCTTTTTGATTTTAATTTATAAATTAAATGTTATCAAACCTGAAAGATGCCATAAGGAATAAGAGTCCTCATGGACATCTTCCAAGTATATGATGATTCAGAATTAATTCTTAAACGGAAGGTTTATCTCCCTTGCATAAAGAGTGATAATATTGGTCGGTTCCTTCTGATCTACCAACTTAAGATAGGTCGGGAGGCGAGGATTGTCAGTTTCAATCTTGAAAGTACGAACTCTCGTTCCCAATCCGGCAAAGCTCTTCAATACACCCTCAAGCGCAAAGTCAGTAACATAAGTACGACCTACCTTGTTGGCACTTCCCGTGTTGTAATTAATCTTCACAACAGAACCGTCTTCACTTCCCGATTCGAAGGTAAATGGAATATAACCATAATCGTTATCGGCCTGGAAATGGAACGCCTCATGCTTCTGATAAGTGCCAATGAAAGCCCAATATAATGTCATCTCTGCACCATTCTTGCCACCGGTAAGCAGCTTGTCGTGGAAAGCATCCCAAGCCGGACGGGCAAACTCGCCGACCTCAGAGTAAGCAACAAACCACTGACCTTCCTTAAGGGTCTCCCACAATGGTGGAATTTCAGACTCTAACCAGATATTGTTGTTGTCGGAAAGATAATAGAAACCATCCTTATCGCCTTTGAGAATAGTGCTAATCTTAATACCGTCAACTTCAACAGGTTCGTAGAGTACATAACCCTCAGGAGTTACGATATAAGGAGCTGACACATTCTTTGTATCTTTTGTAACACTATCTTCCTCGTAGCTGAATATCATACTACGATAGTTCTGAACGACTTTTATTTCTTTTTCTACACCTTCACCTTTGAGAGTGTAAGAACGAGAACCCATGTATGCTTCAGTCTCCTCAACGGACTTAAGATAACTCTCCCAAGTCTGATCCGCAGAGATTGGATACATATCAATGCGTGCCTGATGCTTCTTACCCAACAAAACAATCTTCTCGGGAGTAGCAGAAACGACACTGAACTCGAAGTCGCCTTCAAATCCGTGGTCATCCGTACCATAGCCGTCAGGATTCTTCGGAGTAGAGAAATAATGGAAGATGTTGCTGTTTTCATCGAAAGACAAAAGAACGCCCTGGCTCTGACCCAAACGATAATGAGATTCGCTCGTCAACACCTTTCCATCCTCACCAAAACCAGCAGGATGGTTCTTGCCCAACTTCTCACTGGCAAAAGTTACTTTTTCATTATTGAACTTACAAAGTACATTGTATCCTCCAAAAGACTTGGCACCATAGTACTCCATACGCCAACCATTGGGAGCTTCCTCCAGAATTTTCTGGACATTTTCTACTCCCTTGGCAGCGCGCTCGGCAGCAGTCTCACCAAAAATATCTTCAACCTCATTGGTACAGGAAGATACGCTGAAAGCAGCTGCCAAAATAGCGAACAAATATAATATTTTCTTCATAACGTCGTAATAATTTAATCAATTAATCCAAAGTTCGGAGATCCATCGTTTTCACTTCATCGGAATGATCCATAATGACTGCACGAAGCTTGTCAAGGTCAAGATTCCAATTTGTAGTGAAATAGGAACGCATCATATCCAACTTCTTGTTGATAATGGCAGCTCCTTCAGGACCAGCTCAGCAAGAATAGCATTCCAACCATCCGCAGAAAGGGTAATGTAAGTAGAATAAATCTCAGCAAAGTCCTCATTGTACTCACCACTACCATAGCCAGTAACAAAGCCCTGCTTTGCTGCATCCTTATCCTTTACATTCACCCAGTCCTGTGAGTGATAAGTACCGGCACTAATCTGTTGGAACTCTAAAGGATAGCTCTTCTGCTGTGTAAGGATGTGACAGAATTCATGGTGCATCGTATGGAAGAACCAATAGTTCAGGTCAGCAGGGAGAACATCATGCGACTCATAAGGATCATCCTTGTTGATACGGGGATTGTCAATATCAAGGGCATTTACACCGAAAAGCATAATCTGCAAACCGCCTTCAGCTGTACCCAACACCTGAGAACCATCAGCATTGAACTCGTAGGAGCCTATCAGCTGCATGATACGGGGAGCATAGGTCTTCAGGAATTCAGGCCCCATAGCCTCGGTATAAACATCCAACCAAACTTGCTTCACCAACTTAGCCAAGGCAATTGACTTTTCATAGTCAGCAGGAATAACATCATATCCCCGATTGGTCAGCTTATCATTGTAACGATAGTTGAACGTGATATTATAGGGCTGCAAGTAATTCTTGTCGAGCCAATTGTCAAAAGCACTCTTTGCTGCCCCTTCAGTATTCTCTTTCGGGAATACGCTGGTGCTGTTCAAATCGTCTTCGCTACATCCAGTGAACACAAAGGAAGAGCAAGCCAATGACAACGCTATGCAAATATATTTAATATTCATAATAGTTGTACTTGTTTTAGGTTATTAACGAGGATTTTTAGCAAGACCTGCATTGATAACGTCAGCAGGCAACTGGATAGCACCACGGAGATCACCAGCCTTGAAGACAATAGGATCCTCATTGGCTATACGGTGACTATACTCAATACCATAACGCTTGAGATCCATGAAGCGCATACCTTGGAAGAGAGTCTCGAGACGACGCATGTGCAAGACGAACTGCAAGATATCTTCCTGCTCGCCTTCGGCAACGGTAAAGCCTTGCGGATTAAACTTTTTGCGCATAGAACGATCACGGTTACCTTCCAATACAGATGGAGCATAGTCAAGCTTCTCTACGAATGTCTTGATAGATTCCTTTGTAAGAGTAGGACGAGTAGTCTCACCTGTAACCTCCTCGCAATGGGACTTCACCCAAAAGTTCAAGTCGGCTACCGCCTCGTCCAGCTTGTTCGTCAAAGCGTATGCCTCAGCACGACAAAGAAGAGTCTCGTCTGTCGTGAACTCTGGATCTACTATGTGAACATAGCCCGAGCCATTTACCTTGTCAGTATACTCAAAGAATTCCTCAAGCTTAGGGTATGCTACTCCTTGAGAATTTCCGTACAACTTGGTTGAAGCAAGGAGGGTATTGTCGGAAGACCCTGTACCCCAAGGCATATCTACCCAAATAGTCTCATAAGAGGCTATAATGCTATTATGCAAGAAACGCGGACTGGCTGTAGTACACAGGAAGCGCGAGGCTAACGAGTAAGCCGGCAAAAGCAAGAGGTTAGCAGTCTCAGAAGACTTCACGTACAGATTACCAAAGTCCTTACGTCCCAAGGTCTTGTAATTAATCAATGGGCGAAGAACGCTCAATGGGTCGCTACCAAGAACCAAATTAGCATACTCAATACATTTATCGTATTGCATGTAATAGAGGTTGAAGCGTGCAGCAAAAGCGTATGCAGCCTTCTTATTGAAGTGGTACTTCGGTGTGGCGAAATAGCTTTCATCCACTGCAGGAAGTGCCTCCTCAATGTCTCTGTTGATATTCGCATACAACTCCCTCAGCGTACCACGCGTATACGTAGTGTTTACGTTGGTCTCCGGGGTATAGAGATACGGAAGACCGAGATACTCGTCAGCCTTATCCGGATTCCATGCCATACAGAATGTATTAGCAAGCTGGAACATACTATAAGCACGGCAAAGCTTAGCTTCAGCAATCTGCCCAGCGTAAGCAGCAGAGTCATTCTGCAAACGGATGTTATCCAACACTTCAGTAGCAGTAGCAACAGAATTATAGAATCCGTTCCAAACAGCACGTGGAGAATCCATACCCGTTTCTACAATATCCTGCATCCTATATGCCTGCTCTTTCAAGATGGACGTTTCATAGGATCTTCCGTTGTCCGCAACATTGTCGGAGAACATCTCCATCACAAGGTTGTTAGAAACCTGCGGGTATGCAGAAACCAACAAGCTGTTAAATTTTTCAATCTTGTCAAGCACTACACGATCATCTGGCAACTTGTCCAAATAATCATTGCAGGAGCTAAGTGTCATAGCTGCAAAGGCAAGAACAATATATTTAGTTTTCATTATTGTACAAATTAAATTGTTTATGAATTAGATACCAAGTCGAACTGTAAATGTAAACTGACGTGGCATTGGTACAGCTACACCACCAGCATTGGCAAACTCTGGATCCTGACCATTCAGTTTCTTGTCTGAATAGATAAGGAAGAGGTTAGTACCCTGCAACTTGAAACTCATAGAAGAGAGACCAAGATGACGTGCAAAGCTAGCAGGAACATCGTATGCGAGTGAAATTTCCTTCATACGGATGAAATCACCCTTCGCAATGCGAGCTGTAGACATATTGTATGCACTGTAAGCATAGCCCAATTTCTGATCATTCTGAATCTGACGGAGGTCTACAATAGCAGGTATATTCGTCTTTGCCTCATCACCAGCAACTACCCAACGGTTCTGGAACTCCTTAGGCATAGCCGTGAGGTCTGAATAAGCCAGAGCAAACGACGGATCAAGGCGAACAACATTACCAAAGGCATAGGTCATGAAGATATTCAAGTGAAGTCCCTTATAAGAGAAGATATTACCCAAAGAACCAGTTATCGTTGGATCTGTAGGACCCTCGTATACAAGGTTGTTCACGTCGTAAGACTGGAAGTCAATATCACTTGTAGTAAGCTCACCCTTCTCATTGATAAAGGTCGGCAAACCAAGATTGTTCAAACCGCGGAAGTCCATAGAGAAGAGAGAACGATAAGGATACCCCTTCGTAGTGAAGCCTGCTCCAGAAATCAAGTCAATGACGCGGTTACGGGTATCAAGCTCAGTTACCTCACTCTTGTTATGAGAGAAGATAAAGTCAGTGGACCACTGGAAGTCCTTCTTAACAATATTCTTGCTGGAGATAGAGAATTCCTCACCGTGAGAACGCATGGAAGCCACATTAGCATAGCGTGTGATGCTACCACCAAGACCCATAGTAGTCTTCGGACCAATCAGGTCATAGTTGTTACGGAGATAGTAACCCAACTCAACGCTGATACGATTATCAAGGAAACCGAGATCCAAACCGAGGTTCAACTCGTGCTTCTTCTCATAGGTAAGCTCTGTATTGGCAAAAGAGCTAACGCTAGAACCCATTTCCTTATCAACACTGAAAGGACGCCAAGGGCTGTAGCTTTCGATAATTGTCAACGCATTAGTTATCACCGGCTTATCACCTGTAAGAGAGTAACTTGCCTTCAACGTAGCGTGAGAAAGAGTCGGATTCAGCTTCTGGAACCATGGTTCTTCGTGTACGTTCCATGCACCAGAGATATTCCATGTCGGCAACCAACGTGCACTGGTAGACTTACCCAGTCTGTTACTACCCTCATAACGAACAGTTCCATTAACGGTGTAGCGTCCCTTATAAGAATAGGTGGCTGTACCGAAGAAAGAAACTTCACGGCTATACCCATTATTCAAAGAATAGTACATAGAGTTTTCCTCACTGGCCTGCTTGAAGAACCTGTAATCATAGCTTCCGAGCAAGCCCTGCTCATAAAGCATACCTACACCATTGAAGAACGAGCGGTTACGATCTACGGAGTTAACTTCCATACCGCCATAGAGATTGAGGATGTGAATATCGTTATATACATCGTTGTAAGATGCAGTAGCACGAACATCCCATGCGTTCATCTTATACTTGGTCTCACGATAGAAACCACCACGCGGCAATACAATCTGCTTCAAGCCATTTGGCACGTCTGGGTCAAGATAGAGCCATGGGTTGGCATCACGCATAGTAGCATCGTCCATAGCTCTGTAAGCCATAGCCTGATTAGAGTATTCGGTAATGTTGTGAGTCTGGGTAGTAGTAGAGAACTTGTAATCACCCAAGAGGCTCAACTCAACCTTACGGATAGGACGATACTTCAACTCAGCCTGGAACTTCATGTCCACAACGTCGTAGTTCATATAGTTGTTTCTCAACTCATTGTTGATATTGAACGGTGCGTAGTTACGAATATAGAATTCGTTAGCATCAAGTGTACGTGAAGAGTTGATAGCATAAGAATACGGGTTGATATCGAAATCGCGAGAAGTCTCACCCGTCAAAGCATTTACAGACTGGTTGGTAGTACCCGGAGCCTCCTGCTTACGGTAGCTGGCATTACCTATTAAGTTCAAGGACACCTTCTTGCTCAAGTTATAGTTAGCATTGATATTGGCGGTATAACGCTGAACCTTGCTACGCTTTGTCCATCCCGGATCGTCCATAAAGCTGAAAGATGTATAATACTGAGCCTTATCGGTACCAGTACTCATACTGATAGAGTGGTTCATCTGGATAGAGTTGGAGAACAACTCATCAAACCAGTTGGTGTTACGATACTCTGCCTGACGGAGATAATTGTACATAGCTTCCTCTGTATTAGGAAGTTTGTACTGACCTGTTGTAGGATCATAAGTATTCATCAAATGATACATCTTTCCGAACACACCACTTGAAGATGCACGGTAAGAGTTCATGAAAGAGAAGAAGCCGTTATTATACATTTCCTTATATACGGACATCTGCTCCTGCGAGTTCATAATATTGAACTGGCTGTAGCTTGGACGAAGGCGCATTGTATACTCACCTGTATAGGAGATACGGGATGTACCGCTCTTACCTCTCTTAGTAGTTACAACAATCACACCTGCCATAGCACGTGCACCATAGATAGAGGTGGCAGAACCGTCCTTCAAAATCTGGAAGCTCTCGATGTCATCTGCATTAAGACCTGCAATTGCACTGGAAATCAGTGTAGCAGCATCACCAGAAGAAAGAGCGTCGGCATCAACCTGCGTTACATCCTCCATGATAACACCATCAACTACCCAAAGCGGAGTTGAGGAACCATAGATAGACGTAGCACCACGGACACGAATCTTAGGAGCGGTACCGAAAGTACCGGAAACGTTCTGCACAGACACACCGGCAGCACGTCCTTCCAAGGAGCGCGAGATGTCGGACACACCATCGAGCTTTGCCTTCTCGGCATCGACCTTGGTGGTAGCACCCGTAAAGAGTCGCTTGTCCATTTTCTGCATACCCGTTACGACAACCTCACCAAGTTGCTGCGACTCGTCGTCGGGTTCCAATGTGATTTTCAAGTTTTCTCCACCCTTTACCGAAACAGTCTTCATTCCAATGGAACTGATGGTCAAGGTTGGATTACTTACTGGAGAGTTGAAACTGAAATGCCCGTCAAGGTCGGTTGCGGCACCGACCTTGGTGCCCTTGACCATAACAGAGGCACCAATGACTGGCAAACCGTCCTCAGATGAGATAACGGTTCCGGAAACTGTGGTCTGCGCCAACGCCATTCCTATAGAAAGGAACAGAGAAGCCAGGACCATACTTAGTCTTTTTCCCATACAAACCTCAATAAATTTTTAAATTAGATTTTTAATTACATTCGACACTTGCTTGCAAATTTACATAAATTCTCACCAATTAGCAACTTTTCTCGGAAGAATTTTATTATTATCTTCAATAAATTTTAGCGAAACTGCCTTTTCCTTAAGAAAAAATAGCGAAAACACCATATTATATAAAATACTATTTGTCAGCAAATACAGCCCACAAAGATTTTTACGTAAAGGATCCACTGACCGCACAGGGTAAAACAAAGACACAGAGATGACAAAATGATTAATGCACCATCTGAGATCCAATAACTATCAATGTTTCTAAAGAAAGAGGCAAAACGCATTTTCTCTATAGTGTCTCAAGAAAGGAGGCATGTCCCTGCATCAGGCTGTCTGAATCTTCCCGACAAGTTGAACCAATAAAAACAGGCACCTCCAAAGACTTGGAGGTGCCTATATATAATAAGGTGTAAAACTCTAATAACTTATTTTACCTGAACTACCAAATACTTGCTGGTGCTCCAGAAGGTCTGTGGGTCGGAAATACGCAGGACATACTGACCATTGGCATCGGCAGAAAGCGAGTAGCTGCTGCTTGGGTGAGCAGTCAACAGACGTGCACTCTTGCTGAAAAGCTTGATTTCCTTCGTATTGCGAATATCAATCTTTGTGAAATAGTTCTTGTTGAAACTGCCCTGCAGTACTTTACCGCTCGCAAGGACACCCTGCTTCTTCAGTTCCTTTTTCGTACCGAATGCATACCAACCCGTGTTGAGCTGCTTATCCTGTGTAGAGATGGTCTCACTCTTCTGACTGCTTTCTGTCTGAAGATTTGCCTTCTCCGTCTGAAGCGTATTCTTCTCGTTGGTCAGATTTTCCTTGTCAGTTTTCAAGTTCGACACATCCGTATTCAGACCCGTGATGGTTTCGTCAAGCTCCTTGATATGGATGTTCTTAGACTCAAGCTCGGCACGAAGCTGCTTCAGCTCGTTGTCTTTCTGTGCCAACTGCGTAGTCAACTGCGCAAGGGTCTTCTTCATTTCTTCTCCCTTGAAACCCGTATCACGGAGCTGCTGCTGCAACTTCTGAATGAGTTCGCGGTTCTCCTTCATGCGCTGGGCAATGAACTGGACATTTTCCTTAATCTGAGCAGTCTTGTCAGCACCCTCGCCATTCTTGGCGAGCGTAACACGCTCCTCGGCTGCATTGATGGCAATAAAGCCTTGCTGAATTTCATTCAGCGTGCCCATCATATCATTGATTTCATTGTCTCGGGCATCAATGATAGCGCGCAGTGAATCGTTCTGAATCTCGGCCGGATTAATAGCCGGCTTCTTCTCTTGATTGCAAGCTGCCAGTGCAAGAACTCCGCAAACTGCAAAAACAAATAGCTTTTTCATAATCTATACGTTTTATTCTTTTTATTATCGACTTTAGAGTGGAACGGGAACAGACATCAGTCCTCTGTCCTGTCCTCCCTCTTCGATTTCTTAACTTTTTCCTTTCCTGCAACAACAATGACAAACTCTCCCCGTGGCTCTCTCTCCCTGAAGTGGGCGATGACCTCTGCCAATGTTCCGCGGACACTTTCCTCATACACCTTTGAGATTTCACGACAGCAACTGACCTTTCTGTCAACTCCGAAGATTTCAGAGAATTGCTCCAAGGTCTTGACAACCCGATAGGGCGACTCGTAGAAAATCATCGTGCGCTGTTCCTCTGCCAGACTTTCCAAATGGCTCTTGCGTCCTTTCTTCTGTGGCAGGAAACCTTCAAAGATGAATCTGTCGCACGGGAGACCACTTGAGACGAGAGCCGGAACGAAAGCCGTTGCCCCCGGAAGGGTCTGAACCGTAATGCCTGCCGCAATGGCTTCCCGAACGAGATAAAAGCCCGGGTCGCTCACTCCCGGCGTACCGGCGTCCGATATTAGGGCTATCGTCTCACCTGCCTTCAGCCTGTTGACAATCCCTGCCGACGTTCCATGCTCGTTGAACTTATGGTGAGCCATCAGGTGATTCTTTATGTCAAAATGCTTCAGCAGTATGCCCGACGTCCTTGTGTCCTCGCAGAGTACGAGGTCAGCTTCTTTGAGGATGCGAATGGCGCGGAACGTCATGTCCTCCATATTCCCCACAGGCGTAGGCACAAGATACAGAATACCCATAATCGTTGCAAATGTAAAGTAAAACTATGGAAGAACAAAATAAATTAGGATTTTTTACATATCGTCTCCTTACAAATACGAACTGCATAACATTCCTTTTATAAAGAAAATATATTTACACCTATTTATAAATAATACACCTTACCACCATCAATGCTCACACACAACTGTGATTTTGATGCCAGAGCAACCCAGCAATTGGTAATTTTCAAATAAAGAAAGACATTAAGTATTAAAAGCAGAGCTTTCTGCCCAACTTTCTTCCAAAATTATTTACCTTTGCAAAAACTATGGTAATGACAGATAACTTAAGCGGCGAAAGACGTCGACAGGGGCGTATTGAGGTGGTCTGCGGAAGCATGTTCTCCGGCAAGACCGAGGAGTTGATTCGGCGAATGAAGCGTGCGAAGTTTGCCAAGCAGAAGGTGGAGATATTCAAACCCTCCATTGATACCCGCTATTCCGACGAAGATGTGGTCAGCCACGACCAGAATGTCATCCACTCTACGCCTATCGACTCTTCAGGCAACATCCTCCTCTTGGCATCAGATATTGAGGTGGTAGGCATCGACGAGGCACAATTCTTGGACGAAGGACTCGTCGGGGTCTGCAACCAGTTGGCTAACAATGGTGTGAGGGTTATCGTGGCAGGACTCGACATGGACTACCAAGCGTTCCGTTCGGCCCCATTCCAGCCCTGTGCGCCATTGCCGACGAAGTTACTAAAGTGCATGCTATCTGCGTGAAATGCGGTGCACTCGCCTATGTCAGCCACCGTCTTGTTGCCAACAACCGCAGAGTCTTGCTCGGCGAACAACAGGAGTACGAGCCGCTCTGTCGCGAATGTTACCAGAAAGCATTAGAGGCAGAGGGTGCAACACACCCGGAAGACGACACAGAAGAAGACCGGCAGACTGCCACTGCCCCATCCCACAACCATTAAAGCATCCTAATTATGCGACAACCCATCACTTTCGACAAGTTCATCCGCTGGACTCTGATAGCCCTCGGCATCTTCGCCGCACTCTTTATAGTCAAGACCCTGTCGGGAGTTCTGCTTCCTTTCTTTATCGCATGGCTATTGGCCTACCTACTCTACCCCCTCGTGAAGTTTGTACAGTATAAGATGCACGTTCCCACCCGGGCCTTGAGCATTGTCGTAACCCTCATTTTCGTTACGGCAATCCTGACGGGCATCTTCCTCTTTATCATTCCTCCGATGATAGACCAGTTCGATAAGTTCACGGCAATCGCCACGCGCTATGTCCACGAAACGGCACACACAAACAGCATATCGGCTACAGTACAGCAATGGATTCAGGAGAATCAGCGTGAAATAGAGAAGTTCCTGAAAAGTCCCGACTTTACGGATGCCATCAAGACAGCCATGCCCAAACTCTTCTCTGTCATCGGACAGACTGCCAGTATCGTCGTTTCCATCGTGGCATCATGTATCACCCTGCTATACATGTTCTTCATTCTGCTCGACTATGAAACACTGACCGACAAGTGGATAAAGATATTCCCGAAAAAGGCACGCCCTTTCTGGAGAGGTCTGGCACAGGATGTTGAGCGCGAGCTGAACAACTATATACGTGGTCAGGGAATGGTTGCGCTCTGCATGGGCATCATGTTTTGCATCGGGTTTACGGTCATCGGATTTCCTATGGCCATCGGCATGGGCATCCTGATAGGTATTCTCGACCTCGTACCCTACCTGCATACGTTCGCCCTTATCCCTACAGCGTTCCTTGCGTTGCTGAAAGCTGCCGACACAGGACAGAGTTTCTGGATAATTTTCCTCTCGGCTCTGGCTGTCTTTGCCATCGTTCAGGTACTCACCGACATGGTGGTTACACCGAAAATCATGGGTAAGGCCATGGGCCTGAACCCTGCCATCCTGCTGCTTTCCCTGTCGGTATGGGGTGCCTTACTCGGCTTCATCGGCCTGATTATAGCCCTGCCGCTCACGACGCTTATCATTGCCTATTGGCAACGATACGTTACGAGAGAACAGGAAGAGGAAGAAAAAACATAAGTTATTTATTACAGAAAGCCACAGGCTACTCCACCTTATCCAACCGTATGCCGACCTCGCTGATGCCGGGCAGTTGGTCGCGGCTCATGATATGATGGACGGAGATGACGAGAGAGTCGGAACGGTTGAGACGGAACGAAGAAACGGGCAGCAACAACTCGCTGCTGCTGACGCCCGTCTTTCCCGTCAGTCGTCCGTCGTCGTCAATTATCTTGCAGACTACGGTGTCTACAGAAGTATGGGGTGCAGGATGCTTCTTATTGGGAACGACCGTCCGCTCTACTATCAGGCTGACCGTCTTGTACGGATAAGATTGTGTGGCACGCAGCCCTAACCACATCTCGTACACGCCTTCCCACTGCCGGGCAACGTGGTAACGGGTGGTATCGTTGCGCCCCCACCCGTCCAGTTCCACATGCTCGTAGTGGTCGTAGGTACGGCCGTCCCTGCACGATGTCAGTCCCAATAACAACAGCAGGGCGACTATATATAATAAGGTGTACCCTTTACTCCTCATGGCCGTTGGTGGGTGTCGGAGCCTCGGAAACGGACGGCTGTTCCTGCCCGTTCGGACGAGGAGCGCGGCCCTCGCGGTTGGGACGGTTGCCCGCGGGGCACGCTGACGGTTGTCGTCGCGATATTGTCCCCGGCCATTCTGCTGTCTTTCTCCCTGCACGGGCTGACGGCCGTCGCCTCCGTTCCTGCGCTGTCCGCCATTCTTGCCTTTCTTTTTCTTTGCCTTATCAAATCGGCTAAGATCTGCCCCTTCTAGCAAATCAACCGGTTTCTTGACAGGCTTCGCCTTGCCGTTGTGGAGCAGAGACAGCGGCTTCTCGCCCTGCTTGTTCATCTCTATAATCTCCCTTGCACGCGCAGCCGTGACGGTCTCCAGATTGGAGGCAAAGTTCTTGTCCGTAGAATAGGTGCAAAGCCCATTCAGAATGTCGGTCTTAAAGAGATAATACTCGCTGTCCTGCGTGAAGAGATGAATCTCCCGGCTCGGCAATCTGCGGCTCGCCTCTACGTAGTCGTCTACCTCGTAGTTCAGACAGCATTTCAGCTTGGCACACATACCTGCCAATTTCGTCGGGTTCAACGATATATCCTGAAACCGCGCAGCCGTCGTGGAGACGCTGGAGAAATTCTTCATCCACGTGGCACAACAGAGTTCCCGGCCACAAGGGCCTGTACCGCCGATGCGCCCTGCCTCCTGCCGTGCACCTATCTGCTTCATCTCAATGCGCACATGAAAGGCTGCGGCAAGGTCCTTGATGAGCTGCCGGAAGTCGACACGCTCATCGGCAATATAGTAGAAGATGGCTTTGTTGCCGTCGCCCTGATACTCTACATCTCCGATTTTCATCTTCAACCCGAGTCCCTTGGCTATCTGCCTGCTCTCAATCATCGTGGCATGCTCGCGGGCCTTGGCTTCCTCGTATTTCTGCATGTCCACTTCCTTGGCATGGCGGTAGACGCGCCGTATGTCCTCGGGCGACTTGACGGCACCCGATTTCTTCAGCTGCAACTTCACGAGCCGCCCCGTCAGCGTAACGACACCGATGTCGTGCCCCGGATTGGCCTCTACCGCCACCACGTCTCCCTTCTGCAAATTGAGGTTGTTGACGTTGTGGTAATATCCCTTGCGCGTGTTCTTGAACTGCACCTCTACGAGGTCTGTCGTATCGGTATTGCCCGGCACGTCCTCCAACCAGTCGTAGGTGTTCAGCTGACGGTCCTGCCGTCCGCAAGCCTGATGGCACAGACCGCGGTCGCAGCCTGTCCATATCTTGAATTGCATATTTTTGTAATCCATACTTTGTCTGTGTGTCTCCAGCTATCAACCGGCATCGGCCTCAGCCGTCCGCCCGTTTCCCGGAGGTGTATATGTTGTTGTTTGAATGTATCTTATTCTCTTGAAGGGATATTCCGTCCCCATCCACAATTCATGGAACCTGCCGCAGGAGCAGCACTATCAGCTTCAGGGCCACATCGTAGAGCACAACCTTGGCATTGGAGTTCTGCCCGATGTCGCGGTGGGCACGCCCGAACAGCTCGTTGATTTCGACGACATTGGCCTCGTTGATGAAGCGTGCGAAATTGCGTGCAAAGCCCTCTTCCTCCTGCGTCATATAGACCAGTTCGGGATTCTGAAAGTTATACATGAAGTTTTCGCGCACCTGCTGCTGAAAGTAGACCAGCATGCGTCGCTCTTTCTCGCGTCCGTAGGCAGCTACAGCCTCACTCCAACGCTTCAGGTCTTTCACGTTGCGCATATAACAGAGCCGCATCAGCATCTGAAACATGCCGAGAAACTCCTGATTCTCGTTACCGGCCTCCAGTGCTTCCAGTGCCTTCAGCCAACTGCCGTGTGCCACACGGGCCATCCGGCCTGCCATCCCGGGTTCCAATCCGCGCCGTTCGGTCAGGGCACGCTCTATATCGGCAGTGCCGATGAGCTTCACCTCTATGCGCTGCATACGGCTGACAATGGTGTCGAGCAGTTTCTCCGGCTCTTCGCAGACCATGAGAAAGACCGTTCCCTGCGGCGGCTCTTCGAGCAGTTTCAGCAGTTTGTTGGCAGAGGCAAGGTTCATTCGCTCGGGTCGCCAGACTATGCAGACCTTGTAGCCCCCTTGACTGGACTTCAACGCCAATATACGCGAGAGCTCGTCGCTCTCCGCTCCCGTAATGACCGCCTGCTGGGTGGTAGCCCCCATCGCCTGCATCCACTGGTTCATCGTGAAGTATGGCCCGTCCATGATGAGCCGGTGCCACTCCTTGGCAAACTCGCTGCTGACGGGCTGATGCTCCGCACTCATGCCGGGGAGCTTGATGGTGGGATAGGTGAAGTGGAGGTCGGGATGCTCCCAACGCGCTATCATCGCCCGGGCATTGTCGGGTGCGCTGACGCCGTGGGTGAGCAGATAACTGGCAAAGGCCATGGCCAACGCCATCTTGCCCGTCCCTTCCGGGCCGGTAAAGAGGAGCGCATGGGGCACACGGTCTTTCCCTACCATCTGCATAAGCCGCTGCTTGACGGCCTCCTGTCCTATTACTTCGCTGAAATCCATTATACTGCGTGGGCACTGATGCCCGTTTATGTTGTTTTGCCTTTTCAGACAACGGAGATTCGTTCCAAGTCCGCCTCCTCACCGCCCACCTACTGCAATCGGTCATAGCCGTAGAAGGAAAGCCACCGGCACATCTTCCGCATCTGTCCGCTAAGGAACATATAGGCTACAAAGTTAATAAATAAAACTGAATATTCGCTGTTGGAAACGAATAAATGGCAAGCAAAAAACAAGAAAGCACAAGCCCTGCCGGGCCGTCCGGCAACATGGGGAAACTGAGAAACAGGAGAAACGACACAGAAATATCCAACAGAAGGTTTTCAATTCACCCAGTGAGAAGAAAGAAACATATTTACAAAAACAGCAGACGGAGTAATATTGAAGAATAGCTGACAGGCCTTCCTAACAGCTTCACAACAGACTGACATTCAAATAGTTATCAGATTATATCACGAAAGCGCATTTCCCGGTGAATGAGAGTGGCACTATTATACGACGAAAGTGGCAGTTTCGCCTTGCGAGAATGGCACTTCCGCATCGCCAGACAGCCGACACCGACGAACCGTTCGGAAATTTCCTTACATCGGTTTCCTATCCATCTTCCTCATACAGCAAGAAGACCGCCGCGTCTTCTTCACACGAAGCTGATGCGGAGGAAGATTCAGCGAGAGACACAGCTACCTTGCCGGTGCATGCAGACATATACACAGGAAACACACACCGGCCTCATTCCGCACCCATCATCAACGGCACCAAACAACAGCACGGGGGGCACTTCACCGCGCAGAGAAACTCTCCAACATAGCATTTTTCACGCATTTACCATCCGGAACGGGAACTATCTCAAGGCAAACACAAAAAAATTATAAGATAAAATTCAGAAAATATTTGGATTTTTGTTGCGGTTTTAATTCTTTTCCGTATCTTTGCAGCATTTAGTGAAAGAAGGGCCGGTGGCTTACCCTGCATGGTCTAATGTAGAAATAAATAGTTAATTAAATCTCAGAACATACGATGAAAATTAGAAAGATTACCCTTTTTGTGTTTCTTCTGCTGAGCCTTACAATGATGGCACAGCAGACGCCAGTTCACTTTAAAGTACAGCAGAAACAGACAAGCCCGTCTGAAGTAGAAGTGATTTTCACTGCGAAAATAGACAAAGGATGGCACGTCTATTCAACGGGACTGCCTGCCGACGGACCGACTTCTGCTACCCTTCACACCGAAAAGGCCGAAGGAGCACAGCCTGTAGGCAAACTGATGCCACGCGGACGAGAACTCAACGTAGACGACAATATCTTCGGCATGAAGCTGAGATACTTTGAAAACAGCGTCAGCTTCATACAGAAGTACAAGATTACAGGAAAAACCTACAACATCAAGGGCTATCTGGAGTACGGTGCATGCAACGACGAGATGTGCATGCCGCCTACCTCGGTAGACTTCAACTACAAGGGCAACGGCCCGGCAGACGCCCCGCAGGCAACGGAAACGACTACCGAAGAAGACGGTGCAGCCGCTGAGACAGCGACGGTGCTGCTGCCGACACGGCAGCTACGGCAGCCGGCGAGGAGACCGCAGCATCGGAGGCAGCTACCGACACGGCCGGAGTGGCATCGGGCAGCGACTTATGGAAGCCCGTTATCAAGGAACTGAAGGCTTTCGACAAGGGCGGAGCAGCGAGAACACCTCTCTGCTCTACATCTTTCTGATGGGCGTAGTGGGCGGACTGCTCGCTTTGCTGACACCTTGCGTATGGCCTATCATCCCAATGACCGTCAGCTTCTTCCTCAAACGTGCAAAGGACGATAAGAAAAAAGGTATCCGCGACGCCATTACATACGGTATCTCCATCATTGTCATCTACATGGCACTCGCCTTATCGTTACCGCCATTTTCGGCCCGAACAAGCTGAATGCACTGGCGACCAATGCGCCGTTCAACATCTTCTTCTTCCTGCTGCTCGTAGTCTTCGCTTTCAGCTTCTTCGGCTGGTTCGAGCTGCGCCTGCCCTCGTCTTGGGGAAATGCAGTAGACAGCAAGGCAGCCTCTACAACGGGTCTGCTCTCCATCTTCCTGATGGCGTTCACCCTCTCCCTCGTCAGCTTCTCCTGCACCGCACCGGTCATCGGTCTGTTGCTCGTACAGGCTGCCACAAGCGGCGACTGGGTGGCTCCGGCAATAGGAATGTTTGGCTTTGCCCTCGCACTGGCCTTGCCATTCTCGCTCTTTGCCCTCTTCCCAACATGGCTGAAGCAGGCTCCGAAGTCCGGCTCATGGATGAATATGATTAAGGTAGTGCTCGGTTTCATCGAATTGGCCTTCGCCTGAAGTTCCTCTCCGTAGCTGACCTTGCCTACGGATGGCACATTCTCGACCGCGAGACATTCCTTTCTCTTTGGATTGCCATGTTCGGATTGTTGGGCTTCTACCTCATCGGCTGGCTGAAGTTCCCCCACGACGATGCCGACCAGAAGGCCATGCCGGTACCAGCCATCATGCTCGGAATGGTTTCGCTTGCCTTTACCATCTATATGATTCCCGGTCTGTGGGGTGCACCTTGTAAGGCTGTCAGTGCGTTTGCACCACCTATGTACACACAGGACTTCAACCTTGACACCAAGACCATCGAGGCTAAATATACCGACTACGAAGAAGGTATGCGGGCAGCGGCCCGGGCAGGCAAGCCTGTCATGCTCGACTTTACGGGCTTCGGCTGCGTAAACTGCCGCAAGATGGAGGGTGCTGTATGGACCGACCCACAGGTAGCAGACAAGCTGATGAAAGACTACGTGCTGATTTCGCTCTATGTTGACGACAAGACACCGCTGAAATCACCGATAACCGTGAAGACTCCGAATGGTTCGACACGAACTCTCCGCACCGTCGGCGACAAGTGGAGCTATCTGGAAGAGACCAAATTCGGTTACATGGCACAGCCATTCTACGTAACGGTAGACAACAACGGAAATCCTCTGAGCGGCAGCTTCGTCTATAAAGAGGATATACCCGGATACCTTGATTTCCTGAACAAGGGTATTGAAAACTACAAGAAATAATCTCTCACTCATCATCCTCATCCCGATTAATAAAGGGATGAGGATTTTTCTTTATATACCTTAAGTACCGGCACGGCACTTTTTCCAAAAGACTACACGCAGACACTACATCGCTTCCGACATCCTATCACTGCAACAACAGCTCCCAAACCTATCCCAAGACGGTAAAGTCCTCGTAGAGGGCATTATATTCATGCAGGGCTGCATGTTTCCCATCCTCCCAACCCAACTACCGCCCATCTTGTATTAGGGCAAAACTGCCAAAGAATACACACAGCTGATAAACGCCCTACGAACAACACAAGGTTCGCTCTGTATCGTAAACGAAATGGTAAACATGCAGGGACAGATACTTCTTCGCCTGTCGTTTTGCATGTAGGGACAGACACGCGGTCTGTCCCTACATGCAAGCCTGCCGTACACATGAGATTCCGGGTAGAAGTCTATTCTCCTATCCCCTCACCCTGACCTACAGGCAAGGAACAAGTATCCTGTAGAGACTGGCCCTGTGCCTGTCCGTCCTGCCGGCTTCGGACAAACACGCGGTCTGTCCCTACATGCAAGCCTTGCCATACACATGAGATTCAGGACAGAAGTCTATTCTCCTATCCCTTCACCCTGACCCACAGGCAGGGAACAAGTACCCTGTAGGGACAGGTCCTGTGCCTGTCCGTCCTGCCTGCTCCGGACAGACACGAGGTCTGTCCCAACATTCAAGCCTTGCCATACACATGAGATTCAGGGCAGAAATCTATTCTTCTACCCCTTCACCCTGACCTACAGACAGAGGACAATTACCCTGTAGGGACAGGCCCCGTGCCTGTCCGTTCCCTAAACGAAACAGCAAACATGCAGGGACAACACTAATACGGGAAAAGGACCGATAATAACACCAACATAATACGTCCTGAAACATAGGATGATAAGAAAAAAACACTACGGGACAACATGGCGGATAATCCCAAAAAGATAAGGAAATATTTGGAATTATCAGAAGAAAGTTGTACCTTTGCACTCGCTTTCGATAACGGAAGTTGGCCGAAAGACTCGTTAGCTCAGCTGGTAGAGCACAACACTTTTAATGTTGGGGTCATGGGTTCGAGCCCCATACGAGTCACCAAATAACAAGGAGAACATACAGAAATGTATATTCTCCTTGTTATTTTTTTCCTTTACAACTTACGCCTCATAGATATTCCATTGAGAAAACACACGTAATTCATCAAGCATTTACAAAGAAAAGTGCACCTTAATAGCATATTCCTGTCAGCCTGTCAGTGTATTTAACATTTTACATCCTGATTATCAATGGATTGGAAATATTGACAGCATGACAGGAAAAAAGGAAAATAAAAATTGATGCTTTGTCTCTCTGGGAGAAAAAGCAATTTTTCTGTCTGCCCGGCATAGAGTAGAGAGGTATAATGGGCAAAGATATGCTTTCACCATTGGCCCTTGCTACAAGAACGATACCGCATGAAGCAACCACACGAGGATATCTGCATATCTCAAGAATTATCATTGAGAAATAAGAAAAAAGGCGATAGTCGCACGACCATCGCCTTATATAATATTGTAAGAAACAATAGATTACATACCAAGTGCCTTCTTGGCATTTTCATTGTCAGGATTAACAGTCAGCACCTTCTTGTAGTAATCGTTTGCCAATTCCTGATTGCCAGTCTTGGAATAATAATATCCCAAGCCATAGTAAACAGTCTCCAGATATTCTTTGCTCGTAGCATCCAAAGAAGTCTTTGCCTCCTCAAAGGCAGCCACCTTCTCGTAGATTTTTGCAACCTTATCGGCATCGTTCTTCATATAAGCCACATTCGACTCGTTCAACCAAATCCAGTCGGAGATGGATGGGAACTTTGTAATCATCGTTTCGTACACTTCCATAGCCTTGTCGTAGCAAACATCCTTGGCGGCCTTGTCAGCAGCCTTATCGGCCATCGCAACATAAGTCTGTGCAAGCGTATTCCAGTCGTTGGAAGTAGCCTTCTTACTCTTTGAAAGATACTCCTGCTGTACCTCAAGGGCCTTAGTCTCATCGCCCTGAGCAATATAGAGAGAAGCAAGAGTCTTCAACGGCTCAACGTCTGTCTTATCCAGCTCCATTGCCTTGTTAATGTTTGTGAGAGCTTCATCATACTGCTTGTTGCCAACCAAAGCCTTGGCATAAACAGCATAATCGTTGGCAACCTTCTTGCCAGAGCCTGCAAACATCTTCTGCGCAAAGTTAACAGCATCGGCAAAATTGCCTTTCTCAACAGCTGCCATCATACCAATGCGGGCAATGTATTCGCTGTTCGGGAACTTGGCAAGGCCTGATTTAACGACATCAAGGGCTGCGTCATACTTCTTAAGAATATAAGTAGTGAAGCCGTAGTTGTAGAAATTGTCTTCTGAAAGGATGCTGCGGTCTGCCTTGTCATACCATTTAAGAGCCTCTGCATACTTTCTGTCCTTCAGCATAATCTCAGCAGCAGTAGCCTCTACAGGGTAGTTTGGCTCAACGCTACGAAGTTCTTCCAATTTCTTTACAGCCAAGTCTGAATTAACGTGGCGATAAACACGTGCATAACGTTCGTAAGCAGCAACATTATGTGGGTCAAGGCTGATGGCAATCTGATACTTCTCAGCTGCGGCACCAGCATTACCGATACTGTCCTGAATAGCAGCAATATCGCCTAAAAGCAGATAAGCATACGTACCATTCATCTTCTTATTGCTGATAATATTATCAGCGATAGCAGTAGCAAGGTCGAACTTATGCTGCACAAGATAGACATTAGCCAATGCCACCATAGCCTGCTCGTCCTTCCTGAAAGTCTTCTCGTATGCCTTTATAAGAGTCTTTCCTGCCTTCGGGTCGTCAGGTGCAGCCTCAAGTGCACTGATGATAGGATTCAAAGCTGTCTGATAGCTTTCACTCTGAGCCATTGCCGGAGTTGACATTCCCAATATCAAAGCCCCAGCCAGTAGATATTTAATTGATTTCATAATTCAAACGTTTTAAGTTCTACTCTGTTTTATCTGTACACGTATGTGATGTGGATGTTATCCTCAAGTTTAATGCTTTAATATTTATTGTGTTTTCACCTCTACTTCACGGATATTTATCTCACCGCGATAAGGAAGAAGCCCTGACTTAAATACTATCATCTGCTATAGGGCCTGTTATGAAGTTGGCAAATGCCCATGGCAAAGCCTTGTGGGGGTCAGCGACAATAGCATAAATAGTGCGCACAAACGGTATCTACCATCCAAAAGATATGCCTGATAGGGCTGCCAGCTGTTTCCCGGCTGTGCTACGCTTGTTTTGGAGATAGACAAAACATTGATATTCTTATTAAAAGTTGTATTTGTAGAATCTCGGTGGTCATTGAGCCAATTAGAACCAATAACACCTATAGCGTTCGGAGTCTTGTGAACATAGTCTATAACAGCCTTACTACTTTTGGCTGCAACTATGTTCTTACTCTTAATGTTCTTTCCATTTAAGATAGAGTCAACGACAAAGTGAAGGGTTGCCGATGCCTTATTATCGAAAACAACCTGAATATCTCCCTTATCGGACTTCGGATAAATCTGACTCCAACGTGTAACCGAACCACTCAGCAGACGCTTAATGTCATTGACAGTGATACATGTATCGGTATTCGCACGATTGGTAATGAAGCAATGCCGTCGTATGCAATCGGGAAAACAGCAGGAATCGGACCTTTACCTCTTAAGAGTGCATCCTCGCCTTTCTTCAGAGCATGAGACGTGAAGAAGAGGTTTACTTTCTGGTCGAGGAGCAATTGCATACCCGTGTTGTCATCTGTATAGATTGGCAAAAGATGGGTATGTGGGAAACGATACTGATAGGTCTGTATCTCTTCCTCTATAATGGGGCTAAAACTTTCGTCAGAGGCGAACTTAATCGTCCCTGACGTCGGTGTATCTGTTCTACCATCCTTGGCTTTTCTCTTCCCACAGGAAGAGAAAACACCAAGTGATAGTATCAATCCTACAAAAATGTAGAACGTCGATCTTTTCATACTTAATTGCTTACTGCAGTTTGAATGTAACAGGAAGTGTGAACCAAACGTTAGCCGGCTGACCGTTGTTCATACCCGGATTCCATTTCGGCATGCTGTTCACAACACGGATAGCCTCACGGTCAAGTGCCGGGTCAACACCACGAACTACCTGAGCTTGGCTTACACCACCGTCGCGTCCGACAACGAACTTAACGATAACTCGGCCCTGAATACCATTTTCAGCTGCAACAGCAGGATAGGTAAGGTGAGAGCTCAACCATGCATTGACGTTACCCTTGAAAGTAGGCATCTGCTCGGCCACGGTAAAGATTTTGTTTTCAACCTCTTCCTTAGGCTCTGCTTTTGGTGCCTCTTCTACAGGCTTCTCAATCTTCGGCACAATCTGCTCAGGAACTGCAACGGTACTACGAGCGGCAGTTTCGGTACGATCATCCGTACCTTCCTTATTCTCTGTACCTACAGCCTTGGTTTCCTGATTCATCTTAACCATTGGCGGCATTTCTTCCTTTACATCCTTATCGTCCTTAATGACTGGTGCTGTAAACTTAACAGTAGCACGTGTCTCTGGAACAACCTTCTCCGGCTCAATCTTCTTGGGTTCCGGTTTCTTTTGTTGCTTCTTGCGCTCTTCCTGAGCTTTCTTTTGCTCGGCCAGCATTGCAAGTTCCATCTTCGCCTGATAAGCAGCCTGAGCAGCCAACTCATCATTATGCTTCTTAATCTGGTAAGCTAAATATCCACCACCGAGGAATGCAGCAATAAGCAGAATAGCCAGTGCTTTAATGTTTCGCTGAGAGACAGACTTACGAAGCGTGTAGGCTCCATATTCCTTATTCTTGTCAGCGAAAACCATCTCGACCCATTTCGGATCGTATAGATCTATTTTTGCCATTGTTCTTTTTCTTTAATTGTTACTAATTCATTGATTAAGCATTGATACCTTTCTTAGCCAACAAAGCCTTGTCTTGGTCGCTCAGCTTGTCAATGACATAAGTTCCAACGTATGAAATCTGCATTTCATCGAGAATATCTACGAGATGACGATAAGACGCCCTGTCAGTAGGCTTGATAATAACTGTCATTGTTGGCACTTTCTTGCCGTTAATCTGACCTGTTTTAATCATAGCCACCTCTGCCTGATAAACACTATCGGGCCACTGCTCCGGATTAGCCTGCTTCTTCTTGCGAAGTTCTTTCATAGCAATATCCATATCCTGATAAGGAAGGGTAATTGCTTCTCCAGCCGTAGGATCGCCTACCTGCTTGTGCTGCAGGACATAGCGAATACCCGATGCGGTGTTTCCCCAATCAGCAGGCTTCAGCCAATTTGCGTTATCATACTCTGGCTTACCATTGCCGTAGAACATCTTGTCCCCATCGGCAATATAGATTGTAATAGAGTGTGATTCCTTAGCCTCATTCTTCTGATGTTCCTGAGTGTTCTTATCGTTACTCGGCATAGTCAGCTCCATAGTTGAAGGCTTACTGAGAGACGTACACAGCATAAAGAATGTGATAAGCAACATGAGCATATCAACCATAGGAGTGAAGTCCACACGGACCGTCATCTTCTTCTGCTTACTTTTTGCTTCTTTTGCCATTATTTAGCCCCTCCATTAGCTGCCTGAGCAGCCTTTTTAGCGTCCAACTGTGTAATCATGTAGTAATGGCTCTCATCCATATCCTGAAGTTCGCTCATTACTTTCTTTACCGTTCCATAAGGAGTCTCGGCATCAGACTTGATGGCAAGTCTAACCTTCGGATTCACTTGGCGGGCAGCATTTACCCACTGCTGAAATTCCGTCATGTCCTGTCCTTGGATACTGTCAAGAGGGATACCCATCTTGGGGAGTTCCTTGCTACGTTCAGCTGCAGGCTTGGACAGATAAGCAGCCAACTTATCGATAGGTGTACCGAAAGTAGATTCTGCCGTAAAGGTCTTACGCTGCGCAGGAGTCAGAGTTGTCATCATGTCAACAATCTGTCCCAACTCATTCGTGTTGTCGTAGCTCATAAATACCTGGCCTTCGCCAGTAGGCTTCCCGTTAGCCCCCTTTTCGGGACTTACGAGAATCGTCAAGACGCCGTTCTCTGGCACCTTTGTTTCGGACACAGAACCCGGTGTGTTCACCTTCACTGGCTCGTTCTTGACGAACGTTGAAGTCAGCATGAAGAAGGTCAGCAACAGGGTCATAACGTCCGACATAGGCGTCATATCGATCCAGACGTCGCTCTTCTTAATTTTTACTTTACCCATAGCGATAAAATTTTAAAGGGTTAGCAAAAATTAAGCCTCTTCCGTGTGGTTTGCTTCGTATGTCTGAGCGATAGAATAACCAACCTCGTCGAGGGCGTAAGTCAACTTATCAACCTTGTTTGAGAAGTAGTTGTAAGAAACTACAGCAAACCAAGATGTAGCAATACCGAATGCAGTGTTGATCAAAGCCTCAGAAATACCGGCAGACAATGCAGCAGAGTCAGCACCACCACCTGCAGACAGAGCGGAGAACGACTTGATCATACCCGTTACAGTACCGAGAAGACCAGTAAGAGTACCCAGAGTAACGATTGTAGCAATGATTGGGAGGTTCATTGTCAGAGTCGGCATCTCAAGCTGAGTAGCCTCTTCGTGAGCCTGCTGAATCTTAGCAACCTTCTGAGCCTTCTTCAGACTTGCATTTGCTCCTGTCTCCATATCCTTGTAAGCGTTCAGGGAAGCTTTTACCACGTTTGCTACAGAACCCTTCTGCTGGTCGCAGAGAGTGTTAGCCTTGTTCAAATCGTTTGCATTGAGAGCAGCCTTGATGTTTGCAACAAACTTAGGAAGCGCACCCTTACCGAAAGCGGTCTTCAAAGCCAACCAACGCTCAATAGACATAGCGAGCACGGTGAGCAACAATGTGTGGATAACAGGAACGACGACACCACCTTTGAAGATAGTACCCCATACATCAGCAGGATTCTCGTTAGTACCCGGATCCTGGAAGTGCATGTCATTACCGAACCATGTGTAGAACAGAATGAACGCAACGATAGCGCATACGACGATAATCCAGAATGCACCTCTAACGCCTGTGAAGCCCTCTGATTGTTTCTTTGGGGCTGCTTTTTGTTGTGTAGTTGCCATAATTTAAATACTTTTTAATTTTTAGTTATTAATGAATTTAATTGTTAATATCTTATTGATTTTTAAGTAATTGGGAATATTTCATACTTGCTTAGGCACAGATGTACTTCCGCTTAGCGTACAAAGATAATAATTAATGAACAACTACAACTACGATTAATAAGTTTTAACAGATATAAAATCGCCCAGTTGTCTACATTCATCTATCCCTATCACCCGTTCATTATTTCTATACAGCAAGGTCTTCTACGATGCACAACAATGCCACCTTAAGCTCTTTGCTGCTTGTAACACTACCCATACAGAGGCAACCGGGAGTGCCAAAGACATCATCGCGGACAGCTGAAGAATGAACATTCCGAGAAATACAGAGAACTACATTAGTAGAACATTTCCCAAAAACATCGGCCCTCCTTCTAAAATGCCCCAAACACTTCAGGGTTTCATAGACTCTCTGCGATATAGACCATGTTGCTAATGAAGTCAGCTTGCTGAGACGGTCTGATAATTGCGCCACCATATATAGCTCATTTGATTTAATTCTCCGTGCAAATTTACTCAATTTATTATTGATAACGAAGAAACCTTGGCATTATTTCCCATCAAAACAGAAAATGACACCAAATTGAAACATCCAACAAATGTATTAGCGATATTTATAACTTCTGTTCACAATTATACCATCTGTTTGCCTTATAAAGACAATGCCCCCTATAATCTACAATCAGACAGGGCATTGACACGAATGAGACAAACAGAGCAAATACAGCAGCCACCGTATTGAGGTTACTTTCTGAACCGCGAAGTATCTACAGCCCCACGCTCTATTTCCTTGTATCCTCCCAAACGGAATGTGAGAGATACGCCTATCTCGCTGTAAGCCTTAAAACTCATGGAAAGTCGCTGCCCCTTGTAATCTATCCGCGGATTGATGACCGACGTTCGGAAAACGTCGTTATAAAAAGCATGGAGCATAGCCTGATTCCTCCAAAACCGCCATGAAAACCCAAGGTTCAAATAACCCGAACCGGACAAATCATAAATGGCCTGCTTGGCACGGCTGCGTACCATAGCGTCTGCCGTAAGCGACAGGTCGGGCTGGGTGGAAAGTGTAACGACATTGTTCAGCTGCACCATTCCATAACAGACAGCTCTGCTAAAAGGAATATCGTAGAAGTCGTCGCACCGTTCACGCATCCATACCCCTGTCAGCGTCAGACGCGAATCAAGCCAAGAACCGAACCTATGTGGGAGAACTGCTTGTAGGCCAGCCTGCTGCTGATAGTTGAAATTGAGGGTGCGGAACAACACCGATAGCCGGTCAGGCTGCTGATAGAGCGTCTGCACAAAATAGTCGTCTGTATAGTTGTACCACGCTGCCAGCTGATACTTATTCTTAAGAAGGCAGACCAACTGCGCCTGATAGCTGTCCGACGGTCGCAGATTGGGATTGCCCGTTATCTCGTCGTAGCCACCATTGCCATAGACCGTGAAGTGATTCATCGCCCAAAACTCCGGATAGGCGCGATTAGTGGTCAGACTGAACACCCATGTCTGTCCTTGCCGGGGCAAGAAAGTCAGGTTCAGCGTCGGATAGACGTGCCACCTGTGCCACAGGAGAGAATGGTCATACTCAGTGGCCAACGACAAATCAACCATCCATTTGTTGCCGAAGTTCTTGCCCAATCCGGCATACAGATTGAAAATTTCTTCCTTTTGACGGAGAAAAGACATACGATCCACCGACTCGCTAAGAGTGTGCTGAAGACTATGGTTGACCGATAGCTTGCCCCATGCGCCATAGTTAACCGTCCAGTTGTTACCCAGCTTACACTCCTGCGAAAGGTAGAGCTTCCACATATTTATCCTTTGGTCATTATCCATCAGCACCTCCATTGTCCCGGCAGGCAGGATGCTCGACAAGTTCTGGCTCTCGGGGTCGTGGTAATAAGTAGTCTCAAGCCCTGTCTTCAGCCCGAACGGGGACACATAATCTAAACGCAAGTTGTGCAGCCATGTCCTATGCGTCGTCAGCGTATTTCCAGTGATGCTGCCCACGTACCTGCTACGACTATCAGCATGGTTGTAACTACCCTGATAGACCAACGACAAGCTATGATTAACGCCCAAGACATATTCTGCGCCCAAGCGGTAATTGTGTCCGAATCCCTGCGAAAGCAGAGTCTGATGGTTGTCTATCTCGTGTCTGCTACCATCATACAGCGTGTGCAGTGAAGCCTCGTCGGTAACACCATACGTCTTCCCGTGACTATGAAGATACATTGCGTCAAGACTCATCCGTCCCCGACGAAAGAGCAGAGAGACCCGTTCACCGTATCGGGCACGATGCTGCTGATTGTAGGCAAGGTTGACTTCGCCTTCCAACGGTGCCCCAGTGGCGGTCTCTTTCCTAAGACGAATATTGATTAGTGCTCCCCTGACTTGTGTCTGTGCCGGTGCCGAGTACATCACTTCGGCCCGTTCTATGCGACTGGCAGGCAGACTCTTCAGCAGCGAAGCCACCTGTTCTGCCGACAGCATCAGCACCTGCCCGTTCAGAGAAACCATTACCGCACGGCCTGCCAGACTATATGCACCGCCCTGTTCTACAATGCCGGGCAGTTCCCTGATAGCATCGTAAACGTTATCAATATTTTTCTTCTTTATCAACCGGGGCAAATCGTAAGAGATACAGCTTCCTTTAACGACAGCAATAGGCCGCTCGCCCTTCACCATCACTTCAGGCAGCTGCCGCATCATGCTGTCAACGAGCAGCGAGTCTGGCTTCGTCTGTGCTCCAACTGGTAATAACGCCCCAGCACACAACAGGGCTACAATCAAAAAACTGGAAATTTTCATCGCCTTATTCCTTATATTCCAACAAATCGCCGGGCGTGCAGTCAAGAGCCTTGCAGATGGCTTCGAGCGTCGAAAAGCGGATGGCCTTCGCCTTGCCCGTCTTCAATACGGAGAGATTGGCAAGCGTTATACCCACCTCACGAGACAGGTCGTTCAGCGACATCTTCCGCTTCGACATCATCACGTCTAAGTTTACTACTATCATAATGCCACCTTATTATATAGTAAGGTTGTTTTCTTCCGATACATACACGGCAACCTGATAAAGCAGGGTGATAACGAGGAAGATAAGCGGCGAGATAACCATTCCGCTACCAAAGCTGATTTCCCGTACACCAAACAAAATACCGATATTAGAAGAAAACAGATTGAAGAAGAAATCGGAAAAAGTCAGCCCCCACAGATAACAGACATTGGTACGCGAAAAAATCTGCTCGACCATGAGATTACGCAGACACGAACTGACCAAAACCAGCAGGAAGATTATCATTGCAACCGATGAGAGCAGATAACCCACCAGTTCTATCCACTGAATGGTTCGCACCCCTTGCTCAATATTCCAACGAAGCGCACAAATAAAAGCTCCGCCACCAAAGTCGAAGCTTATGATTTCCGACCAGCGCAATAGTTGCAGAGTTATCAGTACCGCCCAACCGGCCAATACGGCAAGAGCCATATAGCAGGTTGCCTTGATTGTCTTTAATGTACATTCTTTCGTCATAGCACTATCATATTGTTTCTACAAGCAAAACTAAAGAAAATTTTCTGTTTATCGGTAATTATTTATCGTAATTCGATAAATATTAACTTATAATTAGATTTCAGAGTATTTATTAACCCATAGTGTCTGTGCAAAGCACCTAAACAGGAATTATACAACAAAAAATTCTTTAGTATAAGCCCTGATATACTATCCTCGACGTACGCCCACCACGCATACCAAAATCGTATTGACCCTTCATGTAATCCGGCTTTTATCGTCCTTTTATATTTTCCATTTTTCCCGTCATGCTGTCAACCTGACGATATCTTCCTCATTTACAGGATATTGGAGGCTGACAGAAAAACAAGATTTGACAGCAAATTTAGGATAAATGAACGTTAAGGAGAGGGTAGCCTGCCAAATACCCAATTATTTTCATAATAATTTTAAGATGTCGCCATATTGGAAAACATAAAGAACATAAGAACAAGATAAGGCCAATATTCAGCCACTTGACATGGGATTCACTGAAAAGTTTTTATCACCAATTGGTTTCATATTCATTTTATCATTATTTTACATAAAAACCAAGCATTTACACAATAAATCATAGAAAACATTTGCATATTAACAAAATAAACATTACATTTGCGACAAGCTATGTTTTTTACAATCCACTCACTAAACATCATTAATTATGGCACAAAATTTATTTACCCAAAGAAACTTAAAGAGTTTCATCACATTGTGTATGTTGTTATTGACTTCAATAGCTTTTGCACAAAAAACAGTGCATGTAGAAACAGCAGGCACGCTCAAAGACAAGCTGTCAGAAGAAGAAATGTTTTCTCTTACAGAGCTTACACTGACAGGAGAACTAAACGGCACAGACTTCAATTTTATTCGCGCAATGGCCGGAAGCACCGTCATTGGAGAAGTTTCTGACGGAAAATTGCAAGTGCTCGATATTTCGGGGGCTAACATTCTGTCAGGCGGCGACTCCTATTATTACATCAACGAGGAGTTAGAATATTACACAATAGACAACACAATCTCGGTCAATATGTTTTGCAGATGCGGTCAGCTGCGAAAGGTAACCTTGCCCAATAGTGTAACAACTATTGAGAAAAATGCTTTCTTGCAATGTGAAAACCTTACGGATATTATTGTAAAGCCCGAGAACAAGAACTTTAAAACTATAGACGGTGTCTTGTTCGACAACTCAATGACAACATTGCTAAAGTGTCCTGACGGGAAAACCGGCACATATACTATCCCAGAAGGCACGCTCAAGTTATCAGACGAGGCTTTTTCTAATGCAGGAAAACTTGAGAAGGTTGTCATTCCGGCATCACTGAACAGTATTGGTGGCGAGAGCGGCTCGGTGCCTTTCTATATTTGCGATGCCATGAAAGAATTTGAAGTTCATAAGGATAATAAGACTTTCGCATCTATTGATGGCGTACTCTTCGATAAGAATCTGGAAATACTTTTAAAATATCCGAAGGGCAGAAGTGGAGAATATGTTGTACCTGAAACAGTAAAGAAAGTTGGCAGATATTCGTTTTATGAGGTTAATGAACTGATGAAAGTTACTTTGCCTAAATCTGTTACTGAGATTGAAAGTTCGGCATTTGCACATATAAAGAAGCTGACTTCTATTACTCTGCCTGAAAATCTCACTCAGATAGGCTTTGGTGTGTTTATGGACTGTACGGGGTTGTCCGAAGTTCACGTACTTGCCGATGAGCCTCCTTATTGCGGTACGATGGCATTTTATAATTTGGATTTCGACCAATGTAAGCTATTTGTACCTCACGGAAGATTGAGTATCTATCAGACAACAGAACCTTGGAGTCAATTTAAGAATGTAGTAGAAGCTGAAGAGAAAGCCTATGTAACCTTTACAACTCCAGCGAAGATTGGCAGCCAGATAGCTTGTAATATTGTTGGTGAAGACATGACGTTTGACGGGATTAAGTTTTTGGAGTCAAAAGACGTATTGGGTGAAATAATAGATTTTTATGAGGTTATGAAGCCGGAGGTCAGGATTGAAGGCAATATTACGGAACTGAATATTAGCAACTTTTCCGTAACGGCTCTTGATGTTAGTCATTGTCCTATGCTGAAGCTCCTGAATTGTAAGAATTGTAAGCCGGAGAAGTTGGATTTGACCAAGAATGTGGAACTTGTTGATTTGAATTGCAGCTATTGTGGATTAAAAGAATTGGATATTACTCATTGCGAGAAGCTGTCTGTTGTGGATTGTGATGAAAATGAAATTACAAAACTTGATGTTGGTAAGAATCTTTTATTGAATACACTTTTTGCAAGTAACAATGAAATCGGCAGTATTGACTTGAGTGCACTGAAGTATCTTGAGGTACTTGCATTGAACAGTACGGGCCTTGAAACACTTGATATAACGAATAATCCATATTTGCAAAAGGTGTATGCGAACGATAATAAGCTCTCCGAACTTGACCTTACGAAGAACACTAACATTCAGGAGCTGCAATTGGCAGTGAACAATTTTACGTCGTTCTCGCTTAGTTCGGCAACGCTTAAGGAACTTTACATTAACGATAATAAGTTGAAGACAATGAATCTTGACCTCCCTGTATTGGAATTGCTTTGTGCTTATGGCAACGAAATGACGGAGATTGATTTGTCGAAGCTGAAGAAACTGAACACGCTTTCGATTCACCACAATTTGCTGACAGATATTAATCTAAAGCCACTCGAACAGCTGGAGTATATTTGGATAGACAATAACAAGTTGGAGGCGTTGGATTTATCGAAAAACCCAATAATTCTGACTATTGCATGTTATTCTAATCAGCTTTCTGCCAATGCTTGCAAGTTGCTTATGACAGGACTTCCCGAGCGCGACGAAAGCGATATGGCAGAAATTATCATTGTCGACACGAAGGGTACAGAGGGTAATGTCTGTACAAAATCGGCTGTGGAAGTTGCAAGGGCTAAGCAATGGAACGTCATTGACTACATTGGTGGCACAGAGGGGTATCCCGGCCTGCCTTATGCCGGTGTCGATGATGTTGACGCCGTGCAGGGTATTGCAGCTGACGGTGACGGAGAAGCGTTTGTCATTGCCAATGGCAAGATTATATTTAACGGCAATTGCGGCCGGGTTTCGCTTTATGATGCTCAGGGCGCAGAAGTCAGTTCGCTCAACAATCCTACGATGATAGACCTTAGCGGTATGCCACACGGTGTTTACATCGTGAAGTGCAACGGAATCTCCAAGAAGTTTGTTCATTGAATATAATAAGGATACAATGCTTTTTGGTGGCGAGGCAGCGAGAAGTTGCCTCGCCATTTTGGGCTTATATGACAAAAGTCTCATATCCAACACATTACAAGATAAGCACAGAGCGAGCATCCCGAGGTTTCCAAAGTGATACTTTCGCATCGTCAAAGTGGCACTTTCGCATTACGAAAGTGCCACTCTGACTATGTCGCTACGCCCCTGCCGGCATACGGCTATGAATTTTATTGACAGAGAAGAGGGCCGACGAGCGAAAGGGACACCGCCCGGCTGACTGGTTTTCTTCCCTGCCCTACTGCCTTATCAGGTTGCGCCCGGCATCTATTCTAAGGAAGATGAAAAGCAGAAGCGTGAAGCCCCACAGCGACGAGCCGCCATAGCTGAAGAATGGCAACGGAATACCGATAACGGGGGTAAGGCCCAGCACCATCCCGACATTGATGAACACATGGAAGAGGAAGATGCTCGCGACACAATAGCCGTAGACCCGCCCGAACTTGAAGGCTGCCGCTCGGCCACATACATCAGCCGGAGAATGAGGGCAAGAAACAGCATCAGGACGGCTGAAGAGCCGAGAAAGCCTTCTTCCTCACCCACCGTACAGAATATAAAATCGGTATCCTGCTCGGGCACGAACTTCAGTTTGGTCTGCGTCCCGTTCAGGAAGCCCTTACCCTGCAAGCCACCCGAGCCAATGGCTATCTCGCTCTGATGAACATTATAGCCTGCGCCTGCCAAGTCTTCGTCAAGACCCAAAAGCACGTTGATACGCACGCGCTGATGCGGCTCCATCACATCGTTGAGCACATAGTCGGCAGAATAGAAGAAGGCGATGGAACCAATGGCAAACAATCCGATATAAAGGTAGTTGACAAAGCGGCCGCTCATCGCATTGTAAACCAAATAGCCGATAAGACAGGCCGAAAGAATGAGCTGCACCCAGACTACATCGAACGGAATGACAAACTCGGAAAAAAGAAGTGCCAACACCGTGCAGCCGACCGTATAGAATAGTATCTTGCGAGTCTTGGCAACATCCTGCTGATAGACCCATACCATACCTGCAGTGAAAATCTGCACCAAGAGCAGGACGGCAAACTTTCCGACAGAGGTCGGGGTGTCCCAGAGCATGACATCCTCGTACTTGATTCCGATAACGAAATAGACAATCATGGCCACTCCCGTGAACAGGAACGAACCGGGCATCCCCTCCCTGTAGAACATCAGGAAGAAAGAGAGGTAGACCAGTGCCGACCCCGTCTCGCGCTGACCGACAATGCACAGCATCGGCAGGATAATGATTCCGGCAGCTCCGGCAAAGTGTTTCCAGTTCTGAAGTGTGAACCCGTATGCCGACATAAACTTGGATATGGCAAGTGCTGTGGCGAATTTGGCAAACTCGGCAGGCTGCAACCGCAACGGGCCGAGAACCAGCCAAGAGCGCGAGCCTTTGATGGAATGTGGATTGAAGATGGTGGCAAAGAGCAGCAACACGAGCAGCCCGTAGATGACATACGAGAAGGTGTCGTAGAGACGGTCGTCCATCATCAGGAGGACAAAGCCGAGACAGATGGACGTGCTATCCAGACTATCTGCATGCCCGAACGGTAGAGAGCGAGAAGATGTCGGTATCGCCGTATGTATAGCTTGCACCGCAGACGCTGACCCATCCGAAGACGAGCAACGCCAGATAGATTCCGATGGTCCACCAGTCCAACGAGCGGAGTACGCCCGGCTGTTTGTCTGCATGATAATTACTGCGCACGTTGTCTTACTCTTTATTTTTTGCCTTTCTCTTTTCCTTATCCCTTGACGGAGTCTGACCTTTCTCTTTTCGCTTTCCGCCGTCGGTCTTGTCCTTCTCCCTGTCCCTGTCGCGTTCCGACCGCTCAGTCTGCACCTTCACCTCTTCGTCTACGCGGATGGCAGGGTCGTTCTGGGGTTCTTTCTTCCTGTCCTTCTCCTCGGCATCTTTCTTGGCCTGCTCCTCCTTCGCCTTCTCTGCTTCTGCCATTACCTGCTTTTCCCTGACCATCTTCAGCGAGTCCTTGATTTGATTGACGCGCTTGATGGAGTCTAGCCGGAGAGAGTCGGTGCGCGTAAGCGGACGCTTGAACGGGTAGGATATGTGCCGTCGCTGTATTTCGGCAGCCTTACGGGCATCGCCCTCGGTCAGTTTCCCGTTGATATACTGCTCTATCATCAGCGAGCCGATGGGTACTCCATAGACGGCACCGAAGCCTCCATTCTCCACATATACCGCAATGGCAATCTTGGGATTCTCTACTGGGGCAAAGCCCATGAAGACCGAGTGGTCTTTTCCGCGGTTTTGAGCCGTTCCTGTCTTTCCTGCAAGGGTGTAGCCCGGGTGTACCGCATGGGCGCAGGTACCTCCCCGGACAGACGAAACCATTCCGGCTATCACTTCCTGATAAGACCTTACGCTTCCTTTCGTGCGGTGATGCTCGGTGTATTTCTTGTCCATCCTCATCCCCTGAATACGGCGTACTACGTGCGGAGTAATGTAATAGCCGCGGTTGGCTATCGTTGCGCCAAGGTTGGCTATCTGCAACGGGGTAAGGTTGACCTCGCCCTGACCAATGGAGATGGAAATGACGGAGAGCGGATTCCATTTTCCGAAGGCGTTGTCGTAAAAGTGTGCGTTGGGAATCATGCCGCGCTTTTCGCCCGGAAGGTCGATGCCGAGCTTGTAGCCGAATCCCATTGAGACCATGTAGTCGCGCCAGACATCCATCGCGTCGTTCAGACTCTTGTATTTCCTGCGGTTCGACAACATATAGTAAAGTCCCCAGCAAAAGTACGCGTTGCACGAGGTGCTGATGGCAGGAACCAGCGACAGGGGCGAGGCATGGCCGTGGCAGCCCACGTGAAGCCCCTTGAAGCTGAATCCATGAGGACAGGAGTATCGCGTGGAATCGCTGATGATGCCTTCCGTATAGTAGGTTACGGCCTGTCCGGTCTTAAAGGTTGAACCGGGCGGATACTGCCCCATGATGGCCCGGTTGAGCAACGGCTTGGCCGGATCGAGCGTCATCTGCTGCTGATTCTTGCCACGCAGTTTGCCAATCATGTCGCGCGGGTCGAATGTCGGCGACGATACCATGGCGAGAATCTGCCCCGTCTTGGGTTCGATAGCGACTACTGCACCGAGTTTTCCCTCCATCAGGCGTTCGCCAAGAGTCTGTAGCTCGGCATCAAGACCGAGCTGTATGTCGCGTCCCGGCCGCGGTTTCTGGTCGTATTCTCCGTTTTTATAGCGTCCCTTGATGCGTCCGTGGGCGTCGCGGAGGAGTATCTGTACGCCTTTCTGTCCGCGCAGCGGTTTCTCGTACTGGCGTTCCACGCCCATCTTGCCTATATAGTCGCCGGCCTGATAGTAGTCGTCTTCCTCAATGTCTCCTTGGTTTACCTCGGCCACATCGCCCAGCACGTGTCCGCCTATCGGACGTTTGTATTGCCGGATGCTTCGCTTCTGTATATAGAAACCGGGGAAACGGTAGAGCTTCTCCTGAAAGGTGCTAAACTCCTTGTCGCTCAGCTGGCTCATGAAAAGCTGCTGTGTAAAGCGCGAATAACCGGGATTCTTCTGCCTGTCCTTTATGTCGGCCATGCGCTTGACGAGAAATTCCTTCGTGATATTGAGTGCCTTGCAAAATTCCAAGGTGTCGAGGTGTCCCTTCTCCTCGTTCATCACCACCATAATATCATACGCCGGCTGATTGTAAACGAGCAACTGCCCCTTCCGGTCGGTAATGAGGCCGCGCGAAGGGAACTCTATCTTCTTGAGAAAAGCATTGGAATCGGCACTTTTCCGATAGTCGTCGCTAGCTATCTGCAACGCAAAGAGCCTGACAATATAGGTTACTATTATCAGCACTGCAACACCACTGAGCACGTACCGGCGTTTTTCCAGATCGAAATTCTTCATTGCCGTCCCCTTACATGGTCAATAACAAGTATCAGAACCAAGGTCAGCATCGAACTGCCGCCTACACATTCAGCCCACTCTACAAGGTTAAAGAAGCTGAACATCTCCAAAGAGAAGAAGACAAGACAGAACAATACTGTCATAATAGCGGCATAAAGCAGATACGGGCCTGCTCCGAACGTATCTACACCCGGCTGCAAATCGTCCGCGCTGTCGCGTGGAACGAAGGGCCGCGATACAAAGGGCTGGACGGCAGCCATCAGTGTCAGCGAGCCGGAAGAGACTCCCGGCGTGTTGGAGAACGTGTCAATGACAAGCCCCATCAGGAACGCCCAGAGCATCATTGCCCACTGTGGATAATTGCGACGGAACAGAATGACAAAATAGACATAGAGCAATGGCGTAGCGATACCGAACAAGTGGATGTGGTTAAGAACAAACACCTGTGCAAGCACCAAGCTACAAACCATAACAAACTCTTCAAAAAGTCTAAGTTCATCCTTCTGTATTTATGGGCGAAACCGGCACAGCCATCGCCCGAATCAAACAAAACAAAATGGTAAAGGAGGCTATTCGGCACCTCCGCTTTCTTCCGCCAATGACCTGATGGAGTCCTGCGCAGCCTCTATAACCTGCTTGCGCGCACGGATAGAGGCATTGTCTATCACACAGACATCGCGCAGATTGCCAAAGTCGGTAGACAGTTTCACGGCTATGCGGAACGACAATCCGTCTACCGAATTGTACACATGCTTCACCTTTCCCACCAATACGCCTGCCGGGAAGATGGCAGAATATCCACTCGTAACGACCCTGTCGCCAATCCTGAAACGCGCATGACGAGGCACATCGTCCAGATAGGCAATGCTGCTCGGCCCGCTTGTCCAGTGAAGATAGCCGAAATAGTCCCGCCCCTGAATGGAACAGCTGATGTTGGACTTGGAGTTCAAGACCGGGATTATGACGGAATAGTGGATGCCCACCAAGTAAACCGTACCGACAACCCCGTTTCCACAGACTACGCCCATGTCTTTCCTGACACCGTCCCAAGAGCCTTTGTTAATGGTAATAAAGTTGTTCGCCTTGTTCAAAGTACTGGAAACCACCTTCGCGGGAATCAGCTTGAAAGGCTCGAGAAATCGATACTGGCCGCGCTTCAGGTAGCGTGGGTCGTGTGTCTTGTCGTAAAGCCGGGCCGAAAGTTCCCTGACCTGCTGCTCCAACAGGACGTTTCGCTGCGTCAGTTCCTCGTTGGCCTTCCCCATGGTGAGGTAAGAAGTCAGCTCGGAACCGGCTTCATACGCCCAGCCTGCCACATAATTGGCAGACGTAAACCACACACTGCCCTGATAATTGTTGAACCGAAAGAGCAGCACAAGACTACAGACTTCCAGCAGAACAAAAAGAAACCAGTGCTTGTACTTGGCAAGGAACTCCGTTAGGTTATTCATTCGGCAGGATGGGAATAATGGACACACGACAGACTTGGGAACTTGTCCAAGCCTGCCGGTGGTCATTTGTTACGTTTATCTCATCAGGAACGAGAAGCGGTCTACGTTCTTCAGTGCTATGCCTGCTCCCTTGGCCACACTGTGCAAGGGGTCTTCGGCTATATGGAATGGGATATTAATCTTGTCGGTCAGCCGCTTGTCGATACCGCGGAGCAATGCTCCGCCACCGCTGAGGTAGATACCGTTCTTCACGATGTCGGCATACAGCTCCGGCGGCGTATTCTCCAAAGCGGAGAGAACGGCATTTTCTATCTTCGCAATGGTCTTGTCAAGGCAGTGCGCAATCTCCTGATAGCATACCGGCACCTCCATCGGCAGCGCGGTAATGCGGTTCGGGCCATGGACGATATAGTCTTCGGGAGCCTCATCGCCCAAATCGGTCAGTGCCGAGCCTACATGGAGCTTGATTCGCTCTGCCATGCGCTCGCTGACCTTTACATTGTGCTGCCGGCTCATGTACTCCTGAATGTCGGCAGTGAGGTCGTCGCCTGCCGTGCGAATGGAGTTGTTGCAGACGATACCTCCCAAGGAGATAACCGCAATCTCGGTACTGCCACCGCCAATATCGACTATCATGTTGCCTTCGGGGGCCTCTACGTCAAGCCCCATGCCGAGGGCAGCTGCCATCGGCTCGAAAATCAGATAGACGTCGCGCCCGTCCGCATGCTCGGCAGAGTCGCGTACGGCACGCAGCTCCACTTCCGTAGAGCCGGAAGGAACGCCTATCACCATACGCAGCGACGGGGAGAAGAAGCGGTTGCCGCTGTGAACCATCTTGATAAGGCCGCGCATCATCTGCTCGCAGGCCGTAAAGTCTGCTATCACACCATCGTGGAGCGGACGGATGGTACGGATATTAGGATGCTCCTTCTCGTACATCATCTTTGCATTTCCGCCCACGGCAATCATCTTGTCGGTACGGCGGTCGAGTGCAACGACCGAAGGCTCATCTACAACGATTTTGTCATCACTGATAATAATCGTGTTGGCAGTACCCAAGTCCATTGCTATCTCTTGGATAAATGAAAAAAATCCCATTCTTAATATTTTGATAATAAAGGCCGAGGAGCGCGACCCGCCCCATCGACAAATTGAATATTCGTTCTCGAATCAGCCACCATCCCCCGCCTGTGAAGAGAGGTCCGGCTCTCCGGGCTACTCGGCAAACCAGTTGTGGATGGCCGTGTCGTAATGGCTGCTGACACCAAAGGCACGCTCGGCAAACATCCTACGGTCTTCAAGGTCGGTCTGCGCGCCCTTCGTGTTGAGCAACTGGAGCAGCACGGGGTACTCTGCCTTGCTCGGGACAATCACAACATCCTTGAAATTCTTGGCTCCTGCACGAATCAGCGAGATGCCGCCAATGTCTATCTTCTCGATAATGTCTTCGTCGGAGGCACCGCTTGCCACTGTCTGCTCAAAGGGATAGAGGTCTACTATCACCAATCGATGGCCGGAATACCATATTCCTTCATCTGACTCTGGTCGTCCCCGTTGTCGCGACGGGCCAAGATGCCTCCGAAAACCTTCGGGTGCAGGGTCTTGACACGGCCGCCCAAGATGGACGGATAGGTCGTTACGTCTTCAACCTTCTGACATTCGTAACCCAGCGACTCTATGAAAGCCTGCGTTCCGCCAGTGCTCAGGAACTTCACGCCCTCAGCATTGAGTTTCTTCAGCAGGTCGTCGAGACCATCTTTGTGGAAGACCGAAATCAGCGCGGTCTTGATTTGCTTTGTACCAGACATTACCTTCATTTTTATAGATTAGATTGCAAAGTTACTAATTCCCAACGACTACGCCATCATTTCAGCTTAAAAAAAACAAAAAATAAAGCAATAATTGTGGCATATCAAGTAGTGTAAAAAAGCACATTAATATTATTATTAGAGCGAACGATGATATTTACCAAAAACAAGAACACTGTTCGCACTACGGAAAAGACATTTCAAGAAGACAAAGGCAAGCCTGCGGACAAGGACGCATCCCATAGCTGAGAGACTGAAAAAACGACTCTAAAAGTCTGGCAGGTTCCTGCCGTATGTTGCCCTGACATCATCCGTAAAGAGACCGTCAGAGAACGGCAAAGTCAACAAGGCAGGACGACAAAACGAAAGTGCCGTTTTCACTTGATGAAAACGGCACTTTGACCATGCGAAAGCGGCACTTTCGCTTTGCCGCCATGCTATCTTATCCAGACCGATGCCCCGGCCTTGCCCCGCTCCCCTATACGGGAGGCCTCACGGAAATGCCGGAAAGCACCAGTTTTCCGATATCTTTCAAATCTTCGGGTACTTGCGGAACCAACCGTCCAGACGCAGACGCATCACGCCAAAGAAGGCTTCGGAAAAGATGCCACCGCTCATCTTGCTTGTTCCCTCGCGCCGGTTGACGAAGACGACAGGTACCTCCTTTATCCTGAACCCTATCTTATGGGCGGTGTATTTCATCTCTATCTGAAAGGCATATCCCTTGAAACGAACTTCGGCAAGGGGAATTGTCTCCAAGACTCTGCGGCGATAGCAGACGAATCCTGCCGTGGTGTCGTGGACATGAAAGCCCGTCACGATGCGGACATACTTGCTTGCGAAATAGCTCATCAGTACGCGGCCTATCGGCCAGTTCACTACGTTCACGCCGCTGACGTAGCGCGAGCCGACAGCCACGTCGTAGCCCTCATCGTGGGTGGCGGCATAGAGGCGCGGAAGGTCGTTGGGGTCGTGGCTGAAGTCGGCATCCATCTCGAAGATGTAGTCGTATCCATGTTCCAAAGCCCACTTGAAGCCCGCGATATAGGCCGTACCGAGACCTAATTTCCCCTTGCGCTCAATGATGAACAGGCGGTCAGCAAACTCGGTATCCATCAGCCGGTGCACAATCTGCGCCGTTCCGTCAGGGCTACCGTCGTCAATCACCAATATATGGAAACACTTCTCCAGCCCGAAGACGGCACGGACAATTTTCTCCATGTTCTCCTTCTCGTTGTAGGTAGGATGATAACTATACTGTCGCTTGTCATACACATTTATTTTTTGCAAAAATAGCACAATTATCCGAATGTGGCAAATCTTAGGCGTGTTTAATTGCAGTTATCAACACACTCTTTCTGAAAGACAATGCCCCGTTATCCGTCTTCTTTTACCGGCTCAACGGACTGGCCTTACTGGTCGGGATTCTCCACGAAACCCTGATATTCGGGTACGATGCCCGACATCACGGCATCGTAGGCCTCGGACATCATCTGCCTTTCCATCTCCGTGCCCCTTCCCTTGGGAGGGATAGGCTTATGAATGGTAAGGCGGAGCGGATGCCAGACGGGGAAGTGGCAGTCCTTGGTACGGGGCATTACGTCGAACGAGCCATTGATGGTCAGCGGACAGACAGGCAACTGCAATTCGTCGGCCAGCATGAAGGCTCCACGCCGGAATATCCCCATGTGCCCCGTGAACGAGCGTGCCCCTTCGGGGAAAACGACGAGCGACATGCCTTTGCGCAGCGTACCGCGTGCCGTTTCGTAGGTTTTCTTTATCTTGCTCGCACCGCTCTTGTCGACGAAAATATGGTGGGCCGACTCGCAGGCAACGCCTACCAACGGGATTTTACGGATGCCTTTCTTCATCATCCACTTGAAATTACGCCCCAAGAAACCGTAAATAAGGAAAATGTCAAAGGCTCCCTGATGGTTGCTGACAAAGACATAGCTCTGGCTGGGCTGCAGGTTCTCACGGCCTTCCACCTTTACCGGCAGCAGCAGCAGGCGCACGGCCAAAACCGACCACCACTTGCCGGGATAATAGCCCCAGAAGTGTCCGTTGCCCAGACGGCAGCCGATAACGGTGGTCAGTGCCGTCAAGATGGAAGCAACGAGGAAGATGGGCAGAAAGACGAAGAGGGTGTAAGCCCGATAGAGGAGCGTGGCTATCGCTCCAAGGACCGTTCTCGGACGGGAGGACGGAACGGGAGGCAGAACGGACGAGGTTTCGCTGGGTAAGGTTTCCATTGTATCCTATTTTTCAGAATGAAGGGTTATGACCGTGATTTCATTGGGCATGTTGAGCCTGAAAGGCACTAAGCCGCCCAGCCCGGCCGTAACGTAGAGGTAACGGTCGCCCTCTCGGTAGAGACCGTAATCTTCTCGTTGTCGGAGTTGGGTGGGCCGCCATCCGAATAACTGCATCTGCCCACCGTGGGTATGGCCGCTGAGGGTCAGCTGTGCGCTGGTTCGGGGCAGTACGGAGCGTCTCCAAGCCGAAGGGTCGTGCTGAAGCATGACGACAAAGGCATCCTTCCCGATACCCTTGGTGGCTTTTCCGTAGTCCGACCGGTTGGGAAAAGGAGGGCGGCCGTCGTTCTCTGTGCCACAGACTACAATTGAGTCGTCATGATTTCCCTTTCCGTTAGCCGGACTATAATAGTATTTTTGATTATGCACTTTGACGACTATATGCTGATTGCGCAGCACTCTCCATCGCAAATGCTTTTCCTCTTCCTCCACAATTCTGCGCTCGTTGGCAGCCTTCTCTTCGGGATTGTCCTTCACATACTCCGTATAGTCGTGGTTGCCAAGCACGGATAACGCACCTGCCATACCATTATATAAGGTGGAACGGAATTTCTCTATTTCTCGCGGACGCATATTCTGCAAGTCGCCGGTAAAGACGACAAGGTCGGGACGCTGATTTCGGATGCTGTCCATTTCACTTGCAAGAATGAAACTGCGCCAGCCATCAAACGTTCCTACGTGAATGTCGGATACGTGGACGATGCGGAAGCCGTCGAACGAACGTGGCAAATCCTTGAAAGTAAGGTCTACATGCTTCACCTGTACGGACGAAAAGCCAAGAGCAAGCCCGTACACGTAAATGAAAAAAGCCATCACGCCGAGGAAAATACCGGCATAATGCCCCCAGTTGGTGTGGGTGTGAGTGATAAACTTACGTGTTATCCAACCGAAAAAGGAAGAAACGGCAAAGATAACCTTGGGAAAGACTATCAATCCCAACAGAAAGAGATAGGTATTCAGCCATGTCAGGTCGGCAGGGGCAAAGTTTCGGATGGAGGCCAAGCCGCACGTGTAAACCACCATGCCTATACAGGGCAGCCACCATAATAGCCTCAGCCACCAAGATATATGGTAGCGTTTGCGGAAATAGTGCAGGTCAATATACCAGTCGGACAGCACTATCGCCAAAAGCAATGGTATGACAATACGGGCTATCATTTTCTATATTCTCATTTGTCGGGAAACCAACTACCTGAAAGCAAGTGCCTCTCCCCGGAAATTACCGTTCAGCATGCCGTTATCAAGGACTTGACAGCCGTTGCAGAACGTATGAACCACCTGCCATCGGTATTCGTGTCCCTGCATCGGACTCCATGCGCACTTGCTTTGGATGTTCTCTTCCGTTACCGTCCAAGGATTGCCGGGCCGGACAACCACAATGTCGGCCTTGAAGCCTCTCCGCAGGAATCCGCGGTGGCTGATTCGGAACAGCGTCGCAGGATGATGAGCCATCAGCTCAACCAGTTGCTCAATGGAGAGGACACCCTCGTCTACCAGCTCGAGCATGGTAACGAGCGAAAACTGTATCATCGGCATGCCCGAAACAGCACGGGCACAACCTCCCTGTTTCTGACTGAGAAGATGTGGAGCGTGGTCTGTGCCTACGGCATAGATGCGCCCGTCGGTCAGTCCGCGTCGCAGGGCAGCCCGGTCGGCCTCAGTCTTGATAGAAGGATTGCACTTGATGAGTGCACCCTTGGCCAGATAATCCTCCTTCGTGAAGTAAAGATGAGCCGGACAAGCCTCCATCGTAACCAGACGACGCACGGCGGCATCGTCAAGAAGCGACAATTCACGGGCCGTGGTAACATGTGCGATGTGCAGACGGGTGCCATGCTTCAGTGAAAGTTCCACCGCCAGACTCGATGACCGCCAGCAAGCCTCCTCGCTGCGTATTTCCCAATGGTGGGAAATGTCGGGGTCGTCGCCGTATTTCGCCTTGGCAGCAGCCATATTGGCATTAATGACACCAGAATCCTCGCAATGCGCCATCACCGGCAAGCCGAGCTCAGCAGCCAGAGCAAACACATCTTCCAACGCCTGCCGATTGTCAACAAGCATATTTCCCGTAGATGCCCCCATGAAGAGCTTGATGCCGGGGATTGCACGAGGGTCGAGCGTCCTGAAACTATCAATGTTCAGATTAGTCGCACCGTAGAAGAAACCGTAGTTTACATGGCTGTCGCGTTGGGCAATCAGCATCTTCTGCGACAGCGCACCAGCGGTCGTAGTCTGCGGATTCGTGTTCGGCATATCAAGAAACGACGTTACTCCCCCAAAAGCGGCAGCCCTGCTCTCGCTCTCAATCGTAGCTTTCCCGGTCAGACCCGGCTCGCGGAAATGTACGTGCTCGTCTATGACGCCCGGCAAAACGAAGCAACCCGTGGCATCGACGGTCTTGTCGTAGTTGCCACGGGGTGCCTGTCCGTTTTCCCAAATCTCTGCTATGCAGTCGTCTTCTACCACGACAGAACCTTTATAGCTCCGTCCTTCATTGACGATTGTTCCACCTTGGATGAGTAGCCTCATAGTCTTTACAATTTGGTAAGTTGATGATGGGAAGCCTGCAATCCTGCCGCAGGGTACGGAACATGAGAATACGGGAAGGCCGTTGTCTGCCAACAGCCAGTCTCCTCCTGCACGCTTAGTCCGCCACCGAGTCGCCTGCCATCTCTGCCGGGGTCGGTGGGGCAGCAGGAGCATCGGGCATTGAACCCGGAACCGGAGCCATCGGGGCAGCCGGCTCAGCCATACCGCTCATTTCCTTTTGAGCCTGCAAGTAGTTCGTATAGAGCATCTTCACCTGCGGATTGTTCTTAAACGCATCCGTAGCCTTTGTCATCACGAACTCTATCCACGATGGCAGCTGACTGACAGCGTTCACATAGAGATAGTCGTTCATCCATACAGGATAGGCATTGGGCGTTGTATCGTAAGTATATCGGGTGATAAAGCCCCACGGGCCAAGGACATTGTCGAAGTTATCGGTAACAAACTGCGTAAAGAGCTTGTCGCCCTTGGCATATACCTGCAACGCTTTCTTGATGAGGCGTGCGTTCACAGTCTCCTCATCCTGTCCGTTCAGTATGGCCGCACTCTCCTCGTGGTCAAGTTCAACATACTGATTGCGCAGCTGGGTAAACTTCGTCCAGAAAGCATTCAGCTTGTCGTTCAGCGGCGTACCGCTGACCTGCTGCTGCGTATTGTCCAACTTCAGCATAATATTTCCCTCCTCCAGCACAATGGGGAAGGGAAAGCTGATGTCGTCCATGAAAATCTGGGCAATCCGAACCGTGTCAAGAGTACCCTGAAAAGAGAACTGTCCGTGCACCACATCGCAGGAATCAATGTTCTTCAGTGTGTCGGCATGGCTGACTTTCAGGTACAGCTTCTGCCCGTCCAGACTGGAAACATTGGATGTCCCCTGAATATTATAGGAGCCGGCACAGGACGCCAGCGTTACGAGGGGTAGTATTGCGTAAAGTACTTTGTTCATATAGATACTTCTTGTTCGGTCAGACAAATATACAGCGTATCACTGACGTTACGAAAGTTTTTCATTCAAATTAAGCCTTTTCCCTCCTTTTTAGCGTTTTTTCAGCCTCATGCGCGTTCCTCTTTCTTCAGTTCGTAGCCAATGCGATGGGTTGTGTACATCTCCAATATGGCTGCTATAAGGAGGAGCACCACCCAATTGTGGTGGAATATGTTCACGTAGGCAGTATATCCGCCCAAGGACTGTGCGATGAAAGGCTGGAGTATGTGCCACGAATCCTCCACCATGAAGCATCCGGACAGCACGAAGGCCACGTCGGCAGCCGTCATAATACGGCGGAGCCGCCGTATTGTCAGGCTCGTTCCGTCGTAGCGTTGCCGCATCTGCATCGTAGCGAAGAGCACAGCCCCTGCCAGCATAATCCAGCAGACGACAGATTGATAAAGAAAAAATGCGTACATGCCTGCCCCGGCTACCATCAGCAGCCCGCCGAACAGAAACAGAAAACTCTCCGTCTTAGTCAGTTGTCTCATACTTAGATTCGTTGTTGACCGGCTGCTCGTCGTCGCTCAGTACGAAAATATCCTCGTCGTCAGCCTTCATAAAATAGCGTTCGCGCGCTATCTTTGCGATAGCCTTTGGATTACGCCGCAGTTCTTTCAGCTGCTTGGTATCGTGCTGATACTGCCGGTCGTACTTTTCTATTTCCGCCTTCAGGTCGTTTATCTGATAGGAATATTCAATGCGCTTCATAAAGCTGTTCTCATCCAATACGCCTACCATCAGCAATCCTGCCACCGCAACAATCTGATAGCGGAAGCGATTGAGGAAAAAGAAGATATGCCTTGTGAACTTTGCCACGTTTTCTTATTCGTCTTTGATTTACGACCACCGCATGTACGTCTCACGAACCATGCCCGGGTCTATATTCTGCAAAAGTAAGCAAAAGAATGGAATTGAGGAGAAGAAGAATTGATTATTTGGGGCTTATTAACAATTTTCCCCTCCACGGTGCTGCCTACCAGCCCATCCGACCGCATCTCCGTATTGCTTCCGCCCATTCAAACCCTACAGCTTCACGGGGAGTATTCCATGGACGGATATCCGGCAAATAAGCGTAAACAGCACAAACACCGACAGAAGCAGCCTTGCCCGCCTCCACCCAAGAACAGAGCCCGCCATCATAAGAACCTGCCTCCGTACCGTTTCCCAAAAGCCCCTGCCGTTCTGTCCAAATCGCCATGACCGGCTTGTTTTTTCACGACAATAGTGCCGTATATCGGAGTTTTTAGCTAAATTTGCAGAAACTATCGGATTATAAACTGAATATGGACGAATATATCGTATCGGCACGCAAGTATCGCCCGATGACTTTCGACTCCGTGGTCGGTCAGCAAGCCCTGACGACAACGCTGAAGAACGCCGTCAAGAGCGGAAAACTTGCTCACGCCTATCTCTTCTGCGGTCCGCGAGGAGTCGGAAAGACTACCTGCGCCCGCATCTTCGCCAAGGCCATCAACTGCGAGCACCCCACCCCCGACGGCGAAGCGTGCAACGGGTGCGAGAGCTGCAAGTCGTTCAGCGAGGGACGAAGCTACAATATCTTCGAGCTGGACGCTGCCAGCAACAACTCCGTCGAGAATATCAAGACCCTGATGGAGCAGACCCGCATCCCACCGCAGGTGGGACGGTACAAAGTCTTCATCATAGACGAGGTGCACATGCTTTCCACCGCTGCCTTCAATGCTTTCCTGAAGACGCTGGAGGAGCCGCCTGCACACGTCATTTTCATCCTCGCCACCACTGAGAAGCACAAGATTCTGCCCACGATTCTGTCGCGCTGCCAAATCTACGACTTCGAGCGGATGACAGTGCCGGACATCATCAACCACCTCAAGCAGGTGGCGGAGAAAGAAGGAATAGCCTACGATGAGCAGGCACTCAGCGTCATTGCCGAGAAGGCCGACGGGGGGATGCGCGACGCTCTCTCCATCTTCGATCAGACAGCGAGCTTCTCTCAGGGAAACATCACTTATCAGAAGGTCATCGAAGACCTCAACGTGCTTGATGCCGAGAACTATTTCCGCATCATAGACCTGTCGATGGAGAACAAGGCGGCAGAGATTATGGTACTGCTGAACAACGTCATCAACAAGGGATTCGACGGCGGACACCTTGTCAACGGACTGGCCGCCCACGTGCGCAACGTGCTGATGGCAAAGGATGCACAGACCCTTCCGCTACTCGAAGTGAGCGAACAGCAGAGGCAGAAGTATCAGGAGCAGGCGCAGAAATGCCCTACCCAGTTTCTCTACCGCGCCTTGCAGATAATGAACCGCTGCGACGTGGAGTACAGGCAAAGCTCCAACAAGCGGCTCTTGGTGGAACTGACGCTCATCGAGGTGGCACAAATCACACAGAAAGAAGACGAGGTGCCCGGGGCGGGGCGTAGCCCTAAGCGTTTAAAATCCCTGTTCAAGAACATCATTAAGAAGGCTCTGCCTAAACCGGCTCCGCAGGTGGCCGGGGCGAGCCGTAACCACCAACATGGGCAGCAGGCCGGACAGGCCGACGCAGCCGACGACACGGTACAGCCGGCAGCGCAGACCGCAAAAACGGCCATACCGGCAGCAGCTCCGCTACCCACTACTCCGAAAATCAATCTGGGTTCGCTCGGCATGTCTTTCAACAATCTGCTCAATGAGGGCAAGGAGAAGAAAGTCGTACAGGACGACCCGGAGATAACCAACAAGGACGAGGAACAACAATTCACCGAGCAAGACCTGATAGTGGAATGGCGCGGAATGTGCACGCGCATCGGAAAGACCGATGCAGGCATGGCGCGACGGATGAAGAACCTCGTGCCCAAAATCACCGAGTTTCCCCACATAGAAGTGCTGGCCGAGAACAAGATTCTGCTCGAAGAGATGCAGGTCTTCAAGGGGCGAATACGCGCTACAATGGCACAGAGGCTGCACAACGGGAACATCAAGGTAACATTCCGGCTTGCCGACCAAGGCGAAATCAAGCCTATGCTCACACCCCGAGAGGAACTGGAGAAGCTGAAGAAGGAAAACCATTCGGTTGCCAAACTGGTTGAGGCCTTAGGACTGGACTTGGCATAAGGCGGTTCGCATATCAGAAAAATATTGACAACGGAAAATCTCCGTTCGGCAATCATTACGGGACAACAATCCCTCCGATTAGCTGGAAAAGCAGACAGAGACAACCAAAACGGCACTTTCGTATGGCGAAAGTGCCGTTTTCGCATCATGACAAAGCCCCTTTCGCAAGCCGGTTTTCCTCTCAAAGACAGCCGAAAACATATCCCCAAACCGCGAAAAGGTGTCATTCTGAACAGAAAACAAACACAACGGGAACGACACCACGCCATAACTGATTAATAATCAACAACTTACTGAACAGCAGCGAGAATCGGATATTTCTGTCAGCAACAAGGATTGTTCAGGAATAACGGCTGAATTTGAAGCGAAATACCAATATTTCAGGACAAAAGAACAGGCAGAACACGAAGATGAGAACAGAATATCCGATAAAAAGAAAAGATTTAGGAAGGAAATCGGAAAATATATCTTACCTTCGCAGACCGAACAACCAACATTTTCAATCTTAACGATTAAGGTATATGAAAAAATTCTTTTTATTCGTTGCACTTGCAGTATTGCAACTGCAGGGGGCAACGGCTCAAGGACAAACATCGAACGACGACGTCATTCTCCACGCTTGGTGCTGGTCGTTCAAGACCATCCGGGAGAACATGGCAGACATTGCCAAGGCCGGATACACCGTCATACAGACTTCGCCTGCCCAACACTGCGTAACCGAGGTAAGCCGCGACAAGGGAGGAGGCAACCAGCTCTTCGGCCACGGCAAGTGGTACTACCAGTATCAGCCCACCGACTGGAAGATTGGCAACTACCAGATGGGGACGCGCGACGACCTTGTCGAACTGTGTAGGGAGGCAAGGAGATATGGCGTGAGAATCATTGTCGACGTACTGCCCAACCATACTTCCCTGAACGATTGTCAGGTAGAGGAGGCTCTCGACGCGGCAGTGGGGGGACACGACAAGCTCTATCATGCCAACGGATTTACGGAGATAAAGAACTATAACGACCGCCTGCAGTGCACTACGGGACAGATGGGCGGACTGCCCGACGTGAATACGGAGAATCCCGACTTCCAACACTACTACCTTATCTACGTCAACGACCTTCTGGCCTGCGGTGTGCGTGGCTTCCGCTACGATACTGCCAAGCATATCGGACTACCGAGCGACCCGAGGGACCCGAGGTCGCCCGAGAACGATTTCTGGGATGTGGCAACAGGACGGAAGGCAGTAAAGGGACTTCGGTTGGCTCTTCCGGCAGACAGTCTCTTCATCTACGGCGAGGTGTTGCAGGATGCCAACGTGAAGGAAAAGGAATATGCCGATGCCATCGGTGGAGTAACGGCAAGTTCGTTGGGATGGTGTCTGCGCCACGCACTCGAAGGCAACGAGTGGAAGAAAGACGAGATAGCCACCTACTGCCACCCGGCCCGGCCAACGCAGTTGGTAACGTGGGTGGAGTCGCACGACACCTACTGCAACCAGCACGAGAGTGCCGGCCTGACCGATGCACAGATTCGCATGGGCTGGGTGTTCATCACCGCGCGCCAGTTCGGCACTCCGCTCTTCTACAGCCGTCCCGACGGCAGCACGCCCGACAACGTATGGGGCAACAACATTGTTGGGAAGAAGGGCAACGACGCCTTCAGGCATCCCGAGATTGCAGCCGTTAACAAGTTCCGCAAGGACATGCACGGACAGCCCGAAACGATTGTCTATGGAAACAACGACAAGGTTGTGGAAGTGGCGCGAGGCAAGAAGGGGGTTGCGATTATCAATATTTCGTCCGAACAGCAGACCGTCAGCATGCCGACAACATTGCCTAACGGCAAGTATAAGGACGCCGTCTATGGGACTACCTTCGTGGTAAGGAAGGGCGTCCTTACGGGTACGGTGAAGGGACTGACCTCATATATTCTGTAGAAAACATCCTGATTGCCCTTTCAGACAGCAAAGGGAGAAAAAGATAACGGGAGAAAAGAAACAGGGCTGCGATGATTTCGCAGCCCTGTTTGCATTGGCAGGCGAAATGGCACTGCCGGCAGGACAAGGCAGTACGTCCTTGTCCTCTCCTTTTTCTGTATCCGACGGGGCAGTTACCCTGCCGTATTGGGAAAGTCGTTGGGCGAAGCAAACACGCGGTATACCATGTAATCGCCGTCTCCATGAATAGCAAACTCATTGCCGACAGCCTCGTTGAGCGTACCCTGCCAGAACTCGCCGAAAGGATAGGCCTCCCATTTCAGCCCCTCGCTTGACAGCTGACGGCAGGAGGCATTGAAGATGCTGACCTGCTGCCCCGGCACAGTCTTGAAACGGGTATCGCCCGAAGCCGGGACAAACCATCCGTAGTCGGTAATCATCGTGGGCATAATGCCCAGTTGACGATAATAGTAGAGCATCAGCGAAATGTTGCCGAGGGTATGGTCTTCACGCTTGCCCGTTGCCCCAAGGTAGCAGAAACGGGGCACTCCATGCCCCGGGGCGTTCATCGAAAGGTGGGAACGGGCAAAGAGGGTGGCCTTGGTGAGGTCGTTGTATTCCTGTTCCGAGATTTGGTGATAGATGGGTTCGTAGCGTCGTTTCAGTTCGGGAGAGAGCGAATCACCGTCGCCCACGACGGCAGCAGGCTCTATGCCGAGTTCGAGAAGCCCCGCTAATGCTCCGTCGCAGACGAAAAGGTTCTTCGTCTCGCGCAGGATGCGGAGGGATAAGGGATGATTCGGAAAGTCGCCGGCAGCGAGTATGACAGCCTCCCACTTCTCTTCCGAGAGGAGGGAAGCCCCGACAGGCTGCCCGCTGCCAGTCTTCTGTGTATGAATAGTTTCTTTTTCGGTGTTATGGGGTATCATTCCTGTTCTGTCTTGATTCGTCAATGGCTATTGCAGTTGCCTGTTCCTGCCCTTTGCATATATCGGTTCCCATGCGTCTCCGTCAGGCACTCGCCTTCCCAAAAGGGCTTGGCAGCAGGCTTTTCTTCCACTTAATATATCCTGCCACGGCTATGCTCACATACAGGGCATAAAGTCCTGCGGTAAAGGGAATCCCCTTATAAGCATACAGGACGGAAAGCTCGATGTCTACAACTATCCATATCCACCATTGTTCTATGTATTTCCGCGCCAGTGCCCACAGCCCGATGAAACTCAGGGAATTGCCAAAGCTGTCAAGAACAGGGACGGTTGAGTTCGTAAAACGGACGAGCACAAAATAGAGCAAGCCCCATAGAGCAAGGAAGACAAGCAGAGAGGGCAGAACGAACCGGCGGGGATAATGAGTGATGGGGATTTCCTCGGACTGCGCGTCTCTCTTCTTCCCGAACTTCCAGTAAAGGAATCCGTAGACGGCAGCGAGGGCATAGTATATCTGCATGCCGAAATCGGCATACAGCCCAGCCTCGTAATAGACGAACATATAGATGAGCGGCATGATGATACCAGTCAGCCAAAGCCAAATGCTCGCCTTGTACTCCTGATAAATGTAAACGAGTCCGACAACGGAACCGACGATGTCAAGTACTTGATAGTCCATAAAGCGTCATCCTCACCCTCCCTTCAGGGGAAGGGGAATACGGGTGGGATGTATGTAAAGGGTTATATCTGTTTATCTTAAAAGCTCTCTCCATATTCTCCCTAAAGGAGAAAGACGGCACGACTGACAGGTGTAGGCCATAGAGGAAACCCGTCCCCCTCCCCTTTCGGAGGAGGACGGGGAGAACCTTTAGAACTTCAGCGTGATGTTGCCCATCATGTTAAACCCTGCCATAGGGATGAAACCAATCTGCGTATAGCGGTTGTCGTTGGGATGGCCGTCGCTGTCAAGGATGGTGCTGTAGACCCACCCGCTGGCTGCATAACGGCGGTTGAATACATTGTTCAGGCTGATTCCGAAGACGGCTTCTTTCAGACCGACGAACCGTTTGCCCGGATGGAGCGTGTAGCTGACGCTGGCGTTACTCTGAGAGTAGCAGGGCAGCGAGCGCGTTGCGTTCTCGGTGTTGTCGAGATACTGCCGGCTGACAAAATTAGTGTGCCATACCGCCTCTATGCCCTTGTAGTGGAGGTTGAGAAAACCATTAAGAATGGCAGAGGGAGAAAAGGCAAGCGAAGAGTGGGAATAGTGTATTTGGCGGTAGCTGTCGTCCCAGTTTTCACTGGCCATCTCGTCGAAATCCTTAATGATATTGCGGCTCAGGGCAGCATTGCCTTCGAGCGTCAGCCACGAGAGAGGACTCCACCCGGCCTCCAGTTCGGCTCCCATGCGATAGCTGCTCTCAATGTTCGTGGTCAGATTCTCGCCGATGTCGCTCTGCGCACCCGTCTGTACAAACTGGTTATTGTAGTACATATAGTAGAGATTCACGCCTGCATGCCAGTTTCTACCATTGTATTGATAGCCCAGTTCGACGTCCATCATGCGCTCCGGCGTCGGTGCGGGATAGCTGCCGTTGTCGGTAAAGTTGTTGCGCTCGGGTTCGCGGTTGGCGTAGGCGATGGAGGCGTAGGCCTTGTGTCCCCCACGGTAATAGCTGATACCGGCTTTCGGGTTGACAAAATCGTAACGCTCGCTGATGTCGAGCAGCTGATTGCGGTAACCGTCGCCCTCCTTATAGAACTTGTCGTTAAGTCCGTCGGTCTTATACTCTACGTGGCGGTATTGCAGGTCGGCAAAGATGTTCCAGTAAGCAGCAAAGCGGTAGTTGGCCTTTATGTAACCGCTGTAGTCAAACTTGCGGGCATCAGAATCGTAATATTTGTAGTCGGCACCACCGGGACGGAACTTTGCCTCTGCCTCCTCGTTCTTTATATAGGTGAGGTAGCCAAAATGACCACCCCGGAACTGCTGAAGGTTGAGACCACCGAGTACATTCCAGTGTTCGTCCTTGTAATTAAGGTTATAGACGATGCCGTAGGTGTGCTGCGAAAGTCCCTTCTTGCGCACAAAATCGGACTTCTTTATGAAGTTGCCGTCCTTGTCGTAGAAGGTCAGACCGAACTTGGCAAACTTAGCGTTCTGCTTCAGCTCGCTATAGTAACCGAAGCCGTAGGTATAGTGCAGGGCTATGTTGTGGCTCCAGTGCGCCGAGGGCTGAAAGGCAAATGAGAGGATGTTGTGGTTCTGATAGAAGTTGTCGGTGGTCTTATTCCAATACGACCCGTCACGCATCGTGTAGCGTGCGGTCGTGTAGTTGCCGTCGGCATCCTTGACGAAACCCTTCTCATCAGTCAGAAGATACTCGTAGAGTGGATTATACTTGCCCAGTCCGCGTTCGTACAAGTCTTTATAAGTGCTGATACCCGTCTTTGCGCCGTATGTGCCGTCCATCAGCGTGAGGTCGTCATTGCCCGTTACGACACCGTTCCACGCCTGCCCCGTCTTCTCGAAGTTGCCGATGTTCTTGTAACTGATGCGGAAACGGTCGTCCAGCCACGTCAGTCCGCCATAGTAAGAACCCGAGCGTCCGCCCGTGCCGTGGATATATCCGTCGGTCGTTGTCTCGTGATAGGCTCCGTCGAAGACAAGATGGCCGAAGAGCAGACCCGTAGAGAACTTGGCACCTACATTATATGTACTGTACGAACCATAGGAGCCGGTCAGCTCCACGCTTGGCTTGGTATCGGGCGCACCCGTCGCCAACGACACCGATCCGCCGAAGGCACCGTCACCGTTGGTCGACGTACCGATACCGCGCTGTATCTGCACACTGCCGAGCAACGAGGCGTAGGAGTTCATGTTTGCCCAGAACACCGTCTGGTCTTCGGGCGAATTGAGTGCCACACCATCGAGAGTAACGTTGATACGGCTTCCGGCAGCACCGCGGATGCGCATGGCCACCGTGCCCGTTCCGAGTCCGTTCTCGCCCCACGCCAGCACACCCGGTGTCTGCGAGAAAAGGAACGGCAGTTCGCGTCCGCCTTTCGAGAAAGTCTCAAGTTCGTTTTTCTTTATGTTAGCCACAGCGTACGGCGCAGTCTTCTGCACGCGCACGCCTGCCACAACAACTTCCTCCAGCTGCTGATTGGCGAGGGTGTCTACCTGTGCCTTTGCTCCGGCAGCACAAACAAGTGCGGCGAGAACAGGAATATCTTCTTCATATTACTCTACAAGTATAAGATAATGTGATAAAGGGGACTTTTCCCTACGACGGCATTACCCGTATCAGGTCTATGGGTATAATCTCAGCAAGCCCAAACAGGCCAGCACCCCCTTAGCTTCCATTCTGAAAGCCAATGCAAAAGTACGATATTCGGCTTGATATTACAAATAAATCATACGTAAATTAAACTTCTCCCCATCATTTACGGAATATTCCGGACCAACAAGCCCCTCCCCGACCATATTTTACCAACCCTGTCTCTCAAGGAAGATTTTCAGTCCCGTCCCCGGACCAAGTCCCGGAGGCAACCTCAACAACACAGCATCATCTTGAGAAAAGGGAAGAAATTTCCTGCCAAACAGTCCCGTAAGCCACGTTTTTTCCGTATATTTGCCCCCTGAACTTCATACATACAACCATGATTATAGGAGACCTCAGGGAGAGCAGCCGCTACCACGGCCTGCACCCACGGATGAAAGAACTATTCGACTATGTTGCCCAGCACGACTTCTCCGCCCTTCCTCCCGGGCGCATCACGATAGACGGAGACCGCCTCTTCATCAATCTCGACGAGGCGGACCTCATGCCCAAGGCACGGCAACGACTGGAAGTACACCGCCGATACATTGACGTACAGATTCCCCTCGACAGGGAAGAAGAGTTCGGATGGTCGCCCCTGTCCTCGCTCGGCAGCCCCGACACCGCCTTCGACCCGTTGCACGACTGCGGCTTCTACTGCCGCCCGGCATCCGCCTACCTCACCGTCTGCCCCGGGCAGTTCGTCGTCTGCTTCCCCGAGGACGCCCATGCACCACTCATCGGAACAGGCCGGCAGCGTAAGCTCGTCGGGAAAATCCTTATATAACAGGCTTCCCCTTCACCGATTTCCCCATGCAGGAATGATGCCGCAAGAACCTCATAGCCAGACATATACACAGCTACAACGCCCAACATCCCCAACCGCCTGACAAAAGTGCCCGTTTCGCATGGTCAAAGTGCCGTTTTCGCACTGCGAAAACGGCACTTTCGTTTTATCGCATCGCCACTTTCCTGTTTTCAGCTAAACAATCTTACCGCCTTGCAGGAAGTTTCCCCACAAACACCCAGCAGGACTTTAGCTTGCCGCCCTTGTCTGGCAGCAATTGCGAAAAGACACTGTCTTCGTTTTCCCTCGCTATCGGATATTTGCGATTCATAAACCATACAGAATCGTTGGTGCGGTAGAGATTCATCTTTACGTAAGGCATATCCTCCTTATAGTAGCCACCTGTTTCTCCCAGAAATTCATTGTCGGGAAAATCTTGTATCAATACGCCTTCCGTCAGTCCCTCGCTTGTTATGGTGTGCGAAAGAATTCCGTTGGAGTAAACCCATCCCTTCCACAAGGTGTATCGACGATTACCAATGGCTATCGGAGCGGTGTTGAAATCAAAATCTGCACATTCCAACACGACAATATCATCCTTGAACCGTTTTAGAATCTCCTTTTGGTCGGGCAACCTGTCCGACAAATCAGCATCTAAGGCATAAGTTCTCCGACCTTCTGCCGGCCTTGGGCAGCCTGTCTCACTCATCTTGCATCCGAGAAGAAACAGGCAAAAAAATAGTGAAAGAATCTTCTTCATCGTCCATATATTCATGTTGCCATTGCACCGTCAGCAATGCTGACTGCCGGGGCGTCTTGACAGGAAGCAGCTGTCAGCCTGTCAGCGATTTTAACATTTCCGTCTTTGATAATCAACACATTACAGAGGTTGACAGAATGACAGGAAATTAATGAAAACCTAAAGCCGCACCTTTGTCCATACTCACGGTAAGGGTGTGTCTCTCTTTGGCGAGAGGCTGGTGAATCTTTTTTCTATCGCATCCATCAACGGTGTCAGTTCACGGTTGTGAATACCGCCATAGCGGTCTTTGCCCGTCAAGGAATAGGCTATGAAAAGTCTGCGCTTGGCACGCGACATGGCGACGTAGAACTTACGGGCATCCTCCTCGTCTTGCCGCTTGTCCTTGTTGTAGGCGTTGGGATAACGACCATTGGCGGCATCAAAGACAATGACATTGTCAAATTCCAAACCTTTCGCCTTGTGGACGGTGGTAACGTAGACACGTTCACGGATGCTGCGGCTGTTGCAGAAGTCGCTTTCCTTTAGCGTGTTGATGTCCATCATATAGTGCGACAGCTGTTCAATCAATGCGTTCGGAACGCTGTCGTCTGTCAGCATGTCCATATCCAAATAGCGCAGAACATAGTCCAGCCGCTCTATATCTCCGACGACCTGCATATCCCTAAAGTATTCATAAGCATGGCAGAGGGTTGCCGTCAACGCCTTTCCACCTGCTTCAGCCAATGTATAAAGGTTTTGATAGTCTGAGAGGAATAATTCCCGATAAGCCGAACGGAACTTACCGACAAAGGGCAACACCTTCGGATGATGGAGAAATGCCTGCTGTGCCTGAACTTTCTGCACGGCTTTCCCGGCACAAAGACGGACAAGGCTCACCGTGGCCCCTACGTCGTCAACGGCCTGATGGGAGTTCTCGCCCACGAGGCTGAAATTCTCAAGCAGAGATTCCAACCTGTAGGAAGAGAGGTTGGTCTCCATGAGACGCATCAGCTTCAGGGAATCGAAGCAGCGGTTCGGACGGCTGTGCATCGAAACACCGAGATAGCGGCGGAGATTATGGTCGAGGATATTATAGTCGTAGTTCGCGTTATGTCCCAAAAGTACGGTATCGCCTGCGTAATCCAAGAAACGCTGCAAGGCCGCTTGGGAGAAAGAAGTTCGCCACGCTCAAGTTTGGAGTGATAAAGGGCGTAGAGCGGATTTTCCTTGTCGCCCAACTGCTGTAGGAGTGGACGTCGGGTTTCGATGTAAAGGTCGAGCGGTTCGCCGACAACCTCCCCGTTGCGTATCTTCACTGCCGCAATCTCTATGATGTCATCCTCGAATACGTTCAGACCTGTCGTCTCCGTGTCGAAAACTACGATTTCGTCCTGATTATATGTTTGCAGGAAATCGGAAACGTAAGTGTTGCCTTCGTAAAGCAGCAAGTCTGTCGGAGAGATGGCAAGCTGTTTCAGCTTGTGGACAAAACGACGGGCAAGTGCGTTCGATTCAAAAACTTTCGTACTTCTCAATATCCGTGTCCACGAGAGGCTGTTGTACTCATTGCCCAACACATTCAGGTGAGCCGTCAGCAGTTTCATGGCAGGGGTATCGAAAAGGTCGCGCCCCGACACCTTGAAATGGCTGAGCTGCTTTCTGTTCATTACCCTGCTCAACTTATCGGCATCGGCATTTGAACTGACGATGACGGCTGTTGTTTCACGTTTATCAGCCTCATGGCATTGCAGAGCCATGTCAGCAACAAGCTCCATCTCTTCTTCCATGGTATTACTGGGCATAATCAGCAAGTCTCCGGAATGTGCCTGTCGGGCGTTGTCGGTAACGGGCAGCAGCTCGCGGTCTATCTTCAGCTGCTTCTCGGCATAGTCGTTGAACACGTCGAGCAGGTATTTCGGTGAACGATGGTTCTTCATCAGATGGTGGATGTTACCCTTACAGCGCAGCTTCAGCAGTGTCAGGGTCTCGACTTTGGCTCCCATGAAAGAGAATATTGCCTGCTGTTCGTCCCCCAAATACATCACCATCGGGGCTTGCGGAGCCGTAAGCAGGTCGATGATAGCGAGCTGCATGGCGTTCAAGTCCTGCACCTCGTCCACCTGAATCCACGCATACCGCTTGCAGGTCTCGTCCTCACTATAGATGTCGTAAGTGCGAAGCAGCAAGTCCTCGAAGTCAAGTATATGGTGCTCGGTCTTATACCGTTCGTAGCAAGAGGCGTAATACATTTTCCAAAGAAGATGGCGCAGCTTGTCTGCAAGTTTCCTGTCCATTCCCGGTACATCCGCCTCATCCAAATGCTGCTGTGCATTTCGGTAAATCTGTACTACCGACTCCTCGTTGTATTCCATACGCTGCGACTGGCAGATGCGCTTCACCGCATCGCGGTCGTCGTCCGTAAAACATTCAGGATGGAGGAAGTATTCCCACGGATGTGCCCTTTCCATCTGATACATAAAATGCGAAAAGAAGATAATCTCCTGATAGCCTTTGAATCGGTTGAAATCGGTCATTACTCCGTCTTCGCTCTCGTTCCTGTAGTCAGCAATGATGCTGACAGCCTCCTCGTCGTCGATGATTGATGTATCAGCTTCCACCTTGTTTTCCTCGAACAGGAACTTGGAACAGAAATGGTGCACATTGCCCACTTGCAGATTCTCCACCTCCGTATCGGCAATCGTTGCATGGATGCGGTTGAGCATCTCCCTTGCTGCACGGTTGGTGAACGTCAGACACAGCATATCCTCGTACCGCACGCCCTGTTGGTGTGCGTACCTTATCCGCTCAGCAAGAATGTGCGTCTTGCCACAGCCCGGCGGAGCCAGTACAAGGTGGTATCCGTAGCTGGCCTCAACCACGGGCAGCTGATAGTTGTCTAATATTGGCATTTTTGTATTTGTTTCCATAGATTGTATTCTATTTTTTTCTGTCAAGAATTACCTTTATCCCGAAAGAAGCGATACACATAGGCAATATTGTAAAAACAGACCATAGCAACAACACTACAAGTATTGCTTCCATATCAAGAATAGTTACTCCATCATCCAAATAATCTAATAAGAAAAACAAACAGACAAGGACAGAAGTTGTGGCTACGTATGAATATCCCAACAATTTCCACCACTGGTCTCCCTTATATATCTTCCACGCTATCATTCCACCAACAAGAAACACTGGCAGAAAAAAGAACATGATTTCCCAATCGCTTTCCTGAGACCAAAAGACAGAGGAGCCGAATATAGCGACAAGTGCCATCATTGCCTCGTATATTAGAAAATGTCTGCATCGTAGCTTCATGACGGAATAGTCTTCTCTTATTGCAAAAGTAAGAAAAAGAAAGGAAACAACCTACCATTTGGCCGGAAAATAGAATTATAACTTTGTATCGGACTTATTACACAAATATACGATTATACATATAGTTCCAATTCCTTTTACCTATGCCACTATAAGAATTATCTAATCAGCTTGACTTTGAGGAGTTTCTCATCGCCAACCAGCTTTGGGCAAGAGGCAATTGATAAAATAAAGAAAATGTAGAAAAACAGGAAAGATTTAGTCAAGAATTTCACCAAGACCTGATGGATTCATTCCATCGTCATCTTCTAGTAGAAGACGATAGTAACAAGCATTTGCTGATAAGCCGCATCTACGATATGATTCCTTCGCAAATGGAAAATAAAAAAGGGATTGTTGCAAAAAGACACAAGACAGAGTGGAAGACAGATTATAGTATCTAAAACGATTATAATCAAAACGACCATCGTGTTGGAAAACCTTCCACTCTATCATAAAGTCATCCCCGTTTGGAAAATCCCAAGCGGGGATAGCCTGTATCATATCAGCCTTAATCGTTCAAACGCTGAAAAGCATGCGGCAGATACTGAATAATGTCGCTTGCCATCAGGCTCTCCTTGCCAAGCTCCCTGACAGCCAAGTCGCCGGCAAGCCCATGCAGATACATGCCTACGATACAGGCATTGGACTGGTTATAGCCACGGGCAAGCAGGGCTGTAATGATACCTGTCAGGACATCGCCGCTTCCGGCCGTTGCCATACCACTGTTACCAGTCGAATTGAAGACAACATGCCCGTTGGGAAAACAGAGCGCACTATTGTGTCCCTTCAGCAGAATGTATGCCTGAAGGTTTTGCGCCAACTCCTGTGCCTGATGCAGCCGCTCGAAATCTCCACCGGCAGGAATCCCGACCAAACGCTCCAGTTCGGCAGCATGCGGTGTCATTATTATATCGCGAGGCAGCTGCTGCATCCATGCACGATGGTTGGCAAGAAGATTGAGGGCATCGGCATCAGCTACTACGGGACACTGAGCACGGCGAATTTGCGAAATCAGGGCTATGGCAGTATTTTCCAAACCTCCCAAACCCGGCCCAATACCCAATGCGTCAAACCCATCGGTATCAACTGCCTCTGAAAAATAAGTCTCCTCATAATCCATCTGCAGTACCGCCTCCGGCACACTGATTTGCATAATCTCGTAGTTCTTCTTCGGAGTATGAACCGTAACCTTCCCAGCTCCCGACCGCAGACAGGCACGGGTAGCCAATACTGCCGCCCCTGCCATACCGTAACTGCCGGCCACAATGAGAGCCTTCCCCATGCTGCCCTTATGGCAAAATCGCCACGACCGAGCAGACGGGAGCGAACATCCATCTCTTCAAGCACCGAATACTGTGCATCAGTATTCTGGATAAACTCCTGACTGAGACGGATGTCAATCACCTTTAGGCGTCCGATAAACTGCTGAATATCACCGAAAAGGAAAGAGAGTTTCTTCTGATGGAGCGTCAGCGTCAGGTCTGCATGAATGATATTTGCGCGGACATTGTACGAATTGTCCTCAGCCATCAGACCCGAGGGCATGTCAATACTGACGACCTGAGCAGGGCTTTGGTTGATATACTTTACCAACGACGCAAAACCGCCTGCCAAAGGCTTGTTGAGACCCGACCCGAAAAGACCATCTACCACGAGCATGTCAGCAGTCAGCTCGGGCGGGTCGAACTTTGACGTTACTTCTACAAAATCTTTCAGATGTTTGTCTATCAGGCGCTGACGGTTCGTTATGCAATCTTCGGACAGATGGTTGGAGATATTAAACAGATAGACCTTTACCTCATAGCCTTCCTGCAACAGCAGCCTCGCCACGGCAAGTGCGTCGCCACCGTTATTACCCGGACCGGCAAAGACCACCACTGGGGTATTGCTGCCCCACTCTTCGGCAATGGCGCGGGTAAGGGCATTGGCAGCCCGCTCCATCAAGTCAATCGACTTGACAGGTTCATGTTCTATTGTATATCGGTCAAGCTCATGTATCTGAGCACTCGTAAATATCTTCATAACAGACGCAAATTTACAAAATAATTGCTAATCGTATGGGGTTGTTCGGCAGATTTTTCGTAATTTTGCGCAAAATAATAGATTTTTGAACAATGAGCCGAGTTACAATTAAGGACAAAACGTTCGAGACTTCCATCACCGAAGCCGAGATTCAGGAAAGAGTTAAATGCGTGGCAGAACGCATCAACAAGGATTTTGAAGGCAAAAATCCACTTTTCCTTGCCGTGCTGAACGGCTCATTCATGTATGCTGCCGACCTAATGAAGAACATCACCATCCCTGTGAGATTTCATTCGTAAAGCTGGCGTCCTATCAAGGCACGACATCGACAGGCAAGATAAAGGAAGTCATTGGCCTGAACGAAGACATCCGGGGAAGGGAAGTAATCATTGTAGAAGATATTGTGGACACGGGTGCGACAATGAAGCGCATGCTTGAAACACTCGGCACACGCGAGCCAGCAGGACTGCACGTCTGCACATTGTTGCTAAAACCGGGCAAACTGACCGTGCCGCTGAACATTGAATACACGGCCATGGAGATTCCGAACGACTTTATCGTCGGCTACGGACTCGACTACGACCAACAGGGCAGAAACTTGAGAGACATTTACACTTTAGTAAAGGAATAATGAAGAATATAGTTATTTTCGGTGCTCCGGGTGCTGGGAAAGGCACGCAGAGCGACAAGATGATTGAGAAGTATGGTTTCGGACATATCTCTACTGGAGACGTGCTCCGTAACGAAATCAAGAACGGTACAGAACTCGGCAAGACCGCCAAGGGATATATCGACAATGGTCAGCTCATCCCCGATGAACTGATGGTCAGCATCCTTGCCAGTGTCTACGACAGCTTCGGCAAGGAGCACAAGGGTGTCATTTTCGACGGTTTCCCACGTACCATCCCCCAAGCCGAAGCTCTCAAGGAGATGTTGGCAGAGCGCGGACACAACGTGGCAGCGATGATAGAGCTGTTTGTTCCGGAAGACGAACTGATGAAGCGTCTGATTCTCCGTGGTCAGCAGAGCGGCCGTTCCGACGATAACGAGGAGACCATCAAGAAGCGTCTGAACGTTTACCACACGCAGACCTCTCCGCTGATAGACTGGTACGAGCAGGAAGGCATACACCACCACGTAGAAGGTCTCGGCACCATTGATGAGATTTTCGGAAGAATAGAATCGGTAATAGATAATCTGTAAAATAAAAGCCTCCCCAAGCCCCCTCCAAAGGCAGGGATGTCTGATTACGCCCATAGCGGCAAAGTACTCGACTCCCCCTTCTTTGAAGCAGCTTAGGGAGGCTTTTCATAACCATATATGGAGTCCAATTTCGTAGACTATGTGAAGATATACTGTCGCTCAGGGAAAGGCGGCAGAGGTTCAATGCACCTTCGCCACGTGAAGTACAACCCCAACGGCGGCCCTGACGGTGGCGACGGTGGCCGGGGCGGAAGCGTGTATCTGCGCGGAAACCACAACTATTGGACGCTGCTCCACCTGAAATACCAACGCCACGTCTATGCCGAGCATGGTGGAAACGGTAGCCGCGACAAGTGCCATGGTACGGACGGCAAGGACGTCTACATTGACGTGCCCTGCGGAACGGTCGTATACGATGCTGAAACAGGCAAGTATATCTGTGATGTAGCCTACGACGGACAGACCGTGATGCTGCTGAAAGGCGGCCGGGGCGGACTGGGAAACTTCCAGTTCCGCACCTCCACCAATCAAGCTCCGCGCTACGCACAGCCGGGTGAGCCTATGCAGGAAATGACCGTAATACTTGAACTGAAGCTTTTGGCCGATGTCGGACTCGTGGGATTTCCCAATGCAGGCAAGTCTACGCTTCTTTCAGCACTCTCCAGCGCAAAGCCGAAGATTGCCAATTACCCCTTCACGACCATGGAACCCTCGCTCGGAATCGTAAGCTACCACGACCACCAGAGCTTCGTCATGGCAGACATTCCCGGCATCATTGAAGGAGCAAGCGAAGGCAAGGGACTCGGACTACGATTCCTGAGACACATAGAGCGCAACTCTCTCCTGCTGTTCATGGTACCGGGCGACACCGACAACATCAAACACGATTATGAAGTGCTGCTCAACGAGCTTCGGCAATTCAATCCCGAAATGCTCGACAAGCACCGCATACTTGCCGTTACGAAAAGCGACCTCCTTGACGAGGAGCTGATAGAGATGCTGCACGACGAACTGCCCACCGACCTTCCTGTCGTCTTTATCTCTGCGGTTACAGGACAAGGAATTGACGAACTGAAAGACGTGCTTTGGCGTGAACTCAACGCCGAAAGCAACAAGTTGCAGGAGATTACTTCCGAAGACACATTGGTACACCGCAACAAGGACATGAGCCGTTTCGTAGAGGAGCTGCATGCCGAAGGGGCCGACATTGACGATGTAGAAGAGGTTGGCCTTGACGAACTCGACGAGGTGGAGGACCTTGACGACTTTGAATATACGGATGACTAAGCCTATCCTGCACTATTACCCGCTGCCTGATGGTGTCGTAGCCTTCAGCACAACCCGGCATGGTGGTGTGAGCAAGGGGAAACTTGCCACGCTGAACATCAATTCCCACCATGGCGACGATGTCGCTGCGGTAGCCGAGAACCTGCAAGCCGTTGCTGCGGAGATTGGCGTTGATGCAGACCGCATTGTCCGTCTGCATCAGATACACGAAACCTGTTGTCTACCCATATCGGAAGATTTTTTCCTCCAGCCCACCACCATACAAGCCGAACAGGCGGAAGGCAAGGATGCTGTCGTTACCAATTGCCGTAACGTCTGCATCGGAGTACATACGGCTGACTGCGTTCCCATTCTATTTTACGACTCTGTCCACCACGCTGTCGGAGCTGCCCATGCCGGTTGGCGAGGTACGGTGAAGCGCATTGCACAACACACCGTAAGACGAATGACCGAACTTTACGATACGGAGCCAAAAGACCTGAAAGTCGTCATCGGCCCTGCCATTTCCGAAAAGAACTTTGAAGTAGGGCAGGAAGTCTATGATACCTTCTCCGATGCAGGCTTCTCAATGGAGGACATCGCACGAATGCACGATAAATGGCATATAGACCTGCCTCTCTGCAACCAACTACAATTAGAGGAAATAGGCGTCCCTGCCTATCATATCCATCAATCCGGCATCTGCACCTACGACCATTCGGATGATTTCTTCTCCGCCCGTATCCTCAAAGATGGCTTCGGAACTATCTACACAGGGATAGCCATACCCACCTCCGACTCCTCTCCAAGGGAGAAAAGATAGAAATGGCCCTGCAAACGTCTCTTTCAGGCATATCCTTATTCATCAGACCGATAACCCCCACTGCGTAGTTGTTCTTTATTTTTCAGCCTTTTCCCCTTGTGGCATGGCTTTTTCCGTCCGCACAACTTAGCCTGATTCAAAAAAGTTCTCATATATTTGGTATTATTCTCCAAAAGAATTATTTTTGTAGAGAATAATCTTTAAAACTATAAAGCAATTTGAAAACCACTCACAAAGTTACAACAAAATGTTGCCGCAAAAACATGGATAGATACTTGTCTGACCGGAACACGATGGTAGAGGTCGGCAGACAGAGCGTCTGTCCTAACTTTGGCGAGAATCCAAACAACGCTTAAAAATATAGCATGAAACCAAGATTAGCAATTGTCATCCCCTGTTACAACGAGGAAGAAGTACTGCCCGAAACCGTCAGACGGCTGACCATACTTTTAGAAACCATGGAGGCCGACGGGCGGATTGCGCCTAAAAGCCGCATGATTCTTGTCGACGACGGTTCGGCAGACGCCACATGGAGCCTCATAGAGCAGTACAGCAAGTCGGTAGCAATGGTCATGGGCGTGCGGCTCGCAGGAAATTCAGGACATCAGAACGCGCTGATGGCAGGACTGAATGTGGCGAAAAACACACGCTTCGACGCTATCGTATCCGTCGATGCCGACCTACAGGACGACATCAATGCCATTCCCGAGATGGTCGACAGGTTCTCGGAAGGATGCGACATCGTTTATGGCGTTCGGAAAAGCAGGGCCACCGACACCGCCTTCAAGCGCAATACGGCGTTGTTCTTCTACACTCTGATGCAGTGGCTGGGCGTGAAGTCGGTCTACAACCATGCCGACTACCGCCTGATGAGCCTTCGGGCAGTGACCGAACTCTGCCAGTACCGCGAACGAAACCTCTTTCTACGCGGCATCGTTCCACTGCTGGGCTACCGCACGGCAATGGTCTACTACGACCGCAACGCCCGATTTGCAGGCGAAAGCAAATACCCCCTCCGCAAGATGCTGGAGTTTGCAGTCAACGGCATCACCTCCTTCAGCGTCAAGCCCGTCCGCATGGTACTGGGAATGGGCTTTCTCTTCCTTTTCATCGCCCTTTGTATTCTTGTTTACGTTGTCCACTCGCTCCTCGAAGGCACCAACGTACCGGGCTGGGCATCGCTTATCCTCTCCGTCTGGTTCGTCGGTGGATGTATTCTGATAGGTCTCGGCATCGTAGGAGAGTATGTCGGCAAGATTTACATCGAGGTGAAAGACAGACCCAGATACAACATAGAGAAAACAACAGATACTAATGAAAACTAATCTAAAAGCCTTTCTCGGACTATCCGCAGTCTCCGTACTGACACTTCTGTTCGTCTCCCTGCAATCCTATACCCACGACATCTCCAACCTGTACGACTCTACATGGTACTTTATGTGCGGTAAGGCATGGATGAACGGAATGATTCCTTACGTGGACTTCGCCGACTCCAAAGGGCCGCTCCTTTGGCTGCTCTTCGGCGGTTCCTATCTTTTCAGTCCCCACACTTTCTTAGGCGTCTTCTGGCTGACGTGCCTCTCCTATACCTTTGCCTGCTTCTTCGCCTACAAACTGGCCGGCCTCTACCTGCGCGATTCCCGGAAATCCTTCCTCGTCGCGGCCTGTATGCTCGTTCTTTTCCTCAACAAGATGATGCGGAATGACATACATACCGAAGACCTGACCCTCTGCTTTATCATGCTCTCGCTCTACACCACATGCCGGATGTTCTACTTCAAGGGCTCGGCAAACGTTGCGGGATTCCTGACTGGACTGGGACTGGCAGCCACCTTGCTCATCAAGTTTACGGGAGCAGCCATGATTGGCGTCTTCGCCCTGTCTGTCTGCTACGCCCTCCTCCGCCGGCGGAAGCCGCTCTGGCTGCCCTTCGGAAGTTTCGTGCTGGGCGCATCGCTGTTGCTGCTGCCCTTCCTTGCCTATTTTGTCAGTCAGGGCACACTGGGCATCTTCATAGATGAATACTTCGTGAAGACGCTTATCACTACCCGAAACGGCAATCCCGTGGAGAACGCCCTGACCCTTCTGAAGTCGCCAGCCAACATCTTCGTGCTCCTGACTACGCTTCCGGGACTCTTCCTCATAGCCTACCGGCATCGCAGCGAGCGGTTCTTTCCGCTTGTTGCCTTTGCCATCATCTACCTGATGACGCTTCCCAATGCGTGGCTGAACTATCTGATGTGCGTCGTCCCCTTCTCTATCTTCACGCTGATAGTGCTTGCAGACGGCTGCCTGCACCGCCACCGTCCGCTGTGGACGGACTTTGCGCTCGTCTTCCTCAGCATGGTCGCCAGCATATCGTCCACCCTTTACCTGCACAACTACCGCCACCCGGACGTCGGCGACTTCTTTACGCAGGACAACAGCCTCCGCCGCCAGTTCTACTTCTACGAATATCTGATAAACGAAGTCCCATGTCCGCGCATCGTGTACGGGCCGGCTGTCCCTCCCGTCAACGGCATTTGCAGCGATGCGCTGCCCGGATGCAAATACTTTGCCCGACAATATGGTGCCACCGACGCGATGATAGAAGACCAGTACGAAGCTGTGAGAAAGCGCAAAGCCGACTTCGCCCTCATCGCCATTGAGGACAAGGAGTTTGCCGCTGTAGCCAAGAAGGCAGGCTACAGAAGATATTACAAGAAAAACAAAACGAGCGACTTCTGTCTTTACAGTCGCCGACAGCTGAAACTGCCGCCCGACAGCTTCCATGTCAGCAATATGGATGTACTGCTCAAACGCGAGCTTTTCCCCTCCCGCAGATAAGGCGCAGGAGAATAATTCAAGACGGCATCTGACACCTTCCAAAGTACAACAGAAACCAATGAAGCCTGCCTGAAAGCGCGGCTACTGCGATAATGGCGTTCAGGCACAGAACAGGCAGACCATAAAAACAGAACAGGCGGCAATCTGCCGCCTGTATCCGTATGTTGCGATTATCATTTATTCCGCATTTCCGTCCGGCTCTATCACGCGCCAAACGACACTGGCAACCGCACCGCCTACCAACGGACCTACTATGAAAATCCAAAGATTGCTGAGTGCTGCAACCGGACCACCGATGAACTGAGCGAAGACAGCCGGGCCGATGCTGCGTGCCGGATTGACGGAAGTACCCGTAAAGCGGATGCAGGCGAGGTGAACGAGGATGAGCGACAGACCGATGGCCAGACCGGCAAAGTTGTTGGTAGCACCGTTAGTCTTGGATGTAGCACCCAGAACAACGAGCACGAAGACAGCCGTGAAGACGATTTCAGCAATCAGGCCGCCCGTAGCACTGATGCCCTCCTGCAATCCGTTGGCACCCAGCCCAGCACCGGCAACGGCAAACTCCGTCCCGGAAGCAACGACAAGCAGGGCCAACAAGGCAGCACCGATAAGTCCGCCAATCACCTGAAAGAGCATATACATGGCACAATCCTTCGAGCTGATACGACCGCTAAGAAATACTCCCAGCGTGATAGCAGGATTTATGTGGCAGCCGGAGATGCCTCCGATGGTGTAGGCCATCGCTACAACCGAAAGACCAAACGCCATTGCCGTACCGACAACCGTCGCCTGATCGCCGACAGGATTACAACTAAGGGCAACGGCTGCGCCACAACCCATCAAAACCAGCACCATCGTGCCAATCATCTCTGCTAAATACTTTTTCATAAACAATGCTTTTATCTTTAAGTTATTTCGTTTCTTGACATTAAAATAGCCCTGCCGTCTGAAAAACATCCGATTTCCATCTCCGACCGTGGGCACAGAAGCTGCTCCTGTCCGCCTCGCCGGCCGTCATAGGACAGCCCGTTCGCCTGTCCCCATAACACGGAAACTATACGGCTTTAGCCTTGCAACTCGTTCACAAAGCCGGCACGACTTCAATTCTTAAACTATTAAAATAACGAAAGGAGTAAATTATTATTGTATCCTTGCAAGAAAATACTGACTGAAACCTTGCTTCCACTCCCTTTCTCCCCCATCCTCCATACGGGAAAACATACCGGTGAAAACACCTTCCCCCCTTTCGGCAGCCTCATCTGCAAGAAGCCGTCAGCAAGCCCAAAAGAGTCATAAAACGAAAGTGCCCGTTTCGTCATGCGAAACGGGCACATTGACCACACGAAACGGGCACTTTCGCCATGCAGCCGTGGCTACATGGAAAAGCCGGGCTATGCCGACGCCGTTTCCCGTACGGCAGAAGGGCAATCTCCCGATGCAGTGCGGACAGGCTACTCGAAGTAGAACGTCAGTGCAATCATCTTGGAATGGGCCTCGCTGACCGAGTTGGAGTACATCAGCATGCGCTTGTCGCGCAGGTTGGAAACGTGCTTTGAGTCCAGACAATTGGAAAGTCCGTACATAAATTTCAGTTCGGGGCGCAACTTGAAGTAAGGCAGATAGAAGTCGCATCCGACCCCCACCTCCAAGTAGGCATCCGACCGCTTCAACTTGATATAGTCGTCGTCCTTACCCGAAAGATTAATCATCGGATTGATGCCCAGCATGATGTACGGGCGGTGATTGTTGAACCGCGGTGCGGCGGCAATGAGGTCGAAGGCACAGGAAATGTAGGCCGTCTTCAGTTCCTGCGTCTCCTCGGTCGGCTCCCCGTTGGAATTCAGTTCCGAGAGATTATGAAACGTGAGATGGCGCGTGCCGAAATACATGCCCGGGGCCACGCGCAGCTGGAGCGTCTGGTTGATTCGGAGTTCTCCGAGCACTCCTACCGTGAAGCCTCCGTCCCAACGGTCCTGATCCATTGATACAATTTTCTCAGTCGGCCCGTTCCCGTCTTCGATGTCTATGATTTGCGGCCCACGGTTGACAAACTCAAGGTCCTGAAGGTGAGTACCCACCAGCACACCGAAATGGAAGGTCCGCAAGTCGGTATAGGGACGGTTCTGCACGGTTCTGTCCTGCGCCCTGACCGATGCAAGGGCTGCCAAGAATATAATGAAGAGTGTAATTCGCTTTATCATATAGTTATAACGCTGTTCCCCAAATCTTATTGCATAACCGCGCCATCATCGTTGCCGCAGGAGACGCCCGGCTTCCGGAATACCTAATAATATGTAGCTTGTTTTTACATTGTCTAAATATCGCAAATTCTCGTCATTATTATTAGGTATTCCGGATATTATTTATACCTTTGCAAGGTACAAATGTAGGTATCCTACTTCAAAACGTACACGAATATCTTTAACACTATAAATATCAAAAACATTATGGCTTACGTTATTAGCAATGATTGTATCGCTTGTGGTACATGTATCGACGAATGCCCGGTAGGAGCTATCTCTGAGGGCGATATCTACTCAATTGACGCTGATGCCTGCACAGAGTGTGGCACATGCGCTTCTGTTTGTCCTAACGAGGCAATCAGCCTCCCATAACGGCAGACACCCTGTTACTGATTAAAACTGGGCGGACTTCTTTCAGAGGTTCGCCCTTTTTCGTATCCCTAAGGAATGGGGACACCCGGGAGACGGACATTCCGACTATCCCGGATATGCCTTGTTGCGGATAACCGACGGAGCAATGCAAAAGAAACGTGGCATTTTGAGAATCTCAAAATGCCACGTGCTGCTAATGTTCCGCTATGCGGCAACGCCTCGTCAAGCTCCGGTCAGAGGTGCAGGTCATGTCCCATGCGCTCCTTCTTGGTCTTCAAGTAGCGGTAGTCGTACTTGGTCGGAGTAACCTCAATGGGCACGTTCTCCGTTATTTCGAGTCCGTAGGCTTCCAGTCCGACGCGTTTGGCAGGGTTGTTGGTCATCAGGCGCATCTTGTGAACACCAAGATGGCGCAGCATCTGCGCTCCACTGCCATATTCGCGCTCGTCGGGCCTGAAGCCGAGGTGAATGTTCGCATCTACGGTATCAAGTCCCTGCTCCTGTTGGAGCTTGTAGGCGGCCATCTTGTTCATCAGCCCGATGCCACGGCCTTCCTGCTGCATGTAGATGACAACGCCCTTGCCCTCTTTCTCTATCAGCTGCATCGACTTATGTAGCTGCTCGCCGCAGTCGCAACGCTGGCTGCCAAGAATGTCGCCCGTGGAACAGGAGGAGTGGACGCGCACCAGAATCGGCTCGTCTTTCTCCCATTCTCCCTTGACCAGAGCGAAGTGCTCCTGTCCCGTACTGCTCTGGCGGAACGGTATCATGTGGAAATGACCATATTCGGTAGGCAGGTCGACTTCCTCGCCTACCTCAATGCTCGACTCGGTTGCCAGCCGGTAGGCAATGATGTCCTTGATGCTGATAATCTTCAATCCCCATTCCTTGGCCTTAATCTGTAAGTCCGGCATGCGCGCCATCGTACCGTCTTCGTTCATCACCTCCATCAGCACCCCGGCAGGGTAGCATCCGGCAAGGCGGCAGAGGTCGACGGCGGCCTCGGTGTGCCCCGAACGGCGAAGTACGCCATTGTCCTGAGCATAGAGCGGATTGATATGACCGGGCCGGCCAAAGGTCTGCGGAGTAGACTTCGGGTCGGCCAGAGCCTTGATGGTTTCGGCACGGTCGTGAGCCGAAACACCGGTCGAACAACCCTCGAGCTTGTCTACGGTTACGGTAAACGGGGTTCCGAGCATGGATGTATTGTCGGAAACCTGATGAGGCAGGTCCAATTCTTCAGCCCTTGATATGGTTATGGGCACACAGAGTACGCCACGCGCGTTCTTTAACAGGAAGTTCACCTTCTCGGGTGTAATCTTCTCGGCTGCCATAATGAGGTCGCCCTCATTCTCGCGGTCTTCGTCATCCACAACGATAACGAACTTTCCTTCTTTGAAATCTTTTACAGCGTCTTCGACACTGCTCAGTTTGTAATTTTCCATATCGTTACTTTTTATAGAAATAGGTGTCTATCTTATCATTTCAGCGTTGACACATCACGCGGAGGAAGCCTAAAGTTGCTTCTCCCTTATTTCGGCAATGACAGCCTCGTTGGTCTCCTTTATTATCTTCATGTCCCTGAAAAGGCGGAGCCGGAACCGCCACATGCGGAGATAGAAGAACAGTCCGGCAGGCACAATAACGGCCGAGACGATGTTCATCCACTTACGCTCAAAGGGCCTTGTATGCGCCTTCACCACAAGGACGGGGTATTTGTTGATTTCGGAGAGTATCAGCTTGTTGCGCGTATTGCCCAAATCTTCGATGACGGCTTCAAGCTCCTCGCTCATCTGCTCGACGACATGATCGGGCTGATACTTGAAGAAGACTTTGACTGGGTTGGGTGGCGACTTCAGATTATGGCCCCGGGCGTATTCCGTCAGGGTCAGGTTCATCCTCTCAAGCGCATCGGCATCCTTTCCGTAATCGGGGTCGTCGATGATGACTTCCTTTCCGCTGATGTGTCGCTTGACACGCAGTCCCAGCAGGCGCATGAAGAGATTGAGATACATGTCGACGTTGAAGACCGTCGAATCGTTGTTTGCCTTGTAGGTGAAGAAGATGGCCGTAGGGATGAGAACGGCAGGCGAAAGCCCCTTTCCGAACCAAATAGCCCATGCCCCCTGCCGTGCCATGCGGTAGCCGGTATTGTCTAACAGGTAGAAAACGATATAGACAATAACGCTGATGATGATAGGGACACCCAGTCCGCCCTTGCGGATGATGGCACCAAGCGGTGCTCCGATGAAGAAGAAGATGATACAAATCATCGAAAGGGTGAATTTGTTTATCATCTCCAAGGTGTGCTGACGAATCTGCGTGTCGGTATCCTTGGTTATCATGCTCTTGAACTCAAGGTCGCCCACTGCCTGCTGCGCCGTCATCAACGCTTGGTCTATCACCCTCCTCCGCTCTTCGGGACGGAGCTTTCCGTAAAGCGAATCGACACTGAAAGCATCCCGAGCCGCCAGCTTCTCCACTTTCTTCATCTGGACGGGCTTCAGCACAGGCTCACGGTAAATCATTGCCTGCGCCTCCTTGTAATAAGCATGTCCTATGCTGTCCGAAACTCTTACAAGAGAATCCTTGTCATGAGCTATCTTGGCAAGGCTTTTGGTTCGCGCATTGCCTGATATGCCGGCCATGTCGGTCAGGCTGAAGTCATTGTCAAAGTCGAGCACGATGTGCTTATGGGCAAAGGTCTCGCGGCGGTAGGGAACACTGGCACTGTTGCCCATTGTCTGCAAGGGCATGTTTTCAAACCATTCGCCGCTCCAAAGGTTCAGCACGAGGTGTTTCTTCTCGGCAGTAGACTGAAGCATGCCCGAGTCTGCAAGGATGATGGCTTGGTCCTCGTAGCTGTCGGTCATCCTATATACCATTATATTATACAGGTGCCCCGTATTCAGGTCTTTCCTCTCCACATAGAGATTGGTCTGGGGAATACCGCTGTAAAACACTCCTTCGGGGATTTCCAGCTCCGGGCTCTTCTGCTTCATGGATATGAGCAGCTGCGCCATGTGCTTCTGCGAGTCGGGTCCAATATAGTTCTGAAAATAGAAAGAGCCCAAGGCGATGCAGACGGTTATCACTATCAGGCCACGGAACGACTGCAAGAGCGAGATGCCTGCCGACTTGATGGCCGTCAGCTCCGAGCTTTCGCCCAAATTGCCATAGGCTATCAGCGACGACAGCAGGATGGCAAGCGGCAGGGCCTGCGGCACCATCATCAGGCTCATATACCAGAAGAACTGCCCCAAGACATCAAGCGAGAGCCCCTTGCCTATGAGTTCGTCGACATATTTCCACAAGAACTGCATCATCAGTACAAACAAACTGATGAAGAAGGTTCCTGCGAAGAGTAAGCCAAACTGCTTGGCGATGAATATGTCTAACTTCTTGAATCGAAACATTTAACCATAATGGAAACTGCACAGCCGCACTATTCACGTGCAAAAGTACACAAAAATATCATAGTAACATGCTTTTTTAGCTTTTTTATTTCCCCCTCCACGCTGTAGCACACCCACCGCTCCACGCACTATCTCCCCCACTGGCACTTTATATTATAATTTTGAAATAATTTTCAGATATTCCTTGGCTAATCAAAAAATTTGATTTATCTTTGCAACCGCTTTCAGAGATGAAGCTGAAAACGATGGCGGGATAGCTCAGCTGGTTAGAGCGTCGGATTCATAATCCGGAGGTCGTGGGTTCGGGTCCCACCCCCGCTACAAAGGTTAAAGCCTTGAAAATAAAGGAATTACAACGATGGTTGTAGTTCCTTTATTCCGTTTATAACCCGTGCGGTGAACTTTTGGTGAACTTTCTGAGCACAAAGTTATGGTATGAAAGCCTGTGAGATTTCACCAAAGAAATCTTTTATTCGATTATTTTTTGAAGTTTCCTCTTAATGGATTATATTTGCGGTAATAATCTTTTTAGTTATTAATATGAGAAAGAATCTGGAAAATGGTAAGATGGCCGAGTTATTTGAGAAGGCGAAATGGGGAACTGCTTTGGCGGATGACGAAGTATCTTTCCTCCGTGAGCAACTACACGCAATCAATACGTGCGATTGGAAGCAGAATTCTACTATAAAACTGCATCTTGGAATATTGAGTTTCGGACTATGTGTAGAGCCGAATCAACATAATAAAGAACTGATAGAGAAATTTATCAATACCGACTCTTTCGACGATTCTATTGTTGCATCTGCAATCAAAGTGCTATGCCTTCACCAATATTGGAATTTGGCTGCATCGTACAAGGATGTATTACATGGTTTCATAGATTGGGACAATGATATGTACGAGGAAACAAGGGCTGCAGCAATCAACTGTATGGGAGATTATCTTCATACGACACAAGACAAAGAAGAGATTCTTTATCTTCTATCTAAATATGATTATGCGATAAAAGGCAGTACGAATGAAGACAAGTCGTTGATAAGATTGCTTTATGAGGCATTTCAAATCATTCTTTGGGGAAATAAATATCCAAAAGAACGGATAATTTGTGTGTGGGATATGAAGGTTCCAAAAGATATTTCGTCATCTGTAATAAATCGTGTTAGACAGATGGGGGGCTGAGAGGGCTTAAATACTAAGCCCATACTTATCGTGTTCATATTCCGTGACAAACCAATGGTATTCCTTATAATCAAGAGGTCTATCAGTTAGACAACATCGCGTAGGCCATCCGTTGTATCTCCATTCCGCAATGACGCTTAATGGGGCTGCCTGGCAGTAGGCAGTGTATTCATATTCGTCCATACCTAACAGCGAAGCCAGATCAATACGTCCCTCTCCATCTATCAAGTTGTCGTAGGAACCATGCTCTATGTCATCCATCACTTTGTCGATTTTGCAATATGCCCCGTCTTCAGTAATATTATCAAGAAACAAATCTTTCAGTATATCCATATTAAACGTATTAATATGACAGCAACTTTTCTCCAAAGCATAATAGCCTGCTGCCAAAGATAAGACAAGTTATACCCGGATTACTTCAACAGATAACGGCGTCTGGATGCTATAATATCGTCCATGTTGCTACTTGCCCAAACAAGAAGATTGTCTATAAGAGGCAGCAGACTTTTACCTTTATCCGATAAAGAATACTCTACGCGCGGCGGAATCTCGGCATAGGCTTCACGACGTACCAATCCGTCTGCCTCAAGTATCTTGAGCGTGGCTGCGAGCATTTTCTGCGAGATGTCAGGAATGTTACGCTGAAGTTCCTTGAAACGCTGGCAATTATTGCTCTCCAACGTGAAAAGCACCAACATTGACCATTTGTCGCCTACCCTCGACAGCACGTTGCGGATGGGGCAATCAGGAAAAAACGCGTCTCTGAATTCTGTTCTATTCATAATCTAAAAGCATACTACTGCACAAAAGTAACTATTATACTCCATACCTTTCATGCCTTTATTGTTAAACAATACTAAATGTTGAAAGCACAACCGCCTTATTTCCAACATTACTTACCTTGCGGTAACTGACTGACATTCGCGTACCTACTTGCAGAAACCACTGAAACACAATATCTTTGCACCGTCAAAACAATAATAATCCATATAAATACAAAGCATTATGAAGACTATTGAGACAACGAAGAAAGGCAAAAACTTCACGGCAGTGAATGTAGGCAAGTTCAGCGAAGTCAAGGACTATGTACTCCACATGGGCGACATCGACATTCCGGGCAAGGTATTCGCAGGCCAGGCTCTTCAGACCACGGGCAGCGAGCTCTCCTTCCAATCGCTCGTTCCCGGACAGGACAGCGGCTTCCTCCATACCCACAAGACCCATGAGGAAATTTACTTCATACTCAAAGGCGAGGGCAAATATCAGGTAGACGGCGACATCTTTCCCGTATCCGAAGGCAGCATCATCCGCGTAGCTCCCGAAGGCAAGCGCGCTCTAAAGAACACGGGCGACAGCGAAATGCTCATGCTCTGCATACAGTACAAAGCCGACAATTTCGAAAAGGAGGATGCCGCTGACGGCGTTATCCTGAACGACGAGCTGAAATGGTAACAGCCCCCACCTCCTCCGTCAAGGCCTGCGTGAATATTCAGGGCAGGGCTACGGGGAGGGGACGTTTCTATTCCGCTGCTTCCTCTGCCGCCATGTCCAGTCCGTCGCCGCCTGCCGGTGCCGGATAGGCGGAGGAACGGTCGCGGAGGAAGATGTGGTTGAGCGTGAAGGCGAGCGACTCCAGCGTAGCGGCCCGGCGGCTGCCCTTCAGCGTGCACTCCCAGACGACGATGCTGTGCCAGCCCATCTGCGCGAGCTTCTGCTGCACGTCGGCATCGCGCCGGCGGTTGCGCTCTATCTTTTCTTCCCAGAACCGCGTATTGGTCTTGGGAAGGGAATAACGGCTGCAGTTCTCGTGCCCGTGCCAGAAGCATCCGTTGACGAAGATGCAGGTGCGGTACTTGCGGAGGACCAAGTCGGGATGTCCCGGCAGGCGGTCCGAGCAGAGGCGGTAGCGGAATCCGCGGCTCCAGAGGAAGCGGCGCACAATCAGCTCGGGCTTGGTGTCGCGCGAGCGGATTGCGGCCATGTTCCTGTGCCGTTGTTCTGGTGTGAGCTGTTTCATTCCTGCACCAAAGTTAGTCATAAATCGGCAGACGGGCAACGAAAGGGGGAAGATTTTGCCGCTCCGCCGTCAGGACGGGACGCCCTACCCGTCCGTAAGGCAGGGCCCGGCGAGGGGAAAAGCAGGTGCAAAGCCCGACAATCCATGCCGCCGGTTGGGGAAAACGCACCTGTGCCTTGTGGGGCTACGGCCATCTTCCGGGGAAGAATACGATTGTGGTTTCCCGATTCGTTTCTATCATTTTCCTGAAAACTACGTATCTTTCATAAAGATTATAATTACAAATTTTTATTTTATAATTATAGTTCGGAGAAAACATAATTATGATTTTCCTAATAAGTACGTACTTTCCATAAAGGTTATAATTACAAATTTTTATTTTATAATTATAGTTCGGAGAAAACATAATTATGATTTTCCTGAAAAGTACGCACTATCTATAAAGATTATAATTACAAATTTTTATTTTATAATTATAGTTCGGAGAAAACATAATTATGATTTTCCTCATAAGTACGTTCTTTCTATAAAGATTATAATTACAAATTCCTATTTTATGATTATAATTCAAAGAAAATATAATTATGATTTTTCTGATAAGTACGTACTTTCCATAAAGATTATAATTACAAATTTTTATTTTATAATTATAGTTCGTAGAAAACATAATTATGATTTCTCTAAAAAGTATGGACTTTTTTCGGAAAACATACCTGCGTTTTGCTTTGGAGAAAGGAAAACTTTCAGTAACTTTGCCGCCGGCACCGGGACGGAAGGCCGCGAAGAGTGCGGAAGGCCGGGCAGGTGCCGGTATTTTTCAGCTAATAAATTCCAGACTTTATGGACTACTCCCTAAACAAAAGAAAGATGGGCGTCGGGCCGAAGAAAGGCCAGACGCTATTCGTGGCAAGACCCGTCTGCCAGAGGCAGCACGTGAGTTTCGACAGCCTCTGCGAGCTGATGGCGGAGGACTCTACGGTGGGACAGGCCGAGATTGCGGCCGTGTTCTACAAGTTCCGCACCGTGCTCAACCGCCTCTGCTCGCAGGGCAGCATCGTCGACGCCGGGCCGCTCGGGACGTTCCGCCCCTCGTTCAAGTCGAAGGCCGTGGCGAAGGAGGAGGACTTCAGGGCCTCGACCCACATTACGAAGACGCACGTGCTCTTCACGCCTACGGCCAAATTCCGCCAGCTGCACGACGTGGAGTTCTTCCGCGTAGACCCGCAGGCCAAGAGCCGGGGGAAGAAAGCCGGAAGGGACGGGGAGGAAAACGAGCTTCCGTAGGCCGCGCGCGGCCGGGAAGGACTGTTATTCATATTCACCAAAACCTAAAAACATTTCATAGTATGAGGAAAACTACTTTATTGATTCTCGTCCTGTCGCTCCTGACAATCGGACTGAGAGCCGGGGCGCAGGAGGCTTTCGGGTGGTGCCGGGGCAACTCGCAGACGCCCTCAGACACGGGGCCTTGCAGCTTCGACGTGTCGGACCCGGCGGGATTCCGGATTCTCCGGGCCCACGACTTCAGCATCCGCGCCGGAGCCTTTGCCGGCAAGAAGTATTACGTACAGACCTGCGGCACGGCGGGCAGCGACCCCGAGCCGGAGGCCTTCGGCACCTACGACTTCGACACCGGCACGTTCACCAAGATTGCCGACTGCGGAAGCGGCGCCGAGCCGTTCTACGACATGGCCTACGACTACAAGAACGGCATCATGTACGCCTTGGGCAACAACGGACGTCAGAACACCCTGCTCAGGGTAGACCTCGGCAGCGGCGAAGCCACCGAGGTGGCAGGGCTGAATCAGGAGTTCGTAGGGCTTGCGGCAGACCTGCAGGGACAGCTCTATGCCGAAAACGTCTACAGCGAACTCGTCAGGATTGACACCGACGGCAACGAGGAGACCATGAACAGCTGCGACTATACCATCAGCAGCGAGCTGCAGTCGATGGCGATAGACCACGGGAGCGGCAAGCTCTGGTGGGCCGCGCGCACGACCCGGGAGGGAACGCAGCTGCTCGACATCAACCTTGCAGACGGATTCAACGAGAGCAATACCGAAATCGCAGGCGAGAGGCAGATTGTAGGACTCGGATTCCCGTTCTCAACCGTCAAGGACGGCGCGCCCGGAATGGTGGAGAACCTCGAGATTGTGCCCGCGAGTGCCGGTTCAAAAGAAGTGAGAATCTCATTCGACGCTCCGCAGAAGACGGCGTCGGGAGCGGAACTCGGCACGTTCAAGATTCATCTTCTGAGGGGCGGCAGGGAAATATTCGTCAAGAATGACGCGGCAGCCGGGGAGCACCTGTCCTTCACCGAGACGGTTACGGACAACGGCCTGTATGCGTACAAGGCATACGCCTCGAACGGCGAGGGCAACGGAGAGGAAACCGTGAAGCAGGCCTACATAGGCGAAGACCTGCCCGACGCAGTAACCGGCATAACCCTCGGGAGGCAGCCCGACGGCAAGTCGTGCACTATTTCGTGGACCGCGCCCGTCAGGGGCATCGACGGCGGATATATCCCCTCGGACATAAGGTACGAGGTCAGACGGATGCCGGACGACATACTGATAGGCGGAGACATTGCCGGGACAGCCATAACCGACAACACCGTGGCACGCCTCGCCGTCTATCAATACCTCATCACACCCATCGGACGCGGACGAGGCAAGGAGGCCCTGTCGGAGAAAATCATTCTGGGAACGTCGCACGCCATCCCGTATCAGTGCAGCTTTACCGCCGACGACATGCCCCTGTGGACCGTCATCGACCGCAATCACGACAACATCACGTGGAAACAGCGGATGTCGAAAGAGGGCGTCTACTGCAGCTACAACGAGACCGAAGCCGGCGACGACTGGATGATTTCGCACCCGATAGCCATGAAGGGCGGCACGAAATACAAGATAACCGTAACGGCTGCCGCTGCCAACCTCGAACTGACCGAGAAGATGAACCTGTGGGCAGGCCTCGGAGACAAGGAGGAGCAGCTGACGCAGTTCAGGCAGATAGCCAAGTTCGAGGTGGCGAACGAAGAGGGCAGCCGCGCCGACTACGTTGCATACTACACCCCGGCTGCCGACTGCGGGGAGAATATTGCAATCCAGATGAACTCCGACCCGAACAAGTTCCAGCTTGAGGTCTTCGGCATCGTCGTGAAGGAGGCTTCCGAAGGCTCGCTGCACGGTACCGTGGAGCACGCCGGCACGCCGCTTGAAGGTGTGGAGATAAGACTGAAGGACACCGGCTTTGCTGCCAAGACCGACGAACGCGGCGAATGGAGCATGGCCCACGTCCCCGAAGCCGACTACACCCTTGAGGCACGCAAGGAGGGCTACGCGCTGCATGCGCAGGCCGTCCGGGTATCATCGGAGCAGGACACGGCCATCGGCATAGAGCTGCGGAAGATAGAGAAGGTCAGCGCGACCGGCAGGGTTACCTACCTCGGCGGCACGCCGCTCGCAGGCGCAAGGGTGATGATGACGGCAATAGACGGCACCGCTGCCACCGACGAGCATGTCGCCTACACCGACAGCGAGGGGAATTATACGGTAGACCATATATATGAAGGGGCATACCTGCTCTCGGCCATACATCCCGGCCTCTTCCCCGAACGGCAGGAAGTACGGATAACGAAGGATGCGGCATCGCTGCCCACGCTGAACCTGAAAGACAAGGCCGTGGCACCGCGCATGGTAACCGCCAAGGGCGACGGAAGCCGTCAGGTAGTGAAGTGGGGGCAGCCTGTCGACACAGACTCCTTGTCGTACTGCAAGGGTCCGGGTGTCGCCCACATAGGCGTCTTCTCGTTCACCGACCGGAGCATCGTCGGCACGGTATTCCGCAAGGACATGGCAATAACGGCCGTGAAGTGGCAGACCGACGAGTTCAGGGGGCCGCACAAGAAGGTGGACTTGGTGGTATTCGCACTCGACGCCGAGGGCAATCCCACAAGCAACATCATCTACGAGCAGAAGGACATTGCCAACACCGACAACCAATGGTGCCGCTACGAACTGCCTCAGCCGCTGATTGTAAGGGGCGGCGCGCTCGTCGCGTTCCGCTACAACGGATTCCTGAGCATGCTCGCAGATGCAGGCGTCAACGGGGGACTTGACTTTGAACCCAACGTCCATGTGATAAACAGCGACTACCAAAATGCCCCATTCGAGTATCTCGACATCCACGACATGAAGAAGAACCTGCTCATCGGCATCGACCATGCCATTCTCAACGCCGACTCCACAGCCGCTGCCGGCACGTTGCAGCGGCAGAAGCAGTACAACGTGTATCGCAGACTCGAGAAAGAGGGCGAGGACTGGCAGTATCTCGCCTCAACGGATGCAGCCGTGCGCGAATACAGCGACACGCAGTTCGGAACGCTGCCGATGGGATACTACAGGTATGCCGTCACGAGCGTAACCGAAGCTGCCGGCGAGTCGGGCAAGGCTTTGTCGGACCGCATAGGAAGGAACATTCTCGCCAATGTCAGCTTCAAAGTGAAGGCAAACGCGGCAATGCCGTCTACTCCGCCCGTGATAATGATGCAGGCTGAAGACGACAAAGAGACGATATACACCGCAACGAAGAAAGACGAGACTACATGGACGGTCGAAGGACTGGCAAAGAAGAAATATGCTGTACGTGCCGGACTTGACGGCTTCGACGACATAGACGCCACACTGGCAGTAGAAGGCGAGGAGACGGAGTTCAGCCACGAGCTTGACTTTACCGAAAGGCTTCTTCCGGCATATAACCTCAAGGCGGAGGAAGTCGGTGCGGAAGACAGCCGCATGCTGTCGTGGAACACCGATAACTATTTCTTCGACGACTTCGAGTCTTACGAACCGTTCACCGTCGAGCCGGCAACGAAGGAAGTGAACTGGATATACTGGGACATGGACAAGGCAGAGACGGTGGAGTTCGATAACATCACATTCAAGTTCATGGGCCTCCCCATGTCATATATGGCCTTCAACCCATACGAGACAACGCCCTCGCTCGCCTTCTTCGATGCAGGCTCCCAGCCCTATTCGGGAAAGCAATACCTTGCCTCTTTCGGCAACCGCACGCAGGCAAACAACGACTTTGTCTTCTCGCCCATTGTCAATTTCACGGGCAAGGCCACGTTCAGGTTTGTCATAAAGAGCTTCACCAACTCTGTAGGGAAGGCTGCCATAAGGGTAGGATACACCGATAAGGAATATCCGAAGACACTCAGCGACATCAGCTGGATAAGCGAGACGACAAACGTGTCGGACCAGAACTGGCAGGAAATGTCGTTCGATGTGCCGGAGAACGCAAGACGCATGGTGCTGCTCAACGAGACTCCGAGAGGATACTTCCTTATGATAGACAACATGTTTGTGGGCGAGGAAGCTCCATACGCCGACGGAAGCGTGAAGAAGCCACTTGCCGACCGTGCTACCTACGAAGTGAAACTCGACGGAAGCATCGTGGACGGAATCGACCAAACGGGCCGACAGGTAATGCTCAACGCACTTGCGGCAGGAGAGCACACGGCAGAGGTAACGGCCGTATATGAGTCGGGACGGTCGAAGACAAAGGCCATTACGTTCACGACCGAGCCGGTATCGGGCATCAACGAGGCCAACGCAGACAGCAGGCTCGCCGTATATACCGATGCCGCATGCGACAGGCTCCGCACCTCGGAGGCAGTGACGGCTTGGCAGCTCTTCGACTTCAAGGGCGCATTGGTGAAGAAAGGCAGCGGGCACGATATTGACATCGCCTCCCTGCATACGGGAATCTACATCATGAAGCTCAGCGGCGAGACATCAAGCCGCAGCATAAAGATAGTCAGACGGCAGTAATGCCGTTCTGACTTTGACAAGAACACGACAAAGCAAAGAGGGTGTGGCTCAACAGCCACACCCTCTTTATATATTATCACTGAAAAACCGCGCTTACGCTTCCTTGTCGTATTCCAAGTGGAAGTTGACAACCGCCTCAATGCCTTTCTTCCAAAGGTCTACGGGCATGTTCTCGTTAGGAGAGTGGATTGCGTTGGATTCCAGACCGAATCCCATGAGGACGCTCTTCGTACCGAGAAGTTTCTCGAATGTAGAGATGATGGGGATACTGCCGCCAATGCGGACTGGCAGCGGACGCTTGCCAAATACATTCTCAAAGCCACGCTCGGCAGCCTTGTAAGCAGGGAAGTCGATAGGACAAACGTAGCCGTAACCGCCATGAAGCGTCTCTACCTTCACGGTAACGGTGTCGGGAGCAACTTTATTGAAATAGTCTACGACCAACTGGCCTATCTTCTTATAGTCCTGATGCGGTACGAGGCGCGAGGAAATCTTGGCGTACGCCTTTGAGGGTATTACGGTCTTTGCGCCTTCGCCCTGATAGCCGCTCCAAAGTCCGCAGACATCGAACGACGGACGATAGCCGGTGCGCTCAATTGTGCTGTAACCCTCTTCGCCGAAGATATTCTTGATGCCGAGCGACTTCTTGTACTCTTCCTCACTGAAAGGAATAGAAGCCACAAGCTCTCGTTCTTCCTTCGATGCCTCTTCAACGTCGTCGTAGAATCCCGGGAAGCGGATTTTGCCATCGGGGCCGGTTACATCGCCGATGAGTTTGCAGAGAACGTTGGCAGGGTTGGCTACAGCTCCACCGAACGTGCCGGAGTGGAGGTCGTGGTCAGGGCCTGTAACCTCAATCTGCCAGTAAGCCAAGCCACGCAGACCAGTCGTGATAGAAGGTACGTCGGCACCGATAAGCGATGTGTCGGAAACGAGAATGACATCGCACTTCAACAAATCCTTGTGTTCCTCAATGAACGGAGCAAGGCTGCCGGAGCCGATTTCCTCTTCCCCCTCAAAGATGAACTTCATATTGTGCTTCAACAGGTCGTGCTTGTTGATATACTCGAACGCCTTGGCCTGAATGAACGACTGGCCTTTATCGTCGTCAGCACCACGTGCCCAGATGTGTCCGTCCTTGACTACCGGCTCAAACGGTTCGGTCTTCCAAAGCTCGAACGGCTCAGCCGGCATCACGTCATAGTGGCCGTAAACCAAGACCGTCTTGGCATTTGGGTCTACTATCCTTTCCGCATAGACCATGGGGTTGCCCTTTGAGGGCATCACCTCTGCCTTGTCTACACCAGCTTCCAAAAGCAACTCCTTCCAGCGGTTGGCGCATTTTACCATGTCTTCCTTATGGGCAGGCTGTGCACTTACGCTTGGAATACGTATCAGGCTGAACAACTCTTCGAGCATTCTTGCCTCATTCTCTTCTACATATTTCTTTATCATAGTCTTTGATATTTTGAGATTTTCTTTCATAGTTGCCTTGTCCTACCGGACGAGTGCACTGCAAATATACTATTTTTTTTCTGAACGCAAGTAGAAAAGCCACAATATCTTAAAGATTTACTTTCCGATTAATATGTATTGGAAAATATTAACCCTCCCGGCAGGTCCCGCAGCCAGTCCGACAGGCCTCCGCCTCCCAAAGGCTGTCCACGCACCTTACGGGTAAACCGCTTTGCCGGCCATACTGCCACAGCCTGTTTGCCGACAAGCCCGAATAACAAAACGAAAGTGGCGTTTTCACCTTGCGAAACAGGCACTTTGATGGTGCGAAAACGCCGCTTTCATTTTGCGGCCTAAGGCAAACAATATCCGGGGAAGAATAACTAATCGGAAAAAAAGCATTATCTTTGCAACTTCATTCGGATTGCGGCCCGATAACATAAGTTAGAACAAGAGGTACAACAGAGGCGCAACCGCATCACAGACAGAAGACATTATGAAACAGAGACATCATTACACCGGGCTTTCCGATGCAGAGGTGGCAGCGAGCCGCCAACGGAACGGGACAAACATACTGACGCCTCCCGAACGCGAATCGCTCTTCCAACGTTTCTTGGAGAAGTTCTCCGACCCTCTCATCATCATTCTGCTCATTGCCGGAGCACTCTCCATCGGCATTGCCTGCTACGAATACTTCGGGCTGAACGAGGGGCTGCGCACTTTCTTCGAGCCGGTCGGCATCTTCATCGCCATCCTGCTGGCTACGGGCATCGCCTTCTTCTTCGAGCTGAAAGCCGACAAGGCCTTTGCCATCCTCAATCAGGTGAACGACGACGAACCTGTAGAGGTGATACGAAACGGCAACACCACCTCCGTGCCGAAGCGCGACATCGTGGTCGGGGACATCGTTATCCTCAACACAGGGGCAGAGATTCCTGCCGACGGCGAGCTGCTTGAGGCCATCAGCCTGAGCGTCGACGAATCGTCGCTGACGGGCGAACCTATTTGCAGGAAGAGCACACGGAGGAGGATTCCGACCCGGAGGCTACTTTCCCTACCCATCACGTCATGCGCGGAACGAAGGTAATGGAAGGACACGGTATCTTCCGCGTGCTCGCAGTAGGCGACAAAACCGAGAACGGAAAGGTGTTTGAGGCAGCACAGATAGACAACAGCGTACGCACACCGCTCAACGAACAACTCGACGGACTGGGCAAGCTGATAACCAAAATCAGCTATGTGTTTGCTGCCGGGGTCATTATCTGCCGCATGCTCGTCTTCTTCGACTGGGCCTATCCGGCATGGTCGCTCGTCGTGCCTACCATTCTCTTTTTCTGGATGGTCATCCGCAAGTTTGACCAATGGCCGGGGAAAGTATGTATATCCATTATCACCCTCTACTTCCTCACCCTCATCAGCACTATCACCGTACTGCACAGCTTCCTGCTGCCGGGCGAGGACATATCGCGCCTGCTCGGATATACGCTCGGCACGCTGATGATTGCCGTTACCCTCATCGTCGTTGCCGTACCTGAAGGACTCCCGATGGCCGTTACGCTGAGCCTTGCCTACAGCATGCGGAGGATGCTGAAGACCAACAACCTCGTCCGGCGCATGCACGCTTGTGAGACAATGGGCGCGACAACCGTTATCTGCACCGACAAGACGGGGACGCTGACACAGAACCAAATGCGTGTCTTCAAGACGCAATTCTACGGACTGGGCGAAGGGCAGGAGCTTTCCGACAATGCAGAGAGCCGCCTGCTGAAGGAAGGAATGGCCGTAAACAGCACAGCCGCCCTCGACCTCTCCCACCCCGACGCACCTGTCGCCATCGGCAATCCTACCGAGGGCGCGCTCCTGCTGTGGCTCCGCTCGGCAGGCGAAAACTATCAGACGCTGCGCGAAGAGGCCGCGACAATAGACGAGCTGCCTTTCTCTACCGAACGGAAATATATGGCAACCGTCGTCAGGTCGGCGGCAATGGAGGGGAAGACCATCCTCTACGTGAAGGGAGCACCCGAGATTGTACTCGGACTATGCCGGAACATAGAAGGAGGAATGACGCAGGAAGCCATTCAACAACAATTGCAGAGCTATCAGGCACAGGCTATGCGCACACTGGGGTTTGCCTATCAGATACTCGATACCGGGGCAGGAGCTATAAATAATGGAGCCGTTCAGGCAGACAATCTGACCTTTCAAGGCATCGTAGCCATCAGCGATCCCGTGCGTGAAGACGTTCCACAAGCGGTGGAAGAGTGCATGAGAGCAGGCATTGAGGTGAAAATCGTTACGGGAGACACGCCGGGAACTGCTACGGAAATAGGCAGGCAGATAGGTCTCTGGACTGCTGCTGACAGCGAACGCAATATCATTACAGGGCCGGAATTTGCCGCTCTCAGCGACGAGGAGCTTGACCGGCGGGTGATGGAACTGAAAATCATTGCACGTGCACGTCCGATGGACAAGAAACGGCTGGTTGAGTCGCTACAGCGCAACGGACAAGTCGTAGCCGTAACGGGCGACGGAACGAACGACGCACCGGCTCTTCATGCCGCCCATGTAGGACTATCGATGGGCGACGGAACGTCGGTGGCCAAGGAAGCGTCAGACATCACGATTATAGACAACTCTTTCAGCAGCATCGGCAAGGCAGTTCTATGGGGCCGTTCGCTCTATCAGAACATTCAGCGGTTCCTGCTTTTCCAGCTGACGGTGAATGTTGCCGCCTGCTTTATCGTCCTCTCGGGCGCACTGATGGGCACGGAATCTCCCCTGACGGTAACGCAGATGCTGTGGGTCAACCTCATCATGGACACCTTCGCAGCCATGGCTCTGGCCTCGCTGCCGCCTTCGTCAAGGGTGATGAACGACAAGCCACGCGACCGCAAGGCGTTTATCCTCAACCGGGAGATGCTGTGGAATATCACAGGCGTAGGCAGTTTCTTCTTCCTCCTGCTCTTGGTGTTCCTCTATATCTTTGAGCACGCCGACATCCGGCAGCTCACCGACCTCCTCCATCTGCACTTGGGGGCACGCGACGCACTCAGTCCCTACGAACTGACGCTGTTCTTCACCATTTTCGTCATGACACATTTCTTCTATCTCTTCAATGCCCGTGCCTTCAATACAGGGCGGAGTGCACTCCACTTCAAGGGCTGCAAGGGACTCGCGTTCATCGTTACGGTTATCTTTGCCGGCCAGATTCTGATGGTCGAGCTTCCCATTCTACAGGATTTCTTCAACGTCGTCAGCCTGCGTCCGCTCGACTGGCTCATCATCATTGCCGGCTCCTCGCTCGTGCTTTGGGTACGGGAGGCATGGCAGTGGACGAAGATTAGGAGATAGCCTCCTGCTTCTTTCAAACCCGAAGCCCATTCTTGGGGAAGTGAAAATAAAACAACAGAAATCCCGTCTATCTAATTCTTGTTATGGAATCGGATAGACGGGATTTCTGTTTTCGCACATCGGCCGTCCAACTGCCGAAATATGAAGTCAGCAGGCATAACAGCCGATGGTCAGATACAGGTGTAGCCACCATCCACGGGTAACACGACGCCCGTTACATAGCTGCTGGAAGGAGACGCGAGGAAGAGGGCGGCAGTGTCAAGCTCACCTTCTTTACCATAGCGTTCCAACGGTATCGCATTGTGGGCGTACTGCCGGAACGACTCGGTAGCGAGGGTTTCCTTGGTCAGCGGTGTCCAGAAATAGCCCGGACATACGGCGTTGACAGTGATGCCATGCTTTCCCCACTCGGCAGCCAAGGCACGCGTCATGTTGACGACACCGCCCTTGGCGGCATGGTAAGGCGTGGCAGGAGCAGTCTTGTTGCCTACCAGTCCGTACATAGAGGCAATATTGATGATGCGGCCATACCTTGCAGGTATCATGGCCTGCCCTGCAACGGCACGGGCTACACGGAACGAGCCAAAGAGGTCGATGTCAAGCTCGTTCCAAAACTGCTCGTCGGTAATGTCCTCTGCCGGTGCCACGGCTCCCGTTCCGGCATTATTGACAAGGATGTCGATACGCCCGAAATGTGCCACCGCCTTTGCCACCGTCTCGTCAACAAGCCCTGTATCGGTGATGTCGCAGCGAAGGGGAAGCGTTTCTACCCCGAAGTCTTCGATAAGCTGCTTTGCCACTTCCTTGATTTTCTCTTCGCGGCGTGCTACGGGAACAATATTGCATCCCTGACTGGCCAAAGCACGTGCCATCTGTACGCCCAACCCGGTAGAGCACCCTGTTACAAGGGCTACTTGTCCTTTTAGTGAAAAATAATTCTTCATTGTCATTCCTCCTATTTATTTTAAGTACAAAATAATCCTGACCTCTGAAGATGGCTCAACTTTCCACTCTCAAAGTAAAGACAGACATCCCGTCTATCCGCTTCGATTATCACATGTCGGACAAACGGGACGCCCGTCCCCACAATGTCGAAGCACTTTGCCGTAATCTTGCGAACTACTATCAAAAGTCAAGATACCTTCCATGTATCTGCCACAAAGATAGGCAAAGGAATCGACAATTCCTATTTTTTTATCGTTTTTCTTTTCCCGATGGCCGGGCGGTCTCTCACAGCCGCTTCGCCTTCAGGCTGTTATTCTGCTGCAAAGGCGCGCTCGGCATGATACGACGAACGGACGAGCGGACCACTTTCAACAAACTTGAAGCCTTTTCGGAGGGCAGTTTGCTTATAGGCGGCAAATTGTTCGGGGGTGATATATTCCGCTACTGGCAGATGCTTGGAGGTGGGTTGCAGATACTGCCCGATGGTCAGGCGTCGGCATCCCGTGGCAAGAATGTCGTCCATCAGCTCCTCCACCTCTTCTGTCGTCTCTCCCAGTCCGACCATAAAGCCCGTCTTCGACATGACACCCGACTTGGTAATGGCGGCAAGAACCTCAAGGCTACGCTCGTAACGGGCTACGCTGCGCACGCCCGGGGTCAGACGGCGAACCGTCTCCATATTGTGCCCGGCCACGTTCGGACGTGCTGCCATTACCTGCGCGATGAGTTCGGTATTCCCCATGAAGTCGGGGATAAGCACCTCTATCAGTGTCGTCGGGTTTTCCTTGCGCACGCATGCAATGGTCTTCGCCCAATGGTCGGCTCCGTAGTCTTTCAGGTCGTCGCGGTCTACCGAGGTGATGACGGCATATCGGAGTCCGAGAGCCTTGACCGACTCTGCCACGTTCTGCGGTTCCTGCGGGTCGAGCATCCCCGGCCGCCCCGTCGGCGTATTGCAGAACTTACAACTGCGCGTGCAGATATTGCCTCCAATCATCATCGTAGCCGTCCGCGCAGCCCAACACTCCGTCTGGTTCGGACAGAGTCCGCTCGTACAGATGGTGTTCAGGTGGTGCTTGGCAAGGATATGGCTGTCTCGCTCGTCTGTGCGGTCGACTTCAGGTTGATTTTCAGCCAGTCGGGCTTCCGGACGTGTGGAGGACGACCAAAGAGAAGACGCAGGAAGTGCTTCAGCTCCAGTCCGCGGATTACGGCAGAGAGGTCAACGTCGTTCAGTCTTTCGGCAACTGCCTCTCTTGTAAAGTCCACGCCACGAAGCAGGTCGAGCAGTTCGCGGTCCAAGTCGCCAATGAGGAAATAGTCGCCTGCGAGGTTGATGCTGTTGATAACGTTGTTCTTCAGCTCCACATGGGCTTCCAGCGTACCGACATTGGCAAACCTCTTCTTCCTGACTTCCGTAAATTTAGGATTTTTCCCATAGACAAAGGCATCCGATGCCAGTTCCTTCTCTATCTCGGAAATCTTCTCCATGTCCTTATCGGTCAGCACCAATTGCTCGGAACCGCACATATAGTCCTGCACGTATGCGAGAAAGGCATCAAGCGAAAGCTCCGTATAGTTTCCGATATTGTTCACTCGCTGTATGACCGACGCCACCCCCTTGCTCTGCAACTTGTCGTGTGAGGGTGTAAGTGCTCGCGAAAGATGTTCGAGCTGGGTGTTGAAGAGTACCGTATTGTGGAGGACACTGCGCCCCTGAAGCCGGTAAAAGGCACTGCCCGACACTTTCCGTTCTTCCACAAGTATGTCGTTGCGGCCTGAGAGCCGTGCATCGATACCGATGCTCTGCAGGAGCTGCGCCACCTTATTCATATACTCACCGAAAGCAAGGTTCACATTGTCGGCAAAGGAGATGTACGAGAACTGTATGCAGCCAGCGTCGGCATAGACACAGCCGCCACCGCTCTTGCGCCGGAAGATGTGTACGCCGTTCTTATGGCAATAGTCTATGTCCACTTCGTTGTCTATCAGCTGATTCCGTCCGAGCATCACGGTGGGTTCCACCTGCCATGCAAAGAAATAGTCGTCGTCGGTATAGGTTCGCGCAACGTACTCTTCCACGGCAAAGTAGAAGGGCAGCTGCTTGTTTTCTTTCTGTTCGGGAATAATCAGGTATTTCATAGCCCTTTGGTTGTTGATTGTTAGTTGCGGGATAATATTCTCATAGCCGCACCGCCCACTCCTGTTTCTCTCTGTTCAGTCGTCGCAGATGCAGGCATCATAGCTTTATTTTCTGCAAATTTAATACAAAAATATAAGATAAGCATACTTTTGAACCGAAAAAGAATATCACCATAGCCGTGTTACCCTCTTGCCAAGACGGATGGGCCTCATCCTGCGGACACCCTCCTTGAACGGCATAGAAACAACGCCGGTTGTTGTTTTTCTTTTTTTCTGTCATGCTGTCAGTCCTTGCAATCTGTTGAGTATCAACCGCCAAATTGTTAAAACCGCTGACAGGCTGACAGCAACTTGCCGTCAGGGCAAGGCATAGCATGGCCTGCAAAGCGGATTTTCCATCAGCTGTCTCCGCTGTCTTGTGTCTACCAATGCTCCATGCAGGAAACACGGTTTCACCTTCCTGCCGACATGCCATAAAGACAAGAAGACCCGGAACACGCAAGATGTTCCGAGTCTTCTCATTTTTCTGAATGGACAAAGGGCCTACTTGTCGCTCTTAACGATAGTCCTCTTCTCCTTGATACGTGCAGCCTTACCAGTGAGCTTGCGCAGATAGTAGAGTTTTGCACGACGAACCTTACCGCGCTTGTTCACCTCAATAGAGTCAATGTTCGGTGATTCGATTGGGAAGATACGTTCTACACCTACAGTGCCGGACATCTTGCGAACAGTGAAACGCTTCTTCTCACCATGACCGCTAATCTTGATAACAACACCACGGTAGAGCTGAATACGCTGCTTGTTACCCTCAGTAATTCTGTAAGCTACGGTAACGGTATCACCTGCTCTGAACTCGGGGAACTGCTTGCCGGTTGCAAATGCTTCTTCAGCAACTTTAATTAAATCCATTTTGCTTGATAAATTAAATATTGTTTGTTGTTCCGTGCAACATAGTCCATGACTCGTCCACTGCCAGCGGTTACACAGAAAATCCGTGCAAAGGTACGACTTTTTGACCGACCGACCACTCAAAGGCGAAGGAAGAACTTTTCTTTTAACTTCTTTTCACGCACACAACTCCTTTTTATAAGGCAGGGACGCGTACAACTCTCAACTTTTCCTTACCTTTGCAGAACTCGCACCGCCAGCCGGAAGGCCCGGCAAGCCGGAAAAGCGGAAAAGAAAACATACAATAAGAAAACTATGCGCAACAAACTAACTTTACTCGGAGGCCTCTCCATTGCCCTTCTGACAACAGGCTGCGCCAGCCACCGCCAGACCTTGGGAGGCACCCACTACGAACTGACAGGCGTCTCGCGCTCGCGGATACTCATCGACCAACGCTACGATGCACATCCCGACCGTCAGGCAGAGACATTCATCTTGCCCTACAAGCAGCAGGTAGACAGCATCATGGGACCCGTTGTGGGCGAAACCGACCACTATATGGCCGCTGCGCGGCCCGAGAGCGAGCTTTCTAACCTGTTGGCGGACATCATGGTATGGGAAGGGAAGGCGTACAACGAGCAGCCCGACTTCGGCATCTACAACATGGGAGGCATCCGGGCCGCCCTGCCTGCCGGAAAGATTACCTACGGCAACGTGCTCGACGTATCGCCCTTCGAGAACAAAATATGCTTCCTCACCCTGACGGGCGACAAGGTACTGAAACTATTCCGCGAGATAGCACACAACGGCGGCGAGGGCGTCAGCCGCGGACTACAGCTTGTCATCACCTCCGACGGACGGCTGAAGAGTGCGAGCCTCAACGGAAAGGAGATAGACCCGAAGCGCGACTACCGCATCGCCACGCTCGACTATGTTGCCCAAGGCAACGACGGCATGACGGCGTTCAAGGAGAAAAGCCGCGTCAACTCACCGCAGGACGAGAGCAACAACTTCCGCTACATCATCATCAACTACTTCAGGGAGCAGACCGCACAGGGCAAGAAAGTAAACGCCCGGGTAGAGGGGAGAATCAAGATAGAAAAATAAGAGACAGCCATTCGGCGAACTGATTTCGGGGAAAAGACATCCCGAAGAGAGAGACGTTAAAAAGCAACAAGCACAAAACAAACGATATGAAGAAACATATATGCTTATCACTACTGCTGCTGACGGCAACCCTGTCCTTCGCGCAGGACAAACAGCTGACCATTCTGCACACCAACGACACGCACAGCCAGATATATCCCTTCAGCGAGAACCTTGCCGACACGCTCCGGGCAGGGCGGGCAGGCTTCCTCCGCCGCATTGAGATGCTGAAAGAGGAACGTGCCAAGAACCCCGACCTGCTGCTTTTCGACAGCGGCGACTTCTGTCAGGGCTCGCCCTACTTCACTCTCTACAAAGGCGAGGTGGAGACCGCTGATGAATATGATGCACTACGATGCCGGAACCGTCGGCAACCATGAGTTCGACTTCGGTCTCGACAACATGGCACGCATCTTCCGCTCACTCAACTTCCCCATCGTCTGCGCCAACTACGACTTTACGGGCACTCCCCTCGCTTCCATCGTGAAGCCCTACACCATCCTCGAGCGCAAGGGGGTAAGGATAGGCGTCTTCGGCATATCGCCCAAGCTGGACGGCCTCGTAGACCACAAGAACTACCTGCCCACCGTCTACAACGACCCCATCTCCGTGGCACAGAAAACCGTCGACGAACTGAAAGCCAAGCGGTGCGACCTCATCATCTGCCTCTCCCACTTAGGATGGAACGTCGAGGGCATCAGCGACGAGGAACTGGTGGCAGGCACCCGCGGCATCGACCTCGTGCTCGGGGGTCATTCGCACAGCTTCCTGCAACAACTGGAGTATGTCAACAATCTGGACGGAAAGCCCGTAGGCATCGACCAGAACGGCAAGAGCGGCATCTACATCGGCAAGATGATTCTCAACCTGAAGCAGAAGAAAAGATAAAGCCCCGGACACCGCCCATACGGCCATGCCGCGGCGACAAAACGAAAGTGCCCCTTTCGCGTGGTCAAAGTGCCCCTTTCGCATTGCGAAAGGGGCACTTTCGTTTTGCCGGAACAGCATGCGCATTACATCAAAAAGCCAATACGGAAGGAAAGAACAGGACTAATTAAAGCAGGAGTTTCAAGAACGCTATTACTTGTCCTTATATACACAAACCGCCATTTACCGAACGGGCTGAAAAAAAGAAGCCTCTTCTTACTCCATTACCCAATCTTTTCGTACTTTTGCACATACGTTAGTAGATTGTAGAAATGAGATGAAAAAGAATTTAAGAACCATCATTGAAGACTTGGGACGGAAATCGCATGTCCGCAAGGAACTGGCAGCCGATTTGGAAAAGCTGTCCAGCGGACTGGCCAAACATCACATACACCTCGATGCCCAGTCGCTGAAGAAGCTGAAAGGATACCTCGCTGCCAAGGAGAAGCCGTCTGCAAAGACGCTCAACCGGCTCGCACTCTTTGCAGGATTCCAAAACTGGAAAGACCTGAAAGCGGCACTGCACGGCGACAATGATGCCCAACTCAATTACGAAGACTGACCCGGGGAGTCTCCACGCAGCCGTTCCTGCCACCGGCCATCCCCCTTCCGCCCTGTCATCAGCCTACCGCCAACAGCAGGACTGGCAGGAAGGACGCTCCATTTGTCAGCCGCACTTGGCAAAAGACAGCCCGGACAATTGTAAAACAGCAGAAAACACGCTTTTTAACAATTGTATGCCATTAATAACCATTGGCTCTTGGATTTCAGAAAATAAAACACTACTTTTGCAATTGTAATTAGATTATTTTCATTTTAATACATAATAAATATTATGGCAGTAGATTACAAGAAATTAGGTCTCGTGAACACGCGCGATATGTTCAAGAGAGCCATTGACGGCGGTTACGCTATCCCTGCATTCAACTTCAACAACCTCGAGCAGCTTCAGGCTATTATCAAGGCTTCTTCCGAACTGAAGTCCCCGGTTATTCTTCAGGTATCCAAGGGTGCCCGCAAGTATGCCAATCAGACTCTGCTCCGCTACCTTGCCGAGGGAGCTGTTGAATATGCAAAGGAACTGGGCTGCAACCATCCCGAAATCGTTCTCCACCTCGACCACGGAGACAGCTTCGAGACATGCAAGAGCTGTGTAGACTTCGGTTTCTCTTCTGTAATGATAGACGGTTCTTCACTCCCATACGAGGAGAACATCGCCCTGACCAAGAAAGTCGTTGAGTATGCCCACCAGTTCGACGTAACCGTAGAGGCTGAACTTGGCGTTCTCGCAGGCGTTGAAGACGACGTTGTTGCCGAGGCTTCTCACTATACAAAGCCTGAGGAGGTTGTTGACTTCGCCACACGTACAGGCTGCGACTCCCTCGCTATCTCCATCGGTACTTCCCACGGTGCCTACAAGTTCACCCCGGAGCAGTGCACGCGCGACCCGAAGACCGGCCGGCTTGTTCCTCCTCCATTGGCTTTCGACGTGCTTGAGGCCATTGAGAAGCAGCTTCCCGGCTTCCCAATCGTTCTCCACGGCTCATCCTCTGTTCCACAGGAGTACGTTGACATCATCAACGAGCATGGCGGCAAGATGCCAAACGCCGTAGGTATCCCCGAGGAGCAGCTCCGCAAGGCGTCCAAGAGTGCCGTTTGCAAGATTAACATCGACTCGGACTCCCGTCTTGCCTTCACTGCCGGCGTTCGCCAGACATTCGACGAGCATCCCGAATACTTCGACCCGCGTCAGTACTGCGGTAAGGCCCGCGAGAACATGGAGAATCTCTACAAGCACAAGATTACCGACGTGCTCGGCTCTGACAACAAGCTCATCAACCTTGACTAAGTCAGAGACAAAATCAGTTTAACGCTGCAAAACATACAAGGCGGTGATTTCTTCTTTTTGAGAAATCACCGCCTTTATCGTAACTACACAAAGGCGCATAACGATTCGCACTAAACGGCCAGCTTCATTACGCCATAACAAGAAGTTGCTGTCAAGGCGTCAGCGTCTTTCAAGCTGTATATAACTGACAACAAGACAGATGCAGCCAATGTGAAACTTGACAGAAGAATCTCTAAAATATTTTTCAGGGAAAACAAGCATCGAACAAACACTCTAAATCCGAGCAATAAAGGAAGAAGCCCAACGGAAAGAAGCCGGTACGAAAAACAAAAAAATAACGAACCGATGTCACATTTCGGCTTCTCATCCGTTTACCCATTGAACAACGATGGAAATAGAAGTATTCAACCAGACCGTGGTGAGCCTGCGTGAACGGCTGCTCAAGGTGGCAGCCTCACTGGAGGATGGAGATGTGGAGGCCGAAGATTTCGTGCAGGAAACATTTCTCCGCCTGTGGGCTATGCGCCATCAGTTGGACACCCATCCGAACATAGAGGCTCTGGCTGTGAAGACCATCAAGGGCATAGCAATAGACCATTGGCGGCATCGGCAGCACGAGTGCGCGGAGCGGGAACATACGAGGGAAATCGTTGTAGAACAGGAAAGTCTGGCAGCAAAGGACGACATGGAACTAATAGGACTGATAGTTGGCCATCTGCCTCCCTTGCAACAGCAGATTTTCCGGCTCAAGGACGTGGAGGGATACGAAAACGAAGAGATTGCAAAGATTTGCGGCTGCACACCCGACGCGCTGCGACAGAACCTGTCAAGGGCAAGACGACGTATCCAAAAGGAGTTTATAAGACTGACAACAGGAGGAATGAAGATATGCAAATAGACGAAATTGAAAAACTGGTTCAGAAGTATCTTGACGGAAACACGACCGTGGCGGAGGAAGAACAGCTGCGCTTCTTCTTCACGCAAGACCACCTTCTACTGCCCGACAAGCTGAAACCGATGTGCGCTCTGTTCCGTTGGGAGAAGCAGGAATGTAGTGGAAAAACCGTGGAAAAGACGGTTCAGCCGGCAGCTATGCCTACGCAGACGAGAAAAAGACCGCCCCACTGGCTGATGGCAGTGATTTCGGCAGCAGCCGTACTGACGATTCTGATACTCGCCGTGCGCCGGGGTGCAATCGGAAGCAACGATTATGCCGTGCTGAATGGCGAACGTACAACCGACAGGGAAATCGTGCAGCGCGAGGCAGAGGCTGCCTTGGAGATGGTTTCGACGGATGGCAGCGAGGACTTCAGCGCACTTTCATTGATAGGAGGAACAGGCAATGAGAAATAAAACGATGAGAACGATTCTAGCTTTATGCTTTCTTGCGTTTCTGCTACCGGCACACGCACAGGGCGACCTTCAGATAGGCATCGCCTTTGAGCGGTTCGGAAGGGCCAGATACTGCAAGATGGTGGTGCTGAACGACGCTGTCTTGCGCGGCTACAGGCTCAAGGTGTACAAGTCGCTCACCTATAAGAAAATAGGTGCAAGCATAGCCCCATACCTCAATGCAGACAGGAAGAAGGCAAAGAAGATACGGGAAATAGTAGAGAGCGGAAAGGTTGAGAGCGGCTATTACATGCTACAGCCACTGCCGTCGGGCATGAACCGATACATACTTTTCAGCAATGGGCCTAACGAGAGTGGTGCCATCATCTACATAGAGGGGACACTCGGCCCTGACGACATCATGAAACTCTGCTATTCCAAACGTTGACAGGCCAAGAGACAGCTTGCAAAAGACAGACAGACTATGGAATCAACAAAACAAGAAAAATACATCATTATGAAGCAGCTATTATTAACCTTGGCCCTTGTCGCGGCAATTCCGGCAATGGCCATCGAAGAGAAAGACACAATTATCCACTATGCCGACAGGCAGATAGTGGTGAGTACGGACAGCGTAGCAACCAACGTGGCTATCTACGACAAGGAGGGCGACGAACTCGTCAAGACCAAGGAAACCAGCTATGTAGACGGTCAGGAGGTGGAACGCATCTTTGTCTCCTCGCCTTTCGTTCCCATCAAGAAAAGAAACAGACTCAACTTCTATGGTCATTTGCCCGACATATTCATCGGAACCAACATATTAAACGGAGGCCCGGAGATGCACAGCCGCGACAGCAAGTCGCTGGAATGGGGCATATCATGCCTGCAAGTGGGGTTTGGACTGAACAATTCCAACTCTTTAGGATTGGTTTCAGGCCTACAGGCAGGTTTTATACACAACCACTTCGACGCCCACTACATGCTGACCGACATAGACGGAACACCGAATATGGTAGTGAACGAGGCAGAAGGCGTAAAGACGAGTTTCCTGAAATACGGCTTTTTAAGAGTTCCCCTTATGATTGAGTGGAAGAACACCTTCTCAAGAAGCTCTGCGTTTATCGGTTTCGGATGCTCGATAGAATGGAGAGAGGAAGTAAGAAGCAAGTACAGAATCGGACACAAACGCTACCCCATTACCCGAAATCTGGACGCCAACACCGTGGGCGTGAACTTGGAAGCATACATCGGCTTTGGGAACTTCAGCCTGTACGCACACTACAGCCTGACAAAACTGATGAAAAGCGGCCCTGCCTGCCATCCGTTCGGAATAGGATTCGGCCTCGACTTTTAGTAAAAGGACCAACATCTGCCGTTTGCAAGAATTACAAACGGCAGATGCCGGCTCTTTTCTCATATCACGGACGGGGAACGCCTACTTATGCCTGTTGGCACGCTGCTGGCGGTATTTCGCCTTCTGCTTAGCACTGCCAGAGCCATGCGCCCCGGTTATGTACTTCTTTTTCTTGGCTTTAGTCTTCACCTTGCCGTCGTCTTTCTTTGTCCCGGAAGAGCCTCTGAAGCTGATGCCGTTCTCTAATATGTTCTGAAAATCGTCCATTGTGTAAAGGTAAGAAAGTTTAAGAGTAAAAAGGTAAAACACAAGAGGATACCAAGCAGTCCACGCAAAGAAGCCTGCCGCCTTTTGCCTTTTTGTTCTTTTACCCTTTTATCTTTCAATATTAGTGATGGAAAAGTCTCACCCCTGTAAATGCCATGGCGATACCGTACTTGTCGCAGGTATCTATGACATGGTCGTCGCGGATGCTGCCGCCTGCCTGTGCTATATATTCCACACCGCTCTTATGGGCACGCTCTATATTGTCGCCGAAGGGGAAGAAGGCATCCGAACCGAGGGCGACACCCTTGTTGCGGGCAATCCACTCCCTGCGCTCCTCACGCGTAAGGGGTTCGGGCCGCTCGGTGAAGAACTGCTGCCATACACCTTCCTGTAGGACATCCTCGTATTCGTCGGATATATATATGTTGATGGTATTGTCGCGGTCGGCCCGCCGGATGTTTTCCCTGAACGGCAGCAACATCACCTTCGGACACTGGCGCAGCCACCATTCGTCGGCCTTGCTACCGGCAAGACGCGTGCAGTGAATACGGCTCTGCTGTCCGGCTCCGATACCGATAGCCTGCCCGTCCTTTACATAGCAGACGGAATTGCTCTGGGTGTACTTCAGCGTGATGAGCGAGATTATGAGGTCGCGCTTTGCCTCCTCGGTGAAGGTCTTGTTGCGTGTCGGCATATTACCGAAAAGAGCCGGGTCGTCCAACCGCACTTCGTTTCGTCCCTGTTCGAACGTTACACCGAACACCTGCTTGCGCTCTATCGGACGTGGCACATAGTCGGGGTCTATCCTGATAACGTTGTAGCTGCCCTTGCGCTTATCCCTCAATATCTCGAGTGCCTCGGGCGTATAGCCGGGAGCAATCACTCCGTCGCTGACCTCGCGCTTGATGAGCAGGGCCGTTTCCCGGTCGCAGGTATCGCTGAGAGCACAGAAATCGCCATACGAGCACATGCGGTCGGCACCGCGTGCACGGGCGTAGGCCGCCGCAAGCGGAGTGAGTTCAAAGTCTACATCGTCTACAAAGTATATCTTCTTCAGCGTGTCGGACAAGGGCAGCCCCACCGCGGCACCTGCCGGGCTGACATGCTTGAACGACGCAGCGGCAGGCAGTCCCGTTGCCGCCTTGAGTTCCCTGACGAGCTGCCAGCTGTTGAGCGCGTCGAGAAAGTTGATGTAGCCGGGACGGCCACTGAGCACTTCGATAGGCAATTCGCCTTCTTCCATATAAATGCGCGAAGGCTTTTGGTTCGGATTACATCCGTACTTGAGAGCTAATTCTTTCATATAACTTACGTGGTATATGTATAAATGTGCATGCAAAGATAAGCAAAAAATATCGGATAAGGCGGTTCTCCGCCTGTTTTTACAATAATTCTGCACGTACATCTTGCCTGTTTCCCGAAAAAGCAGTAATTTTACGGTCGAATCGCAAAAGTGTGAAAACACAGCCTGAAAAGCGTTTCCGACCATCCCCCGCACTGGCTTAGAAAACACCAGACAACAATAAAATCATCTTTAATACTCAACAACATGAAAGTAGTACATTCAGACAACGCCCCCAAGGCAGTAGGACCTTACAGTCAGGCCATTGAGGCCAATGGTTTCGTATTCGCATCCGGCCAGCTCCCCATCGACCCGGCAACCAACGAGTTTGCCGTAGGCGGAATCAAGGAACAGACCCGCCAGTCCATCACCAACGCGCAGAACGTGCTCCGTGCCGCAGGAATCGACCTCAGCCACGTAGTCAAGACAACCGTCTTCCTGTCCGACATGGACAACTTCGCAGCCATGAACGAGGTTTATGCCGAGTTCTTCAGCGAGCCGTTCCCGGCCCGTTCGGCATTTGCCGTAAAGACGCTGCCCAAGGGCGCACTCGTAGAAATGGAGTGCATTGCCGCCAAGTAGCCTGTGCCTGACGGCACTTTCAGGCGAAAGGACATACACTCACAAAATGCGGACAGACGCTCCACGCAGTGAAAGGAAGAGCAGAGAATACTTCCAATGTATCGGCTTCGTCTTCTCCCAGCATCCATCCGCGACATGAAAGTGGTACTTTCGCACCATGAAACTGGCACTTTGACACAACGAAACGGGCACTTTCGCAAGACGAAAGTGCCCGTTTCATAATATTACTGGCTATCAGCCAGTTACCAAAGGCGCAGCCTGAAAGACAGATAGCCTATACATACATTAAACGAAAAGTTACCCCACTCATGAGATACAGGATGATTGTGCTCGACCTCGACGGCACACTGACCAACGAAAGAAAGGAAATAACACCCAAGACCAAGCAGGCCCTGATGGCGGCACAGCAGAGAGGAGTCAGGGTGGTGCTTGCCTCGGGCCGCCCGACCTGCGGCATCACGGCACTGGCCGACGAGCTGGAACTGGCAGAGAACGGAGGCTACATCCTTGCCTTCAACGGCGGAAAGATAACCGACTGCGGAAACGGCAACGTGATATTTGAACAGAAACTTGACGACCGGCTTGTGCCTGCGCTCTACCATGCCGCCATGAAGGCAGGAATGGAGATTCTCACCTATCAGGGAGAGGGCATTGCCGCTACGAAGAAGGAGAACAAGTATGTGCTGCACGAGGCCTTCATCAACAAGATGCCCGTCACGGAATATGCAGACTTCCCCGGCCAAGTGGTCTACCCCGTCAACAAATGCCTCATCGTGGGCGACCCTGCCCCGCTCCACACGCTTGAGGAACGGCTGAAAGTGTCGCTACGGGGCAGGGCGGACGTCTACCGCTCGGCAGGATTCTTCCTCGAATGTGTTCCGCCCGGCATCGACAAGGCCAACTCGCTCAGCCGCCTCATCACGTCGCTCGGCATCAGCCGCGAGGAGATAATAGCATGCGGCGACGGCTACAACGACCAAAGCATGATACGCTTTGCAGGACTCGGCGTGGCAATGGCCAACGCACCGCGCGACATTCAGGACACGGCCGACTACATCACCTACTCCAACGAGGAGGACGGCGTGGCGCATGTGGTGGAGAAGTTTATCCTCCGGGAATAGGCCTGCAACGAAACTATCCGGCCAAAGAAAAAGATTCTGTTACACTCGTTTATCTGTCAGCCTACCACTGTTGGCGTACAGCCTGCATGCTTACTACGGACAATCCGGCAGCAAACGTATGAAAAAGGTGTTTACTCTTTCCCCAATATTCCCTTTAGCAGGTACGTGGCATTCTGGTTGCGTGCCACGCCACGCGTTATCTTGTAGGAGTAGGTAATCCGCTCTCCCAGCTCAATCTCGAAGCAGTAGTTATGGAAGCGGCCGGGCTGCGCGTCTTCCATCTTCGAGAGTTCAAGGTCGTGGGTGGCAATGACGCCCGTAACATTCTGCTCGGCAATGTACTGAAGGAACAGGCGCGACCCGTTGAGCTTGTCGAGCGAATTGGTTCCCTTCAGTATCTCGTCGAGGATAATCAGGCTCGGCACCGAAGGGCGGAGCGAAGAAAGAAGCTGCTTCAGGCGCAACAGCTCGGCATTGAAGTAGGAAATGCCGTGTGCGAGGTCGTCGGTGGTACGCATGCTCGTAAAGAGATGGAACACAGAGACCCGCAGCGAACGGGCAAAGACGGGCAGCCCGTTCATGGCCAGCAGGTAGTTGATGCCGAGCGAACGGAGGAAAGTGCTCTTGCCGGCCATGTTTGCGCCGGTAACGATATAGTATTCGTGGTCGCGGATGTCGAAATCGTTGCACACCGCCTTCTCGCCAAGGAAAGGATGGTACAGGCCGCGGGCCTCGTAGACGACTCTGTCCGCCACCACCACCTCGGCCTCGACCGCCTTGTCCTCGTTCATCCGGAACGTCGCCATCGACACAAGTGCATCCATCCGGCTGGCAGCGGATATCCACTCGTCGGCACGCTGCTCGTAGGTGCGCTGCCAACGGAGGAAGTGGCGCACGATGGTAATATCCAACAGGGCAAAACAATTGAACAGGACGATGCCCACCTCGTTGCTGCGGTTGTCTATCTTTTGCAGTATGCGGTCGAGCTGTCCGAACGACGCGACGGCTCCTTGGAGTTCCCGTTTCAGTCCCTGCAGCGCAGAGGCCGAGAACGGCTGCCGCTCCACGAGCTGCATTATCTTCAGATAGCCCTCCACCTGACGCTGCATCCGCGCTATCAGCTCCGAAATCTGCCGGATGCAGCTGTGGCAGCAGGTCAGCGACAGAAAGAAATTGAAGATGCCCCATACCGTCGGCAGCGAGGCCGGGACGATACTGCCGAGGGAGAGGAAGACCGACAGATAGAAGCCTACAAGGTTGGCAGCAGTAAGATAACGGAACGCGCGGCTGCCGAAATAGCCGGGCAGGCGAAGCTGCTGTATGCCGGCAAGCGCACGCCTCACCGACGCCGTGTCTATCTGCTCCTCCACCCCCAGCGCCTTGAAGGCCGACACGAAAGACTCGTTGCCCGAAAGCTCTCCGACGGCCTCCCTTCTCCTGCCTGCCGCGTCTGCATATTCCTGTGCAGATGCCGTCGTCCGCTCCGCCGAAAGCCACTCCGCAAGCACGTCGCTTCCGCCCGTAGAGATGGTGCGGTTCATCCGCTGAAAGAGCGAACTGCGCCCGAAGACATCCAAGTCGAACGTGTAGGGATGGGCAGGACTGATGTACTTCTCGCCGTCGCCGAAGGCCTCATAGTCGCCGTTCTGGTACCCGACCTCGCGCTCATAGACCTTCCGCAACGCCTCGCTGCCGGCTATCTGCCTGTCGTTGGCCGCATCCAGATGGCGGATATGGAAATAGAGCATCAGCATGCCTGCCCCAACGAAGAGCGGCCAGCCTCCGCTCCCTGACAGCGTATAGAGCACCACGAAGCCCACAGCAGCCACGAAGAAGGCGATTTCAGCCACTACAAATCCCCGGCTCTTCGCACGGAGCCGGCCGACAGCCAGCCCCAACTCGGCTATCCGGGCCTGATAGATTGTATTCAGTTCCTTGTTCATGCCCGCAAATATACGAATAAAGTATGCGCCCGGCCCGCTCTTGCCTCATTATTTAGCGTATCTTTACATTATATAACCTCGTCTGCCCGACCTAACCGGCACGGGCAGACCACCCATGCTGCTGCCATCGCCGTATGAGCAGCACGATGATGTTCGCCATACCTAAGCGGCTTTGGTTTTTCTTGGGCTTCTATAAATGTCTCATAATAGTGAGACAATCGTCTCATAATAGTGAGACACTCGTCTCATAATAGTGAGACGTTCGTCTCAAAGCAGTGAGACGCTCGTAGAAGCCCAAGAAAAACCAAAGCCGCTTAGGTATGGCGAGCATCTCTTCCCAAGTATAACGGTGGCCGGCACCCAAGTATAACCTCCCTGCTCATGCCGCATACGGCTGCCACGACCACCGAAAGACAACGGGAACAAGACACGGTAGGGATTTCCCCACCATCCGTAGGGAAATATCCTTGCCACACCCGGAGACAGTCATTACCTTTGCACAGCAATAACAAAACGCAGCGAATATGAAGAAATACAACATACTACCCCTCTGCGCGGTTCTCATGCTCGGCAGCTGCGGTACATACGCCGGCTCCGGAGCATATACCGGAGGCTCTCTCGGAAGCATCCTCGGAAGTGCCATAGGCGGAATTACGGGAGGAGCACGCGGTTCAGACTGGGGCAGCATCATAGGAATGGCAGGCGGAGCAGCCGTCGGGGCGGCAATAGGAACAAAGGCCGACCAAAGGGAGCGGCAGGAGGTGCACGACCATTACGAGCAGGTGCAGGAAAACAAGGCACGGGGCGTCAACCCCTATAACGACGACACATACGGTCTGGACCGCGGCCGCGGCAATTCGTACAGCGATACCGACACCACAACGCTGGTAGACGGGACAGACAACAGCGGATTCGACGCCAGCGGAAAGGGCGACGACCGCATCTACGACTTCCAAAGCAGCGACTATACCGGCGACTACAGTGCCGCACAGCCTACCACGACCATACCCACACTGTCGAGCATGGAGAATCTGGCCGAGCCGTACAGCTTCGCCCCCAACATAGAAATAGAGAACGCACGCTTCGTAGACGACAATCAGGACGGCATGCTGTCGGCAAATGAGATAGGAAAAGTAATCTTCGAGATATACAACCGCGGACAGCAGACCATCTACGACGTTCAGCCTCCGTGATTGAGTCAACGGGCAACCGCCACATCTACATCAGCCCGTCCATCCACGTAGAAAGCATAGCCCCGGGAAAGGGAATACGCTATACTGCCGTCATAAAGGCAGACAAGAAGCTGAAGAACGGAACGTCAAAGTTTGCCCTGACCGTATTGCAGGGAAACAAAAGCATAAGCAAAGTAACGGAATTCGATATACAGACACAAAAATAACTGATTCAATTAGACTATTTACTTACTACTGACTGCCGATGGAACAACCGTTCCTGAGGCAGTTTTTTCTTTGACCCGCCCAAACGAAATGTCCCGGCTCCATACTCATGGAGCCGGGACATCCGTATCGCACGGCAGCCGCTACTTCTTCATCTCAAAACCTATGCGTACCCCGTCGTAGTTCTTGGAAATATCGCCAATCGCAGACAGCGTGCTGTTGCCGCTCAAAGCCGCCATCGTCTGGAAGAGGGTAAGTATCTTCTTCGATTCAAAAAGAATACTGATGCTGCCGTTTCCGTTCCGCTTCACATAGCCCTTGAGGTTGAGCAACAGCCCCTGAAAGCTGACTGACTGGTCGCTCTTGTCGAAACTCCACGTTCCGCCCCAGCTCTTGCCGTCTATCTTGGCAGAGAACTTGTGGTTATCGTTGAAGGTTATAAACGTGTTGCCGCTGCTGAAGCCTATTTTCTCATACTGTGCAGCAAGTTTCTGCCTTACTTCCGTTGCCGCCACTTCGCCACCAGCCTTTGCCAGAGTATTCTCCGACGTGAACGCACAACCCGGCCCACGGTACCGCCAAGTACCATACAGATTCTCCTGCGAGACCCTGTCCAACCCTATGACCGAGGTCAGGATATTGCCAAGGGTTTCTCCACTGGTTGCCGCTCCAAGTATGTCGCCAAGTACATTGCCCACTGCCGACCCGCCGGAGGAAGTGCTGCCCAGACCCGTCCCGGGTCCGCCGCACGAAGTGAATGTCAGGGCCGCCGCGGCAGCCATCGTCATAAATTTCTTCATTGCTTTTGTTTGTTATTTTCCGAACTATGTTTTTGCGCCTGCAAAAGTACAGCATCTTGACCAAACAACAAACTATTTTCTGCGAAAAGACAGCCCGTCACAACCATTATCCTGCTTTTCGTCCAAGCTCACGACGTATTTCCACGCCAAATCCCGGCCCGTAATCATCCAAGCCACTGGCCGCCAAAGGCAACAGCCCTTAACTTTCCGCACTGCCAAACCATTAGCTGGAGAAACAACAACCGCACCTACATATCAGGCACGGGCCGGCAAGCCCAACGATATCCAACTTGCCATGCCACCAAATCATCAGCAGGAAAGAATAATAACGGCTCACACGCATGAACGCATGAGCCGGAAAACCCAGATGAAGCCTCACTTATATACCATTAAATCGTCAGTCAAAAAGGCCGGTAACGCCATCCTTGACACGTCTGAAAAAGTCAGACCAACTATTTGTCTTCTTCTCTTCCGGCGGCCTTGCCGGCTGCTGCGCCTTCGCGTGCGGCTGCTGAGGTCTGGAATGAGCCTGCTGAGGCTGTTGAGGCTTGGTAGCCCTTGCCCTCTCTTTTCTTGAAGCTACAGGCGAAGACTTGCCTGCAACGGCAGGAGCATTGGCCGAAGCTGTTGCCGGCTTGCTACCAGTAGTTGCCGGGACAGCTTTGCGGCGGGTATCCACCTTACGGACAATCTGCTTGGGCTGGTCTTCTTCGGTGCTCTTCTCCCAGTCCGGGATAAACTCATAGCAAACACCTGCCATACCATACTCCACCTCCGGCATCTCGACACGCACGGGTTCCGAAGCGTATGGAACTTCCGTACTGCGTGGCAGCACCTCAATCTTTATATAGGCAACACCTTTGGAAATTGTTCCCAACTTCCGTGCAGCAGCGTATGAGAGGTCAATGATACGTCCACGGACAAACGGGCCACGGTCGGTAACGCGGACAACGACCGACTTCCCGTTCTGCGGATTGGTTACGCGCAGCCGGGTGCCGAAGGGCAACGTTCGGTGCGCACAGGTCAGACTGTCCCGGTTGTAGCGTTCGCCATTACTCATGCGCCTTCCGTGCAGCCCATTACTATAATAAGAGGCTTTACCCCCCATCTGCGCATAGCACGCTGACGAGATAGTAAAGCCTACGAATATTGTTAATGCTGTTAAGAGGATTCTGATATTCTTCATTCGTTATGTGTTTAACTCAGTCTCCTCCCTGTTGCATATCGTTCCCACTCACGCGAGGCGAGTGGGGAACGGAGAAAACTTTTTAGATTACGCCCTGCTCAAGCATAGCCTGTGCAACCTTCATGAAGCCTGCGATGTTAGCACCCTTCACGTAGTCAACAGAGCCGTCTGGCTGCTCGCCGAACTTCACGCACTGCTCGTGGATGCTTTCCATAATCCAGTGGAGCTTAGCGTCAACCTCAGCAGGAGCCCAGTTCAAGTGAGCTGCGTTCTGTGTCATTTCAAGACCAGAGGTAGCAACACCACCGGCGTTTACAGCCTTGCCCGGAGCAAAGAGGATGCCGTTCTTCTGGAAGAAGTGGATAGCACCCGGCTGGCAACCCATGTTGGAAACTTCGCAGCAGCACCAGCAGCCATTAGCCTTCAGCTCCTTGGCGTCGTCCTCGCTCAGCTCGTTCTGGAATGCGCAAGGAAGAGCGATGTCGCAAGGAACGCTCCAAGCCTTCTTGCCTGCGGTGAACTTAGCCTTGCCCGGGAACTTGGTTGCCATGTCTTCAACCTTGTTACGGTTAGAAGAACGCATTTCGAGCATATAGTCAATCATCTCTGTGGTGATGCCTTCAGGAATCTCGCAAACACCGTCAGGACCAGAGATAGCTACAACCTTACCACCCAACTCGGTGGTCTTCTGAGCAGCACCCCAAGCCACGTTACCGAAGCCGGAGAGAGCAACCTTCTTGCCCTTGATGTCCTTGCCGGCCTTCTTGAGGAGGTGCTCTGTGAAGTAGAGTGCACCGTAACCTGTAGCCTCAGGACGGAAGAAAGAACCACCCCATGTCAGGCCCTTGCCTGTGAGCACACCAGTGTGATACTGACGTGTGAGCTTCTGGTACATACCGTTCATGTAACCGATTTCGCGGCCACCAACGCCTACGTCGCCTGCAGGAATATCCTGATCCGGGCCGATATTGTGCTTCAACTCAAGCATGAAGGCCTGACAGAAACGCATAATCTCAGCTTCAGACTTGCCTACTGGGTCGAAATCAGATCCACCCTTGCCACCGCCCATTGGGAGTGTTGTCAAAGCATTCTTGAATGTCTGCTCGAAGCCGAGGAACTTCAGCATTGAAGGAGTAACAGCCTTGTGGAAACGGAGACCACCCTTATACGGGCCAATTGCGCTGTTGAACTGTACGCGATAGCCGAGGTTTGTCTGTACTTCGCCCTTATCGTCAATCCATGTAACACGGAAAGTGAAGATACGCTCCGGCTCAACCATTCTTTCAACAATCTTTGCCTTCTCGAACTCAGGGTGCTGATTGTACACTTCCTCGATAGACTCGAGAACTTCCTGAACTGCCTGTAAGTACTCTGACTCGCCCGGATGCTTCTGCTCCAAAGCCTGCATAATTTTTACGACTTCCATAGTAAAGTTGATTTTTAATTATTTATTGATTAGTATCAGTTGTCTAATGATACCGCAAATATATCCCAAAAAATTCAAACTACCAAAGAAAATGCCGTCTTTTTTACATCCGGCCATAACGGAGAGGAGTCTGCAATGCACCGTTTTCCGAGTCTGCACATTGCAAAATCATTAAGAAACATCGCTTTTGCAACCAAAAGGGAGGGCGAGAAGTAAATACCTTGCTTTTTTGTCGAAAACAAAGTATTTGCGAACAAGAACCCGAATCCTCCGGAAATGGAACAAAACCTACGCAAAGCACACAGGTACTGCCGCACGGGGAAAACAAGAGCCACCCCCTAACGCAGTCTTTCCCCGAAGAGAAACTGCACGAGGGGACGGCCGTATTCCTCCCTATTTCACCAAGCACAGGTCGAGAGCTTTCGCAATAGCCTCCTTGTCGAGATTCTGACCAATGAAGACCAGTTTTTGCATGCGGTCGCCGTAAGGCTCTTCCCAATCCTTGAGCGCCTGCGGATTCTGCTTGAGAAACTCCTTCAGCTCGAACTGCGGCATTGTCGCATACCACTGCCCGACATTGCGGAGATTGACCTGACGGCCTGCCTGCTCAAAGACATAGCAGATGTCCTTCTCGCTCTCGAAATAGCAAAGTCCCTTGCAGCGGATGATGCTCTTCGGCCATTTGCGTGCCACGAAGTCGTCGAAAAAGTTAATGTCGAACGGGCGGCGGTTGTAGTAGACAAAAGTCTGGATGTTATACTCCAGTGCCTCTCCGCTCTCCTCGTTCTCCAAACCATGGTGATGGTGGTGATGGTGACCGTGATGATGGTGTTCTCCGGCTTCGTCGTGGGCGTGATGATGATGCCCGTCATGATGGTCGTCGTCCTCATCTTCGTCAGCTTCGCCCTCAATGGCGGCTATCCACGAGGCCGAAGTTGCCACCTTGTCGAAGTCGAACGAGCGGGTATTGAGAATCTTGTCGAGTTCCACGTCGCCATAGTTGCACTCTATGATTTCGGCCTTGGGCTGTAGCGAACGGATGATACTGCGCACCATGCCCAACTCCTCCTTGTCTACGTCGTCCACCTTATTTAAGAGGATAATGTTGCAGAACTCTATCTGCTGAATGAGCAGGTTCTCCAAATCGTCCTCACCGAGGTCGTTCTTCAACAGGTCGTTGCCTGCCGAGAACTCATCGCACATGCGGCGAGCGTCCACCACCGTGACGATAGAGTCGAGCACAGCCTTGCCGCTCTTGGCAAAGTCGGGATACATCTGCGGATAGGCACAGATGGTCTGTGCAATAGGTGCAGGTTCGCAGATGCCGCTCGCTCAATGACTATATAGTCGAACTTCTGCTGACCTACTATCTCGCTGATTTGCTGTACCAAATCCATCTTCAGAGTGCAGCAGATGCAGCCGTTCTGAAGGGCAACGAGGGAGTCGTCTTTCTGACCGACTACCCCACCCGACTCTATGAGACTGGCGTCGATGTTCACTTCGCCGATGTCGTTGACGATAACGGCAAACCTGATTCCCTTCTCATTGGCGAGGATTCGGTTGACGAGTGTTGTCTTTCCGCTGCCGAGATAGCCGGTCAGCAGCAAGACGGGAGTTTCTTTTGTATTCATTGATTGCGTATTTAATGTTTCGTTTCCTGATGATGAAGAGCCTGTCCAAACAAAACCTCCACACAGCAGCAGACACCCTGCATGCCAACCATCCTCCCCTCTCCATGAACTTACGTGAGACAAGGGCAGCACGGGGAAGCCAATGCCCGGGAAGCATCATCCACTCTTCACTTTATCCTACAAAATTACAAAATATATGCCAAACTAACACCCTCCTACCAATATTTATTTGCTGCATTTACAATTCCGGTGCTCCCAACCGGTCGTAGTAAACTTCCCCATTCACCATCCTGCCCGACCCGCAGAACGAAAGTGCCGCTTTCATACAACGAAAGTGCCGTTTTCGCATGGCGAAAACGGCACTTCGATTTTGTCCCTCTGTCCCTTCTGCTATCAGGCCGTGGAAACTCCCTCCGACATAAGGCCAGAACAGACCATCGCTAAAGCCCCATAAGCTGCCCTATGCCCTCAAAAGTCGTATCGAAGAAGGTGTAGTCTATCATTCCGTGGGTGTCTATCCTTTGCCATCCGTCAGACAGTCTCCGACTGAACTTAAGCTCAAAGGTCAGCCGGATGTCGTTTACGGCAGCCCCGTCGCCCTCTGTCTGCTTCACCTCGCTGGCGGCAATGGTCCGTATGCGCGTTATCTCGTAGACGTCGCGGATGCCCAGCCCCTTGACGTAAGGCACGAAGAAGTGAAGGTCTTGCAGGGCTATCGTAGTGGGGAAGTGCGAGCCGGTATAGTAGCGCACGGCCTTTCCGTCTTTGAATCCGTCAAGATAGCCGCGGCGGCTGTTGGGCTTTACGAGTCCGACAAGTACGCGGTCGCCCACCTCGACAAACGTTCCTTTCTGTGGAATAACCTGCGAGATGGTCTCAGTAGACTTCCGTTCTATCAGGCTTCGGATAAAATCCTCGAGCAACCGACGGTTGCGCCCGTCGTTCGGACGAAGGGGAAAGGCACCGATATTCACCTCTCCTATGGTCTTGTAGAATTTGGAGACCTCCACGTCGGCAGGCTCTCCACCGCCGGGGAAGAGGATATAGCCGCCTATCACCTCTTTCTTCAGCGGTGCGGCATCATATTCCCTATAGTAGATGGCATCGCGGTAGCGGTGCATTTGGTTGATGGCGTCTTCGGGCGGTATGTCCACGCTGCCGGCTTTCCCGTCTATTCGGTACTTGGCGTCGAAAAGATAGGTCATCTTCATGCCCCGGCTAAGGTCGTTCTTGGTGAGCTGAAGCACAATGTCGGGCTTTTGTGCCACGGTTGGCGATACCAGATACGAAATGCTGACAATGTCGTTCTCGCGCTCGACATGCTTCGGGTTGTAGATAAGTTCCGCCAGTTCTACATCGTCTTTTCTGAAGAGGATGCGCGAGTGCCCACCTTTTCCGAGTGTCCACGTAAACATGCCGCTCAGCTCCGTCCGGTTGCGGTGCTCCACCTCGTCAGCGTTCAGTCCCAGCAGATGGCGCACGATGTGGCTGACCTCTATGAAGCACCAAATCTCGTAGAGTGTGGCAATGTCCTTCGATTGCAGGCGATAAATGCCATCGTTGAGCGAATAGGCACGCCGGAGCAAATGCCACGTGCGGTAAACCTGACTATACCCGGTAGCTTTCTGAAGGACAAGGCTCTCCTGTGAAAGGCCCTTGAAACTGCCGACCGTGCGGAAGAAAGGATGTCGGCAAAGGCACCGCATGGCGTGGAGGGTCGACAGCATATCGGCCTTCAGGACATCGGATATATTCTTGACAGCCTCAATGCGCTGCCGCAATTCGTCGTATCTGCCGGCTATATGACGGAGTGCATATTTCAGGAAACGGTTCTCCTGTGTATCGTTGCTCTGCAGCTGTTCTTCCACGCAATAACGGTGGGCATGCTCCATGCGATGCTCGGCCAGTTCGTTCTCTATCATTGTCGGGACATGCTTCAGCTGGTCGGCACGCAGATAGACCTTATGTCCATGTAGACGGCGACGCGGACGTTCCACAATGTTGCGGCAGGCCTGCAGAAACTTTCGCTGCTCGCCCTGAAAGATGCTCCACCAAACCAATTCGGGCGTTTCTCCCTTGTGTCGGGCGTAAAGCCGTGGAAGGTGCGTCGCATGAAATCGAGCGAAAGCATGCGGTATTCGGCTTCAATGTCTTCCACCATCTTCCGCCAGTGGTCGTGATAGTCGAGTTTCGTGCTCAGCACCTCGAAACCGAATACAAACCGTCTGGTCTCTGTGCCGACACGGTAAGAGATGGCTATTTCGCTCCGGCCCACCTCATTGCCGTAGTTGACGAATCCGGCCAGTATGCCACGACGGAATCCAAACCTTTCATTCTCACTTTGCAGCATAGAGCCGAAACTCGCTTCCCTTACGCCATTGGCAAACTCCACCCAGACAGGATAGTCGGCATTGTCGAAAAAGACCGCAGGAGCCGCCTGCCCCTGTTGGAGCTGTACCTCGCCACTGTCGTCGCTCCTGACCACCGACTCTACTCCGTCTGTCCACGTATAGGTAGAAAGCAGCCGCGCAGCACCAATGTTCTGCACGGCCTTTCCCCAAATGGCATCAAACTTACTACATTCGATGCTCATCGTAAAGTCTTTATGTCGTATCGTCAGAAGCTCCATAGCGTCAACTCCAAAAGCTTGTATAGCCCATGCCAAGTCTGATGGTCATCTCCGTCAGCTTTGCCATCGAGATGGACAGAACCGTATCATTATCACTTGCAGTATGGTCGGCATACTTCTTGCCCGACACCTTCTCCAACCCGTTGGCTATCGTATCTCCAAGCGATGCGAGGAACTCACGGCTCACCTTTGTCTCGTCGCCCTCAATACGGGGGAGGATTTTCATGTTGGTTATCTCATCAAGCGCACGGGCTATCACCACGCCCTCTTCCTCACCATCGTTCCGATAGGGCAGATTATTGACAACATAGAGCAGGGATTCGTTGCGCGTGCGGTAGCCTATCTTGAAAGGCGTACCGTCCAGACAGTCGTTTACGGCTTGCAGGTAGGCGATGACGGTGTCGCAGACTTCTCTGTTTTCCTCGTAGACATCTACTCCCTCAACTTTAGTTCCTACAAGCTCGGCACATGACAATTTACCTATAGGCTCAAAACGGTTAGCAAGTCCGCTGGTCAGGTCAACCTTGTTCATCTCGATGGTCATGGCACGGTCGAGCACTTTCCGCGAGAACGAGAAAGTGGTTTCGTCCATATTAACCGTTCCCACAACGATAAGGTTTTCAGGCAGGGTTATCCCCTCGTTGAGGAACTGCATACGGAGTTCTCCGCTTGTTGTCAGTTCGTCGGTCAACACCCTGTACCAGTCTTCCTTGTTTTTCTTCAGTATCGGGTCGGTCTTTACCGTTCCGTCCTCATGTCTCCGGCGCGACTCTATTACGCTGAGATATTCAGCAAAATATTGCTCTACGGGCGCAAGGTTCATCTCGTCAAGGCAGAGGAAATGGGGAATATCAGGATTTTCCCACGCCTTGGCAACAAATTTCAGGAAGTCGCCTGCCACAAAGGAGGGCTTCACACCCACCCTGCTTACATATCCTATCAGCTCACTGGAATCGTGCCAGTTCGGCTTCACCTGCACAATCTCGAAGTTCCGCAGATTCTGCGCACTATACTCTTCCGAATCCATGTCCCAGCAGGCCCTTGCCAACTCCCTGACTATACGGCTCTTGCCCGTGCCGGATATGCCGGCAAGCAACAGGAAAGGCTTGGACTTGGCTGCAGTGATATAGGGGCGGTAAGTAGGATTGATTACATTCGGTACATGTAAATCAGGAACTAATGCTTCCCAAACCTGTTTTCTTACTTGCGAACTACTATAAACTTCGTTCTTATACGGATTTACGACAATCGCAGTAAAATGTAATTCTGTCTGGTCTACTACTGATATATCTGTAACAAACCAACAAGCATCCTCTGTACATTCCAAAACCTGTGCCATATTACGCAAGGTTTCTTTATTAGAATGTCCTTTATAGGTAATATATTTTGCATAGCAAATATGTATTCTGTTCTTGTGGCTTTCGGTATTCTCTCGTTCATAAGTAAGGGTGTACCAGCCATCAACCAATTTGCCATTGACAAAAACACGCTTGAAAACAGAAAACATCATACGTTCTCTGTCTCCTCGAGGCTCTTCTTTCTTTTCAATACCGGGAATCCCCCTAACCTTTAGCTCTGAAAAATCCGAATGGGCATTATACATCATGCCATAAACAAGATTATCCAACCCCGGGCGTGATGTTTCTATATAACATACTCCTTTAGGAGCCTGCCCTATCGAAGTAGCCCAAGCAGGAGTACCACTATCGTTTTCTTTGGTAATCTTAAAACCAAAGCACAAAGATGTAATATCTATTCTCATAACAACTGCCAAAAGATGTGATTTAATAATATTCCAACAAGATTGACATCCCATCCATTACCTGCACGCCGGCCTAATCTCGTGTAATTCTGCGTTGGAGGGAATAGGATTTCCCGTTCCTCGTCATCCAAACGAAAACCCATCAGTCGAAAATGTTCATCAAGAGATAATTTTCTAAACCGCTCTTTACCATCAATCATAGGCTCAATAATCCTAATAACATTATGTTCAGGCGGAGTTATTGTCATACTTAGCCTATCGGTTCGGATTTTACGATTGTAAATGTCATAGCACAAGGGTTCGTCTACATCAAAAGTATCATTATGATGTATTTCGTGAATCCTATCTATTTGTGCCTGCGTTTTATACAAATCAGCAGCAGGATGCCTGTCAAGGAAGTCTGCCAAATATCCATATAATGGTTGATGAGGAGGCTCTAACTCGAAATCTTCAGGAAGTTGTCCCAAGAATCCAAATATCCACAACCTCTCCCTCGTTTGAGGAATACCATAATCTTTTGAATTTAGAACTGCATAACGAGTATCATAGCCTATTCTATGAAGTTCGTCCAATATGACCTCAAATGTGGCTTTCATCTTCCCAGTCTTTAAGCCTTTTACATTTTCAAGAAGGACATAACTTGGATGTTTCGCTTCACAGACTCTTACAATATCTCCAAATAGCGTACCTCGTCCACGTTCATCGTCTTGACCTTGTCTTTTGCCGACAGTAGAAAAAGGTTGACATGGAAATCCCCCGGTAAACAAATCAAAATCTGGAAAATCTGGACTTTCTGCATCAATTTGGGTTATATCTCCAAAATTATGCACATTAGGGAAATTGTACCTATATAATTCAACCGCATCAGCATCGACTTCGGAAAAGCCAACTACATTATGGTTTATTCCTGCCCGGATTAATCCAAAAGAAGCCCCCCCATAACCAGCAAAGCCTTCGAATACATTAAGTTGGGGATGTTGAGGTAAATTATGCATTATTGAAAGTTTCACTTACATTATAGCCATTTTCACAATGTATGATAACCACACATTAGATAATATAGCCTGTAAATTAGTAAAGACATTTGAATTTACAAAATTACAAATAATTACCCTAACCTTAGCAGATTTTGCGAAAATAATTATTTATCCTCATTTGCGCATACGAGAATATGGCTAACTTCAGGCTCTGTCCTATAAAAGTATATAAGTCCCCAATTTTATTATCTTTGTATTTGAAAACTAATAATAAGAAAAGGGGCTTGATGCACTTTCAAGTTCTCATAGTCATAAGATGAAGATTCACCATCTAAGGTTAGAGCACTAAAAAACTCCCGACACAAAAGTGCCGGGAGTTCCTTATTGATAGAGATATTACTTGCGAATTATTCAGCCTTTGCCTCTTCAGCTACAGGTGCTTCAGCTGCTGGAGCTTCAGTCTCTGCTGCCTTCTTAGCCGGACGACGGCTACGGCGAGTTTTCTTGGCTTCAGCCTTCGGAGTCTTTGCCATGTTCTCATCGTAGTCTACCAACTCGATGAAAGCGATAGGGGCAGCGTCGCCCTGACGGGTTCCGAGCTTGATAACGCGAGTATAGCCACCCGGACGGTCAGCTACCTTGACAGAAATCTCCTTGAAGAGTTCAGTAACCGCTCTCTTATCCTGCAAATAGCGGAAAACAACACGACGAGAGTTGGTTGTATCTTCCTTTGCCTTGGTAATCAGCGGCTCTACATACTTCTTCAGAGCCTTGGCCTTTGCGAGGGTCGTAGTGATTCTTTTGTGCTGAATCAGCGATATGGCCATGTTAGCGAGCATGGCTGCACGATGATCGGCAGTACGACCCAAATGGTTGAATTTCTTATTATGTCTCATTTTGTTTTTAACTTGTTGTGGACAAACCTGTCAACTCGTCTGACTTGCAGACTTGTCAACTCTTATTCCTTGTCCAGTTTATACTTTGTAATGTCGGTTCCAAACGACAGATTCAGACTCTCGAGCAAATCATCAAGCTCAGAGAGCGATTTCTTACCGAAGTTGCGGAACTTCAGGAGGTCAGTCTTGTTGTACTGTACCAAGTCGCCAAGTGTCTCTACATCAGCAGCCTTGAGGCAGTTGAGAGCGCGGACACTAAGGTTAAGACTTGAATCAGTGAGCTTAGTCTTAAGCAACTGGCGCATGTGCAGCACTTCCTCGTCAAACTCTTGGTTGCCCTCCTGATCAGGATTCTCGAGCGTAATCTTCTCGTCGGAGAACAACATGAAGTGATAGATAAGAATTTTTGCTGCTTCCTTCAGCGCATCTTTCGGGTGGATGGAACCATCGGTCGTAACCTCAAGAACGAGTTTATCGTAGTCGGTCTTTTGCTCGACACGATACGGCTCAACCGCATACTTCACGTTACGTATTGGGGTGTAGATGGAATCGATTGGGAGTACATTCACGTCGGTGCAGAACTCACGGTTTTCCTCAGCAGGAACATAACCACGTCCCTTATTGATTGTAAGGTCTATCTGCATCGAAGCCTTGGAGTCTAAATGACAAATCACCAAATCAGGGTTTAACACTTCAAATCCAGTCAGGTACTTACCGATATCACCTGCTTTGAATTCGGTGGAATTCTCTACGGTGATACTAACTTTCTCATTCTCGAATTCTTCTACTACTTGCTTGAATCGAACTTGCTTGAGATTCAAGATGATGTTGGTAACATCTTCCTTAACACCCGGTACTGAAGAAAATTCATGCTCAACACCAGCTATACGGATGGTATTGATAGCATAGCCCTCCAGCGATGAAAGGAGGATGCGGCGCAACGCATTACCGATGGTAACGCCGAAGCCAGGCTCAAGAGGACGGAATTCGAACTTGCCGAACTGGTCATTAGCCTCCAGCATCACAACTTTATCAGGTTTTTGAAATGCTAATATCGCCATTAATTTAATGATTTATTGTTTAGAGTACAACTCAACGATTAACTGCTCCTTAATGTTCTCGGGGATGTCAGCACGGTCTGGCTTGTGAAGGAACTTGCCACTCTTGCTGTTCTCGTCCCACTCTATCCAAGGATACTTGCTGTGATTGAAACCTGCAAGAGCAGCCTCGATAACTTCGAGAGACTTAGCCTTCTCGCGTACACCAACAACATCACCAGTCTTAACATGATAGGAAGCAATATTTACCACCTGACCGTTAACGACAATGTGCTTGTGGCTGACGAGCTGACGGGCAGCTGCACGCGTAGGAGCGAGACCAAGACGGAACACAACGTTGTCCAGACGGCTTTCGAGGTTCTGAAGGAGCACCTCACCAGTGATACCGTCAGCCTTGGCAGCCTTGTCGAACATATTGCGGAACTGACGCTCCAATACACCGTAAGTATATTTAGCCTTCTGCTTCTCTGCGAGCTGAGCACCATACTCAGACACCTTGCGGCGACGGTTGTTGCCATGCTGCCCCGGAGGGAAGTTTCTCTTAGCTAATACCTTATCTGCACCGAAGATAGGCTCACCGAAGCGGCGGGCGATTCGTGATTTTGGACCAATGTATCTTGCCATAATTAATATGAATTCTTTTAATTGTTATAAGATGTGATTATACACGACGACGCTTAGGAGGACGGCAGCCGTTGTGTGGCAACGGAGTAACGTCAACGATTTCAGTAACCTGAATACCGGATGCGTTCACTGCACGGATTGCGCTCTCACGACCGTTACCCGGACCTTTTACGTATGCCTTAACCTTGCGAAGACCGAGATCGAAAGCTACCTTAGCACAATCCTCTGCTGCCATCTGTGCAGCATAGGGAGTGTTCTTCTTTGATCCACGGAATCCCATCTTACCAGCTGAAGACCAAGAAATAACCTGACCTTCGTTGTTAGCCAAAGATACAATAATGTTATTGAATGAACTGTGAACGTGAAGCTGACCGAGTGCGTCAACACGTACATTTCTCTTCTTAGATGTTGCTGTTTTCTTTGCCATAATTCTTTTTTAGTCTAACAGTATCAAGTCTATAAGTCAATGAGGAAGGACTCGTGCCCGCTCTCCAACTCTCAACTCTCAACTAAATCTTACTTAGTAGCCTTTTTCTTATTAGCAACAGTCTTCTTCTTTCCCTTGCGGGTACGAGCATTGTTCTTAGTACTCTGACCGCGAACAGGAAGACCATTACGATGTCTAACTCCACGATAGCAACCTATGTCCATGAGACGCTTGATGTTCATCTGAATCTCTGAACGGAGATCACCTTCTACTTTGAATTCAGCGCCGATAATTTCACGGATTTTGGCAGCCTGATCGTCAGACCATTCGCTGACCTTCAGTCGCGGCTGATGCCGGCCTTATCCAATATCTTTGCTGAACTACTTCGACCAATACCATAGATATAGGTCAATGCGATTTCGCCACGCTTATTCTGGGGCAAATCTACTCCAACAATTCTTATTGCCATTGATTGAAAAATTGATTAAAATGTTACGTTCGTGCCTAAAAGCGCACAAAGGTAAGCATAATTTATCGTTCCACTTACCATTTGCACTTTTTTAACTTTAGCCTTGACGTAATTTGAACTTAGGATTCTTCTTGTTGATAACGAACAGACGACCCTTGCGACGAACAATTTTGCAGTCTGCTGTACGCTTCTTTAATGATGTTCTTGTCTTCATATCTCTATGTTGTTTATTTGTATCTGAAAACGATTCTGCCTTTTGTCAAGTCATAGGGACTCATCTCGACCTTAACCTTGTCTCCCGGAAGTATCTTGATGTAATGCATTCTCATCTTGCCAGAAATATGGGCGGTAATGTCCACACCATTCTCCAACTCTACACGGAACATGGCATTGGAAAGTGCTCCATGATGATTCCGTCCTGCTCTATTGCAGATTGCTTTGCCATATTGTCTTAAAAATTTTGTCCTTCTAAATGTTCTACTTCCTCAAACGAAGAGAGAATCTCAGCCTTTCCCTTGCGGATGGCGATGGTATGCTCAAAATGAGCTGCAGGCTTTCGGTCGCAAGTGATGATACTCCACCTGTCTTGCAACATCGCAATCTTACGGTCTCCCATCGTAATCATAGGCTCTATGGCTATACACATACCTGCTTTAAGCATGGTGCCATTGCCACGTCGCCCATAATTGGGAATCTGTGGATCCTCGTGCATGTCGCGTCCTATCCCGTGCCCTGTAAGTTCACGTACAACACCATAGCCCTCAGCCTCACAATAGTCTTGGACAGCCGACCCGATGTCGCCAACGTGATGACCAGCTTGCGCTGCCTCAATACCCTTATAGAGAGACTCTTTCGTCGTCTGGAGCAACTTCATTACTTCTGGGGCAACTTCGCCTACACAAAATGTGTAGCAGCTGTCGCCATTGAAACCATCCAGTAATGTGCCGCAGTCAACTGAGATAATATCGCCCTCTTTCAGAATGACTTTGTCGCTTGGGACACCATGAACTACAATATCGTTAACCGAAGTACAAATACTACCGGGAAACGGACCGCCATACGGATTGGGGAATCCCTTGAAAGTGGGGACAGCTCCATTGTCGCGAATAAACTCCTCGGCAATTCTGTCCAACTCTAAAGTTGATACCCCCGGTTTTATGTGACGGCCAACCTCCGCAAGCGTTCTGCCTACAAGATGGTTGGCCTTTCGCATTAAATCGATTTCATCTTCAGTCTTCAGAAATATATTCATTTCTCAAGAAAAAGATTAATAAGCAGCAACGCCGTTACCGCCACGGGTATGCCCAGAGTTCAAGAGACCGTCGTAATGGCGCATCATCATGTGAGACTCTATCTGCTGAAGCGTGTCAATGACAACACCGACGAGAATCAGCAAGGAGGTTCCACCGAAGAACTGACCAAACGCATCCTGAACATTGAGCCAACCAACCAAGGCCGGCATTATCGCAATAAAAGCTATAAAAAGAGAACCCGGGCCAGTAATACGGGACATAACCGTATCAATGTACTCAGCAGTATCCTTACCCGGCTTAACACCCGGAATGAAACCATTATTACGCTTCATATCTTCTGCCATCTGAGTAGGATTGAGCGTGATGGCTGTATAGAAATAGGTAAACGCAATCACAAGGATTACATAAACCGAATTATACAGCAAGCTCTTTGTATTCATCAGGGACTGAAGAACGGGACTTGCATTGTCGGTAGAATACTGTACGATGGCCAACGGAATAAACATCAATGCCTGAGCAAAGATAATAGGCATTACGTTAGCAGCAAACAGCTTCAACGGAATGTACTGACGTGCACCACCATATTGCTTATTGCCGACAACTCTCTTTGCATACTGAACAGGAACCTTGCGAGTACCTTGCGTCAGGAGAATAGAGGCACATACAACTGCATAAAGGATGATAATCTCAATGATGAACATCACAATACCACCACCAGAGATAGCAGTAAATCTACTGCTGATTTCTTGGAAGAAAGCCTGTGGAAGACGGGCAATAATGCCAATCATGATAATCAGAGATATACCATTACCTACTCCCTTATCGGTAATGCGCTCACCGAGCCACAAGATAAACATTGAACCAGCAGCAAGTATAATTGCCGCTGGAATCATGAAGCCCGTCCAGCTGATGCCCGTAGCAAGGGCAGCAGCCGACGTTGCTTTCAGATTAAACAAGTAGGACGGCGCCTGAAAGAACAGAATAAATACTGTCAGGCTACGCGTATACCAGTTAATCTTCTTGTGCCCGCTCTCACCCTCTCGCTGCATCTTTTGGAAATAAGGTACAGCGATGGCGAGAAGCTGCATAACGATTGAAGCTGAGATGTATGGCATAATTCCTAATGCAAAAATAGACGCATGGGAAAATGCACCACCGGAGAACATGTCCAACAGCGACATAAGGCCGCCAGCCGTCTGTGACTGCAATTTCTCAAGCTGGTTCGGATTTATACCGGGAAGTACAACGAACGAGCCAAATCGGTAAATAGCCGTAAACAGAATGGTGATAAGGAGTCGCTGACGCAAATCCTCAATCTTCCAACAGTTCTTCAGTGTCTCAATAAACTTTTTCATTAACTTAGATTATAGTTGTGTTACCACCTACTGCCTTGATAGCTTCTTCGGCAGTCTTTGAGAAAGCATTAGCTTCTACATCAACCTTTGCCTTCAGTTCACCCTTACCAAGAATCTTGACGAGTTCCTTGCCATTAGTCAGACCAGCTGCCACTAACTCGGCAATGCCAATCTTGGTAAGGTTCTTCTTCTCTGCAAGTTCCTGAAGAGTAGAAAGGTTTACAGCATAGTATTCCTTATGGTTGATATTCTTGAAGCCAGCCTTCGGTATACGACGCTGGAGCGGCATCTGACCACCTTCGAAACCTATCTTTCTCTTATAGCCAGAGCGAGCCTTAGCACCCTTGTGTCCACGGGTAGAAGTACCACCAAGTCCCGAACCGGGACCACGGCCAATACGACGACGCGAATGTGTAGAGCCAGCAGCTGGTTTCAAATTATTTAATTTCATAATTATTGTTTCCTTTATAAAGATTAATTAATCAATTACTGATACCAGATGATGTACCTTGCGGATCATACCACGGCTGCTTGGAGTATCCTCTACCTCAACAACCTGAGCTATCTTGTGAAGACCCAAGGCAAGAAGAGTTGCTTTCTGATCCTTCGGAGCATTGATGCGGCTCTTTATCTGCTTTATCTTAATTGTTGCCATAGTTTTATATCTCCTTATAGTTAACCGTTAAATACTTTATCCATACCGATACCACGCTCACCGGCTACCGTATAGGCATCGCGCATCAAAGCGAGAGCAGCAATAGTAGCCTTTACAAGGTTGTGAGGATTGGAAGATCCCTTAGACTTTGCTATCACATCAGTAACACCTGCACTCTCAAGTACAGCACGCATAGCACCACCCGCCTTCAGACCAGTACCGGCAGCAGCCGGCTTAAGAAGCACCTGAGCACCACCAAAGCGTGTTTCAACCTCATGAGGAACTGTACCCTTAAGAACAGAAACCTTTACGAGGTTCTTCTTGGCTGCATCTGTACCTTTCTGTATAGCAGCAGTAACTTCTCCAGCCTTGCCAAGTCCCCAACCGATAACGCCTTTACCGTCACCTACAACGACGATAGCTGCGAATGTGAAAGTACGACCACCCTTAGTAACCTTGGTTACACGGTTAATAGCAACCAGACGGTCCTTCAGTTCAACGTCACTATTTACTTTTACTTTATTCATTGCCATAATCGTTTAGAATTTAAGTCCTCCCTCACGTGCACCGTCAGCCAAAGCTTGAACACGGCCGTGATAAAGATAACCGTTACGGTCAAAAACAACCTGCTCTACACCAACGGCGACAGCCTTTTCGGCTACAAGCGCACCAACTTTCTTAGCCTGCTCTATCTTTGCCATCTTTTCAAGGCCAAGTGAGGAAGCCGAAGCAAGAGTTGTTCCTGTCAGATCATTAATAACCTGTGCATAAATCTGCTTATTGCTGCGGAAGACGCTCAGGCGTGGGCGTTCAGCAGTACCGTTCACACTCTTACGAATGCGGAACTTTATCTTAAGTCTTCTTTGTTCTTTCTTTGTTGTCATAATCGTAATGAATTATTAAAGTTACTTAGCTGCAGCCGTCTTACCAGACTTTCTGCGAATAACCTCACCCTTAAACAGGATACCCTTACCCTTATAAGGTTCAGGCATACGGAAAGAACGAATCTTAGCACAGATGAGACCAAGCAGTTGCTTGTCAGCCGATTCGAGAGTGATAATAGGGTTCTGATTACGCTCACTCTTTGTTTCAACCTTAACTTCTTTCGGAAGCTGAATGAAAATGGGGTGTGTATAACCTAAAGAGAACTCTACCAAGTTGCCTTGGTTGGAAACACGGTAACCTACACCGACCAACTCCAAAGTCTTGGTATAACCTTCGCTGACACCTACAACCATATTGTTTACCAACGAACGATACAGACCGTGAAAAGCCTGCTTCTGCTTGTAGTTCACCGGACTATTCTCATCAACCTCAAAAATTATCTGGCCCTCTTCAACATTCATCTTGATAGAAGGATCAACATATTGTGAGAGTTCTCCTTTGGGACCCTTGACGGTTACAACATTATCCTTCTGTGTAATAGTAACGCCAGCAGGAACACTAATTGGCAATTTTCCTATTCTTGACATATTCAATCCTCCAATTAATAAATGTAGCAAAGAACCTCACCACCAATTTTCTCGACGGCTGCTTCCTTGTTAGTCATAACACCCTTTGACGTGGAAATGATGGCAATTCCAAGTCCGTTTATTACTCTCGGCATGTCTTTGTAGCCAGTATACTGGCGAAGACCCGGCGTAGAAACGCGCTTCAGTTTCTTGATTGCATTCTGCTTGGTCACTGGGTCGTACTTCAGTGCGACCTTGATTGTACCCTGTGGCCCATCTTCAACGAACTTGTAGTTCAAGATGTAACCCTTCTCAAAGAGAATCTTTGTGATAGACTTCTTCAAGTTAGACGCAGGAACCTCAACTACACGGTGATGAGCCATGATTGCATTTCTGAGTCTTGTCAGATAATCTGCTATTGGATCTGTCATAAAATATAAATGTTTAATTAATCGGGACTACCCCGACAATATTAAAAAATGCTTTGTAATCAAGCGTCATACTCGGCATTTACATGCCAAGCATGCCGCAGGATAAACTTACCAGCTTGCCTTCCTCACTCCGGGAATGAGACCCTGTGAAGCCATTTCGCGGAACTGGATACGAGAGAGACCGAATTGACGGATATATCCCTTTGGACGACCAGTTACCTTGCAACGGTTATGAAGACGGATAGGATTCGCATTCTTTGGAATAGACTGCAACTTACGAGCAGCCTCGTAAGCCTCAGCTAAATCATTAGAAGTTGCGATAATCTTCTTCAAAGCTGCACGCTTCTCAGCATAACGAGCAACGAGCTTTGCGCGCTTTACCTCGCGAGCTTTCATTGATTCTTTTGCCATATCTCTTAGTCGTTTTTAGCGTTCTTGAATGGAAGGCCGAAAGCCTTGAGCAGAGCATACCCTTCCTCATCAGTCTGAGCCGAAGTTACAAAAGTGATGTTCATACCCTGCATGCGGTCAACCTGATCGATGTTTATTTCCGGGAAAATGATTTGCTCAGTAATACCCAAAGTGTAGTTACCACGACCATCAAACTTGCTCTCAATACCCTTGAAGTCACGAATACGTGGCAAAGACACACGAACAAGTTTCTCAAGGAACTCATACATACGCTCACGACGCAATGTTACCATCACACCGATAGGCATCTTCTTACGAAGCTTGAAGTTAGCTATATCCTTTCTAGAATAAGTAGCAACCGCCTTCTGGCCTGTAATAGAAGAAATCTCGTTAATAGCAACTTCGATTATCTTCTTGTCTTGGGTAGCATCTCCGAGCCCCTGATTGATAACAATCTTCTTCAGGACAGGAATCTGCATTGCAGAAGTATAGTTGAACTGCTTCTGAAGTTCAGGAGCTATCTGCTCCTTATACTGTTTCTTTAACTGTGCTGTATCCATTACTTAATTTCCTCCCCAGACTTTTTAGCGATACGCTTAACGGTCTTACCTTCACGCTCAATCTTGATGCGAGTGGCCTTACCGCTCTTAGGATCGACCAGACTTAAATTTGAGATATGAATAGGAGCCTCCTGCTTGATAATGCCGCCCTGAGGACTTGCTGCAGATGGCTTTGTACTTTTGGAAACCATATTAATGCCTTCCACAATAGCACGCTCCTTGTCAACGAGTACCTTAAGCACCTTACCACTCTTACCCTTATCAGCACCGGCAAGAACGATAACTTTATCGTCTTTCTTTATATGGAATTTTGCCATTTTATTATTCTGATTAATAATTAAAGAACCTCAGGTGCCAAAGAAACAACCTTCATGTTCACTGCACGCAACTCACGGGCTACGGGACCGAAGATACGGCTACCGCGGATTTCACCAGCATTGTTGAGCAATACACATGCGTTGTCGTCGAAGCGGATGTAAGAACCATCAGCGCGACGGATTTCCTTCTTAGTGCGGACGATCAAAGCCTTTGATACTGCACCCTTTTTCAATTCACTTGACGGGATGACGTTCTGTACAGCAACTACGATAACGTCACCAACACTTGCATAACGACGGCCCGTACCACCCAGCACACGGATGCACTTCGCTTCACGAGCACCGCTGTTATCACATACTGTAAGTCTTGATTCTGATTGTATCATAATTACTTAGCTTTTTCTACAATTTGAACTAATCTCCATCTCTTTGTCTTGCTCAAAGGACGAGTTTCCATAATGAGAACCGTATCGCCTACATTAGCCTCGTTCTTCTCATCGTGAGCATGGTACTTCTTTGTCTTCTGAACAAACTTACCATATATAGGGTGCTTCTCCTTGAACTTAGCAGCAATAACAATGGTTTTATCCATTTTGTTACTGATAACGACACCCTGTCTTACTTTTCTTAAATTTCTTGTTTCCATCTGGACCATTGTTATTTATTAAGTTCTCTCTGACGAAGTTCGGTCTTCATTCGCGCGATGTCTCGACGAGCAGTCTTAATCTGTGATGGATTCTCAAGTGGAGTAACCTGATGGTTCAGCTTCATTCTGTCGTAAGCTGCCACAGCATTCTCTATCTTCTCAACCAAGTCCTTGGTTTCGAGTTCTTTTACTTCTTTAATCTTCATCTTTCTTAAGCGTTTTTATCGAAATCACGTCTTACAACAAACTTAGTCTTTACAGGAAGTTTCTGAGCCGCGAGACGAAGAGCCTCCTTGGCTATATCAAAACTAACCCCTTCTACTTCAAAGAGAATACGACCCGGAGTAACTGGTGCAACCCAACCAGCAGGATCACCCTTACCTTTACCCATTCGGACATCAGCAGGTTTGCGAGTGATGGGTTTATCCGGGAAGATACGAATCCAGACCTGCCCCTGACGGTTCATGTAGCGGTTTACTGCTACACGTGCGGCCTCAATCTGACGGCTGTCAATCCACTTCGGCTCAAGTGTCTTGATACCGAACGAACCAAAAGCCAATTGTGTACCTCTATGGGCGTTACCCTTATTACCGCGTCCATCTTGAGGTCTTCTATATTTTACTCTTTTTGGCTGTAACATGATAGCTTCTACTTTTAACGGTTATTGTTTCTTCTGCGATTACCTCTTCCAGAACGAGAACCACCATTGTTCTGACGGCTATTGCTCTTTTCTTGAGTAAAGTTAGGAGTGAGTTCTACCTTGTTGTAGACTTCACCACGGCAAATCCACACCTTAATACCCAAAAGACCAACCTTAGTAAGAGCCTCTGTCTGACAATAATCAATGTCTGCACGGAAAGTGTGCAAAGGAGTACGGCCTTCCTTGAACATTTCCTTACGTGCCATCTCGGCACCGTTCAAACGGCCAGTAATCTGAATCTTTATACCTTCAGCTCCTGCACGCATTGTATTGGCAACAGCCATCTTAATGGCGCGACGATAAGCAATTTTACCCTCTACTTGGCGAGCAATATTGTTACCAACAATGTTAGCATCGAGTTCAGGCTTCTTCACCTCAAAGATGTTGATTTGAATTTCCTTCTTGAAAAGGTTCTTCAATTCTTCTTTGAGCTTGTCAACGTCCTGACCACCCTTACCGATAACAATACCCGGACGGGCTGTGCAGATAGTAATAGTAACGAGCTTCAATGTACGCTCAATGACAATACGGGAAACGCTGGCTTTCTCCAAACGCTTGTTCAGATACTTACGGATTTTCTGATCCTCAACGAGGTTGTCTCCGAAGCTCTTGCCACCGAACCAATTAGACTCCCAACCGCGGATAATACCCAAACGGTTGCTTATTGGATTAACTTTCTGTCCCATTCTACTACTTATTTATCATTATTATCAGCCTTCGAGTCAACGAAAAGCGTAACGTGGTTAGAACGTTTGCGGATTCTGTAACCACGGCCCTGTGGTGCCGGACGCATGCGCTTCATCGTAACACCTTCATCAACGAATATCTTAGAGATATAAAGCTCACCGTCTTCGGCTTTGCGATCATTCTTAGCCTCCCAGTTGGCAATAGCAGAACGAAGAAGTTTCTCAACATTCTGAGCAGCTGCCTTCTTTGAGAATCTCAGCACGCCAAGGGCGCGATTCACTTCCATACCACGAACCATGTCTACAACATAGCGCATCTTACGTGGAGAAGAAGGGCATCCCTTGAGCTTTGCAAAATATTGGCTTTTAAGGGCTTCCTTACGAGCCTCTGCCTTTATATGTTTTCTTGCTCCCATTATATTTATCTATTTTCTAAAGGATTTATGAACCTGCTTACCTCTTGTTGTTACCAGAGTGACCACCGAAACGGCGTGTAGGGCTAAACTCTCCGAGCTTATGGCCTACCATGTTCTCAGTAATGTAAACAGGGATAAATTTGTTTCCGTTATGGACTGCAACAGTGTGTCCCACAAAATCAGGGGAAATCATTGATGCTCTGGCCCATGTCTTAACGACAGTCTTCTTACCACTCTCATTCATAGCGAGAATCTTCTTCTCGAGTGATACGTTGATATATGGACCCTTTTTTAATGAACGACTCATAATTTACTCTTAGTTACGTTGATTACTTCTTGTTAGCTCTTTCAATAATGTACTTGTTTGAAAGCTTCTTAGGTGCACGTGTCTTAAGACCCTTAGCATACAAGCCCTTGCGTGAACGTGGGTGTCCACCAGACTGGCGACCTTCACCACCACCCATCGGGTGATCAACAGGATTCATAACAACACCACGGTTGTGAGGACGACGGCCCAACCAACGAGAGCGACCAGCCTTACCAGACTGCTCAAGTGCATGATCGGAGTTACCCACACTACCAATAGTTGCTTTACAAGCAGAAAGAATCTGACGAGTTTCGCCAGAAGGAAGCTTGATAACACAATAACTGCCTTCACGAGAAGTAAGCTGAGCAAAGTTACCAGCCGAACGAACGAGCAAAGCACCCTGCCCCGGACGCAATTCAATATTATGAATTACGGTACCGACAGGAATGTTAGCCAATGGAAGTGCATTTCCAACTTCAGGGGCTGCCTCAGCACCCGACATCAGAGTTCTGCCAACCTGCAATCCGTTAGGAGCAATAATGTAACGTTTTTCACCATCAGCATAGTATAAGAGGGCAATACGAGCAGACCTGTTAGGATCATACTCAATTGTCTTTACAACAGCTGGAACACCATCTTTCTCTCGCTTGAAGTCGATTAAACGATACTTCTTCTTATGACCACCACCCATATAGCGGACGGTCATCTTACCGGTGTTGTTTCGACCACCGGTAGAACGCTTACCGTAAACGAGAGACTTCTCTGGCACGGATGCAGTAATATCCTCGAACGTGCCAATAACCTTGTGTCTTTGTCCCGGTGTAACCGGGTTTAATTTACGTACTGCCATTTTTTATTTAAATATTGCTGTAAAAATCGATTGAATCGCCATTCTTCAAAGTGACGATAGCCTTCTTGAATGCGTTCTTTTGCCCCTTTACAAGGCCTGCCTTTGTATAACGGGCCTGACGCTTACCGGCATAACGAATCGTATTCACGTCTACTACTGTAACGTTGTACAGAGCCTCAACTTCTTTCTTAATCTCAAGTTTATTGGCCTCAGGCTTAACGATAAAACCATATTTAGGCTGTGCCGGAATGGTTCTTTTCTCACCCTTGTGCTTTACAACCTTATCCTCAGAAGACTTGTCTGTCATCTTGGTCATCTTCTCAGTGACCACTGGTTTAATGATAAATCCCATAATTCTACTGTCTCCTAATTATTACTTGGTTAAGATTTCGTCAATGACTTTCAGAGAATTTTCTGTAACAACCATCACGTCTGCATGCAAAACCTTATACGAATTAAGCTGTGCAGCGGTCATCACTTCTGCTTTCTCTAAATTGCGAGCTGACAAATATACATTTTTCTCCAATTCTGGCAAAACGAGAAGTACTTTCTTACCGTCAACTTTCAGATTTTTAGCAATCTTTATAAAATCTTTTGTCTTCGGTGCATCGAAATTAAAATCCTCAACCACAACGATGGCACTCTCCTGTGCCTTGTAAGCCAAAGCAGACTTACGAGCAAGAACCTTTACTTTTTTATTGAGCTTGAAACTATAGTCACGAGGCTTGGGGCCGAAAACACGGCCACCGCCTACAAGAACCGGTGAGTTAATATCACCACGACGTGCACCGCCGCCGCCCTTCTGACGGCCCAACTTGCGAGTAGAACCTGCATGTTCACTTCTTTCCTTTGACTTGGCTGTTCCCTGACGCTGGTCGGCAAGATACTGCTTTACATCAAGGTAGAGGACATGATCGTTAGGCTCAATTCCGAAGATATTCTCGTTAAGAGTTACCTTACGGCCGGTCTCCTGACCTTTGATATCTAATACGTTAATATCCATTACTTGTTAATTATGAGGGTTGAACCATTACATCCGGCAACACTACCCTTAACGAGAAGGAGATTGTGCTCTGGAATTACCTTTAACACCTGAAGGTTCTGAGTCGTAACTCTGTCGCCTCCCATCTGACCAGCCATGCGCATGCCTTTGAATACCTTTGCAGGGTAAGAACAAGCACCGATGGAACCCGGCTTACGGGCACGGTCATCCTGTCCGTGGGTGGACTGTCCTACACCACCGAACCCATGACGCTTTACAACGCCTTGGAAACCTTTACCCTTCGATGTACCTACTACGTCAACGAACTTGACACCGTTGAACAATTCTACGGTAATAGTGTCGCCGAGGTTGTACTCCTCATCAAACTTGAACTCAACCAAGTGCTTCTTTGGCGTTGTGCCGGCCTTCTTGAAATGTCCCAACTCTGGCTTAGTAGTATTCTTCTCCTTAGCCTCGCCGAAACCTAACTGAACAGCCTTGTAACCATCTTTCTCTACGGTCTTAACCTGAGTTACAACACAAGGACCAGCTTCGATAACAGTGCACGGTACATTCTTACCGTCGGCACTGAAAACGGATGTCATTCCGATTTTCTTTCCTAATAATCCTGGCATTTCAATTAAAATTTTTAATGATTGAAAATTCTTTTAGATAACGTAATAAAACTACACCTTGATTTCCACCTCAACACCTGAAGGCAATTCAAGCTTCATCAGAGCATCCACGGTCTTTGGAGTAGAGCTGTAAATGTCAATAAGACGCTTGAAGTCGGAGAGCTGGAACTGCTCACGAGCCTTCTTGTTTACGAATGTAGAGCGGTTTACAGTGTAAATACGCTTGTGTGTCGGCAATGGAATAGGGCCACTGACGATTGCACCGGTAGCCTTTACTGCCTTCACGATTTTCTCAGCTGACTTGTCAACCAACTGGTGGTCGTAAGACTTCAGCTTGATACGAATTTTCTGACTCATAGTCTGAATTTATTTATAAATGAATAATTAAAAGGCAGAGGGAAGCTCCTTATAAGAGTCATTCGCTATAAGGAGCCACCCTACCTCATATAGTATTTTATTCTTACTTCAACAGCTCTGAATGTCCGTTCAGCTCATCAAGAATGGTCTTGGCAAGACTATTGGAAACAGGAGAGTGATGATCGTATTCCATAGAAGACGTTGCACGACCAGAAGTGATAGTACGGAGAGCTGTTACATAACCAAACATCTCTGACAGCGGTACCATAGCCTTTACAATACGTGCACCACTACGTGCTTCTTCCATTCCCTGTACAAGACCACGACGCTTGTTCAAGTCTCCAATCACATCACCCATGTTCTCTTCAGGCGTAACCACCTCAACACGCATGATAGGCTCCATCAGAACAGGACCAGCCTGTGGGCAGAGCTTCTTGAAAGCCTGATGAGCTACCAACTCAAACGACAACTGGTCAGAATCTACCGGGTGGAAAGAACCATCGGTAAGCGTAACCTTCATGCCAGTCAGCGGGAAGCCGCCAAGAACACCATTGCCAATACAATCCTTGAATCCCTTCTCAACAGCAGGGATGAATTCCTTAGGCACGTTACCGCCCTTGACAACATTGACAAACTGCATATCGCCCTCTGTGTAGTCTTCGTCCTTTGGCTCAATGGTAACATCAATACAAGCGAACTTACCGCGGCCACCAGACTGCTTCTTGTAAGTCTCACGGCTCTGAGCAGCCTTGGTAATAGCCTCCTTATAGTTAACCTGAGGCTTACCCTGATTACACTCAACCTTGAACTCACGCTTCAGACGGTCAATAATAATGTCAAGGTGAAGCTCACCCATACCAGAAATGATGGTCTGACCACTCTGCTCATCGGTACGAACAGTGAAAGTCGGGTCTTCTTCAGCCAACTTAGCAAGACCATTGTCAAGCTTGGTAATATCAGCCTGGCTCTTCGGCTCAACTGCAATAGAAATCACTGTATCAGGGAAGGACATGGATTCCAATACGATAGGTGAACCCTCATCACAAAGAGTATCACCTGTACGAATATCCTTGAATCCTACACCAGCACCAATATCGCCTGCATCAATAGACTCCATTGGGATTTCCTTATTGGAGTTCATCTGGAACAGGCGGCTGATACGCTCCTTTTTACGAGAACGTGGGTTATAAACGTATGAACCAGCAACCACCTTACCGGAGTAAACGCGGAAGAATACCAAACGGCCCATGAATGGTCGGTAGCAATCTTGAACGCAAGGGCGGCAGTCGGCTCGGTATCAGAAGGCTTACGCTCTTCTTCCTCCTCCGTTTCAGGATTAGTACCCGTAACAGCCACCGTGTCAAGTGGTGAAGGCAAGAATGCACATACATAGTCAAGCAGTGGCTGAACACCCTTATTTTTATAGGAAGAGCCAAGAACCATCGGGCAGCATTCCATAGAGATACATCCCTTACGGATAGCTGCTATCAGCTTTTCTTCAGGGATATCCTGACCATCAAGATAAAGTTCCATAACCTCGTCGTCGAAGTTAGCGGCACTTTCAAGCAGCTTGTCGCGCCATTCAGCAGCCTCATCGGCGAGTTCAGCAGGAATATCCTCCACGTCATACTCAGCACCCATGGTTTCGTCATGCCACAGGATAGCTTTCATCTTGATGAGGTCTACAACACCCTTGAAGTTTTCCTCTGCACCAATAGGAATCTGAACAGGAACAGGGTTAGCCCCAAGAACATCCCGCATCTGACGCACAGTCTCGTAGAAGTCTGCACCAGAGCGGTCCATCTTATTAACATAACCTATACGCGGTACGTTATATTTGTCTGCCTGACGCCATACAGTCTCGGACTGTGGCTGAACGCCATCGGCAGCAGAGTAAGTTGCAACTGCACCATCAAGTACACGGAGCGAACGCTCAACCTCAGCAGTAAAGTCAACGTGTCCCGGAGTATCAATCAAGTTAATTTTATAAGACTTGTTCAGATAGTTCCAGTTACAGGTTGTTGCAGCAGAAGTAATGGTGATACCACGCTCCTGTTCCTGTGCCATCCAGTCCATGGTAGCCGCACCATCGTGCACCTCACCGATTTTGTGGGTTTTTCCCGTGTAGAAAAGGATACGTTCCGAAGTTGTTGTCTTACCGGCATCAATATGAGCATGATACCGATGTTACGAGTCAAATGTAAATCGCGATTTGCCATTTTCTTTTACCTTATTGTTTATGTCCAACTTAGAATCTGAAATGAGCAAATGCACGGTTAGCCTCTGCCATGCGGTGCATGTCTTCCTTACGCTTGTAAGCACCACCCTGATTATTGAAAGCATCCATGATTTCAGCAGCAAGCTTGTCTGCCATACTCTTGCCGCCACGCTTGCGTGCAAAGGCAATCATATTCTTCATGGAAACGCTCTCTTTGCGGTCGGGACGAATCTCAGTAGGAACTTGGAAAGTAGCACCACCGATACGGCGGCTCTTCACCTCAACCTGCGGAGTAATGTTGTCAAGAGCCTGCTTCCACACTTCCAGTGGAGACTTCTCCTCATCCTTCAGCTTACCGCCAACAATATCAAGGGCTGCATAGAAGATTTCGTACGACGTGTTCTTTTTACCGTCATACATCAGATGATTCACGAACTTTGAGACCTTTTGGTCATTGAACTTCGGATCCGGAAGGATCACACGCTTCTTTGGTTTTGCTTTTCTCATTTTATTTATTAAAACTTTTAATTCTGCGGAGGCTGTCGTCTTTTCGTTCTTCAACGCCCACTCTTGGGCCTTTACTCAACCTGTTGATAAACAAATCTCCAGCAAAACTATTTTGTTTAAGTCTTTCTTGGGAAACCTTAGACTATCAGCCATCACCGACTGTTAGCAGCAAGGTTAGAAAATCAAGGTTTCTTCCCCACCCTTTCAAGGGAGAGAAAGAAACGATTGTTTTTTACTTCTTTGCCTTTGGACGCTTGGCACCGTACTTGGAACGACGCTGTGTGCGGTTGGCAACACCTGCAGTATCAAGAGTACCACGAACGATGTGATAGCGCACACCGGGAAGATCCTTTACACGACCACCGCGAACGAGCACGATGCTGTGCTCCTGCAAGTTGTGGCCTTCTCCCGGGATGTAAGAGTTGACCTCCTTCTGATTTGTCAGACGGACACGGGCAACCTTACGCATTGCTGAATTAGGCTTCTTTGGGGTCGTCGTATAGACGCGGACACAAACTCCACGACGCTGAGGACAATTGTCCAAAGCCGGAGACTTGCTCTTCTCTACGACAACCTTTCTGCCTTTTCTTACTAATTGTGAAATAGTAGGCATGATTCTAAATTTTTATTATTATATATTATTTTTGTTTATTTCCAATCGGTTACGACACAAACGCATTATCTATCAGACATATCTACACATCATGCCGTTTCGGCCTGCAAAGGTACAAACATTCTCCCAAAATACCTAATATAATAAAACGCAAAAGCTCTCTCAAGGAAGATGATTAACAAAATATAACTATCAAAAGATACTTTAACAAGCCAAAATGAATTATCACACACGAATCATCAACATTGCCCGTTCTTCGGGACTAAACTTCTCTATGGCATAACGGAGCATGGTACGGGGCATCTCGCCACGATGCGCCATGACGTAGTCGTAAAGACGCTGCGAATCGCGCTTGCCTGCTTCGCGGAGCATCCAGCCAATGGCCTTGTGCATCAGGTCATGAGGATGGCGCATCATCAGGTCGCTCAGGGCATAGGTATCCTCCAACTGCCCTCTACGAATGAAGGCGTATGTGGAGACTATGGCAATACGGTTGTCCCACAACAAAGGGCTGGCTGCCAAACGGTAAAGTACCTCACGCGACTTGTCAAGCAAATACTCGCCCACAACGAAACGGCAGGAAAGGTCTACCAAGTCCCAATTGTTGATATGTTCAGTAACGGAAAGATAAAGGTCGAAGAGAGCTTTCCGAGCCGGCTCGTCGGCCCGTTTGGCTTTTTCTACCATCATAAGAAGGGCACATAGCCTGACCTCGTGCCATTCCGACTGCATCAGCTCCCGTATATTTTCAAGAGAGAGTTCTTTATGCTGTCTGGCGATTATCCGTACATTGGGGACGACAACCCCCAAGAAGCGGTCGCCCTCGCCATATTCTCCCTTCCCTGTCTTAAAAAAACGGGGAAACACCCTGCGTTTCTCTGCGGAAGACAGCTCCCGAAGAGCATCTGTTATCATTTGCGTAACCTGTTCCATCAACAATATTTTAATAGATAATCAGAAAAAACTAATACGCGTCGTCCTTACATAACATGAAGGCAACAAAACATCATCCTTTTATCATTTCTTCATCATTTGACTGACGCGTCGCCTATCCTTTTGCCGTACCTTCCATATAAATATAATAAGTGTCGAAGACAAAGATACAAAATTATTTTCTACGGCAGACAATCCCCGTTACTTTTTAACTTTCCATCCTGCCGTGCAATCATCATTCACAGAACCTCACCATTATTAAAGACTATAGAAAAGAAAAAGAACCATGCCAACACCCGTTGGACATGGTTCTCGTAAATATTTTCGCATGAGGGCTATTATGCCTCAGCCTTACCGTTTCCGAAGGGAGAGATTGTGCGTGGCTGCTTGCTTGGCATTTCTATCTTGCCAAACTCCTGCTCGTAGCGCACAACGTTCTCCTGCAATGCAGCGAGGAGACGCTTGGCATGCTCCGGGGCGAGGATGACACGGCTCGTAACCGATGCCTTGGGAACACCCGGAAGAAGAGTTGCAAAGTCCACAACGAACTCTGAACTGGAATGGGAAATTATCTGGAAGTTAGTGTAAACGCCTTTTGCTACTTCTGGGCTGAGGTCGATTTGCAACTGCTGACCTTGCTGGTTCTGATTGTTATTGTCCATTTGTTATTATTATTTAGGTAAAAAATCTATTGCAAAGATAGGAATTTATTAGAGGATATGCAAGACCCGAGGAGAAAAAGTATCACAAAAGTTTCATCCCGAATTTGTCCGTCTCCCGACTGACGTCAGGAGAGGGAGCGGAACAATCCCCGGATATATCCATACTTAATACTTGGTCGCCTGCTTTATAAACGTACCATCGTTCATATCGCTGATAGCCGTGCGGATTTCCCCCTCGGTATTCATTACCACAGGACCATACCAAGCTATCGGCTCATTAAGCGGACGCGACGACATCAGCATGATTTCCGCACCTTCGCCCCCGGCCTCTATGCTGACGGTGTTGCCCTCGCCGAGCTTGGCTGCCGTCTTTTCGTCAATATGCACTCCGCCTACTACGGCGATTGACAGACTAAGCCCTCTCCGACATCTTCCCTATCAAATCATCGAGAACTGGAGCTATGGCGACAAGACGGCCTACATCAATATTGCACGAGTGGAATCCGTCAGCCATACATCTGGGCACATCGGCCGCCTTGCGCCTGAGTTCCTTTCCCTTGGGGGTGAGAAAAACTATCTGCTGCCGCTTGTCGGTCTCGCCCTCCCGACGCGAGAGAAGTCCAAGTTTCTCCATGCGCTTGATGAGGGGCGAGATGGTGTTGACCCCGAGAAGCAGCCGCTTGCCTATATCGTTGACCGGCTGCTCGTCCTGTTCCCACAACACCATCATCACAAGATACTGCGTGTAGGTGATGCCCAGTGGACGCAGGAAAGGCTCATAGGCCTGATTGATGAGGCGCGAGGCCGTGTAGAGACGAAAGCAAAGTTGATTGTCAAGTTTCAGTTGTTCGTATGCCATTATCCGTATAGTATATTTCTTCGTTAGCCGTGCTGTTGCGAAAACAGCAAAAGGACAGCCGTCGGTAAATGTTCCGCACGGCTGTCCCATTCCATTTATGTGTCGTTATCTATTCTTAGAGCTGTGCTTCTATAACCTTCTCCACTTCCTTGAGGTCAGTGGTCGGCTCAAAGCGGGCAATCACCTCACCGTCGCGGCTGATAAGGAACTTGGTAAAGTTCCACTGAATATCGTCCTTCTTGCGTGGCTCCGTGTTGGCCTTGTTGTAGAGGTCTTCCATGACGGCTGCCTGCTTTTCGGAGTATGCACCGCCTGCATAGCCCTTCTGACTCTTTAGCCAAGTATAGAGAGGCAGCTCGTCGGCACCGTTGACGTTGCTCTTCTTGAACTGTGGGAAATCCGTACCGAACTTCATCGTACAGAACTCATGGATTTCCTCATCCGAACCCGGTGCCTGATGGCCGAACTGGTCGCAGGGCACATCGAGAATCTCCAAGCCCCTCTCCCTCTGCCGATGGTAGATAGCTTCCAACTCCTCATACTGAGGTGTGAACCCACAGCCCGTGGCGGTATTGACGATAAGGAGCACCTTGCCCTTATATGTATCGAGACTTACCTCGTTGCCTTTTTTGTCTTTCAGATTGAAATCGAAAATTGTTGCCATAATTTGCTTCGCTTTTTATATTTTACATCGTTTAGTGATACTTCATGGTCCAAGACCTATTGCATCCGAATATAGCTTTCCTGCATTGTTTGTCTATGTCTACTATAAATTCGTCCTGCCGCTGCCAGTGTCTGACCTTTGCCCCGATGTGTCATATTCACAATCTCGGCAAGCTTTATGCAGCAGAAGGACAAAGTTACGTTTGACTTAGAGCTGCTTTACCAACCAGTTCTGACGGCCAATCATCTCTATCATCTCCAACTGCTCCTGACTCCAATAGAGGTCTTCCTCCTCATCAGCGAGATAAGCCTTCATTACGTCGTAGGTAGTGGGGTCGTCAGCCAGTCCCTTCACACAGTCGTAAAGCATTGCTACACCTTTCTTTTGGATTTCGAGGTCGGCCTTGATATACTCTACAGGATCCTTTACAAGATTGCGGCCTGTCTGATTCTCGATTTTCACCGTTCCTCCAAGATCGTTGATGCGCTCCATGAACTTCTTCACCCATCCCATTTCCTCATCGTAGTGGCCGATGTACTTCTCACCGAGTTTGCTGAATCCCAACGACTCGAAATGCTTGCCCTGTACGAGGTGCGCAAAAGCACCGTTTGTAAGGCCTGTGATAAAGAACTGTAATGCTTCAATAGATTTCTTCGCGTCCATAATTGTTTTATTTTTGATTTTTCTAATTTATCTGTCTGTCATGTTGTCAAGACTACTGTCAGTCTTCTTTTGATAATGCAAAGGTAGAATAATATTTTTACATCGCAAGCGATACAAACAAACAATTAACTCATCTTAAGATATATCGCCTGCGATATAGTCCAATCCAACATCCGTTAACATTATATCGCGTCCGACACAATTACTTTTCCATCATTTCAACGGTATTGAAAAAAGAGATGCACGGAAGAAAACAACCACACAGCTATACCCCACCCATCAACTTCATTGGGCATGAACGAAACAGGCATTTCCACTTGCTAAGTCATGGCATAGACAGACAAGGAGCCTCTGCACAGCCGTGCAACTCGATAGAATACTCTCAAATTATCCTCCATTGCCATCATTTCTGCAACAAATCCATAAACTACTGACTTACAAACAGATAGGAATCAGCCAACAAAAGTACCGTTTTCACCTTGCCAAAGTGCCCGTTTCGCACGATGAAACAGGCGTTGCCGTTAGCCGAACGAGCCTTCACCATACAATGCCATCCTCATAGGGCACCACAGCATCAACATTTTAACGGAGAATCTAAAGAATAACGGAAAGAATTACTTTCGCATCCTCACATTTGCATAATCTCACATTAACGTAAGGGGAACAGACCATGCCTTGTCTGCATTACCACATACCGCTCTGTCCGTATTCGTTACGTGCTTAACGGATAGACACGGTGGTTGTCCCTATATTCGTTTGCCGGCATGGCATTATCCAGAAAAGGGACTTACACATTTTTACAGGACAGTACTCAGACCCATATCCCATACAACCCACAGAAACAAAAAAGGGTTCACGGAATAACCGTGAACCCCTTAATCATAATTATATAAAGGAAGGAGGGTTAATCCTTCACAACTTCCACCTCTTGGTCTGCAAAGTCAAGAACATTTTTCTTATTGGCTTCCATACGCACGTGCTCTTCCTTTGAACCGACGATGAGTTTCTGCCACTGGCGAAGGCCGGTACCGGCAGGAACAAGATGGCCACAGATAACATTCTCCTTCATGCCTTCGAGCTGGTCGCTCTTAGCGCGGATAGCAGCCTCGTTGAGCACCTTGGTCGTCTCTTGGAAAGAGGCGGCACTCATGAAGCTCTTCGTTCCAAGGGCTGCACGGGTGATACCCTGAAGCATCTGGGTAGCTGTAGCCTGTACTGCATCGCGCACCTGAACGAGCTTAAGGTCGCGTCGCTTGAGGGCAGAGTTCTCGTCGCGCAACTTGCGGACAGAGAGTATCTGTCCCTTATAGCAGGTCTCAGAGTCGCCCGGGTCGGTAACAACCTTCTTACCCCAGATACGGTCGTTCTCATCCGCAAAGTCGAGTTTATCAACAAGCTCCTGCTCCAAGAATGTTGTATCGCCCGGATCGTCGATGCGGACCTTGCGCATCATCTGACGAACGATAATCTCGAAGTGCTTGTCGTTAATCTTCACACCTTGCAGACGGTAAACATCCTGCACCTCGTTGACGATATACTCCTGTACAGCCGTAGGACCCTTGATGGAAAGAATGTCGGCAGGTGTTGTGATACCATCAGATAGAGGTGTTCCGGCACGGACGGCATCGTGCTCCTGTACCAGAATCTGCTTGGCAAGACTTACAAGATACTTGCGCTGCTCGCCTGTCTTGGACGTTACGATAATCTCGCGGTTACCACGCTTTACCTTGCCCATTGTAACCTCGCCATCGATTTCTGAAACAATAGCCGGATTCGACGGGTTACGAGCCTCGAACAACTCGGTAACACGTGGAAGACCTCCAGTAATATCACCGGCACCACCAACGGTACGCGGAATCTTGACGAGAGTTGTACCCGTCTTGATTTCTGCACCATCCTGAACAATCTGCTCCAAGTGTCCGCCTACGGGAAGGTTGTATGTGCCGAGAATATCTTCGGAAGCGTACTGATTGTCGGGACCTTTCTTCGCACCCGGCTTCACGATGTCTACCGTAGGAACCTTTGCCTTGTCGCGGGACTCGGTAATGATACGCTCGGTAAGACCGGTAGCTTCATCAGTCTCAGCCTTATAGGTAACACCGTCAACCACATCGTGAAGACGGAGCACACCGGCATATTCGCTGACGATAACGGCATTGAACGGGTCCCACTTACAGATAACGTCGCCCTTCTTGACAACATCGCCACTCTTGAAATACAGCGAGCTACCATAAGGCACGTTGTCGTTGACAAGAACGATACCCGTGTTCGGGTCGACAAAGCGGATTTCGGCAAGACGGCTTACAACCTTCTGGCACTCCTTGTCCTCATCGTCCACAAACGGCACGGTGCGAAGCTCGTCAAATTCTATCCTCGCCTCGTTCTTGGCTGTAATCGTCGCATTGGCAGCAGCGTTACCAGCCACACCACCGGCGTGGAAAGTACGGAGAGTCAGCTGTGTACCCGGCTCACCGATGGCTTGGGCAGCAATGACACCGACAGCCTCACCAAGATGTACCATACGGGCAGAAGCAAGGTTGCGGCCGTAACACTTCATACATACACCCTTTTTGCTCTCACAGGTCAGTACAGAACGAATCTCAACCATCTCCAACGGAGACTCGTCTATGGCTTTCGCCTTAGGCTCGGTAATTTCTTCACCGGCAGCAACAATCAGCTCGCCCGTTGTCGGATTAATCACATCGTGAACAGACACACGGCCGAGGATTCGCTCATAGAGACTGGCAATAATTTCATCACCATTCTTCAATGCACGGCACTCAAGACCACGGAGAGAACCACAATCCTCCTCGTTAATGATGACATCATGGGATACGTCTACCAAACGACGAGTGAGGTATCCGGCATCGGCAGTCTTCATAGCCGTATCGGCAAGACCTTTACGTGCACCGTGAGAAGAAATGAAGTATTCCAACACGGACATACCCTCCTTAAAGTTGGAGATGATAGGGTTCTCAATGATTTGCGCACCTTCGGCACCTGCTTTTTGGGGCTTTGCCATCAAGCCGCGCATACCTGCAAGCTGTGCAATCTGGTCGGCAGAGCCACGGGCACCAGAGTCGAGCATCATATATACGGCATTGAATCCTTGGTCGTCCTCAATCATGTGCTTCATCACGCTCTGCTTCAGGTTGTTGTTGACGTGTGTCCACGCATCAATAACCTGATTGTAACGTTCCTTATCGGTAATGAAGCCCATTTCGTAGTTAGCCCTTACCTGATCAACCTCGTCTTGTCCCTTGCTTACAATGTCTTTCTTTTCAACAGGCACAATGATATCGTCAAGGTTGAAAGAAAGACCTGCAACGTATGCCATGCGGTAACCAAGATTCTTAATACCATCAAGGAATGCACAGGCCCGTGCCATACCAACTGCCTTAATAACGTCGGCAATAAGACCACGTAGCGACTTCTTGGAGATAATACCATTAAAGTAGCCTATCTCGGTAGGCACAATCTGGTTGACAACAACACGACCAACAGAGGTCTCAACAAGACGCTTCTCTATCTTTCCGTCCACCAAATCGTCTACAACAACCTTTACTTGAGCGTGGAGGTCGCATTTCTTTTCGTTATAGGCAATGATGGCCTCTTCCGGACCGTAGAAAGTCAGGCCTGCGCCTTTGGCACCCGGACGAATCTTGGTAATATAATAAAGACCAAGCACCATATCCTGTGAAGGAACGGTAATAGGTGCGCCATTAGCAGGGTTGAGGATATTATGACTCTGAAGCATCAGAATCTGCGCTTCAAGTACAGCCTCATTGCTCAACGGAAGGTGAACAGCCATCTGGTCGCCGTCAAAGTCGGCATTAAACGCCGTACAAGCCAATGGATGGAGCTGGATAGCCTTGCCCTCTATGAGCTTTGGCTGGAATGCCTGGATACCGAGACGGTGGAGTGTCGGGGCACGGTTAAGCAAAACGGGATGTCCCTTCATTACATTTTCGAGAATATCCCAAATAACCGGCTCGCGACGGTCTACAATTTTCTTTGCACTCTTCACCGTCTTCACTATACCGCGTTCAATGAGTTTACGGATGATGAACGGCTTATAGAGTTCGGCAGCCATCAGCTTCGGCAAACCGCACTCACCCATTTTCAATTCAGGACCAACGACGATAACTGAACGTGCAGAATAGTCGACACGCTTACCAAGGAGGTTCTGACGGAAACGCCCCTGCTTGCCCTTTAAAGAATCGGAAAGAGACTTTAGCGGACGGTTGCTTTCACTCTTGACAGCCGAAGACTTGCGACTGTTGTCAAAGAGCGAATCAACAGCCTCCTGAAGCATACGCTTCTCGTTACGGAGAATTACCTCTGGGGCTTTGATTTCCATCAGTCGCTTCAAACGATTATTACGAATGATTACACGACGATAGAGATCGTTGAGGTCAGAAGTGGCAAAACGGCCACCATCCAATGGAACCAACGGACGAAGCTCAGGCGGGGTTACAGGAATAATCTTCATAATCATCCACTCCGGCCTATTGATACCCTCCGACTGACGGAAAGCCTCCACTACTTGAAGCCGCTTCAGAGCTTCGGTCTTGCGCTGCTGACTGGAATCGGTAGTTGCACGGTCGCGAAGTTCGCCTGCAAGACGGTCAAGATCAATGCCCGTCAAGAGATCGTAGACAGCCTCTGCACCCATCTTGGCGATGAACTTTTTCGGATCCGAATCATCAAGACGCTCATTGCCTTCGGGTAGACGATTGTCAAGAATATCAAGATACTCTTCCTCAGAAAGAAGATCGAACTTGTGCGAGCCATTCAGCTCTTCCTCTGTCTCGGAATTCTTCATCCCCTCTACTACACCCGGTTGAATGACAATGTACTTTTCGTAGTAGACCACAGCATCCAACTTCTTTGTTGGAATACCTAACAGATAGCCTATCTTGTTTGGAAGACTTCGGAAATACCAGATATGTGCAACTGGCACAACAAGCTCAATATGTCCGGCACGCTCACGACGTACCTTTTTCTCGGTAACCTCTACACCACATCGGTCGCAGACGATACCCTTATAGCGAATACGCTTATACTTGCCACAGGCACATTCGTAGTCCTTGGTAGGACCGAAGATACGCTCGCAGAAAAGGCCGTCGCGCTCCGGTTTATAGGTACGGTAGTTAATGGTCTCCGGCTTGGTAACCTCACCATACGAGTTTTCAAGAATCTCCTCGGGTGAAGCCAGACCAATCGTAATCTTGTTGAAATTACTCTTAACTTTATTATCTTTCTTAAAAGCCATGTTTTACTTCTATTTTGGGGTGTACGTATTAATCAAGTTTGATACTCAGGCCAAGACCACGGAGTTCGTGCAGAAGCACGTTCAACGACTCCGGAATACCCGGATTCGGCATTGGCTCGCCCTTGACGATAGCCTCGTAAGCCTTTGAACGCCCCACAACATCATCGGACTTGATTGTCAGAATCTCCTGAAGGACATGAGATGCTCCAAATGCTTCTATAGCCCAGACTTCCATTTCTCCGAAACGCTGACCACCAAATTGCGCCTTGCCACCAAGCGGCTGCTGGGTAATAAGAGAGTACGGACCAATACTGCGCGCGTGCATCTTGTCTTCTACATGTGGCCGAGCTTCAAGAAGTAAGTAATACCCACAGTCGCAGGCTGATCGAACTTCTCACCCGTCTCGCCATCATAGATATATGTAGAACAGAGATTGGGCAAACCTGCCTTATCTGTCCATTCCTTCAAGTCGGCAAGTTTGGCACCGTCAAAAATAGGAGTAGCAAACTTGACGCCAAGGTTACGACCAGCAGCACCAAGGATAGCCTCGAAAATCTGACCAAGGTTCATACGAGAAGGCACACCCATCGGTTCAAGACCAAGTCTACAGGACGGCCATCTTCCAAGAATGGCATATCCTCGGTACGTACAACTTTAGACACGATACCCTTATTACCATGACGACCTGCCAGCTTATCTCCTACCTGAATCTTACGTTTCTTGGCAATATAAACCTTAGCCATCTGGAGAACCCCCGATGGGAGTTCGTCTCCGATAGTAATGGCAAACTTCTTACGCTTCAGCTCCGCATCCATCTGCTTGTACTTGCGAATGAAGTTCATAATCAGGTGCTGAATCAGCGTATTGGTATGCTCGTCGTCAGTCCAACCATTTGACTGGATTCCTTCATAATCAAGATTCTTCAGAGCAGCCATGCTGAACTTGCTGCCCTTTGTAATAATCTCGGCATTAGAATAATCCTTGATACCCTGAGAAACCTTATCTTCGGTAAGAGTCAAGAGCTTATCAACGAGCAAGTCCTTCAGGTCATTAATCTTAGCCTCCTGTTCCTCGTCAATCTTGGCAAGAGTAACCTTGTCCTGACGCTTGCTTTCACGGGTCTTGATGGCACGAGCAAAGAGTTTCTTGTCTATAACAACACCACTCAAGGACGGATTGGCCTTCAAGGAAGAATCCTTCACATCACCAGCCTTGTCGCCAAAAATAGCACGGAGCAGCTTCTCCTCTGGTGAAGGATCACTCTCCCCCTTCGGAGAAATCTTACCAATCATAATGTCGCCCGGTTCTACACGTGCGCCTATACGGATAACACCATTGTCGTCAAGGTCCTTGGTAGCTTCCTCACTAACGTTTGGAATGTCTGCCGTAAATTCCTCAACGCCACGCTTGGTTTCACGAACTTCGAGAGAATACTCATCTACGTGAACTGAAGTCAATACGTCTTCACGTACCATACGCTCGGAAATGACAACAGCATCCTCATAATTGTATCCCTTCCAAGGCATGTAGGCAACGAGCAGGTTACGGCCAAGTGCCAACTCACCATTCTCTGTCGCATAACCCTCGGTGAGAATGTCGCCCTTCTTTACGCGCTGTCCCTTATCACAGATTGGACGAAGGTCTATTACCATATTCTGGTTGGTACGGCGGAACTTAGGAATACGATATTCCTTCAATGCCGGCTCAAAGCTGACAAACTCTTCATCGTCCGTACGGTCATAGAGAATACGGATAGTTGTTGCGTCAACATATTCTATAACGCCTTCGCCCTCTGCCATAATCATTGTGCGAGAGTCCTCGCACACCTGCTTTTCCAAGCCTGTACCCACAATAGGTGCATCATTATGGAGCAAAGGTACAGCCTGACGCATCATGTTACATCCCATCAGTGCACGGTGTCCGTCATCGTGCTCCAAGAACGGGATAAGACCTGCAGAAACAGAAGCTATCTGCTGTGGGGAAACGTCCATCAGAGAAACCAAATTGGGGGCTACTACAGGGTAGTCTGCATCTTGACGGCATTTCACTCTATCACGGATAAAGGAACCATCTGGATTCAAAGGCGCATTACCCTGACCGATAAGTTTCTCTTCCTCCTCTTCAGCGGTAAGATAAACGACATGGCTATTATCCAAATCCGCTATAGAATTCTCTACCTTACGATAAGGGGTTACGATGAAACCAAGGTCATTAATCTTCGCATATAGACAGAGAGAAGAAATCAGACCGATGTTCGGGCCTTCAGGAGACTCAATTGGACAAAGGCGGCCATAGTGTGTATAGTGTACGTCTCGAACCTCAAAGCCTGCACGCTCACGTGAGAGGCCACCGGGACCGAGAGCAGAAAGACGCCGCTTATGCGTTACCTCAGCAAGAGGATTGGTCTGATCCATAAACTGGCTCAACGGATTTGTACCAAAGAACGAATTGATGACGCTTGAAATAGTCTTTGCATTAATCAAGTCGGTCGGCTGGAACACTTCATTATCACGAACATTCATACGCTCGCGGATAGTGCGGCTCATACGTGCCAACCCGATGGAGAACTGATTAGCCAACTGCTCGCCAACAGTACGCACACGACGGTTGGACAAATGGTCAATATCATCAACAGTAGCATTGGAATTAATCAGATTAATGAGATACTTGATAATCTCAATAATATCGTCCTTCGTAAGTACACGAACATCCGTATCAGTATCAAGACCAAGCTTTTTATTGATACGGTAGCGACCTACTTCGCCAAGGTCGTAACGCTTGTCTGAGAAAAAAAGATTCTGGAACACTTCGCGTGCACTGGCATCGTCAACAGCGTCAGCATTACGCAACTGACGATAAATATAATTGACAGCCTCTATTTCTGAGTGGCTCGGATCCTTCGCCAGAGTATTGAAAATAATAGAGTACTTGTTGGCAGCATCCTCGTCCTTGTGAAGAAGAATGGAAGAGACACCGCTGTCAAGGATAGCATCCATGTTGTCCTCATCAATTTCCGTCTCACGCTCAACAACTACTTCATTACGCTCAATAGAAACAACTTCTCCCGTATCTTCATCAACAAAGTCTTCGTTCCAGCTCTTCATTACATTGCCAGCAAGTTTACGACCCAAAACAGCCTTGATGTTCTTCTTATTCACTTTCACCTCTTCACAAAGGTCAAAAATTTGAAGAATATCACGGTCGCTTTCAAAACCGATGGCACGAAGCATTGTTGTTACCGGTAATTTTTTCTTACGGTCAATGTATGCATACATTACATTGTTTATATCCGTAGCAAACTCTATCCAAGATCCCTTGAATGGAATAATACGTGCACTATAAAGCACCGTACCGTTAGCGTGGACTCCCTGTCCGAAGAATACACCGGGAGAGCGGTGCAACTGTGACACAACGACACGTTCGGCACCATTGATAACAAAGGTACCGTTACTGGTCATATAGGGAATTGTACCAAGGAAGACATCCTGAATGAATGTTCCAAAATCCTCATGATCGGGGTCTGTACAATACAGCTTCATCTTCGCCTTCAAGGGCACACTATAAGTTAGACCACGCTCCAGACATTCGTCAATGGTATAGCGCGGTGGATCTATATAGTAGTCAAGAAACTCCAACACGAAATTATTACGTGTATCGGTAATTGGAAAGTTCTCTACAAAAACCTTGTAAAGACCATCATTTTTGCGCTCCTCGGGCGGGGTGTCCAACTGCAAGAAATCGCGGAAGGACTTCAACTGTTGGTCGAGAAAATCCGGATACGGGTACGGATTCTGAACGCTAGCGAAGTTTATTCTTGGTTTATTCTCTGTTGCCATATAATGATTTTGAAATAGAGTCAGTTTTATAAGACCCAGTCGGGTCAATGGACAAGAAATTCAATAAAAGTGTCAAAAGACACAAAAAGGTTAGGACTCACCTACTTGGTAAATCCTAACCATATTGTTTTAAATACGGGCTATTACTCTTAATAATAGTACGTGTACATAATTTATTATCAGTTTCTGCCCTTGCAGAAGCGATTACTTCAGCTCTACCTTGCACCTTCAGCCTCAATAGTTTTCTTCAAGTTTTCAGCCTCATCCTTAGAAAGACCTTCCTTCAGAGTAGAAGGAGCACCATCTACAAGATCCTTAGCTTCCTTCAGGCCAAGGCCACAAGCCTCCTTAACGGCCTTAACTACCTTCAGCTTGCTTGCACCTGCATCAGCGAGGACTACATCAAACTCTGTCTTCTCTTCAGCAGCAGCTGCACCACCAGCAGCAGCAGGACCAGCAACTGCAACAGCTGCAGCAGCAGGCTCGATTCCATACTCGTCCTTCAGGACTGTTGCCAACTCATTTACTTCCTTAACAGTAAGATTTACTAATTCTTCTGCAATAGCTTTAATGTCTGCCATTTTATTCTAATATTTATTTGTTTCGTTTGTTAATGTACTTGTTGACTTTATTGGTTTTATTCAGGACGCTCGCCTAAAGTCTTCAGCACACCATGAATGGTGTTTGCGCCAGATTGAAGAGCAGAAACAACGTTCTTTGCCGGAGACTGCAGCAAAGCCACAACATCGGCAATAAGTTCGTTCTTGCTCTTAAGAGCTGCAAGTTCTTCGAGCTTGTCTGCACCGACAAAGAGAGACTCTTCAGCATAAGCAGCCTTAAGGGCAGGAATACCTTCCTTGCTATATTCCTTCAGCAACTTAGCCGGTACATTTGCTGTCATTGTAAACATAACAGCCGTACTGCCCTTCAAAGAACCATAGAGAGGCTCAAAATCAATTTCAGAAGCTTCGAAAGCTTTGTGAAGAAGGGTATTCTTCACAACAACCATCTTTATCTCGCTCTTGAAACACTTACGACGAAGAGCACTTGTAGCTTCAGCATTTAATCCAGAAACATCTACCAGATAAAAATGCGGAAAGTTTTTCAAGTTCTCACCGAGTTCAGTGATAATCGTATCTTTTACTTCTTTCTTCATTTTACAAAACTTTTAGAGTTATTCAGCTGATTTAGGATCAATCTTGATACCCTTACTCATTGTGCTCGAAATAAAGATACTCTTGATATATGTACCTTTAGCAGCAGCTGGCTTCAATTTAATAACCGTAGAGATAAACTCCTTGGCATTGCCGAGAATCTGCTCCGGGGTCATGCTGACCTTTCCTATTGAAGTATGGATAATACCGGACTTGTCAACCTTGAAGTCAATCTTACCCTGCTTTACTTCTTTAACTGCCTTGGCAACATCCATTGTTACAGTACCACTCTTAGGGTTCGGCATCAAACCACGGGGACCGAGTACACGACCCAAAGGTCCAATCTTACCCATGCAAGACGGCATCGTAATAATTACATCAATATCTGTCCAGCCGCTCTTGATCTTTTCAACATATTCATCAAGACCAACGTAATCAGCACCAGCTTCCTTAGCGGCAGCTTCCTGATCAGGAGTACAGAGGCAGAGAACGCGAGTTATCTTACCGGTACCGTTAGGCAAAGACACAACGCCACGAACCATTTGATTCGCCTTGCGAGGGTCAACTCCCAACCGCATATCAATATCAACAGAAGCATCAAACTTGGTAGTAGTAATATCCTTTACCAACTTAGAAGCCTCTTCCAATGTATATGCCTTCCCTGCTTCAACCTTCTCAGCTACTGATTTCTGATTTTTTGTCAGTTTACTCATTTTTACTTTTGAAGTTTAAAATTATTTACCAGGGAAGTCCCCTTTTACAGCGATACCCATACTACGTGCGGTACCAGCGATGAGCTTCATTGCACTCTCAACCGTAAAACAATTAAGATCCGGCATTTTGTCTTCGGCAATAGTCCTTACCTGCTCCCAAGTTACAGATGCAACTTTCTTGCGGTTTGGCTCGCCAGAACCACCTTTCACCTTAGCAGCCTCCATCAGCTGAACAGCGGCAGGAGGAGTCTTGATGACAAAGCTGAACGACTTGTCGTTGTAGTATGTGATGACGACTGGAAGAACTTTACCAGCCTTATCCTGGGTACGGGCATTGAATTCCTTGCAGAACCCCATAATATTGATACCCTTAGAACCCAAAGCCGGGCCTACAGGGGGGGAAGGATTTGCAGCGCCACCTTTAATCTGTAATTTGATTAATCCAGCAACTTCTTTAGCCATTTCGTTTGTTAATATTAAAAATTGATTATTATAAAAGAAAGAGAACTATCCGTAACAATAATTACTCTTCTTTTGCAACTTGCATAAAACTCAATTCTAAAGGATTCTGGCGACCAAAAATCATCACCATAACCTTCAGCTTATGTTTATCCGCACTTACTTCCTCAATGACGCCATGGAATCCACTGAACGGGCCATCGGTAACCTTTACCGATTCTCCGACAGTGTACGGAACATCTTGAACATCGTCCAGTTCCGTCTCCTCCATATTGCCCAACAGACGATTGATATCTGCCTGACGCACCGGAGAAGGCTCCGACATGCCACCTAAGAAGCCAAGAACGTTAGGCATGAAACGCAATGCAGATGCAATTTCTGGTGTCATAGCAGCCTTAACAAGCACATAACCGGGAAGACTCAACTTCTCGGTAACAACTCGTTTGCCATTACGGATACTGGCGTGGCTCTCCATAGGCAATAAAACCTCCGAGACACGGTCAGCCAACTTCGGATTCTGTCGCAATTCAGCATCGATATATTCCTTTACCTTTGCCTCCTTACCACTGATAGCACGAAGTACATACCATTTCATATCTGTATCAGCCATTTCCTTACCTATACGTTTATTGAGGATAGACAAACTCCATCACGTGTTGTGATACAAAATCAAATGCGAAGACAACAAGGGCAATGATAAGGGAAGCAGATAATACAACCATTGCACTATGTGTAAGTTCGCCACGTGAGGGCCATGTGGTCTTATGCGCAAGTTCGTCGTAGCAATCCTTGCAGTAATTAACTATATAAGTTATAATCCTTTTAAACATATTATCTTCTTTTTGCACGGGTTGAAGGACTCGAACCCTCGACACCTGGTTTTGGAGACCAGTGCTCTACCAACTGAGCTAAACCCGTATAGAAGTTCCCACTTAATGGGAACTTTCTATATTTAGTTTGAAGAATTAGTCTTCGTAAACCTCTGTAATCTGACCAGATCCTACAGTTCGACCACCTTCACGGATAGCGAAACGAAGACCCTTATTCAAGGCTACAGCATAAATCAAATCAACAGTGATTTCTACGTTATCGCCCGGCATAACCATTTCTACGCCTTCCGGCAAAGAAATCTCACCAGTACAATCCATAGTACGGAGGTAGAACTGAGGGCGATACTTATTACCGAATGGAGTATGACGACCACCTTCCTCTTTCTTTAGGATATAAACAGAAGCCTTGAACTTCTTAAACGGCTTAATCTGCCCCGGATGGCACAATACCATACCACGCTTGATTTCTGCCTTGTCAATACCACGGAGGAGAAGACCTACATTATCGCCAGCCTGACCTTCGTCAAGGAGTTTACGGAACATCTCAACGCCTGTAACAACAGACTTCTTATCCTCGCCAAGACCGAGCAACTCAACCTCGTCGCCTACGTGGATAACACCAGTCTCAATACGGCCTGTAGCTACAGTACCACGACCAGTGATGGAGAACACGTCCTCAATAGGCATCAGGAATGGCTTATCGGTAGCACGTGGAGGTTCCTGAACCCATTCGTCAACGATATTCATCAACTCTACTACCTTCTCCACCCACTTGTCAACACCGTTCAGTGCTCCAAGGGCAGAACCACGAACAATCGGAGTATCCTCTTCAAACTCATACTGCTCAAGGATTTCACGAACTTCCATTTCAACAAGTTCGAGCATTTCCTCATCCTCAACCATATCGCACTTATTCAGGAATACAACCAAACGAGGTACGTTTACCTGACGAGCGAGCAGAACGTGTTCACGTGTCTGAGGCATAGGACCATCAGTAGCAGCTACAACCAAGATAGCACCGTCCATTTGGGCAGCACCAGTTACCATGTTCTTCACATAGTCAGCGTGACCCGGGCAGTCTACGTGTGCGTAGTGACGCTTTTCAGTTTCATACTCAATGTGAGAAGAGTTGATAGTGATACCACGCTCTTTCTCTTCAGGAGCGTTATCAATCTGGTCGAAAGACTTAATTTCCTGGTTGCCGAATCCCTTCTCAGAAAGAACCTTAGAAATGGCAGCTGTCAAAGTAGTCTTACCGTGGTCTACGTGACCGATGGTACCAATGTTAACATGCGGCTTGGTACGCTGAAATGTCTCTTTAGCCATAGCTTGTTATTTTATTATTAATGAATTATCAATGTTATTTCTTGTTTTTCTCCAGAACTAAATATAGAACTGACACGAAACGTGAGCTGTAACTGAGAGTTGAACTCAGGACCTCTTCCTTACCAAGGAAGTGCTCTACCACTGAGCTATTACAGCAAACCTTGAGCGGAAAACGGGGCTCAAACCCGCGACCCCCAGCTTGGAAGGCTAGTGCTCTATCAACTGAGCTATTTCCGCAAATCGGCAATTCAAAAGAATGAAAAACCGTTGTTTAGTGTGGGTAGTGATGGATTCGAACCACCGAAGCTAGAAGCAGCAGATTTACAGTCTGCCCCATTTGGCCACTCTGGAAACTACCCGTTTGTCTCTTTACAACAGAAGAGCCTCTTGTCGGATTCGAACCAACGACCCCGAGATTACAAATCACGTGCTCTGGCCAACTGAGCTAAAGAGGCAGTCTTTGCAGCCGCTTGGCGGAGCATCAACACACTTGTCGTAAAACGGCTGCAAAGATACTGCTTTATTTTTTATCTTCCAAAAAAATCGGAAACTTTTTTCAATGTTTTCTCTGCTTTTCCTTAAACTTGGTAAGCTGAACCTTCATAGCATCCAAACACAAGTCAACCCCTTCTTCAAACGTATCACAGGTCTTTTCTACAAAAAAAGTGTTACCCGGAGCCGTTACGGTCAGACTGGTTGTCTTATTTAATGCTGTGGCAGGTTTCTCCACCTTCAATTGCACCTCTACTTTCTGAATGTCCTCGTAAGACTTTTCTAACTTCTCGACCTTCTTGTTGATAAAGGTCTCCAATTTCTCGGTAGTGTCGAAATGTATCGACTGAATCTTAATTTCCATAGTTACCTCCGTAATTTAATAAGGTTTACGCCCTTGGGTGGGCATTTTTATAGACTTTCTTCAACTGCTCAAAAGTTGTATGCGTGTAAATCTCTGTCGTTGAGAGACTCTCATGCCCAAGCAGTTTCTTCACGCTTTCCAATCCTGCTTCGTGATTGAGCATTGCTGTAGCAAAGGTATGGCGAAGCACATGAGGACTTTTCTTCTTCAAGGTTGACACACGTGCTAGTTGCCTCCGCACGATAGCCCTCACCTGAGCACCTGTCATTCGTTCTCCCTTAGCTGTAAGAAAGAAAGCTTCTGCCTGTTTGCCTATCTCAACATCACGCCGCTGGCTGTACACCCTCAACTCTCTGTCAAGTTCTTCACCGAACGGGATAATGCGCTGCTTGTCTCTCTTGCCTGTTACTTTGACGTTTCGGGCTAAACAATCAACATCTTGACAATTCAGTCCAGTCAATTCTGAAAGTCTCATTCCCGTCTCGTAAAACATTAATATTAATGTACGCGCGAGAATATCCTTATAAGAATCTGTCCACATTTTCGGGTCAAGAAGCCTGTCCATCTCCGACTCCTTAAGGAATTGCGGCAATGGGCTTTTGTTCTTCGGCCCCTGAACACCATGGGCAGGGTCAACCTCAACAAACTTCCGTTTCAGTGCGTATTTGTAAAAGGACCGTAAAGCACTCAGCCTTCGGTTCACCGACGTCGCAGTATTCCCCTTATCCATCATGTGCACCATCCAATCGCGGATGACGTCAGAGTCTACCGTTTCCCAAGAGAGATAATTGTCCAAATTCTTGAAAAAAGACTCAAACTCGTTCAAGTCTTTTCCGTATCCATCTATCGTCCGTGGCGAATAGTTCCGCTCTAACCGAAGATACTCAAGAAACCGTTCAATCATCAGCACGCTGCTCAATTGTTTCGGCAACGAATTTACGGAAATTTATTCAAACTACCAAATTTTTCACGCAGTTTTTTATTCTTCTGCGTCGCGAAGATGCTGTACGTAAACAGCGTGCTCCATCTTCAAGCGCTTCTTAACAGAAGGTTTGTCGAACTGTTGGCGTGCGCGGAGTTCCTTCACTACGCCTGTCTTCTCAAACTTTCTCTTAAACTTCTTCAGTGCTCTTTCGATGTTCTCACCGTCCTTTACTGGTACAATAATCATGCTTTTTGTTTTAATTGTTTAATTGTTGAAAATGAACTAAAGGGTAAGATACCACATTAGTGGCTGCAAAATTACAGTTTATTTTCCTAACTGCCAAAGTTTTATGCTTTTTTCTAAATAAAGAGTAAGAGATGGACGGCAATATAGCCATTAATTCCATCTCTTACTGATATTAGACTATCGGATAATTCCCTTTGCCGTTACCCCGTTACACTCTACTATTACAAAATCTTTCATAACAGGCTGCAATCTAAAGCTAATAGAAGTATTGTCCGTTACGGCAGAAGAAATCTTTCTTCCGCTCGCATCGAATAAGTTCACCTCTTTGCGATAGCCTTGTGGCAGATTTTCGATACTTATACAATTATCAGAACACATCACTCTCAGTTTCTTTGTCGGGCTTGCCATTGCCTTTTCAAGACCTGTATCTACACCTTCATAGTCTTCAAACTCATCATTTCCGTTTCGTGCAACGACATCCCATCCTTTGGACTTTGCTATTCTGACACTTTCCTTTGAGACAAGATTCTTTTCTGTCAGCGTATTGTTAAGAAATGCTCCCCAAGTCCCATACTCATCAGGCAGCAGAGTCAGGTCGGGCAAGTCCATGGCTATCTTTTTCGTCGCATCTTGTCCGAGCTTGTTTCCTGCCACAATCAACATCCTCAGATTGGGCTTACCCGATATATCAAGTTCTGCTATTGTTCCGCAATTTTCTATTGACAACTGTGCAAGACTGGGATTATTTGACAGGTCAAGCTCCTTCAAAGGGCTCATTGCGGCCGTCAGCACTTCCAAACCTGTGCAGTTAGCGAGGTTAAGAGTGGAAATCCGTGTAGAATCAACATTGAGCCAAAGGAGATATTCACACTTGCTCACATCCAATACTTCCATTTCGTTGTTGGCTGTAACGTTCAGACTTTGTATTTCCGGCATTTTGCCTGTCTCAAGACTTTTAATATTGTTATTGGCGATATCGAGTATCTGCAAATTGTCCGTTTTTCCAAACTTAATATTGTTCAGCTTATTGTTCCTAAGCGAAACACTCTCCAAACCATCAGCATGCGAGAAGTCTATGTCGGTAAGTCCGCAGTCCCATGCTTCAAAGACTGTAAGATTCTTTTGTTCCGAAAGGTCCACGCTCCCAATCAAAGGATTCCCCGATATATTTATGCGCTGCAAATTCTTGTTTCCCTTAAAATCCACAGAACTTATCAGTGGATTATCGTCTATATAGACCGTTTCAAGATTGGGAAGCCCAGAAAGGTCTACACCCGGAAGGTTATTTCCCGTCAGATAAATAGTCTTGAGCGTAACGGGCAACTTGGAAAAATCAAGAGTCTGCACTTCACAGCCCATGAAACTCACATATTCCAACGCTTTGTTAGCAGACAAGTCTATTCCTTCCGGCAGTTCGTTAAGGGCAAAAGACAATTGCTTGATGCAATCATTTTCAGAAAAAGCAACATTATATGTCCTGTCCATGGGCGCAACAAGTCCTTCTATCTTACCGTAGATTCTTATAAGATTGCCTTTCAGTGGTATTTCGCCATCTTCGTTTACTTCGCTTGCCGGCTTTTTACCATATCCGGCATCTATGCGCAAGGAGGCAAAATCTTCTTTCGAACCTGTTACCGTAAACGCCACCGAACCTTCATATTCGGAATCGTCAGTCGTTGTTATGGTAACAAGTGGTTCTTGTGCCCATACGTGCAAAGAACTTACTGACACCACCATCACAAAAGCCAGCAATTTAGAACGTTGGCCCACTTGTCTTGCTGTTTTGCATAGGTCAATCCATAGGGATGCACACAATTTTCCTTTGTCAATGTACAAATTCTTCATAATTTCAACTTTTACGGTTTATAATTAATTTATCTTGTCACAAAAGAACATTCATCTTTCTTGCGAAGATGTCGTCTTGGGCTTGCAACTCCCCCCCCAGTAAACGAACCGGGTATTTCGTTTTCACAGACGTAATTACAAGTTCCTGTTTCCTCTCATATACAAGGTTGGGTAATCCTTTCGGTATATTTTCCATAAAAACATAGATTTCCCAGTACCGGCAGGAAGCGTTCCTGCCGGCATCAGCCACTATATAGCCTTCGTAGCTTCTCTCAACCACTCGCGCTCCATTTCTGTAAGATGCGGCGACAACGTCTCAAAGACTCGGCGATGGTAGACATTGAGCCACTCGCGTTCCTCGGGTGTCAGCATTTCCATAACAATGGGCGCAGTATCAATGGGAGCAAGCGTGAGCGTCTCGAACCCAAGAAAGCTGCCAAACTCCGTCGTCCGATAGGGAACGGCAAGGAGCGTGTTCTCTATACGCACTCCAAACTTTCCTTCCAGATAGATGCCCGGCTCGTCAGTTACGGTCATTCCAGCCACTATGGGTGCCGGCCGCCACTCCATACGTATCTGATGCGGCCCTTCGTGTACATTGAGATAGCTTCCCACCCCATGTCCCGTACCATGCATATAGTTGTATCCATCACGCCACATAGCCTCCCTTGCCATCGCATCTATCTGCGAACCACATGCACCCACGGGGAACTTACATCTGTCAAGCTGTATATGTCCCTTCAGAACAAGCGTATACACCTTCCGCTGTTCGTCGGTGAGGTCGCCCAAGGCTATTGTCCGGGTGATGTCGGTCGTACCGTCTGCATACTGCGCCCCACTGTCTATGAGCACCAGCACGTGGCTCTACGGGAACATCCGTCTCGGGAGTCGCCTCGTAATGGACGATGGCACCATGCGCCTCATAACCGACTATGGTATCGAAAGATATTCCGCGGAATAGCGGTTGTTCGGCCCGTAGAGCCGTCAACCGCTCGTCAAGCGTCAGTTCAGTCTGGCCTCCGGCCTCAACGGCAGGTTTCAACCATGCAAGAAACTTCACCATCGCCACCCCGTCCCGGATCATGGCAGCACGGAATCCTGCCACCTCGGCTTCGTTCTTGACAGCCTTCATTGCCGGAATAGGCGAAGCAGCATACACCACCATTTCCGCATCCATTGCCGTAGCCAGAGTATAGTTGGTAGCAGCAGGGTCTATCAACAGCTTGTCGCCGTCGTATTTCCTCAATCCTTCCGCCACAGCCTCGTAAGGCTCTACCGTTATTTGTTCGGAAGCAAGGTAATCTTCAACCTCCTGCGAGAGCTTCACCTTATTTATATAAAGCGTTACGCTTCGAGGAGAAATAAGCAAATAGGAAACGAAGACGGGATTGCAATGCACGTCGCTGCCACGCAGGTTGAGCGTCCACGCTATGTCGTCAAGTGCAGTAACGAGAAGTCCGTCAGTACAATAGGCGGCCAGCCTTTGCCGTATTCTTCCGATTTTGTCTGCTGCAGGTTCGCCTGCATATTCCAAAGGATGAATACACACAGGGCTTTCGGGGATGGCAGGACGATTTCTCCATATCCTTGCCAAGGGATCTAAATCTGTTCTAATGGTAAACGATGCCTTTTTCGTCAGCTCCGCCATCATTTCCGAAACTTCCGCAAAGGCGTTGACATTCCCATCCACACCCACCACGGGGTTCTCATAGCCTGCCAACTGCTGTACCAGCCAATCTTCCACCGTTGGCGTTCCGAGCATACGGAGCTCATCAGTTCGTACTCCGTATCTGCCAACTGTTCGGCAGCAGAGATAAAATAGCGCGAGTCCGTCCACAAAGCGGCACTCTCCAGCGTTACGACAGCAGTTCCTGCCGACCCGTTGAAGCCCGAAATCCATTCACGTCCTTTCCAGTGTCCGGCTACATATTCGCTGTTATGGGGGTCTGTACTTGGAAAAATAAATGCCATAATGCCTTCTTCTCTCATCAGCGCACGGAGATCAGCGAGGCGTTCGTTTATAGTTTTCATCATATTGCTTGTTTTAGGTACAGTAATAGCCCGGGCATCCAAAACACCCAACTTTAGGCTGCTAAGTTAAGCAAATAATTCAAAACTGCCAAGCCAACCTTGTCAAGAATACACTCTAAATATCAAATAGACTTTACAATGTTGCTTCTTTTCATATTTAATAACACTTTTAGGTCTGGATAAATTCCCCTATATGACCTTTTTCTTGTAACTTTGCCGTACCGAAATAAGAAGACATTGTATTATTCAAATAAAAAATCAACTTATGAATTACTTATCTAACGACAAGCTCGTTATCGTCGGTGCCGGCGGCATGATTGGCTCAAACATGGTTCAGACCGTCCTCACGCTCGGCCTTACTCCTAATATTTGTCTGTATGACATCTACGAACCGGGTGTTCACGGTGTCTTCGACGAAATGGAACAGTGCGCCTTCCCGGGTGCCAACCTTTCTTATACAGTAGATCCTGCCGAGGCTTTCACAGGTGCAAAGTATATCATTTCTTCCGGTGGTGCTCCACGCAAAGAGGGAATGACACGCGAAGACCTGCTGAAAGGCAACTGCAAGATTGCGGCAGACTTCGGTGAGAACATCAAGAAATATTGTCCTGACGTAAACCACGTGGTAGTCATCTTCAATCCAGCCGACGTTACCGCGCTGACTGCCCTTATCCACTCCGGCTTGAAGCCTAACCAGCTGACATCCCTTGCCGCCCTTGACTCCACTCGCCTGCAGCAGGCTCTGGCCCACGAGTTCGACGTTCAGCAGGACAAGGTTACCGGTGCTCACACTTACGGTGGACACGGTGAGCAGATGGCAGTCTTCGCTTCCCGAGTTAAAATAGACGGCGAGCCTTTGTCTGAGATGAACCTTTCCGAAGAGCGTTGGGCTGAAATCAAGCACCATACCATTCAGGGCGGTTCCAACATCATCAAACTTCGCGGCCGGAGTTCCTTCCAGAGTCCTGCCTACAATGCTGTGAAGATGATTGAGGCTGCTATGGGCGGCGAGAAGTTCACCCTGCCGGCAGGCTGCTACGTCAACGACGAAAAGCTCGGATTCAAGAACGTAATGATGGCAATGCCTACTACCATCGACGCTACCGGTGTTCACTACACCGCGCCTGTAGGCACAGAAGAGGAAATAGCAGCCCTTCAGGCTTCCTATGAACATCTATGCAAGATGCGCGACGAGATTGTAGACCTCGGCATTATCCCTGCCGTTGACCAGTGGAAGAACGACAACGCCAATCTCTAAAGACTGGCAGGTAGACGAGTAGACTGGTTTACGGGTAGACAAATAAACCTTTGACAGCCCCAACAGACGAACGAGTCAACCATCGAAAAGTCGAAGTCTACAACACAATAGTATTTCCTCTTAGGAAATAGAGAAGCAAAGGCAACCAACGGAAAAAGTTGGTTGCCTTTTTCTATACCCAAGTTTCCTTTCTTAATAGAACCTTTATTTTAGCAACGGAATGAGACAACAAGACATAAAAAGGCTGCACACTCTAAGCATGCAGCCCTCCAATGTATCAATAACCGTTCGGCAGATTCTTCACCACACCTTCTTTGTCTTATCCCCGATGCGCAACAACAGCGGATGTATGGTAGTCTGAACCGGCACGAATAACGTTGTACTCATAGCGATACCTGTTGAAAGGCATGTGCCAGAAGTTGTATATACTGCATAATGCTCACCACGGTGATGCCATCTATGACATATCCGCCTCCAACACGTGATATGCTTATATCTTTCGCAACCGATGCTGCACCGATACCATTTGTTCCAAACTCCTCAATAATCATGAAGCGGCTCCACCCTGCAGCAGCCTTGTAGAGTTCTTTCGTACCGAAGGGAACATACAGAACAGCAGTAGAAATATTTTCAATATCACTAAATGTTTCTTCTCCGATTACTTGCGGCTGCATCGCATACGCATATACGTTCTTCAGTGCAACACAATGTGCAAATGCCCCGGTTGACAAAGTACAGCCTGCGGGAATGTGAGCCTCCTCCATGAGCAAGTCGTTGAGGAATGCATTCTTACCGATACTCTTCAGAGTCTCTATATACGGCAGTTGAAGAAGCGACATGTTACGTTCAAAAGCATTGTCCCCGATAGTCTGTAGAGCAGGTGTTACACCCTCTTTCCAACCAAACTGCTCCAGTATCATGTTGTAACTCATACCCAACACATCTATTGTCTTGAGCGAAGTTGGCAAGAATATCTTCTTGAATACAGGGCTAAAGGCTATTGCCAGTCGACCAATTGTCTCCACACCGTCCTTTACCGTGAGCTCCTCGCCTACTGCAATAGGTTGGAAGATAAGCGTTTTACCATCCCGAGAATATAGTGCACCTGCATCTGAAACAAGGGCAGTATTGCCCGAAGGCACATTCACGGCAGCAAGATTAAAGTTCGCAGCAAACGCACCGGGACGAACCCTATCTGTTGTCTGCACAAGGGTATATTCGGGTGCCTCACGTCCCGATGGATAGGCAACAATCTCTGTTTTCTCCTTATTATATAAAACACCGTCTACATCACAGAAATTCTTATTGTCGGCTTGCACCTTAATATCAGTCAGACGCGTACAATATAGGAACGGCAGTTCGCCGATTGTTTCCACGTTCTTACCGATTATTACCTTTGTCATCTCGTTTGCTCCTTCGAACGCACGATTGTCTATGGCGATTATATTATCTCCAATGACAGCTTCTCCGACTGCGAGCCACTTCACAAGATGTCCATCCTCAACCACTGGTTTGTGTTCGTCTCCTCCCTGCTGACTCTGTGTGCATACGAGCGAAACTTCCACGTCAGCGTTGAGACTTTCTATCGTATATTCATTTGCAGTCAGTCCCACTATGACTTCATTGTTCAATAACCAACTGTCTACATGATAGCCTTCATTAGGATGTGCAGTGAACACAACCTTCGCTCCAGTTGCTACGGCCGCTCCAGTTACTATTTCATTGCCATCGGCTGTTGCGGTGAGTGTTCCGAACTCATTGAGCGAACTAAATTTCACTACGTTTGTACCAATATTACGCTCGAAATCCACCCGTATGTCCATCATATCGTAAGCATCACAGGTATATGTTGTCTTGCCATACAATTCCTCTATCTTCTCAAACGACGAAGTATTGTCTGGTGCAGTAACTTCTCTATACCAGTCGGTAACGTGATAACCCTCAAAGGCTGTTGCCGTAAATGTAAGTTGTGTACCTACAGGCACTTGCTCAGCGGTATTCACCTCTTTGCCTTCCTGTGTCTTGCACGTAATAGTTCCATAGTCAGGCTGCCTGCTTTTGAAAAATACTGTGTAGCTTTCAGGCATTTTTGCGAAAATGACCTCCACGTTTACAGCCTCCTGCAAGGCATTGATTGTATATATCTGTCCATTTGTCCCTTCCGTCGGCATAGGTTCTGTGATTTCTTTCCCGTTAACTACCCATTTTTCAATTTGGTTTCCGAAAAATGGTGTTGCCTTTACCTTGAGCATAACACCTTCGTTGAGCGAGTTACCACTTTCCACCGGCACAGCTCCCGTTGTCCATGCTTCAATTGTTCCGTAACCCTCGGGCGAGCATGAATAATTCACCTCATATTTCGTAACAGCTCCGGGTTCACCTACAACTATATTGCATTTCTTGAAATCCTTTTGCAGTTTTTCCTTTACAATTTCATTTGCAACGTAGATTGTCGTCTGCTCCTTGTCTGCAAGACTATAGCCCAACGTCTCGAAACTCTCACTCAGGTGGATATCAACAATGCTGAGGGCCCCCACTCCACTGAATGTAAAATAACTATCGTCCACAACACGTACAAGTCTCGGTACATAGAGTTCAGAGAGCGAGGAACACATCACGAAAGCATTGTTGCCAATGATTGTGGCCCCGGGCAACGTAACCTTTTCAAGAGAAGCTATATTGTAAAACGCATCTTCACCGACAGCCTTACAATCATCGGCACTGAGCGACACGTCCTTTCCTCCCCCGGCAAAAGCTACGAGTGTGGCATCTGCTTTACGAAGCAATGCGTTCGATACAGCTCTATACTTCAATCCACCATCAGGCATCGTGAGAGTCAAAGCACTCTTACAACCACGGAATGGGTTATTATAAATATCCGTAAGGGTATTTCCCAGCTTTATGGCCGTTACCTTATCGCAAGAGGCAAACGCATCCTTTTCTATTGACACGATTACCGGCAAATCTATTGCCGTTAGTTCAGTGCATCCACTGAAGGCTGCCTTGCCCACATTCTGTAGTTTCGGAGCATCAATGGAGATAATGCCAGTACAACCGCGGAACGCATTTTCTCCGACTTTCGTTACATTGTTGAGGCTTACCCGGGTAATGTTGGTATTGCTCACCGGATCTGACGCCCCCCAACCTTCGTCATCGGGTTCTCCTTCCTCATAGAAGCAGTTTGCAGCAATCTCAGTAACGTCGTCAGGAATTATTATTTCCCCTTGTGCATCTTCCCAAGATGTCAGCACACCATTGACAACGGTCTGCGCCCTAAGCCCTATAAAGGTCAGGAACATCACACATAAAAGTAAAAATAGTTTTTTCATCCGATTTAATTTTTAGTTAATAAAATAATGACAATTTGCCAAACGGGCTATAATTGTAATTTACAAATATAGCAATTAACTCTGAAAGCAACAAATAATTATTAATAAAAAAGAACAAAGATAAAGACAAATGGATTTTGGCATAACATTAAGACTACGATTTCCACATACCTGTGAGACTTCTATTGCCGCGATTGTCAAGTTCCATGAACTTAACGAAAAGAAATCAGCAGACTGATAACTGGCAATGAAATATATTAAATTGACAACTGACAATCAATAAACAGAATAGCGGACTATGGACAACGGCTCATAGCCTATTTTATATTTCTCATAATCGATGTTGCCCGTCCTAACTTTAATTTAGGAACGAAATCTGTCCTTTCTACTACAAAAAACACATAAGGCAATGGTTTTCTCCGAATAATTATATAAATTTGCAGCAAAACAAAATCTATAACAATGAAAAAAATTCTTACAACCCTCCTTTTAGGCCTGTCGCTGGCAGCTTCTGCCGAAGACAATCCGCTATGCTGCGCCACTGCGCCATCTCGCCCGACGGCCAGACCATCGCCTTCACTTACAAAGGCGACATTTACACCGTGCCGGCAGGCGGCGGCAGCGCACGCCAGCTGACCACCAACACTGCCTACGATGCCTATCCCGTATGGAGCAAAGACGGAAGCAAAATAGCCTTCGCCTCCACCCGCGAGGGCAGCATGGACATCTATCTGATGGGAAAAGACGGCGGCACGCCCCAACGGCTGACCACCGACAGCGGCAACGAGCAGCCCATGGCGTTCAGCGACGACACGCACATTCTCTTCTCTGCCACAGGCATGCCGACAGCGCAGTCTATCATCTTCGCCTCCAACTCGTTTCCGCAGACCTACGTAGTCGGCACCGACGGCAGCCGCCCGCGACTCTACTCTGCCATCACAATGTGCGATGCCTCCGTCAATGCCAACGGCGACATTCTGTACCACGACCAAAAGGGCTACGAAGACCCTTTCCGAAAGCACCATCAATCGCCCATCGCCCGGGATATATGGCTCTTCAGAAAAGGCAACTACACGAAGCTGACCACCTTCCATGGCGAGGACCGCACCCCGGTATGGGCTTCCGACGACAAGAGCTACTACTATCTGAGCGAGGAAGACGGCACCTTCAACGTCTACCGCAGCAATACTGACGGAACTGGCAAAACCCAGCTGACCCGCCACAAGAACCATCCCGTACGCTTCCTGACCGCAGCCAAGAACGGAACCCTGTGCTACGGATACGACGGAGAGGTCTACACACTGGCACAGGGAGGAGAGCCACGGAAGGTCAGCATCAGCATCACGACCGACCAGACCGAGAAAACGCTCGACCGACAGGTGCGCACCAGTGGAGCTACAGAGATAAAGGTGTCGCCCAGCGGCAAGGAGATAGCCTTCGTGCTGCACGGCGATGTCTACGTTACCTCAACCGACTACAAGACCACCAAGCAGATAACCGATACTCCGGAACAGGAGCGCAACATCTGCTTCTCGCCCGACGGCAAAAGCATCGCCTACGGCTCGGAGCGTGGCGGAGTCTGGCAGATTTACCAGACGAAGATAAAGAATGACAAGGAAAAGAACTTTACGTATGCCACCGAACTGGCAGAAGAGCAGCTGACACACTCTTCCCTGACCTCGCAGATGCCGCAATACAGCCCCGACGGCAAGAAGGTGGCCTTCTACGAAGACCGTTCCACACTGAAAGTGCTCGACCTCAAGACCAAGGAGGTGAAGACTGCTATGGACGGGAAATACCTCTACTCCTATCAGGACGGCGACCTCTGGTTTGCATGGAGCCCCGACAGCCGTTGGCTCCTTGCCCCCTACATGGGCAACGGAGGATGGAACAGCCCCGACATCGCACTCGTTGATGCCAGCGGCAGCGGCAAGCTGACCGACCTGACCCAGAGCGGCTATTCGGACGGCAACGCCCGTTGGCACTCGGAGGCAAGGCCATGACCTTCTCCAGCGACCGCGCCGGATACCGCAGCCACGGCAGCTGGGGAACGGAAGACGACGTCTACATCATGTTCTTCGACTTGGACGCCTACGAGAAGTTCCGCATGAGCAAGGAGGAAAAGGAACTTGCCGACGCTGCCGAAGCCGAAAAGAAGAAAGAGGAAGCCAAGGCCAAAGAGGAGAAGGACAAGAAGGGCAAGGCAAAGGGCAAGAAGTCTGCTGCCAAGAATACCAAGGGCAAGGACAAAGACAAGGAGAAGAAAGACGAGACAAAGGCACTGGTATTCGACCTTGACAACTGCCGCGACCGCATTGTCCGCCTGACGGTCAACTCATCCCACTTGGGCGATGCCATCCTCAGCCCCGGCGGCGACACGCTCTACTATCAGGCAGCCTTCGAGGACGACTACGACCTGTGGAAGCACGACCTCAGAGAGGACAAGACTGAGCTGGTACTGAAGAACGTCGGTGGCGGTTCGTTTGAGGCAGACAAGAACTTCAAGAATCTCTACCTCTGCACCGACAACGCCATCAAGAAGATAGACCTCGCCAAGAACGCCACAAGCAACATCAGCTATGAGGCACGTTTCAACCTCAAGGCCAACGAGGAACGCCAGTATATCTTCGACCACGTTTGGCGGCAGGTGCAGGACAAGTTCTACGACCCGAAGCTGCACGGCGTAGACTGGGCCGGCTACCGCAAGGCATACGAGCGGTTCCTGCCCTACATCAACAACAACTACGACTTCCGCGACATGCTCAGCGAACTGCTCGGAGAGCTGAACGCCTCACACACGGGCGCACGCTACGGCACCTACGGGGCTGCACTGAAGACCGCCTCGCTCGGTCTCTTCCTCGACCCGGCCTACGACGGCGACGGCCTGAAGGTGGAAGAGGTCATCAAGCGCGGCCCGTTCGCAGTGAAGAAAACCGACGTCGTGCGCGGCTGCATCATAGAGAAGATTGACGGCGAGCCCATCCTCAAGGACAAGGACTACAACTATCTGCTCGACGGAAAGGCAGGCAAGCCCGTCCGCGTGTCGGTCTTCAACCCCAAGACCAAGAAGCGGTTCGACGTTACCGTCAAAGCCATTTCCAAGGGTCAGGAGGAAGACCTGCTCTACAGACGCTGGGTAGACCGCAACCGCGCCATGGTAGACAGCCTCTCGCACGGACGAATCGCCTACGTCCACGTCAGGGAGATGGACAGCCACAGCTTCCGCACCGTCTACAGCGAACTGCTCAGTGCAGAGAACCGCGCCAAGGACGCCGTCATCGTAGACGAACGCCACAATGGCGGCGGATGGCTGCACGACGACCTCTGCACGCTCCTTAGCGGAAAAGAGTATCAGCACTTCGTGCCACAGGGCAAATACATCGGCAGCGACCCCTTCAACAAGTGGACAAAGCTTCGTGCGTACTGATTTGCGAGGACGACTACAGCAACGGACACGGATTCCCGTCGGTCTACAAGACACTCGGAATCGGCAAGCTCATAGGTGCCCCGATAGCCGGAACGATGACCGCCGTATGGTGGGAACGCCTCATCAACGGAATGATATTCGGTATTCCGCAAGTGGGCTGTCAGGACATGCAGGGCCGGTTCGGCGAGAACTTGCAGCTGAATCCTGACATAGAAGTCTACAACACGCCTGCCGACTATCTCGAAGGACGCGACCGCCAACTGGAACGTGCCGTTGAGGAGATGATGAAGAAGTAGGACCATGCCTCCGAAGCGACCCATTCGTGCCACTTCGGAGGGTTTCCGAAAAAGCAACCTAAGACTCTGTATATCAGGGAAATAAATACTTAAAGGACGAAAGTGCCGTTTTCGCTCATCCGAAACGGCACTTTCGCATCATGAAACGGGCACTTTGACTTGGTCAAAGTGCCCGTTTCGCTTTAAAGGTCGGGCTGTTCGGTACAGAGTTCGTCCGTAGCCATCCTTACCAGCGACGAATTGCCCCACCGGCGAGGCGAAACAAGCATCGTGTTGACATGCGAGGAAAGCAGCTGCTTGAGCAGTGCACGGTCTTCGATACGGTCTATGAAATTGTCTCTGGCAGCCAGCCTACCAAACAGGAAAGGACATTTCTGAAAGGGCTTCATGTATGCAGACTGACTGATTATGCCACTAAGATACAAGAAGTTACATGGGAGTAACTTACCTTCACGTAACTTCTAACGAAAAAGAACAGCAGTAACGAAGGGCGGACGCCCAAAAGAAAGACTCTGGGAAGAACCAAGGGCGACAGCAACCTGCCGGGAAAAGAACAGCATGCGGAAGTCTCCGTCTCCCTACTCCACGCCCATCAGGCTTTTCCATCCCCCGATACCGAAGCGGACATAGTTGGAAATTATTTTGTTCAGACCGTCCTCGGAGATTTCTTCGTTCACGACGATGGTCTTGATAAGTCCGCTCCACAGCTCGCAGAGAATACGGACAAAATGCGGAGACACGTCGGCCGTGATGCTCGGATGCAGCTGCTTCATCCGGGCTATGTACCTCTGCCCGTCTTGGAAGAATCCTTCCAACCACTGGCTGAAACAGCCTTCGAGCGAGGTGCCGGCCGTCTCAAAAATCAACAGGCGGAGTTCCTTTCGGTAGGGCTTTACGAACGAGGCTACCTGCTGCCGCATTATCTCGTAGTAAACCTCGTAGCGGAAGAGGTCGAGCGTCGTATAGGTAACGTCGAGGTTCATAGCCCGGTAGTCTCTACAGACCTTGAAGAGCGGAGCGAGAACCGCTTTCAGAAGGTCGTCCTTGCCCTTGTAGTAGTTGTAAATGTTGCCTACGGCCACACCCGACTTGTCGGCAATGGTCTTCATGGAAGTTCGCTTCACGCCATTCTTCAGGAACTCGTCGCGTGCAACGAGGAGTAAAAGCCTGCGTATTTCGTCTTTCTGTGTCTGCATTATAGAGGAGGAATGATGGAATATTGTTTCGGAGGGTAAGAAGTTGTGGAATGTCAGGGAGCTAAAGGAGTCCGGGAAGTCCGGCAAGCACAGGGTTTGGGGAAGTTCGGAAGCTGAAGAAGTCAGGGAGTTAAGGGAGTCAGAGAAACAGGGCCAAAGGTCTTGCCGGATATTTCTCTTCATCCTATTATAGGGGGCAAAGGCTTTGGCATCCCCTCCCCAACTCCCGTAACTCCCAAACCGACAGAGCCTACCGCCCTATTTCAAGCCGGACGACGCGCTGATTGAGGCGTCGCCAGCAGTAGGGAATCTTGCAGAGCAGCCGGATGACGAGCGGAAGCCGCCCTTCGCCGTGGTCGCTCATGTAGTATTCCTTCGCTACGTGCAGGCGGCTGTCCCACGCTTCCATATCCTTCGTGTCCAACAGCGACCATCTGAACTCGGCAACATCGTCCATCCTGCGCAGCATGTCGTGCTGCTTGGCACGGCCGACGGCGCAGAAGGCAAGCATGTCGAACAGGACGGCAGCCGCTGGGAAGCTGTCGCAGAGACGCCTGAAGAGCATCTCTATCTCGTCTTGGCTGAAATACATCACCACGCCTTCGAGAATGATGAGGACGGGCTTGCCATACGACTGCACGCGCTCTATCCATTCCTCACCGAACATCGACTCGGCAAGGAAGCTGTTCCGCTCCGACTCGGTGAAGAACCGGCGGCGCAGGGCGACGGCTTCCGGCAGGTCGAGGTCGAACCAGTGGCTGACCGTAGGACTGCCCAGCCGCTCGTAGCGGGCATCAAGCCCTGCACCCAATTGTATGACCACCGCGTCGGGATGGAGGGCGAGGAACTGCCGGGCCTCATCGTCAATCAGCCGGGCACGGATACAGCATCCTACCTGCGAGAGCCTGGCCTTCCGGAACTTCGCAAAGTCGTAATCTATCTGTCCGATTATCTCCTTCGCCTTCTCGTCGTGCAGCAGACCACCGGGCCGGTCGGTCTCCACAGCTTTCGCCCACAGGGTGGTGAGCATCGTCTCGGGTATTTTCGTCAATGCAGCTTTTACCTTTTCCATTGTTGACTTTCGTTTATGATTCGTTTACAAGAAACACCTTACCGGCTGTTTGCCGCCTACTGTCAGCAAACAGCCGGGGCTATTGACGGGCTTACTTCGCAAAGCTGTGGAAGAAGGTCGGGTTGCCCTTCACCTGCATGACGGGGCCTGCCACCTCCTTCGTCGCGGGATTGTAGGTATAGAAGCCGTTCGCCTTCTTGTTCGCACTGCCGAAGACCATCAGGTTCTTGTATCTGCCGATGGCGATGCCCTGCGGATTGGAGATTTCCATGCCCTTGATGACGCTGATGCTCTTCTGCTTCAGGTCAATGACGACGGGGATGTTGGTCAGGCTGAGATACGGATTCTCCATTCCCTTGGGGTCGAGCAGATAGCAATTGGCGTAGGCATAGAGCTGCCCGTTGCCGCCATAGCAGACCTCACCGAAGAAGTCGGCATACTTAGCGGGAAGCCCCGAGACCTCGGTCTGGTCGCAGCGGATGCTGTAGCCGGGGTCTATGTCGGTAGAGCCGTTCTTGATGCGCACGATGCCGCCATGAAACTCGGGAATGAAGCCGAACGAACCGATGCAGTTGATGTAGATGTCCCGGTTCTCGTCCATGAAGATGGACCGGGGCGAGATGGGGCGCGTGGCAAAACAGAGTCCCAGCGTGGTGTTGACGATGTGCTTCTCCACCTTGTCGGTCTTCGTGTCTATCACGGCCAGCTCTATGTTGTTCCGTGCAGGCATGTACTGGGCGTTCATCTGATTCAGGCCTACGAAGAGCTTGCCGTTGCGGATAATCATCGCCGCCGGGGCCACTCTCGTGTCTTCCTGCCTGAGGCTGTTGAGGTCGATGTCGGCCAGCCGGGCCATCGTAGCCGGGTTGAACGCCATCACAATTCCCAGTCCCTGAAGACTGACGTAGGCTTTCTCGCTGTTCAGCTCGACGATGTTGCAGGCTGCGGCACCGGCCGGGATAGGCAGCACGCCCTTCTTTTCCCACTTCCCGGCAGCGTCAATACCATAGCGGACTATCTCGGCCTTGGCGTTGCCCATGTAGTCGGGCAACACATAGACGCTGCCCGACTCCACAGGGATGGGACTGACGCCGAAGCCGACGGGGACACCGTTGCTGTTGTCGTAGGTCCCGGACAGCATATCGGGCAATGCCTGCATGTAGCCGCTGCCGTTGTTTCCCTCGGGATTGGTGATACTGGTCGCGAAGATGACGCCCTTGAAGGCCTCAGCCGGCGGAGTCGGTGTCGGGTTGGGCACGGGGTTGTCGCTGTCGCTGCTGCATGAGCAGACGAGTGCCATCATGGCGATGGCGGAAAGGATTGATTTTAAGTTTCTCATTGCTTTATTTGTTTTGATTGTTGAATGTTTCTGTCTGCATCAGTTGCGGGCTTTGTCCTGCCGGCCTACGGCCTATGGTGTACGACACCCTTGGCCGCCGCTGTCCGGCACCACTGCCAGCCAGTTCTACTTAAACAGGTATCTCACCTTGAAGCCTACGTAGCGGCCCGGCAGAGGGCGGTTCAGCTCGGAGACGACGCGGCGTCCGGCAAGGTTCCTCATCTTGAGGGTGAGCGTCCAGCGGTCGTTGTCGAAGCTGTGCTCCACGGCTGCGTCCATTGTCAGGGAGGTGGGAATCCTGCGCTCCTGATACTTGCTCATCTCGAAATCGTAGAAGTAGCGGTGGACGTAGGAGGCATCGAAGAGCAGGCGCGTGTTCTGTCCTCGGCCGCCGAAGAGGTTCTCCCGGTGCAGCTCCGCGCCGAAGTTGGCCAGCAGATAGGGCACGTTCGGGATGCGCATGCCGTGTGTGGGGTTCTCCACTTCCGTTCCGGGGATGGTCTTCCGCACGTCGCGGAGGTCCTGATACGTCCCGTTGGCATAGAGGTAAAGCAGCGGACAGACGTCGCCCTTGGCCTCCAGCTCCACGCCCTTGGTACGGACGCTGCCGAAGTTGCGGTATCGCGCCATGGTCGGTATCATGTCTGGCGTAAACCGTATCATGTCTTCCAGCTGATTGTAGAATCCGTTCAGCTCCACCTCCACGAGTCCGCCGTCTGCCTTCACCCGCCGGTAGAGCAGTCCGACGTTGGCTCCCGTCGTGCGCTCGGGCTTCAGTGCCGGCGAGGCGAGGATGGAGTATCCGTTTCCGATGAGCTCCTCGCTCGTCGGGATGCGCACCTCGGAGTTGAACGAGGCCTTGAGCATCAGATCGTCGGTGAACTTGTAGCGCAGTGCGTCGCTGAATCCGAGGTAGTTCTTGGATACCCTTACCGGCTCGGGTTCGTTTACGGAATAGGTGTCGATGCTGCGCGAGTCGGACGAGAAGAGGAAGCTCTTCAGCGTGAAGGCGTTCTGAAACCGGCCGCCGAAGAGCGTCAGGTCGTAGGAAAAGCCTACGGTGAGGGTGTTCATCCTGCTCGGGAAGTTGGAGCGGAAGCCCAGTGCCCTGTCCATCAGCGAGTCGCTGGGATGGAGGGAGGTACGGTCGGCGTAGATGTTGAGGTTCACCGTGTGGTGCATGTCGACGGTATAGCCCATGTTGAGCTTCGCCGTCAGCTCGCCCGAACGGTTGCGCCCGTCGGACGGGAAGCTGTTCTGCTCGCCTCCGAACGCCGATACGGGCGGAAGCTCCCTGCCGTCCCAGTCGTAGCGGTGCATGGCCTTGTCGCGCAGTCCGTACCTGCCGGCGACATAGCCTGCATCGAAGTCGAGATCGAGCCCGTCGAGGAAGAAATTCCTGCGCTTCAGCGTCAGTGCCGTAATATAGTTAACCGAATGGTTGTAGGCCTCGCGCACGTCGAAGTCGATACCCTGTATCTCCTGCCGGGTCTTCATGGCGACGAGTTCCAGCTTCATCTCGTCGAACCACCACTTGGTGGCTTTCAGCGACATGCCGCCCATTATCTTGCCGAAACGGTCGTGATTCCGCTCCACCGTGCGGCCGCCGAGGTTGTCCAAGGCCATCCTGTAGTTGTTCTTGGCCAGCGTGCAGACGCCGCCGATGCCGAACTGCAGGCCGCTCCTGCGGTCGGTGCGCTTCATCACGGCCGACACCTGATGGGTGCCGAAGGAGCCAATCTCGTAGGATACGTCGAAGTAGACGGGCGGATATTCCTTCGTCACCACATTGACGGCCCCGCCCAGTGCCGAGCCTCCGAACTTGTAGGGAACGATGCCCTTATACACCTCTATGCGCTCAATCATGTTGGTGGGGATGTCGTTCAGGGCCACGAAGTTGCTCAGCTGCGACATGGGTGCGTCGTCGACGTACATTCCCATGCGCTTTCCCTCCAGTCCGCGGACGGAGATGCGCGACGCGCTGCCCATGCCGCCCGTGTTGCGCACGGTAACGCCGACGGTACGGGCGAGCACGTCGTTGATGCTGGAGGCCGTGCCCTGCAGCTGCCGCTGCCCTATGACGGAGATGGGCATGGCCGACTCCTTCAGCCGGCGCATCTCGCTGCGTGCCGTTACCGTCACCTCGCCCAGCTCGTTCTCGGCCGTGCGCAGCCGTACGTCGCACCGCAGGCTGTCGTGCACGGTCAGGTCGCGCCGTGCAGTCTTGTATCCCATATACTGGAAGGTCAGCTGCATGCGCCCTGCCTGAATCCTCAGCCGATAGCAGCCGCCGGCGTCAGAGACCGCCCCGACCCTGCCCTCCACGGCCGACACCGATGCGCCTGCAAGCGGCTCGCCCGTCTTCTCGTCCGTAATCGTTCCGTAAACCACGGCTTCCTGCGCCGCCACTGTCAGCGTCCCGAAGAGCCACGCCAGCAGCACCGGCAGCCATTTCCTACCCGCCCGCGCCATGACGGGCACCGCACTGCACGCGGAGGAAGTTTGTCCTTGTCTTTTTGCTTCTCATATTTCATTGATAGATTAAAAACGAATAATATTCCGAACCGTTCAGAAAAGAGAAGTGCGCCGTCCGTAATACAGACAGCGCACTATTCACCTTGGGTGCCAAAACACGTATGTGGTCTTTCCTTTTCAACGTCATTTATGGTAATTCATGTAGTAAATAAGTTATCGGATGCAAAGATAATGCGAATGTACGGGACTGGCAATACCTAAAAATAAGTAAATTAACGTGGCAGGCCAGCGGCACAGGGCAGTGCGGCGGCCGGCGTCCCGATGCACAGGAGATTCCCGTTTTGTAAGAAAAAAAGACATAGAGGAGAGAAAGGGGGAACGGCCCGGAAATTCAGAAGAGGGGGAGGAAGACGGCATCGGTTCCCGGAAATCCCGCCCTCTCCGGCCGTTCACATAACAAGCTGACTGCCAAGCCGTTGCAAAAGCATCCTCCGACGCTGAAAAAAAGTACGTACGTTTTGCAGAAAAAGTACGTACTTTTTGCCCGAAAAGTAGGTACTTTTTTGGTGAAAAGTACGTACCTTTTTCCCAAAACGCAGGAAGTCTTTCCCGGGAGGTGCCGTCGGATTGCTGAAAAAGCACTTTCTCTCTCCAAATATATAACGATTTTTCCTCCCAAGAGCACCGTATCCGTCATTGGGGAAGCACGTCCCCAGCGGCCGGCTTTCATGAAGACATACAGCCGCGGCCGGGGAGAGAAAGGGGAAAGAGCGCGCCGCCACGCCTGCAAGGCAGGGACACTGGCAGCCAAGCGGCAGGCAAGGCTGCCCGGGAAGAAAGGGCCGGACGGCTCAGAACTTAAACGACACGGTGCCGAAAGGCATGCAGTGGTTCTTTATCTTGAAGGAGAAATAGAACGACATCTCGTCTTCCGGCGGATTGCCGAGGATGTTGTACAGCCCGACGCGCAGGAGGAGCTTCGAGCGGCGGAACTCCTTGCGGAACGTGTAACTGGCATCGACGCGGTAACGGAGCGGGTCGCGCTGGCTGCGGAAGGTGGAGAACGCTTCGTCAGACTCGTCTACGACATCCATGAGCACCTTCCCCGAATGGAGGTTTCCGCCCAAGGTGAGGAGCGAGTGCCTGCCCACCTCGCAGGAGACGGCACCGTTGAATACATGCGGAACGTCGTAGAGCGAGGGCACGCGGCGGCGGTCCGGCAGATAGTCGAACCATTCCCGGCTCTTGGAAATCGTATAGGAGAGCTGCCACTTCAGCCGCTTCCACCCGTCGTAGTAATAGAGGCTGGCACCGTAGCTGTCGCCCCTGCCCACCATGATGTACTTCGCCCACTCGCTGTCCTCTATATACACGTCGGGGCGCAAGGCGAGGACATTGTTGCGCCGCTTGTAGTAGGCCGACAGCTCGAGTATGCCCTGCCGGCTGAAATGCTTCCATCCCAGCTCGCAGTGCGTGGCGGTGCTGGGCTTGAAGCCCGCGATGCTCGGCATCATGAAGTCGAACGGGGTAGAGACGTCCAGCAGGCGGATGTGGTGATAGAACTGCTCCATCCGCGAGAAGGTGAAGTGCAGCAGGTCGTTGCCGCCCGCGGCGAACTTCAGCGAGAACCGGGGCTGCACGCTGCTGAAGCGTCGGTAGTTGGTCGGGACGTAGAAGACGTAGTTGACGCCCACCTGCGCATAGAGCCAAGGAAATATGCGCAGGCGGTTGTCGTAGAAGAGCGACAGCTGCTTCACCGGCTCCCACTCGTTGGGGAGCGACATGCCGAAGGCGGCCAGACCATACTTCTCGAACACGCCCTTCATGCCCCAGCGCATCGTATAGAGCGAACCGGGACTGTAGGAAAACTCCGTATTGGCATAGACACTGCGGATGCGGCTGCGCAGGATGCCCACGCTGTCCATCCCGAAGGTGTCGGCATTGGCCCGGTTGGTATGCCGCCCGAAGGCGAGAGAGGTGGTATTGGCGACCTTGGAGCTGACGAGCGTGCTGAAATGGAGCGAGAAGAGCTGGTTGTTCCAGTGCAGCATCGTCTCCTTCCTGCCGTTGTCGGAGACGTGATAGTCGTCGCACGAGTTGTAGCCGGACACCTCCAGCGAGGTTACCGAGTCGAGGTCGCAGGACAGCTTGGCATTGAAGTCGTAGAAGGTGTGGTTGGTAAAGTCCTCGTCCGAAATCATATTGCCGAATAAGTCGAACCAGCTGCGCCGTCCGCTCACCAGACAGGAGACCTTGTCCCTGACTATCGGCCCCTCAAGCACCACCGAGGCCGAAGGCATGTCGAGCGAGAGCGTACTGGCAAAGTCGCGCTTGTTGCCCTCCCTGAGATGCACGTCGGTAACCGAGGAGAGCCGCCCCTCGTACTGCGTGGGAATGAAGCTGTTGTAGAAAGATACGCTTTTCAGGGCATCGCCGTTGAAGAGCGTCAGCATCGAGTTGATATGTCCGGGATTGTAGACCGGGAAGCCCTCGAGCAGAAAAAGGTTCTCGTCGGCAGAGCCGCCGGCTACGTTGAAGTTCATGTTCGGCACGGCAGACGACACGCCGGGCAGGATACGGATTTGGGAAAACAGGTCGGCATTGCTGAACGAGACAAGGTTCGACGGCGCCACCTCGTCCATCTCCTCCATGCTCTTGCGCCGATGCACCTGCACGGTCTTTATCTCGTAGGGGAGCGGTGCCAGCCGGACGGACAGGAGACGGTCTCCGGCTATGTCGAACCGCTCCGTATAGGAGGCATAGCCCACGTACGAAATCGTCAGCGTGCAGCTTCCGCCGCACACGGCGACGTTGAAGAATCCGTTCCGGTCGGTAACGGCATGGTTGCTATGGCCGTTGCAGTCAATCACCGTGACGGTGGCGCCGAGCAGCTTCTCGTTACTCTCCGCCTCGCGCACCGTCCCCGTTATGTCGAACCGCAGCGGATGGTCCACCGCTATGCGCAGACGGTCAGCCGACAGCGTCTCAAGGCTGTACACATAGTCTTTCAGCAGGATGCCGAGCAGCTTCCTCACCGTAATGGCACCACCTGCCCTGAACGACGTCTGCCGCTTCATGTCAAGCTCGGAAGGAGTAAACAGGAGGGTGATTCCTGCCTGTTGCTGAATGGCATCGAGCCACTGGCGGAGCGATGCAGTCCCGGCAGCCACTTCGACGGTCCGCTCTCCGGGCGGCAGAGTTCCGTTGCGGGCGGCCTGCCCCTCGCCCTTGCCAGTCCGCTCAGTCTTCCCTGCAACCTGAATCAGTATCTTCCGTCCCGGCATCGGCTCTATCCGATAGTCGTAGCCTGCGAGCAGATAGGAAAGAAGCTGCCTTACCGTCATCCGCCCCGACACCGTAAGCGCGACGGGGCGCGACATCTCTATCATCGAAGGGTTATAGGCAAGCACCACCCTGCCCTCCCTCTCTATTCGGTCGAACCATTGATGCACGGTGCAGAAGAAGCCTCCACACGGATAACTTCCTCTGCCACCGATGACTGCGCGCTCACCGAGAGCGTCAGCAGCATCATGATGATTGTCAACAGTAGCCTATGCAATAATTCCTTGTTCTATATATATTCCCCCGGCCAGACCGCCCGATGCGGCCTTCTCCCCCGGAAAGTCCGTGGGAACATTTACCTATACATACGGTATTTCAGCGGAGAAACGGAGTCGTAACGGCAGTTGCAGAGCATCGAAAGCTCCCTGACGGCCTCAGAAGGCTCGCTGATGTCGAGCCGCGTGGTAACCCGGTTGCCCGAAGCGACGTCTGCCTCCAGCCTTATCTCCACGTCCATCTCCTTTTCTATCTGCCTGACGGCTTCGCTTATAGGCGTATCCCTGAAGACGAAGGTCTTTCTGCCGTCCCTTGTCCCGGGCATCCTCGTCTTGCTGCCGAGCTGTCCCGCACTGACGGAAATCTGCTCGCCGCGCGTGAGGACAGCCGTCTGCTCGTTGAGGACAACCTGCACGCGCCCGGTGGAGACACTGACACGCTCGCTTCCCTCTTTCGTTCCGTCTACCATAAACGACGTGCCGAGCACCCGGACATCCAATTCGTCGGCCTCCACCGTAAACGGCTGACCGGTGTGCCGGACATTGAAAAAGGCCTTGCCCGTCAGACTTGCCACTCGCCCGGACTTGTCGCCAGTCGTGAAAGACAACTCTGAATGAGGATACAGCACCACCCTCGAGCCGTCTTTCAGCAGGATGGTATCGCCCGTATTCCCCGTATTGGCATAAAGCTGCGTTCCCGAATGTCTGCCATAGAAGAACACCGCTGCGCCTATCAGCAGCAACAGAGAGGCGGCAATGCCGAGAACAGGACGCAAACGCACGAGAAGCGGTTTCCGTTCCTCTTCCAACCGACATTCCACCTTCTGCCATGCAGCCTCCACGTCAACCGCCAAGGGCTTCCCGGGAAGCTCCCTGCCGGCATCAATGCGCTGCATCAGCCTGACCATACGGTCATACTCCTGCTTATGTTCGGACTGAAAGGAGTCCAATATAGCCTGCCCGGCATCCGCGAGCGGCTCATTGGCAAAGTGGCGTGCCAATATTTCGTCTATATTCATCTTAGTTTTCATACGTCAGTAGCAATAATTTGTAATGAGGCGAGAAGCAAGAGTAACAGCGGATGGGCCGTACCGTAGTCGCGAATGATTCTGATAGCCTTGCCGATATGATTCTCTACCGTCTTTTCCGAGATATTCAGTGCGTCGGCAATCTCTCTATAGCGCATCTTCTGCAGCTTGCACATCACGAAGACTTCCCTGCACTTCGGTGGCATTTGGTCGAGCACGCGCCCGAGAATGGCCGCATAGTCGGTCGTGGCGGTATCGTCGGTGGCGGCATCCGCCAGTGCCGATGGCTTTTCGTCGACCGAAACGGTATCCGATGACCGGCGGTTGCGCAGAAAGGTAAGGCAGTTGTTGCGTACGGCCATCTTCAGGTAAGCTCCCAGCTCGTCGTCGGGCAGCTCGTCCTTCCCACGGCTCCAGACACTGACAAAGAGGTCTTGCACGATGTCTTCGCAGTCGTCGGGGTCGGCAACATATCCGTGTGCTATCCTGCAAAGGACAGGATAGTACTGCTGAAACTGCTGACGGAAACGTTCTTTTCTTTCTGTTGCCATTGACATTGCCTAATATTCGTCCTGCGCACGGAAAGGGCTAAAACTTCAGGCTCACACCTGCCGTAACAAAGCCCTTGTAGCCTAAACCTGCCTCTACGAATCCTCCGATACGCCCGTTGCCTATCCTGAGTGCGATAGGGTTCACCTGAAAGGCGAAATTGGAAGAAGTCCGTGCCTTCGTGTCGGCGTGTTCCTTACCCGCAGGAGTCAGTCCCGTTTCCTTGATACGGGTAATGTCCACTCCGGCAGCTACCGAGCCATAGAGTTCCACAAGGCCTTTCTTGTAATAGACCATCTCGGCTACGGGCATGACGAGGAAGTTCTGCTGTGTCTCCTTGATGTCCTTCTGCTTGCTGCCGGCATAGTCCGACTTGCTCGTAACGGAAGCAAAGCCAAGGTCGAGGCCTACACGGAAACGGTTGATGTGACGGCGGTAGCCAAGGCCTATCACTCCGCCCGACTGCTCGTCGGTGCGCGTCGTGCCCGTAAGTGCGTCGCCGAGACCAATACCCCAGAAACTTGCCGTTCCCAGAGTGAGTCCGTCGCTGTATCCGATGCGGAACTCGTTTTTGCTTTCCGACGCATACCTGCTACTGCTTTGGGCATAAACCTGTATGAAACTTGTTCCAAGGAGCAAAGATAATACAAAAACTTTGAATCTCATTGTCGTTCTATTTTATTTGTTGTTACTCGGTTGCAGATTGCCGCCTACTTTGCGGCTTTCTAATTAGATAACTGCAAAAATACGAAAACCCCTATCCGGAAAAAGGGAAATAGCAGGCTGCCATGCCTCTCCGTCTGACAGAATCGGCACTCTGCCGTGACCGGCGATACCAGATTTACCGTTATATTTACCATTTTCCCATATTCTGCCTGCTTGGCATTATCTTTGCACACTGCAAGATATAGATTTTGCATAATGGAAACAATAAGGAACAAGAAGTATGGGGGCGAGCGTCCTCTTTTCGGCGCAAGGAATCTGCGACTGGAAAACATAGAGATAACAGACGGAGAGTCGGGTATCAAGTGTTGTGAAAGCCTTGAGTGTGTCAATTCGCGCTTCTATGGCAAATACCCGTGGTGGCACGTGGACAAGAGCCTTATCAGTAACTGCTACTTCGCAGAGGGTTCGCGGTCGGCCATCTGGTACTCCAACGACATGACCATGAAAGATTCGGTCATCGACGGGCCGAAGTTCTTCCGCGAGATGAAGAACCTCTCGCTCGAGAACGTGAAGATAAACGATGCCGACGAGACGTTTTGGAAAATAGACGGGCTACGGCTGAAGAACGTGGAGCTGCACGAGGGCACGTACCCGTTCATGTTTTCCAAGAACATCTACGCAGACGGACTTGTCTCGGATGCCAAATACGTGTTCCAGTACTGCCAGAACGTGGAGATTCACAACGCACGGATAAAGACGAAGGACTCTTTCTGGGAGTGCGAGAACGTTACCATCTACGACTCCGTGCTCGACGGCGAGTACTTGGCATGGCACTCCAAGAACATCCGGCTCGTGCGCTGCCACATCAGCGGCGAACAACCGCTCTGCTATCTTGACGGCATCACGCTCGAAGACTGCACCTTCGACGCTGCCTGCGACCGCGCCTTTGAAGACAGCCGCAACATCTCCGCAACGATAAAGGGCAGCATCACCGAAATAAAGAACCCCGTTTCGGGCAGCATCACAGCCGACAAGGTTGGCAAAATAACCTACGACGAGTTTGCCAAGGGAAAGGAGACGGTGATACAGGAACGCGGACAAGCCTGAAAACAGGACGACACAACCATCCGGACCGCTCCGCTTGCAGGACCGGAACAACACTTTCAACAACTAACGAATATGGAGAAATACGACTTTGACACGATAGTGAACCGACGGGGCACACACTGCTACAAATGGGACGAGGCGGAGGAAGAAGGCGTCATCCCGATGTGGGTGGCCGACATGGACTTCCCTGCCGCGCCTGCCATACGCCGGGCCGTGGAGGAACGGGCAGCACACGGTGTATTCGGCTACACGATGGTGCCCGAAAGCTACTACGACGCCATCATCAGCTGGTTCGGCCGACGGCACGGATGGACGATAGACCGGCACTGGATAGTCTACACCACCGGCGTCGTTCCTGCCATCAGTGCCACCATCAGGCACTGGCGATGAACGGCGAGAAGGTGCTCGTGCAGACGCCTGTCTACAACTGCTTCTTCTCGTCGATAAGGAATCAGGGCTGCGAAGTGCTGGAAAGCCCGCTGAAGCGCAAGGACGACTCGTACACCGTAGACTGGCAAGACTTCGAGGAGAAGTGTGCCGACGAAAAGACGGTCCTCTTCCTGCTTTGCAATCCGCACAACCCGGGCGGCAGGGTATGGACGAAGGCGGAGCTGGAGCGGATGAACGACATCTGCCTGCGACACAACGTGAAGGTCGTCAGCGACGAGATACACTGCGAACTGACCATGCCCGGCCACACATTCACGCCCTTTGCCGCCGTCAGCGAGGCCTGCGCCGACAACTGCATTACGCTCAACTCGCCCACGAAGAACTTCAACATAGCAGGACTGCAGATTGCCAACATCGTCTGCAAGAACGACACATGGCGCAGACGCATCGACCGCGCCATCAACATCTTCGAGGTCTGCGACGTCAATCCGTTCGGCCCGGCCGCCCTTGAGGCTGCCTACAACGAGAGCGAGGACTGGATAATGCAGCTGAACGCCTACCTCTACGAAAACTACAAGACCCTGAAAAGCCGTTTCCAAAGCGAGTTGCCGCAAATAGAGGTGCTGCGGCTTGAGGGGACTTACCTCGTATGGGCAGACATCCGGGCCACGGGCCTGACCTCCGACGAGCTTTCCGAACGGCTGATGAAGCAGGGGAAGGTATTCGTCAATAGCGGAACGATGTACGGGAAGCGCGACGGCGAGGGATACATACGCATCAACATAGCCTGTCCGCGGGCCACCTTGGAAGAGGGACTCCGCCGTATCGTGGCGACACTCAAGCCTTTGCTGCCGTAGGATTGCGAAGGACGGAAAACTGTTTTCCGCACCATAAAGAAATCCGGGGGCTGTCTCCTTTCAGCAAGGAGGCAGCCCCCGGATTTCCATTGAGGCACTTTGACATGGTGAAAACGGCACTTTGACCTTGCGAAAGTGCCGTTTTCACCATGTCAAAGTGCCGCTTTCGCCTTACGGGCGCAATCCGCCTACAACGGGTCTACGTCGAAATAAACCTGCAACGCCCCGTACCGCCTGTCTTTCAGCATGTCGCAAGCGCGCCGCGGAGATACTGCCGGGCGAGGGCATAGTCGAGCCCGCTCTCCAGCTTGAGCATAATCTTGCGGATGCAGAGCGTCTTGACACGGGCCACGGCAGGCTTGTCGGGACCGAGGACGCGCGTGCCGAAGATTTCGCGCAGACGGGAGCCGAGTTCCAAGCCGGCGGAATTGACCGTATTGTCGTCGCGGTGCTTCAGGTAGACATACGTCAGCCGGTAGAAGGGAGGGTAGTGGAAGTCGCGCCGCTCGGTCAGGAGGTCGTGGTAGAAGCCCTCGTAATCGTTGTGGACTATCTGTGAGACGACGGGCAGACCGGGGCTTTTCGTCTGGAGAATGACCAGTCCCTGCCGCCCTTTCCGTCCGGCGCGGCCGCTCACCTGACTCATCATCGTAAAGGCATGCTCGTAGGCGCGGAAGTCGGGATAGTTGAGCATGGAGTCGGCATCGAGGATTCCGACTACCGAAACCTTGTCGAAGTCGAGTCCCTTTGAAATCATCTGCGTGCCGATAAGCAGATTGGTCCTGCCCGAGGCGAAGTCGCCTATCAGCTGTCCGTAGGCGTTGCGCGTCCGCGTCGTGTCCAAGTCCATCCTCGCCACACGGGCTTCGGGCAGCAGGCTGCGTATCGCGTCCTCTATCTTCTCAGTGCCATAGCCGCGCCCCCTTATCTCGCGGCTATCGCAGTTGGGGCACTGCTCGGGCACGTTGGTGGCATAGCCGCAATAGTGGCACGACATGACGCCGGCGTTCCTATGATGGGTCAGCGACACGTCGCAGTTGGGACACTTTGGCACCCAGCCGCACACGGGACACTCTGTCATCGGGGCAAAGCCGCGGCGGTTCTGGAACAATATAGCCTGCTCGCCGCGTTCCAGCGATGCACGGACGGCAGCCAGAAGCCGGGGCGAGAACGGGCCGGACATCATCTTGCGGCGGCGGAGGTCCTTGATGTCCACCACCTCTATCTCGGGCAGCCGGATGTCCTGATAGCGACGGTCGAGACCGACAAGCCCGTATTTTCCTGCCGGGCGTTATGGTAGCTTTCCGCTGAAGGCGTAGCCGTGCCGAGGAGCGTCCTCGCACCGTACATCTGCGCCAGAACGATGGCTGCCGAACGGGCATGGTAGCGCGGTGCAGGGTCTTGCTGCTTGAAGCTGGTCTCGTGCTCCTCGTCGATGACGACCAGACCGAGCCTCTGAAAGGGAAGGAAGACGGCACTGCGCGCACCGAGAATCACGTCGTAGGGATGGCCGGACAGCTGCCGCTGCCATATCTCTACCCGTTCGGCATCGCTGTACCGGCTGTGGTAGATGCCCAGACGGTTGCCGAATACGCGCTTCAGCCGCTCCGTCAGCTGCACCGTCAGCGCAATCTCGGGCACGAGATAGAGCACCTGCCTGTGCTCGTCTATCGTCTTCTGAATAAGGTGAATGTAGATTTCGGTCTTCCCCGACGACGTTACGCCGTGCAGAAGCGTAACTGGGTGGTTCATCATCTGTACGAGAATCTGATTGTAGGCATCGGCCTGCGCCTCGCTGAGAGGCTTGATATTCCCGGGGCACGCCTTGCCACCGTCGTTGATCCGCCCCACCTCGCGGTTGACACTCAGGAAGACACCCTTGTCCATGAGCGAGCGGATGGCAGCCACCGTGCTGTGCGAGGCATTGAGGAGCGTGTCGTAGCCTATCTCGCAGACAGGTTTCCGCTCATGCCGCAGGATTGGTTCGCGTCTGTGTCTGCCGAGTCCGCTGCACTGGGCACATCCTCGGCGTGTCCGCTCATGGGAACTTCCGCGTCCTTGTCAACGCCACAGAGCTGCAGGTAGGCCGTCAGCACAGCCTGCTGCTTCGTAGCACGTTTCAGCGTATCGAGCAGCACGCGGAGCGTCTGCACGTCCCTGTACTGCGGAGCAAGCATCAGGAAACGCTCCGTCTTCGGCCTGAAACCTTCCACCTGTTTCAGCCCCGAGGGCAGCGCAGCCTTCATCACGTCGCCAACGGGCGACATGTAGTAGTCGGCAATCCAGTTCCACAGCCTCATCTGCTGCGACAGCAGTACCGGATTCCCGTCGAGCACGGAGAGAATCTCCTTTAGCTCAATCCTCTTCTTTTCCGTCTTCGCATCCTCCTCCCCGATCTGCACTCCCTCCTCTTGGGAAGGGGCGGAGGCGACTATGCGACATACCTTCTGCTCTTCCCCAGCGGAACGAGCACGCGGCATCCCGGCTTCGCCTTGTCGGCCAAGCCGTCCGGCACGGCGTAGGTAAACTCCCCGTTGAGGGGCAGGGGCAATATGACGTTGATTTGCTTCATCGGCCTTGCAAAGGTAATCGAAAGCAAAAGAAATACAAAGGAGAAATAAAGATTTTTACGACAATCGCTCTGCAAAGCCTTCGGAATGGCCTGCCAGCGACGCCCGAAGCGTTAAGCCACAAAGCAAGACCTCACATCTACTTTTGCGATAGCGGAAAGACTTTTTCTTTTCCCTCCGGCTCCGTTTCAAAATCATTGGGCACTCGCTTGGAACACGTCGTTCAGAAAGCATGTGAGAAGAAGGGGTTCCTGTGGTGATTCTGGTAGACAAGCACGACAAGCCAATGCTGCAAGCCATTGGCAACGGAGAATTGCAGAACGAAGACCTCACCATTGAAAGCCATGCCCCCGAATTGGAGAAGTACCACCTCGGCTGTCTCCAACAAGGAGATGGAGGAATACTTCACGCGCTACCTGCTGTCCTACTACACGGGCTGCACAATCCTATCAGCGAGTGGAAGGCAGGGACAGGAATAAGCCCCGGCCCGCACATGGCCCGCTCCCCATGCAGGACTAAGGGATACCACCCGTTCCTTAGCCTTTTCTTATGCAGCTATGGTACATCTTCCAATGCCGGTATTCCACAACGATGATTATTGATACCCGTACACGACGTTATTATCTACACGTAAATAAAAAATTATCTACGTATAATAAGAAATTATTTTCGTGCAGAGAATAATTTCCTTACGTGTAAATAATATAACGGATATACCGCAACGATGATTGCAGCCATGCCCAAAAGATGGACGCATAAAGGAGTTTGCATACTCCATACAAGAATACAGGCGAAACGAAACTCCCCATTGCCTTTTATAAACATAAAAGGCAATGGGGAGCTGTCTGTTATGGCAACTTCTACTTAGAAGTAATAAGCAAGGCAATCTGCCATGAGTTGTTGCGGGCCTTCGACTTCTTCAGTCCCGTAAGCTGTCCTGCGGCATCAAGAGTAGAGGAGAAAGCGTTCAGTTCAGCCGTCTTTCCACAGGCTATGTTGTAGTTGGCACTCACCTGAAGATGCTTCATAGCAGTAATGCCGAAACCGAGGTTAACGCTGAAGTTGCTCTTGTTCAGGGCATAGCTGCTGCCCTTTGCCCATTTGAAATCCTTGTCGCCCACATTGAACGCCCACTGCGGACCGGCAAAGAGGAATACGCTCGCAGAGCTTCCCAAACCAATGGAGTAGCGGAGGTTGACGGGAATGGCAACCTGCTGCTGCTTCACCGTCAGCTCCTCAACGCCGTCGTTGAGCTTTGCAGAGCGGTAGTCATACAGCGCAGCAGCGTCGACGCCCAAGCCGACGATAGGCAAGGTCAGCTTAACCGTAGGGCCTGCAAACCAGCCTGTCTGGTTCGACTTGTCGAAAACCTTGCTGTCAAGGTGCATGTCGGTAACGTTGAGACCTGCCTTCAGACCAAAGTGCAGGTTGTTCTGTGCGCTGGCATTTGTAGAGAACGTAAGTCCCAAAGCCAAAAGAGCCAAAGTAAATAACTTCTTCATAAGATGATTTTTTGTGGTTTCCATCCTCTCCTTCGGAAGGGATGTACGCCCAATGAAACAATTAGGATTATCAGTTAGTTTGAAATTCATAAAAACGGCAATGCGCCGTGGACGGCTAATGCCGCTCACGACGCACTGTTACACGTGCAGAGCCACTGCCCGACGAAGCCGACGAACGACTGCGACGGGAGCTTCGGACGGTCTTGGTCGTACCACCTCCACTACTGCCACGACGGGAAGCACGGACTCGCCTGCCCTTCTTCACCGTCTCGTCCTGCGCCTTGGCTATGCTGTCAAGGCTGTCTCGCTTGGCAGGGTTGCCAAAGATATTCTTCTCGAAAGCGATGAGTTCGCCCTCAATCTTCCTCTGCTCCCTAGCCATTGCCGAATCGGTAGGACAATACTGCGAGAGCGTCCGTCCGAGCATGTTGGTGGTCTTGTATATCTTTCCCTGATACTGGTTTCTCGTGAAATAGTCGTCCACGCTCATCGTGGCAGCATTGTTCAGGTTACTCGTCATAATCATCTGCTTGGCCAAGAAGGGGGCCAAGTCGTCGTATTTCACCCAGAAGAGCGGGTACTTCACCTCACCATCGCCAAAATCGTCGGCACGATACATAATCGGGCAAAGAGCCATCACCTTGCGGTGGAACGTCGCAGTTCCCTGATCATAGTAGGCACTCTCCTTTATATAATAGCCCTTCACCTCGGCAGAGGGAATGTCGCTATTGTCGAGTTTTATGCCCCGGTCGGTACGCTCGTAGTAGATATGATAGTTGTCAAGAAGCTGCAAAGGTTTCACGCGCGACGAATCGTCGAACACCTCATTGCCGTCCATCCGATAGGTGTAGGCAGGCACACCGCCATGCCGCGGACCTGCAAGCACAAGACGGAAAATGTTGGTAAAGAGATTCATCTGTGTGCCCACAGGCTCTACAGGATAGTACAGCCCGGCATTGGCATCTTCGGTCAGCATCAGTTCCCGATAGATGTCGCGACGCCAAACCACATCCTCCTGCATCGGGGCCGACGTAGGAAAAGAGATTTGCGCACGGGTAGTAATCGTGTTGGCAGGCGACTTAGGCCTCTGCTGTTGGTTCCTGCGCTGAGCAGGCTGGGCAAAAGCCGTCAGAGCCAAGAGAGTTGCGCAGGCTATAAATAATATTCTTTTCATCTATATATTGAACTTTGATGTCTGAAGTCCGGGCTTTGCAACTACTGCCGACATGTCTTAGGCAGATAGAGCCAGCCCCAAACTCTTGTTCTTCACCCTTAATTCTTAATTCCTCATTTCTCACTCCACATTCACCATCATTGCACAATCACTTCCATATTGCGTCCGTTGAGCGTCCGGGTGGTACCGTCCGGGCCATGGACAACAACGTTGGTGATATAGAACCGCTTGTTGCGGCTCAGATGACGGAACTGTTCCTTCTGCTGGGCAGAGAACGACGCACCATTGCTTGCCAACGGAACAGCGTTGCCCATATTGTCAAAGAAGACCGTACGGAAGCTCGTTACCGTAAACGGAATATCAAGCAATCCGTCGTCAATGGCTGCACGGATGCCCGGAGCCGCCATCAGGCCTGCCTTGGAAAGGACGCCACTCTTGAACCGGTCGCTGCCCATGGCTATGTAAGGTGCCGGATCGGGCAGGCGGCGTACGCGGAACTTGTATTCACCTACCCTCCGCCCCTTGGCCGAGACAGAGATGGTAACAGGCTGGCCGACCGCAGACGGACGGGCCACAAAGTGTCCGCCACCGCGCGAGACGAGCGTACCGCCCGACATCGTAGCATGGACATCGCCTTGGGACGTATTGGGAATACTGATGGTTATAGGATTGTCGAAACCTGCATAGAGCACGTTCATCAGGTCAGCAGCGATGGTAGCCATACCGTCGAAGGGAGGCGTTTTCTGCATACCGTCGGGACTGATATACCGTTCGGGGTTCGGACCACCCGTTACCCAATAGTCCTGCGAGAAGTTCCGACGGAGCACGTTGCCCATCAAGTCGCGGACAAGTATATAGCCATTGATGGTATGCTTGCCGGGCGCACCAGCCCTGACCGTTATCTTATTGCCCTGAATGAGCTGACCATTGACGTAGACCTGCGGCTGCTGGGTAGAGTCGACAGCCGCCATGAACATTTGGGCGGTCAACGTCTCTCCGGGGTAGAGGCGGGTCTGGCTCGGAACGACAAAAGCCTGAAGCTTATTGACACGCACGTCTTTCAGTCCGACATTGGCAACAAGAGTATGAAGTACCTCACCCTCGGCATAGCGCACGTCGCTCTGCAACTTGGAGAGAAGCGTAATGGCAGCCGCTGTCGGCATATCCTCGAACATATATTCCTGCCAGTTCTTACCCATCGAGTGCCGAGGCACCTCGGTAGAAAGGTTACTGGCGATAATCTGCTTTTGCCGTGGGTCGGTAACGAACTGGAGAATACGGTTGCGATAGCTGTTGATGGCCTCGAAGAGCCTGCGTCCCTGTCCTGTACCCGGACTAAGCATCACATAGCTCGAAGCCTCAAGATTATCCTTGTTCTTTATCTGAAGCGGATTGCCGTCTTCGCCGTCAGCCTCCTTCACGATTTGCATCTTCAACTCTTGGGCATAGTTGAACAGAGAGTCGCTCATCTCGCGGACCGTCGATGCCATGGCGAACCACTCCTTCACCTTCTGCGGATTCTTCTGCATCATCTGCTCAAGTTCGCCAAAGATGGCTTCGTTTTCCTTCGACGAGTTCCCCGTCGTGCGGTTCAGGCTTTCCTCCACGATGGAGAAGCCGTTGAGTACCTCGGTAGAGACATTCAGCGCAAGCATGGCCATCAAGACGACATACATGAGATTAATCATCTTCTGGCGTGGGGAAATCTTTCTCTTCTTTATTGCCATTTAGAAATTCTGTGTTTTGAGGAGTTCGGGGACAGATTATTCCACATCCTGCGGAACTGCTGTCGGAGCCGCTGCACGCATGTTGACGGTCATCGCCTGAATCATACGGGCATAAATCTTGTTGAGCTGGTCAATCTGTTCGGCCATCTTCCGCGTCTGGTCGTTGATTTGGTCAATGGTTCCAATCTGCTGACTGGCACTCTTGAGCTGCATCTCGTACACCTTCGTAATGCCGGTAAGGGTGCGGTTGAGATTCTCCATCTCCTCGCTGTCGCGCGTGAGCCGCTGGCTCTGGTCGTTGACCCTGCCGAGCATCTCTGTCAGGTTCTTCAGTGCGTCCACATAGTTGGTCTGCGCCTCCACCATTTCGGGCGTCTGCTGCTGTGTCTCGGCTATCACGCGGCTCTGCTGGCTGACCACTGCCGCTGCAATCTGGTCGACAGACGGCACCGGCTGCGCTGCTGCACCACCTGCGAGCGTCTGCGGCTGCAGTACGGGTGAGGAAAGAGCCTTCTCCGCCTGATTCTCCTCGTCGTCGGCCGTCTCCGGCTCATCATCCATAATATGGGTGGGAATTTCCTTACCGTCATCGGTCTTGTCGAACGGACGGTCGAAGGCAGAGAGAAAGAACACAAGAACCTCCGTACCCATTCCGAGGTACAGCATGAAGTTGGCACCCGGGAGGTGGGTCAGCTTGAAGAGTGTTCCCAAGATAACGATGGAAGCACCCCAACTATAGGCATAGTTCAGGAAGGTCTGCCCCGGTACACTATCCATCCACTTCTGCAAGTGGTAGACGATATTGAAACTGCTATACTGTGTCATTTATTTTCTCCTTTTCTTACTGCTCTTCTTATTTTCCTTGGCGGCCTCACTCGACGAGCTTGCCAGACTGCGCACGCACCTGAAACCGATATAGCTGCGGGGCTGATTCTGGTATTCCCACGTGCGCCATGCACTGCGGATATAGCTCTCTGGGTCTTTCCAGCTTCCGCCGCGCACACTCTTCTTCTTCAGGCGGTAGGGGTCTTCCTTGGCTGCCTTGTACTCCAGCTGCGGATTGAGGTCGTTCATGGCATCCACACCGGCCTCGGTGTAGACGGTACTCGTCCATTCAGCCACATTGCCTGCCATGTCGTAAAGCCCGTTAGAGTTCGAGCTGTATATGCCGGCCTTGCTCGTTATGAGGTTTCCATCCTTGGTATAGTTGCCCCGGTCGGGCTTGAAATTAGCGTAGAAGCATCCGTTTCCGCTCTTTACGTCCTGATTCTCCCACGGGAACTCGTCCTGATTCTTGCCGCGTGCGGCATATTCCCATTCTGCCTCAGTAGGCAGACGGTAACGCTGAACGAAACGCGCCTCCCTGCCAAGCCCCTTCAGCAGATAGTCAGTGCGCCAAGCACAGAAAGCGTTGGCCTGCTCCCACGTAACGCCAACGACAGGATAGTCGTTGTAGGTAGAGTTGCTGAAATAGTTGCGGAGGTAAATCTCGTTGTCGGAATTGCGGAAATCGTTCACCCAACAGGTCGTGTCGGGATAAATGTTGACAATGTAGGTATTGAGGAAATCCCACGGCCCGGAAAGCGGACGGTTGATAGTCTCGCTGTGAATATTGCCCTCATCGTCGACGTAGGCGGTATCCTTGGAAATCATAACCACCTCGTTGGGGTCTGCGCTATAGTCGGTATTGAGATTGCGCTCGCTCGGATTGAGCCGGTTGCGGCGCAGGGCAGCCGTCGTATAGTCGTAAATCTCATACCGATAATTCATCTGCTTGGCATCAAGGCTCTTCTCTCCCGTTACGGGATTGGTAACGTAGAGGCTCTCGAAAGCACGCAGCTCGTCCTCGGTAGGCTTGCGCGGCAGCCGCTTGCTCCAGTCGAGATGGGGCGTTACGGGGTCGCCGTTCTTGTCCTCGGTTATCATGTAGCTCTCGTCGCCGCCATACGACGGGTCGGCAAGACGCGTACGGAGGATGGAGTCGCGCACCCATTCCACAAACTGCTTGTACTCGGAATTGGTAACTTCGGTCTCGTCCATCCAGAAGCCGTCAACAGAGATGTCCTTCACCGGGGTTTGCTTTCCCCAGAGGCTGTCCTGCTTCTCTAAACCCATCCTCAACCAGCCGCGCTTGACGAGCGTCATGCCATACGGGGCCGGTTCGCGGAACGAGCGTCCACCGCCTACCCCCGTTACCTCGCCGCCTCTGCCTGATGTAGAAGCCGACTTTCCGCCGAAACAGGAGGAAAGCGAGGCAAGTAGGACTACGCCCAAGCAGAGCGCGATGATGCTTTTTCTCATTTTCATATACTATTGTATCTTTTTTCTATAGGAATCTTACGCTTTTATGTTTGTTTCTGCCCTTCTTCTGAAGGTTGATGTCCGTCGAATAGCTTACTATCAGCTCGTGGCTTCCGTTGCCGGGGTCGGCAGTGCCGGTGTACATCTCGTAGCTGTAGCCGACGTTGATGCCGTGGAAACTTCCGCCTACAAAGGCGGTAACAGAATTGGTGGGGCTGTAGCCGACTCCGGCATAGAGAACTTTCTTCTCGTGGCTATAGACCAACCGCGCGGTTACATCGGCCCGATAGGCGTTGCCGTCGTAGCGTGCGAGCACGGATGCCGGTATAGATAGGAACGGATTTCTAAGTCTTATATTGTATCCGCCCGTCAAATAATAGGTCCGGTCTATCTGGAAATCCTTTACCTCTCCCATCTCCACCAACGGGGCATTGAGGTGCTGAACCGATGCTCCTACATACCAGTTCTTGCGCGTATAGTAGAGGCCGAAGCCATATCAAGGCTGTTTCCCGAGAGCTGCGACTGGGGGAAAGCCGGGTCGGCCTGCTCAAGGTCGGCCTTTGAGCCGTCGTAGGTCTCCATAATCAGCCCCAGCTGCACGCCTGCCGATACCATTCCGCCAAAGAGGGCGCGGCGGTAGGCATACTGGGCCGAGATGCGCTGATGGGTGAAGAAGCCTATCTTGTCGTTCAGCATGCTCGCCCCCACTCCATGGTATTGCTTCATAAAGTAGAGCGGCATGTCGCCACCGACGTAGAAAGAGTTGGGATTGTTCTCGTATCCGGCAAAACTCAGGGCATACGCTCCCGTAACGTTCAGTTTATTGCCCTTTCCTACGGCCGCAGGATTAAACGAAGGCTCCATTGCCCAATAATGGCTGAAAGCCACGTCGTACTGCGCCCAAGCCGTACCGACAGCCGGGGCAAGAAAAGCCAATATGGTGAATATGCGCTTGAACACGTATGGATAACGCACCCATACCATTATTTATTGTATAGCATGTCAACAAAGTGGGGACACGGCCCGTGTGTGTACGAAATTCACGCTACGGCAGAGCGCGGACACCGCATGGCGTCAGACGCCGTCGTCTGCCCGGAATGTAAAGACCCGCTTCCTGAAAGGCGAGCCATAAGGCAGAGACTCGCTGCCTATGGTACACGAAGATACATTAAGGCCCTAAGGGAGCGGCGTCTCACTTAGGGCCTTACACGGCGTTTGTATATTTAGCAGCAAGTTATACGGGTATAAAATGCCATAAATAACAAATACGAAAGTTCAAACAGCTGTTATTGCTTCTTCGCTCCCAACTTCTCAAACAAAGACATCAGCCCGCCAAACAAAATGCCCTGAATGACAGAGACGATGAGATTACGCATACTCCATCCGTCTTCTATAGTATCCCAAGCCAGCGTTAAGACTGCAAAGAGGAAACCTGATAAAATTATACGATTTAATCTACTCATTTTTGTTCTATTTTAAGATTATCATAAAGTTGACTCACACCTTCACCTACTTGCTTATGCACATGCTTTAAATGCACTTCCTGCTATAGCCACAGGGAATAGTCCTTGCACAAACACTGAAGCTGTAATTAATTTTTGTTTGGTTTGCATTGTAATAAAATTTTAAGTTTATAATAAAAAACAAAAGTCTTTGCAAAGATAAAAAGATTAAAAAAGAACTCCAAACGTCCGTTGTGAATATTTTTTAAAAAAGAACGGAGCAGAGAATAAATCTATAAAAATTAAGAATCTAAAATGTTTATGATATGACTATACCAAGCTACCAATACGAAAGTGGCACTTTCGTACTGCGAAAACGGCACTTTGGCTGAGTCAGAACGGCACTTTCGCTTTATGAGCAGCAAAAGGCTGACTATCAAACTCTTATAGACCAAGGTCTTACTATGTTTCTATAGAACGCTCTTTGAGGACTATTACAAAAAAATCGCTTGCAGTTTCCTGCAAGCGACTTGATTTATTCACTATTCTGTCTAATATTCGTCTTCATTCCACAAGAAGTCGTCTTTGGAGGGATAGTCGGGCCAAATATCCTCAATACTGTCGTATATCTCGCCCTCGTCTTCAATTTCCTGAAGATTCTCAAGTACCTCCAAGGGGGCACCCGAACGGGTTGCATAGTCAATCAACTCATCTTTGGTTGCGGGCCATGGCGCGTCTTCGAGCTTTGAAGCTAATTCCAATGTCCAATACATAGGCTAAAAGTTTTTTGTGTTCGTAATTTTCCGTGCAAAAGTAATATATTATTTTCTATTTGCAAGAGTTTTGCCATATTTTTTCTGTTACTCCCTCCTTAAAGTTCAAATACCGGGAAAGGACGAAGAAATAGTCGGAAAGCCGGTTCATATAGGATGAGACGGCAGGGGGAACTGGCTCTCTGCGGGAAAGGGAAACTACGAGCCGCTCGGCACGGCGGCAGACCGTGCGGCAGACATGTGCCTGACAGGCTGCGGGGCAACCGCCGGGGAGGATGAAGTCGCGGAGGGGAGGAAGGGCGGAATCGAGGCGGTCTATCTCTTCCTCCAAGGCGCGTATGCCGAAAGTAGGTTCAGAAGACAAGCCGGCAGAGAGCACGGAGCCTATCTCGAAGAGCCGCTGCTGAACGGTGGTCAGGAAGATTTGCAAATCGGCCTGCCGGACCTGCGGGAGGAGGAGTCCTACGTGGCGTTCAGCTCGTCTGTCGTCCCATAGGCACAGATGCGGAGATCGTCTTTGGCAAGTTTTTTTCCGTCGGTCAGGGTGGTTGTTCCCTTGTCGCCCTGTCTGGTGTAGAGTTTCGATTTTGCCATGATGCAGTTAGAAGTTTATTTTATAATGCTGCTTGATACGACGTTTGTCGAAGAATACGATGCCGAGATAATGCAGGTCGAAAGTTACGCCGGTATGGTCGTCGTCGACTATCCGCCGCCAAAGCTCCTTCGTGGTTCTATTCCGGCGAATACCTTCGACGATAAGCACGGAGTTCTCTCTTGCTTGTCGGCAGACATCCTCAAGAGGCTGCAGGTCGTCGCCCATCATCCAGTAACAAACCATCCGTCCCCCGGCTTCTTGCTGCCGCCAAGGCTCTATCCGGGTCTTCCTGCAACCGCGGCGGATATATGCGGCATATAGAAGGGGAATATCAGAGAGGGGCGTCCACCGCTCTGCCTGAAAATAATTGGCCAGCCGGAAATAGAGCCGCCCCATCTTGTGCGACAGCTTGGGAAACTTCTGATATTCCTTCTGCAAATCTGAATAGGCGTAGTAGGGATAATGCTCGTTGACGACGTACCGCACGAAGGCATAGTCGGACGGCGACTGCACGCCGAAACCGCGCGAGTAGTGCACCCTCCGCATCCAAACCATCATTCTCTTCAGTCGATACATCCTTGCCTTGCTGTTCAGAAATTAGTCCTGCAAAGATAATTAAAAATGAGAAAAGAGCCATAAATCTGCCTTTATATTTCACTGCCTACTATCTGTTTTGGGGCACAAGAAGGCCGGAGAAGTTGCCGGGCAGCATTATCCCAACGGAAAACAAAGTCCCATTGCCGTCACAGGAAGACAATTGCAGGTTTTTTACTCAACTCGATGGCCTAATTCACCTCAAAATCATCAATAATACAGAAAAATTCCGTAACTTTGTCCTCGGTGATTATAGTGATTTTTGCTTGTAAATATTTGTATGTCAACACAATAAAGACACAACAAAGTTCGCTAATCACCAAATTTACAAGAACTTATAGTTCGTCGAACTCACGTTAATTAAGGATAATAAGAATGTTACTTACTAAACTTCCAGCGTATCTCTACGGACAAGAAGAGTTTCCACATAAGTCTGACGGGGCATTGTTTCATTACACTAGTCTATACTCTTTTAAGAAGATAATGGAGGATTTGACTCTAAAACCATCTTCTTTTGCAAGGCTCAACGATATGAACGAAGGCAATGTGAATAATATGTGTATGGACAATAACATTATGGTAATGGTCACTACAGAAAGATATATCAATGAGAAGTGCCATATCATCAGCTTCTCTCAGAACTATGACATTCAAGGTTATGAATTTGAAGGTAGTAACCATCCTGCTATGTGGACTCACTATGCAGATAATTCAAACGGAGTTTGTATAGTGATAGACAAGGAGGCTTTCATTGCTAATAACAAAGATATCTTGTCCCGACATTTTTACAAATTTGAGGATGTAGAATATAGTCTCTTCAATACACCAGATGATAAAGACATCAACTATGAGGCAGAGACGCCAGAGGAATTTATAAGAAACAACTGGAAAAAGCTGTTTTTCTTGAAGCATAAGGATTGGGCGAACGAGGATGAGCATAGATTATTCATTATGGATTACAATGGCAAGTTTAGCATTGACGGTTGCATCAAGTATGTAGTCTTAGGAAGGAAAATCTTTTTAGATGATACAAGAATCAGAGAAATACTTGATATTATTGTAAATCCAAAGTCAGTATGTTATCATAAATTTGTGCCGTATTCTTTTGCAACAACTTGTTACAATACCGATGGATATGATACCTTTGGAATAGCATTCAAAATATATGAAACTATAAGGAAGTACAATTCCAATCCTTTATATGCTGATTATGAGAAATGGCTCATTAAGGAACAAAGTAAATAACGTAAGTTCAACGAATTTAGAATACCAAAGCCTATGTGTACAATGCCCTTTGCACGTTTATATACTATGAGTTCGGTCTAATTCTTATGTAATTATCCTACTTTTGCCTATAATGTCAATGTCTATGGATGACTTCTTTGGCAGCAGGTTATAAGCAATGAACCCGGTGAGAAGGTTAGTTACGAATCAGTCCACGGATTGGTGTCTTGTATGTTCTATCTGACAGATGTTCTTCAACTCGTCGTTCAAGGTCTCAACAAATCTAACACACCCTCAATGAAATCTATTGCTAAATCTTTATTAATCCATAATCCCCATTATTAAGTTCCTGAACAAACCAATGATATTGCTTATAATCTATGGGAAGGTTCGTTTTACAACATTTGCATGGCCAACCACAATATCTCCATTGTGATATTATGGATAAAGGTGCACCTTGACAATATGCAGTATATTCATATTCATCCATTCCCAAAATAGATGCAAAATCTATTCTATTCATTTTCAATAAATTACCATACACACCATCATCTATATCATCTCTTATTTTATCAATCATTTCATAAGCTTGAGAAGATGATATTCTTTTATTATACACTTCCAGTAGTATGTCCATTGGTTTAACTCAAATATGAGTTCTATGAATTATAAGTCCTTGTAAATTTGATGACTAACGAAATTTGTCGTATCTTTATAGTGCTGAAACACAAAGGGTTACAAGCAAAAATCGCAATGTTCACCAAGGACAAAGTTACGGAAATTTTCTGTATGGCAGACGATTTCTGCAAGTTTTTCGATGCGATGATGGCAAAATATACGCCAAACCGGCCAACAAGGGGGGAATATCACAGTGAATCCACCATGCCGGAGGCAGAAGTCATGCTGACTATGATACCCTTATGAAAGGAGCATTGGTGAGCGTCTCCGGCAAACTGCCGCCCAGGAAGAGAGCCGTCATAGAACGAACT
>NZ_BAKG01000003.1 GCF_000614065.1 Prevotella dentasini JCM 15908 | reverse complement strand
AAAAATATTTCTATACGTATAGAAATTTTCCGCTAACCGTATATAATTTTTCCGCTAACCGTATATAAATTTCACCCCCTCCAAACGGCCGTCGGAAACGGACAGGGAAGGCCGTCGGAGGCCACCGCCCGGGCTGCGTCATATTTCTCCTTTCACAATTACAATAAACTCGTGCGAATATGCGTTTTCAAGTAGCGGCCGCATCCGCCGGCCGCCAACAAGGACACGACAAATAAAAACAGAAACGATGAAATACATCAATGAGACCGTGCGCCGGCAAGACCGGCTGATGGACGAGGCGCGCGCCACCGAGCTGCTTGCCACGGCAGAGTACGGAGTATTGAGCATGGTGGCGGACGAAGGAGGGTACGGCGTTCCCGTCAACTTCGTCTGGGACGGCAAGGACAGCGTCTACATCCACTGTGCGCCCGAAGGCCGGAAGCTGCGCGCACTGGAAAAGAACCCCAAGGTGTCGCTCTGCGTCATCGGCAACGTCCGCCTGCTGCCGCGGAACTTCACGACCGAATACGAGAGTGCCCTCTTCTTCGGCGAAGCACGCCTCCGGCTCAGCGACGAAGAGAAGATGGCGGCACTCCGCCTGCTCATCGGCAAGCTGTCGGCAGACTACAGGGAGATTGGCGACAAATACGCCCACAAGAGCTTCCACCGCACGGAGGTCATCCGGATAGACATCAGCGAGTTCAGCGGAAAGCGCAAGAAGGTGCACGTGCCCGACTGAGCAGGAATCCCTGCACCGCCTGCCCTGCTGACGGACACAGGCGGCACGGACGCCGGCAAGCCGCTACGGGCAGACAGAACAAGACAAAACAAATCTCCCACCCCACGAAAAAAAGATTCTATGAAGAAAGGATTAGTACTGGAAGGCGGTGCACTGCGCGGCCTCTTCTCCGCCGGCGTAACCGACGTACTGGCAGAGGCCGGCATCGAGTTCGACGGAATGGTCGGAGTCTCGGCAGGAGCTGCCTTCGGCTGCAACGTGAAGTCGCGGCAGCCCGGACGCGCACTGCGCTACAGCCAACGCCTCGCCCACGACTGGAGATACTGCTCGCTGCGCTCGCTCCTGACCACGGGCGACATCTTCGGGGCCGAATACGCCTACCACTATATGCCCCGCCACATCGACATCTTCGACGAACGGGCCTTCGAGGAAAACCCGATGGAGTTCTGGGCCGTTTGCACCGACGTTGGCTCGGGGCGCGCCCACTATCAGCGTCTCAACCGCGTCGACGACGAATGTCTTGAGTATATCCGCGCCTCCGCCTCAATGCCGCTCGTCTCGCGCATCGTGCGCATCAACGGGAAGAAGCTCCTCGACGGCGGCGTTGCCGACTCCATACCGCTCAAGTTCTTCCAACGGCAGGGCTACGGGCGCAATCTCGTCGTGCTCACCCAGCCCGACGGCTACCGCAAGGAGCCGAACCGCCTCATGCCCCTGATGCGCCTGTCGCTCCGCCACCACCCGAAGATGATACGCGCCATTGCCAACCGCCACCTGATGTATAACGCACAGCTCGACTATGTACGGCAGCAGGAGCGCGAGGGCAACACGCTCGTCATCCGTCCCGACGCCAAGCTGCCCATCAGCCACATCTCCCACGACCCCGAAGAGATGCAGCGCACCTACGACGCAGGCGTGGCGGTAGCCAAGAGGCAGATAGACAAGATACGCAGCTTCCTCGGCAGGGAATAGAAGGCCGGCGCCCTCACCCGGCCCGGCAGCCTGACCGCCCGACGGGAGCCGTCAGCCTCCCACGAAGAAAGAATAAAGTCTAATTTGTATTAATTTCTTTGGCAGTTGGCAGAGGAACTGCTATATTTGCACAATATGAGAAGAATCATCCTATTAGCTACCACCATAGCCCTGTCGCTCACCGCATACGCACAGAGCGGCAACGGCACGGAGAGGAAGGACACCGCCCGCGTCCAGCCCATCGAATCAGCACGCCTGCAAGGACCGAGAGAGGCGACCGAGACCGAGAAAGCCTACGCCCGGCAACTGGCAGAAGAGCGCGAGCAGCAGGAACAGATAGACCGGAATCTTCCGCTCGTGGACACGAACGCGCAGACGCTCACCGCCAACGACGCCTGCTATCCCTACTGGAACTACGGTTGGGGATGGGACACGTGGCGGCTGCACAAGGGACTGAACGTCAACGTGGGCGCATCGGTCTTCGCCAACTTCGGCGACGGATGGGGACACGGCGCAGGCTTCGCGCAGGACGTGTCGCTCATGTACGTCAGCAACCTCTCCAAGAAAGCCACGCTCGCGGTAGGCGGCTATCTGAACAACACCATCTACAGCGGCGACAACTACACTACCGCAGGCATCAACGTTCTCTTCGGCTATCGGTTCGACGAGCACTGGAGCGCATACGCCTTTGTGCAGAAAGCCTTCGTGTCCGACAATTACAGCCGCCTTTACTACGACGGGTACGGCCCTTGGGGCTATGCAGGCTACGGAATGGGCTTCGGCGGATGGGGCTACGGTCCGATGGCGTTCGGCTACGGTGCCAATCCCACCCGGTATATGGACCGAATCGGCGGCGGCGTTACCTACCAGTGGGGCAAGGACAACCAGAACTCGCTCAACATACAGGTTGAGTTCGACCATGTACCCAGCCAGCACGACGGCTTCTACAACAACCGGCGGTACGACTATCCCGTAAGATAACGAATCCCGAAAGCAACAGACCTGACAAGCAACCGCCACTGCCTGTCAGGTTTTTTCTTTATTCCGTTCTTTCACAAGTTCTCCACGCAGGGAGCGAAATGCCCTTACGCACACTGCGCCTTCCCATAACGCAGGGAGCGAAATGCCCTTACGCACGCTGCGTCTTCCCACAACGCAGGTGTCAAAACAGGCGTTCAGCACCCGGCTTTCCTCCCTGCTCATCCGCCATATAAAGCATTTTATATTCATAGTGTTTGCCTAATCTGACGTAAATCACTATCTTTGTGCTTGAATTACAGCTGCCGACGGCAGCGGCGGACACTCGCAGAGGATTAGATACGCCCAGCAACACCTGTCTCCCTGCATCCGAAAGAACAACCCGTTAACATCCAACGCCCGAATGAGCACTCCATCAACACGCGGCACCTCTCGCCCAACACCCATAGAACTCCTCGCCCCGGCCAAGAACCTCGAATGTGGAATAGCCGCCATCGACCATGGTGCCGACGCCGTCTATATCGGTGCAGCCAAGTTCGGGGCGCGGCAGTCTGCCGGAAACAGCGTCGCAGACATCCATACGCTCTGCGACTACGCCCATCGGTTCGGTGCGAAAGTCCACGTTACGGTCAATACGATTATCTACGACGACGAGATGGACGACATGCTCCGGCTCGTCAGGGAACTGGAAGAGGCAGGGGCCGATGCCCTCCTGATTCAGGACATGGGACTTCTGCAGCAGTGCCGCGAGACGCTCCGCACGAAGATGGCACTCCATGCCAGCACGCAGTGCGACACGCGCAGTGCGGAGAAGGTGCGGTGGCTTCGCTCGCTCGGATTCGACCGCGTGGTGCTGGCGCGCGAGCTTTCGGCAGAGGAGATAGCCGCAATACACCGCGAAGTCCCCGACGTGGAGATTGAAGCTTCGTGCACGGTGCGCTCTGCGTCAGCTACAGCGGCGTCTGCTACGTGTCGCAGCACTGCTTCGGACGCTCTGCCAACCGTGGGGCCTGTGCGCAATTCTGCCGCATGGCGTTCGACCTGAAAGACTCCGACGGCAAGGTAATCGAACGGCAACGACATCTGCTCTCGCTGAAGGACATGAGCCAGATTGACCATCTGGAAACGCTGATGCGGTCGGGAGCATGCGCCTTCAAGATAGAAGGGCGGCTGAAAGACATCAACTACGTGAAGAATGTCGTCTCGGCCTACAGCCAACGGCTGAACAAAATCATAGCGCAACATCCCGGCGAGTTCTGCCGGGCTTCGCTGGGAAAGGTTTCATACACGTTTACGCCCGACCTCAACAAGACCTTCAACCGCGGCTACACGAACTACTTCCTCAACGGCAGGCAGCCCGACATCTTCTCGCCCGATACGCCCAAAGCCTTGGGCGAGTTTGTAGGCAGGGTGAAGGAACTGCGCCACGACTCGTTCAACGTGGCAGGTACGGCATCCTTTGCCAATGGCGACGGACTTTGCTTCATCAACAGGGACAACGGCGAGCAGAAAGAAGCCCTTGAAGGATTCCGCGTCAACCGTGCCGTGGGCAACCGCCTCTATCCGTACAAGATGCCGCACGGGCTGAAGCCGGGAATGGCCCTCTACCGCAATCAGGACCAAGCGTTCGACAAGGAGCTGAACGGAAAGACGGCCGACCGCCGTATTCCCGTCAGCCTGCGCTTCTCGCTCACTCCCGACGGCTTTGCCCTTGGCCTCTCGCTCCCGACAGACAAGACTTCCGAAGCCATCGCGACGGTCGTCTTCGACCATCAGCCGGCACAAAAGCCGCAGCGCGACAACATTGTCCGCCAGCTGTCCAAGCTCGGCACGACAATCTACGACTGCGAAAGCGTGGAGATAGAAGACGGTGCCGACCGCTGCTTCGTACCGAGCAGCGTGCTTGCCGAGCTTCGCCGGACAGCCGTCGAGAAGTTCGACGCCCAACAAGCCGTACGGAAGGCTGCCGACCGCCGTGCAGCCGTCCCGCGTGCCACAGCCAGCGAAGGAGGAAGGGCATCGGGGCAGTCCGGCCTCACGATTGCTAATCCGCCGCAATACGGAAAGTTCCCCTACCTTTACAATATCTCCAACCATGCCGCCCGCGCCTTCTACGAACGGCAGGGGATGCAGGACACAAGCCCTGCCTACGAATGTGAGACCACCCACGGCGACGACGCGCTGCTGATGCAGTGCCGGCATTGCATCCGCTTCTCGCTCGGCTACTGCACAAGACGGGGCGGACGCAAGCCTGCATGGCGCGAGCCGCTCTATCTAGAGCTGGGCGACAAACGCCGTTTCAGGCTTGAGTTCGACTGCAAGGACTGCCAGATGAACGTCATCGCCTGCCAGCCGTAATTCAAAGTCCATTACTATTAATTGAGACGACGCCCCGTCCGGTGTCCCCAGACACCGCTGCGGAATAAATAAAGTTCAAACAAAAAAGCCCCACGACAATGAAGACCAACGGACATAAGCGACAGCTGCCTCTGCAGACAGCCACGGCTGCCCTGCCCCTTCTGGCTTTCTGCCTCTCGCTGCTATTACTGACAGGCTGCTATCACAAGAAGACTCCGTCCTACTTCCACCTCCCCGACAGTATTCAGGAGGCACAGATAACCAGCCGCATCAAGGCAAACGGCGACTCGATAAGGCAGCATGGAGAAGCTGACGGACAAGGCGACTGGCAACGGTCTGCCAACCGCACCGACTCGTTCGCCTTCCGCGTGAAGCACCATTATTCGCAGGGATTCAACTTCATCGTCCGTTCCGACTCGCTGATGCTGCTCCGCCAGCAGCCCGAGGAGGCGGTCAACAAGATGGAAACCGACTCGTTCGCCGTCATGCAGGGCAAATCGCTCGTCGTTGCGACATCCGTATTCTTCCGAACGACAAGACCGACTCCGTCTGGGTGCACATCGCCACCGAGGACTATACCTTCGGATGGATTCACGAGAGCCGGCTGCTGAAGCAGGTAGACCCCGACGACCCCATATCGCAGTTCATCTCGCTGTTCTCCAACATGCACCTGCTCATCTTCCTCATCGTCATCTCGCTCATTGCCGTAAGCTACCTGATGCGGAAGATACTCAAGCAGAACGCCCGGATAGTGCACTTCAACGACATCAACTCCTTCTATCCCACCCTCCTTGCCGTCATCGTGGCAGCCTCGGCCACGTTCTACGCCAGCATACAGCTCTTCGCCCCCGAGACGTGGCGCGAGTTCTACTTCCACCCCTCGCTCAACCCCTTCTCCCAGCCGGTGCTGCTGAACATCTTCCTCGTGCTTGTCTGGGCCATGCTCATTATTGCCATCGCCGCCTTCGACGACGTGCGCCGCTGCTCAAGTCGGGCGACGCCATGCTCTACCTCTGCGGACTGGCGGCCGTCTGTGCGGTCAACTACATCGTCTTCTCCGTCCTTACCTTATATTATATAGGCTACCTGCTCCTCGTGGCATACATCGTCTATGCAGTCCGCATATTCCTCCGCCGGAACATTGACACCTACATCTGCGGCAAATGCGGTGCGAGAATCCACCGAAAAGGACGCTGCCCGCACTGCGGCACGCTCAACGAATAAAGCCAAGGGAACAGAGGGACGACAAGACAAGCAAAAACATTCATCCGCACGCTCCGGCAGATTTTTGGACAAAATACCTGAGCTTTTCGGAGAAAGCTCTAAAGCTACTAAAAGAAAGCTCCCGACCATTCAAAAAAAAGTTGGCGAACAATTTGCAAAAAGTTCGCGAACTTTTTGCGAAAAGTTGGCGAACTTTTTGAAATATGCTCATTTGCCGGTTTCAACAACCTGATTTTATCCGGTTTTTCCGATACCCTGTCTTTTCAGAATCCTGCGCAGAAAGAAATACGCCTCTTCCTGCACCCGGAACAGAAACCACGAGAAACGCAAAGGCATGTATCCGAACTTATGGATGCTGCCCCGACGGTCGAGCCGCCCGGTCTCCATAGTCTTCCATACACGGTGCAGCTCCCCCAGTCCGTATGCCGCCCCGGACGGAGAAAGCTCCCTGCGGTGCGTGAAATAGAAATAGTAACGGTCTATCAGATAGAGCCAGCGCATGTTCTCGTAGAGATTCAGTATATCTTCCGGGACATTCAGCTGCTGCAATTCGCGCTTCATCCTCTCGTTCGCCTTCAGATAGTCGAAGCGGCGGACATCTACCCTGTGCGTTACCGACTGGCTGTTCTGCCAGTAATAGTAGATTCCGCCACAGCACCGCACCTCGCGCGAATTGAGATAGTGGAGCCGGGTAACGTTCTCGTCGCCATACACCCCGCCCTCAGCGTCGTAGGGAAACTTCCTGTGGATGGAGGCCCTGACGGCATAGACGCCATGAATACTCCAGTCCAGACTCCGCACGAAGGCATCCCGGCCCGGCAATACGGCAAAAGATTCCATCGGATACTCCCTCTCCTTCTTGTCCTCAACCTCTATCACCCGGAAGAGGACACAGTCCGTCTCGGGACTGGCAGCAAAGACCTCCGCCATCCGCTCCACAGCGTCGGAGGCAAGCCAGTCGTCGCTGTCCACGAAGGCAATCACTTCGCCCTCCGCACGCTTCAGCCCCTCGTTGCGCGCCCGGCCCGGCCCGACGTTCCCGTCCAGCCCTATCACCTCGATACGCCCGTCGCGGAGCGCATAGTCGCGGAGCACCGACAGCGAACCGTCCGTACTGCAATCGTCTATGCAGACAATCTGCAAATCGCCGTAAGTCTGGGTCAGAAGACTATCCAAGCACCGTGGCAAAGTATCGGCAGCATTATAGACTGCAACAAGAATGGTTACCTTCATCTGTTTCCCCGGAATAGCTTTATTATCCGCTGCCTGATAGATTCGCTCAACTGCGTCCTGCGCTTCAAGGCAGACACCGACAGCGAGAGGCTCGCCATGAACAGGACACCGCCCAGCAGCCAGTAGGCCACGCGCGACTCCACTCCCGTACACAGAAACGACAGCACACCGATGGCAACATGGCCCAAGGCATACGACAGCACCGACCTTGAAGGATGGTAGCCGTACTTCCATCCTGCATAGCCATAGTTGCACAGCCATGTGAGGAAGCCTGCCACGAGAATACCGACGCCCGTGCCGTCCAGCCCGTACCTGTCGTAGCAGAAGACGACGGCGGCGACAAGCAGGATGTCGTACACCATCTCCATCAGCAGATACGACTTGGAATCGCCCCGGGCCAAGGGAATATACTCCACGGGCAGCTTGAGCGCACGGAAGTACATGACGAGGATGATGAAGCGCATCATGCCCATGGCCGGATTGAACTTTCCGCTATACAGGAGCGGCAGCAGAACGGGAAGCCCCACCATGAACGCTACCAGCAGCGGCGATACCAAAAGCAGCATTACCTCTATCTGGCGGTTCACCATCGTATTGAACGTAGTCCCCAGCTGCGCCACCCCGGAAAGACGGGGGAAATAATCGGTCTCCATGGCTGAGAAGACCATCCCCACGTAGGTCATGGTCATCATAAAGCCGGCATTATACAGCCCGACCGTCTCCGTACACGAGACGCTGTTCAGGTAGGTCCGTATGAGAAAGTCGGCACCCGACCCGAGCACGCCCGCAATCACGAACGCCGTTCCCAGCCTCACCATTCCCAGTCCCTCACGGAACAGGGTCTTGTGCGACTTCAGGTTGAACGGAAAGATACGGTAGGAACAGACAATGACAAGAAGCATCTGCACCAACGCCATCAGGAAAAGCGACGGGACGATGCCTGCATCGCCGAAGAAATAATAGATGGGGACGGAGATGACAAGGGCTGCCAGCAGGTTATACACCGTCACCGCAGCCAGATGCCGCAGCCTGCGCGCACCCTTCAGTATGGCAAGCTCTCCGCCCGTAATGGCCATCATGCCAACAATGGGCGAAAGAAGGATAAAGTGCAGCAGATGCCCCGACCACGAAAAGGTATAATGGTTGAACAGCGGACTCAGCACCACGCAGAGAACCGTGCCCAACGCCGCCGCCAACAGGCTCCAGTAGCGTATGAGCGCGACGGCACGCTCTATCTTTCCGCTGTCGCTCTGCTCAAACGCCTCCGATATGTGCCTCACGCCGCTCATGGAGATGCCGAAATTGGTAGAGTCGGAAACAAACTTGATGGTAGAGTTGAACAAAGACACAAGCCCCATGCCCTGAGGCCCGAGGATGACGGCTATCAGCTTGTTGCGCACAATACCGACAAGGATGCCCACCCCCTGCACACCGCCAAAAAGCCCGGTATACTTGAGGATATGCGAATAGCTGTCGGTACGCGTTGTCTTTCTCATACTTTACCAAAACGTATATTGATGCTTTTTATTTTACAACAGACTGATTTATTTACATGCCCTGCGAAAGTTTATCCCTATTCCCGTCAACGGGGCACACAGGCGGAACAGACACAGAAAGGGAGCATCGCCCACCCTGCTTCCATATCGCCTCCGACGATACCGGCAGAACGGCCGATGCTCCGTTACTTTCATTGTGGTGCAGGAGAATACTTTCTGCACCGTCCTTGCAGCTCTCCTACAACTTATCGTACTCCTCATGGAAGTGTGCCACCGCCTCTATTCCCTTCCAGAGCATGTCGAGCGGAATATTCTCGTTCGGAGAATGGATGGCGTTCGACTCCAGACCGAAGCCCATCAGTACGGTCTTCACGCCCAGTACGCGCTCAAAGGCAGAGATGATGGGGATGCTTCCTCCGCGGCGAACGGGCAGCGGACGCTTGCCGAAGACTTTCTCGAATCCCTTCTCGGCAGCCTTGTAGGCAGGCAGGTCTATCGGGCAGACATAGCCCTCGCCGCCATGAAGCGGTTGAATGTTGATTTTCACGCTGCGCGGGGCAACACGGTTGAAATAGTCTGCCACGAGCTGCCCTATCTTCTCGTGGTTCTGATGAGGAACGAGTCTGCACGAGAGCTTGGCGTACGCCTTCGACGGAATAACCGTCTTCGAGCCTTCGCCCGTGTAGCCGCCCCATATACCGCACACGTCGAAGCTGGGACGGAACCCGTTGCGCTCTATCGTGCTGTAGCCTTCCTCGCCGAAAAGTTCGTCCACGTCGAGCGATGCCTTATAGCGGGTTTCGTCGAATGGGATTTCCGCAACCAGTCTGCGCTCCTCGGGCGATATTTCCTCCACATCGTCATAGAAGCCGGGAATACGAATCTTCCCGTCTTCGCCCGTAACGTCGGCTATCAGCTTACAGAGTACGTTGATGGGATTGGCCACCGCACCGCCGAAATGCCCGGAATGGAGGTCGTGGTTCGGACCCGTTACCTCTATCTGCCAGTAGGCCAGACCGCGCAGTCCGGTAGTAAGCGACGGCAGGTCGGCAGAGAGCATGCTCGTATCCGAAACGAGGATGACATCACACTTCAGCAGTTCCTTGTTGGCCGCACAGAACTGCGTCAGCGAGGGCGAGCCTATCTCTTCCTCGCCTTCGAGTATGAACTTGACATTATGGCGGAGCTTCCCCTGTCCGGCGACATACTCAAACGCTTTGGCCTGAATGAACGACTGGCCCTTGTCGTCGTCCGCGCCGCGTGCCCAGATATGTCCGTCACGTATTTCCGGCTCGAAAGGCTCGCTCTTCCAAAGCTCGAATGGCTCTGCCGGCATCACGTCGTAGTGGCCGTAGACGAGCACGGTCTTTGCAGCCGGGTCTACTATCTTCTCGGCATAGACGACGGGATTGCCCTCGGTAGGCATTATCTCCACACGGTCTACGCCTGCCTCGGCAAGCAGTTCCGACCAACGACGGGCACACCGCTGCATGTCGTCCTTGTGCAGTTCGGGCTGTGCGCTCACACTCGGAATACGGATGAGGCTATACAGCTCCTCGAGCATCCGCTCCTGATTCTTCTTTATAAATTCCTGTATCATAATATTAAGTTGGGTTGAAAGTTTTGTCTCGTTGTATAGGCCGACCGATTGCCGGTACAGAGCATCTGCGGGAAAGAGTGTTAAACACTGACAGGGAAAGGTGTTAAACACCTATTACGCAAGATAAATTATATTCCAAAGTCGATACTCCGTACCTCCGAAGACCGCAACGAAGCAGCTCCACCGCAAGGTACTGAACACCTTTTCCACTCGCTTACAGCAAAGTCAGCCCGAACTCCGTCAGTACATCGGCTACGTCGGAAGGCTCGTTGAAGAGCATGCCCTCCTCCAACTGCTCGTCCGAAAGCTGTGCCAGCAGTTCCTGTGCCGCCTCTTCGCCCATCAACGGCTCCCCTTTGACATTTCTGCGGTTGAGGAGTTCCGACAATATTTCCTGTTTATAGTCTGCTAATTCCATAGGCTTCCTTTCTTTAACCGTTTGCGTCTTCCCCTCTTCCCCCAGACGGAGGCAACGGGAAGCGGTTTAGGTCGGTAAAGATACAATATATTTTTGAAATAAAAGGGATTATTGCGCCTTTTTCGCCATTTCATCATAAATAAGGATTGCCCCTTAAATAAATTCTCAGTACCTTTGCAACAGCAACCTGAACATTAAGAAATAATATATCCGCAAGCGATGAAACATTACATGACATATCTGGGCAGTCTGCTGCTCTCCCTTACGGCAGTCAGTGCATCGGCTTTTCCCGACGACGTCCCTGCCGACTCGTCGAAGGTCTGCGACATTGACGAAGTCGTCGTGATAGACCAACCCAAGGAAGCCTACCGCCTCCGGCAGCAGCCCCTGAGCAGCTACTCGTTCGACGCTGCCACCCTGAAGCAGCTGAACGTGCAGGACATCCGGCAGCTCTCGGCCTTCGTCCCCTCCTTCTCCATGCCCGAGTACGGCAGCCGCTACACGTCGGCCATGTATATCCGCGGCATTGGCTCGCGCGTCAATGCGCCCACGGTCGGCATCTATGTCGACAACATGCCCTTGCAGAGCAAGAGTGCCTTCAATTTCCAAACCTACGACATCGACCGCATGGATGTTCTTCACGGTCCGCAGGGAACGCTCTATGGCGTGAATACCGAGGGCGGACTCATCCGCCTGTACAGCAAGAATCCATTCAGCTATCAGGGCACTGACCTCCGCCTTTCCTTAGGTACGAAGCTATGGAGAAAGGCCGAAGCAAGCCACTACGCGAAACTAAGCGACAAGGCCGCCTACTCGCTCGCTGTCTTCTACGACGGCCAGAACGGCTTCTTCCGAAACCAATACAATGGCGGACATGCCGACCTCTTCAACGAGTTCGGCGGAAAGGGGAGGCTGCTTTGGCGGCCCTCCAACCGCTGGAACTTCGACTTCATGGCCGACTACCAGTACGTCCGCCAGAACGGATTCCCCTACGGGCAAATCGTCAGTGCCGGAGAGATAGCCGCTGCACCCCTCACCTCGCCCCTCTACGGGCTGAAGGCAGGCACGCAGCGGCCCAGTCAGAACCGCCAGAGCAACTACCGCCGCAATATGCTCAACACGGGTGTAGGCATCAGGTACGCAGGCAACGGATTCGACATCAACTCCATGACGACATGGCAGTTCCTCAAGGATTACATGCTGATGGACATTGACTATCTTCCGCAAGACTATCTGCACGTCGTCCAGCGTCAGCATCAGAACTCGCTGACCGAAGAACTCTCCATCAAGAGCCGCAACGACAGCCCTTGGCACTGGACGTTCGGCCTCTTCGGTTCCTACCAATGGGCAAAGAACAATACGCCCGTCTACTTTGGAAAGGAAATGAACGGCTATCTCTCCAAGACCATCACCGACTTCGCTACAATGGCATGCTCAACGCCATGGCACGGACGATGGCAGAAGGACTCATAGCCAAGGGGATGGATGCCGGACAGGCAATGGCTACGGCACGCGCAACCATGGCCGGAGCGATTGCAGCGGCAGGAGGATGCCGCATTGATATGGAGATGAACCGATTCCGGGGCTTTTCCGTACCCCTGCCTTCAATGCAGGAGTCTACCACGAGAGCAACATCAACCTGACTCCCCGGCTGACCGCTACCCTCGGCCTGCGCTACGACTATTCGCACGTTGCCATCGACTATGCCACATCGGTACGGGTTCAGATGCAGGAAGACGTCATGGGCGTAAAGCTCAGCCCGGTCGTAACCTCCTCCCTGTCCCACCGCGAGAGCGACCACTTCGGGCAGCTGCTTCCCAAAGTCGCACTAACCTACCGCCTCAATAACGGCAGCAACGTATATGCCGTATGGTCCAAGGGCTACCGTGCAGGCGGATATAACTTCCAGATGTTCTCCGACATCTTGCAGGCCGAAGTGCGCAATGCCTCCAACAGGCTGATGGCAGACCTTGACATCCAGCACGACGATGCCGCCTACGAGAACATACGCAAGACCATTACCTACAAGCCGGAAACCAGCTGGAACTACGAAATAGGCTCGCACCTCAACCTGCTCGGCGGACAGATGCACCTCGACTTGTCTGCCTACTACATGCAGATTCGCAACCAGCAGCTCTCCGTCATGGCAGGCAACTACGGATTCGGACGCATGATGACCAATGCCGGACGCAGCCACTCCACAGGCATGGAGGCTACCCTGCGAGGCGGAGCACTCGACAGCCGGCTCTCATACGCCCTCGGCTATGGATTCACCAGTGCACGGTTCGACGAATATACCGACGCTACTCCCGAAGGAACCGTCAGCTACGACGACAAGCGCGTGCCCTTCGTGCCGCAGCATACCCTTTCCGCCAATGCCGACTACCGAATAGACGTTGACCCGGCCGCACTGCCCGACCCCTCCCACCGCTTCCATCTGCGCAGCGTCATGGTAGGACTGAACCTCTCCGCACGGGGCAATACCTACTGGGACGAGGCCAATACCATCAGTCAGAACTTCTACGCCACCCTTGGCGCGCATGCCGATGCCGACTTCGGCCCACTGCACGTAAACCTCTGGATACGCAACCTGACCGATACAAAGTACAATACGTTTGCCGTGCAGAGTGCTGCCACGGGTATGAAATACACCTTCGGACAACTGGGCAATCCCTTCCAGATGGGGGTAGACTTCGCATATCATTTCTAAACCACATATATTATACTGTTAAGAATTGCACGAAACCGCACTGCTCCGTTGAGGAGTGGCGCGGTTTTCCATTGACAGACGGCAAGTCAAGAACGCCCGTAGCCCTACTCCCCTTTACGGCTTTACCGCTCCTTCATCGGCCGACAAGAATACATACCCTGCACCATTAATCACAGCCGCAGCCCTGTCCATAGAAACCATCCGCAACATCCGTTTTCTAAACGCTCCGTTCTCTCCTCGCGAAAGGGACACTTTCGTGCAATGAAAACGACACTTTCGCCGGGCGAAAGTGCCGTTTTCGTCATGCGAAAGGTGCTTGCAGCTTTATCCGTTTGGATGTCCTTGATTGTCAGCTGTTTATGTTTTGCTTTTTCTTGGCCTTGTTTATGATGATGGTCTCAGGCTTATTGGCAGAATTTTCTTTACACAATGATGAGGCCTTCCCCTGTCGGCAGCATTTTTTCCCGAGCATCAGGGACTGTTTGTAGACGGAGAATAAGAAGATGTTTTTTGTGTTCCGATGGTTCGTCCTCGTCCACGGGAGCTGCTGACCGAACCGTATGAGGGCACTTGGGGGGAGACCTCTTGCCATGAGTTCCTTGTCTGCTCGTGTCGGCAGGCCATACCGGGATTTTCGGACAAACAATAAAAGAGGGGTGGAACTTCGGTAATATTGCCTAAAATATTTCCTGTTCCCAAAGAAAAAACTTAATTTTGCAGAATATACAGCTGTTTCCGGCAATTGCGCCAAAGGTTTTTGTTGCGGTGGCAGCGGCTAAGACAGACGAAGAGACGGCAGTCATGGAGTATCGGGTTACTTGCAATCATTGTAGGGGGAGATTTCAAATAGAATCCGGCGATAGGGAGCAGATGCGCTGCACATGTCCCTATTGCTCGCAGTCGCTGTTGGTCAGGCTGCCCCGCCGGCCTGTTGTCGTGTCCCAGCAGGCAGGCTCTTCCGAGCCGCATCCGACAGCCCGGCCACTCCCTGAGAAGCCGGGCGGTATGGCAAGGATGCTCGTTGCGGTATTGGGGGTTGTGCTGTTGGGGGGCGGTGCCGTTGCCGGCTTCGTCTGCTGGCAGCACCATGAGACGGAAGAAGCGGCTCTGGAGCAACGTCAGCGGAAAGCCCACCGCGACTCCGTAGCCCGTCTGCAACAGGCTCTACGAAACAAGGCCATTGCCGAGCTCAGGCCCGACGCCGGCAGGAGTCTACTTGCAGGTTTATAGAGTCTTTCTACAGAAAGGCGGTGCTGGCCGGAGGCGACCCTACCTTTTATGGGCAGTATCTGACGGACAATTGTCGGGTGCGCCTCTTCGGTGCTCCTGTGTTGGACGAACGCTACGAAGCTATTCAGAGAGTAGCATGGTGGGAAACTTTCGGAAGCCTTTCTGCCTCTCCCGACCTCTCGGTCCTCGCAGCAAATCTCCGCGTCTGGCCCGACCACGACGACTGGTACAGGGTACGGCTCTCGCAGGATGGCGTAACAGAATTCAAGTTGGTAAAGGTCGTGTATACGGACGGAAGTTTCCTGATAGACGATGTGGAATAGAAAATCAAGTCAGATGCAGTTTCAGATTACTTGTAAACATTGTGGCAAACCTTTCGGCATAGAGGCGCAGCAGGGACAGACGGTCAGATGTAACTGCCCGTTCTGCGGTCAGTCTGCGGTGGTGGCTACCCCCATGGCAGAGGTTTCGGAACGGCAGGATGCTCCTCTTGATGTCCGACGGCAGCCGGCAGTGCAGTCTGCAAGGCCGGATGGTTGGTCTTTGGGCAGGAAGGTAACGGTCGTGTTCATTGTAGTGCTCTTCTCCCTCATCGCTCTTTCTGCCTTCCTGTACATAATATTCTCCGCCATGTCCAATTAAGTTAAATATCAAACACACAAATATGAAACAGACCAAAATCGTATGCTCTATCAGCGACCGCCGCTGTGATGTAGACTTCCTCCGCAAGCTGTTCTTTGCCGGAATGAATGTAGTGCGCATGAATACGGCTCATGCCACACCCGATGGCATCCGTCAGATTATTCGCAATACGCGTGCCGTGTCTTCCCATTTGGCCTTGCTCATCGACACAAAGGGACCGGAAGTGAGGACGACAGGGGTAGACGAACCTATCAGCTATAAGACGGGCGATATGGTGAAGATATTTGGCCGCCCGGAGGTAGAGTCATCCCACGATATCGTAAACGTCTCTTACCCTGACATTGCACGGGATGTAAAGGTCGGCGACAATATACTTTTCGACGATGGCGCGCTCGGTATGAAGGTGTTGGAAAACGATGGTCCGATGTTGGTGGCACAGGTACAGAACGACGGAGAACTGGGCTCGCACAAGAGCGTGAACGTCCCGGGCGAGCATATTGACCTTCCTGCCCTGACAGAGAAAGATAAGGCGAACATTCTCCTTGCCATTGAGGAGGATATAGACTTCATTGCCCATTCGTTCGTGCGGTCGGCTGCCGATGTGATGGAGGTACAGAAGATTCTCGACGAGCACGGCTCGGACATCAAGATTATCTCCAAGATAGAGAATCAGGAGGGCGTTGACAATATCGACGAGATTATTGATGCCTCCTATGGCATCATGGTTGCGCGTGGCGACTTGGGTATTGAGGTACCTATCGAGCAGATTCCGGGTATTCAGCGCAGCATAATTCAGAAGTGCATTGCCAAGAAGAAGCCGGTTATCGTGGCGACGCAAATGCTCCACACGATGATTAGCAATCCGCGTCCTACCCGTGCAGAGGTAACTGATATAGCCAATGCCATTTACAGCCATACCGACGCGCTGATGCTCAGTGGAGAGACGGCGAGCGGAAAATATCCCTTGGAGGCGGTGCAGACGATGGCCCGTATTGCCGAACAGGCAGAGCAGGATGCCCATAAGCACGGTTTTATGGCTATGCCGTTGAGCAATCGCAGCGACCAACGCGAGTTTTTGGCAAAGAGTGCCATTGAGTCGACGGAGGTATTGGGCGTGAAGGGTATCATCACCGATAGTTCTACTGGACAGACGGCACGCAATCTGGCAGCCTTCCGCGGCCCTAACCCAGTGCTGGCTATCTGCTACAGGGAAAAGGTGCAGCGTTGGCTGAACCTCAGCTATGGCATTATTCCCATCTATCAGCAGCAGCACAAGTCGAGCCAGTATATGTTTAATGCAGCCTTGCGCATGTTACGGCAGAAGGGATATATCAGCCTTGACGACAAGATTGCCTATCTTTCAGGTTCATTTGGTGTTGGCGGTGGCACGAGTTTTCTTGAAATCAACGAGGTTCGTAAGGTATTCGATAAAGATTACCAGTTCCATCTGCCCGACGGGTCGGTAGAATAGCAGGAAGGAAGTTTGAGATACGGGAGACTGAAGTTTGAGACCGGCAGTGCAATTGTCCGTCGAATCGGTCTTCGGCACTGCTCTCGTATGATTTGTTCGGGCTTGAGCGATTTGTGTCTGTAAGCAGATAGCCGTATGATGATTGCCCAATGGGGTTGACTTCTTTCAGGTTCAGGCAAATCGGACAATTTCCTGCAAATGCTTTTCTTTGGCGTTGAGCGTCTGAATGGTCATGGCAGGGCCTGCCGGTTCTCAAAGGCTATGAAGCAATTCAGGGCACCTCCCGTTGGGAAGTGCCCTGTTTTGTTGTTTTTTACTTAGGTTAGTGCAATGAAAGACGGTTGTTATTCGCCCCCCAGTGCAATCTTCTTGACACGGCGTTCGTGGCGGCCGCCCTCAAAACTTGCCTTGAAGAACTCATCCAAAATCTTTTCTGCGGTCTTGTTGTCGATGAACCGGCCCGGCAAAACAAGCACATTGGCATCGTTGTGCTGTCGGATTAATTCGGCTATGTCCTTGTTCCAAGCCAGTCCTGCACGTACACCCTGATGCTTGTTCAGCGTCATTGCCATGCCTTCACCGCTGCCGCAGACAGCTATACCCGGATAAACCTCACCGGCTTCAACGGCTTCTGCCAATGGGTGTGCGTAGTCGGGATAGTCGCAACTGAGGTCGCTGTTGCAGCCAAAGTCCTTTACAGGATAGTTATGCTCTTCGAGATACTGGATAACGAACTGCTTCAATGGGAAGCCTGCGTGGTCGCAAGCAACACCTACTGTCTTAATTTCCATAAGCGTTTAGGTTTTATGAATCCTGTAGCAGCAAAGCTACAGGATTCCGGTTAAATTATTTAGCTATAAACTCTGTTACTTGTTTGCGAACGTTTTCCGCCGTAAAGCCGAGTTTCTCGTCCAATACTTTGTAAGGCGCAGAGAAACCGAAGCTGGACATGCCGAATACTTTGCCGTCGGCACCTACCAGTCCTTCAAGCGTAACGGGGAGTCCGGCAGTGAGTCCGAACTTCTTTGCAGCCTTGGGAAGAATACTTTCCTGATACTCTGCTGACTGGCGACGGAAGAGTCCTTCGGAAGGAACGCTGACTACGCGAACCTTGTAGCCATCCTGACGGAGAAGCTCTGCTCCCTCAACACAGGTAGACACTTCCGATCCGCTGGCAATAAGGATAACGTCAAAGTCTTCGTCCGAACCCTTCACGATATATGCTCCCTTACGTACCTGTTCGTAGTCGGTTCCTTCGGGGAGGCTCTTTATAGCCTGACGAGAGAAGATAAGGGCTGTCGGGGTGTCCATGTTCTCCATGGCCATCTGCCAGCATACCGTGGCAGCCTCGCTGTCGGCAGGGCGGAATACGCGCACGGAGTCCTGTCCGGCATGATTTTGCAACTTCTCCATAAGGCGTATCTGCGCCTCCTGCTCTACAGGCTCGTGTGTCGGCCCGTCCTCTCCAACGCGGAAGGCATCGTGACTCCATACGAATTTGACGGGAGTCCGCATCAGCGCTGCCATACGGACGGCAGGTTTCATGTAGTCGGAGAAGACGAAGAATGTGCCCATTGCCGTGATGACACCACCGTGCAGCATCATGCCGATGCACATGCAGGCCATTGCAAGTTCGCTGACTCCTGCCTGAAAGAAGGCACCTGAAAAGTCGTCGCGCGTCAGTGAATGGGTCTTATTGAGGAATCCGTCTGTCTTGTCGGAGTTGCTGAGGTCAGCGGAAGACACTATCATGTTAGGAACCTGCTCTGCCAAGAGTCCGAGACAGGCTGCCGAAGCGTTTCTTGTAGGCGCATCGCGTTTCTGCTCCAAGCCGCTCCAGTCTATCTTCGGGGCTTCCCCAGAGAACCACTGCCTCATCTGCCCGGCCTTTTCCGGGTTGTTTGCGGCCCATTCTGCCTCTTCCTTGTGGCGTTGTGCCACTATCTTGCGCAGTTCGGCATTGCGTTCGTCGTACATCTTCTGTACTTCGGGGAATATCTGGAACGGGTCTTCAGGATTGCCGCCAAGATTCTTTATCGTGTTGGCATAGGCATCGCCGCCAAGCGGTGCACCATGAGTCTTTATGCTGTGTTCGTAGCTGCTGCCATCGGCCTGTCTGGCCCCCTTGCCCATAACGGTGTTGCCGATAATCAGCGTAGGCCGGCTCTTTTCATCATTGGCCTGCTTGAGAGCCTCGCGGATGGCATCGGGGTCATTGCCATCAATGGTTATGACGTTCCATCCCCAAGACTTGTACTTCATGGCCGTATCTTCGTTCATAACGGCACCGCACTCCGTGGAGAGCTGAATGTCGTTTGAATCGTAGAACATGATGAGATTGTTGAGGCCGAGCGTGCCTGCCAGTCTGCCGACCTCGGCACTGATGCCTTCCTGTACGCCGCCGTCCGAGATGTAGGCGTAAATCTTGTGTTGCATCATGGTACTACCCAAGCGTGCTTCGAGGAACTTTTCAGCAACCGCCGCACCTGCTGCATAGGCGTGTCCCTGTCCGAGAGGGCCTGAAGAGTTTTCTATTCCGTGCTTGATGTCGCGTTCGGGATGTCCCGGAGTGATAGAACCCCACTGGCGGAACTGCCTGATGTCATCGATAGTGAATTTTCCCTGTAGCGTCAATGCGGAATAGAGCATTGGCGACATGTGTCCGGGGTCGAGGTAAAAGCGGTCTCTTCCCGTCCATTCTGGTTGGTCTGGGTCATATACGAGGAACTCGGAAAAAAGCACATTAATAAAGTCTGCTCCGCCCATAGCTCCACCGGGATGTCCCGATTTCGCTTTTTCTACCATCGATGCAGCAAGTATTCGGATATTGTCTGCCGCGCGGTTCATAAGCAATTTGTCGTTCATATTATAGATAGGATTTGTTTTTAATTGTTGCAAATATAGCTAATAATTAGCAGAAAGCAAAATAAAATGGAGACAATTTTCAAAAGATTTATAATCTACCGTGTTGTTGTTTCCTGCCGCTTCTTTTTCTTCTCCCTATTCAAGGCCGTAGTTTGGTATTGGGACACCCGGCTTTGTGGAGCGTGGGGAGTATCTTTTGGTCAGAGCTTGAAGACGGGTGCTATCCGATATGCCTTCAGATTGAATCGGAAAAGTGCCGCTCCGCGTTTACTGCAAGTCTTGTCTATCAGTTCGGTCTTCTCAATATATTCTATCTGCTTGATACGCTTGCGGAAGTTGCGCTTGTCTATTTTCTCGCCTAATACGGCTTCATGAACATGTTGCAGCTGGGTGAGAGTGAAGAGGTCGGGAAGAAGCCGGAAGCTGACAGGTTCGCTCGTGATTTGCTTTCTGAGCAGGATGAGTGCCTTGTCTACCATTTCGGCATGGTCGCCGTAGAGCGGGGGAAGCTGGTCGAGGCTTGCCCATTGCAGTTCAAACTGCTGTAGGAGACTCTCATCGTAGTCGCTTACGTTGATGAGGGCATAGTAGGCAACGGTGATGACGCGGTCGCCGGGGTCGCGGTCTACCTTTCCGAAGGCTCCCACCTGCTGTATGAAGGTCTTGCTGATGCCGGTACACTCGAGCAATACGCGGTTGGCGGCGTCTTTCAGATTCTCGTTGTGCCGGACGAATCCGCCATAGAGCGACCATTCTCCTGCTCCCGGCTCAACTTTTCTGCGCCCGATGAGAAGTTTCAGCTGATTGTCTTCAAATCCAAAGACTATGCAGTCAACAGAGACCAATATCCGCTCTGCCTCCTGATAATATTTTGTCATGTGGCTTATTTTTTAAGTTTCTGTGCCGTAAAATTACTATTTTATTTTCAAAGAAGCAGTAATTTTTCCAATAATTTATTGTATTCATCTTATATTTTTGTGTTCTTCGCCATCTGGCAGGCCTATATGGTGGCATCATCCACCGGCGAACGGCAGGTTCTGTCTTTGCATTTTGCCTGTTATATATAAAAAGGTGTGTGGGTATGGAAACGCTCTTCCTGCCATTTTTCAGAAAGTCTGATAGTTTTATTTGGTCATGCCCGCCTTTCGGCAGAGCAGCACATGTGGTCTTGATATGATAGCACGAATACAGAGGATGGAGATTGCTGATAGTCAGAAGGATAGAGACGGTGAAACGAAAATGCCGCTTTCGCACTGCGAACAAGCCCGTTTCGCGATGCGAAAACGGCACTTTGACATTACGAAAACGGCGTTTTCATTTTACCATTGTAAGCCGTTAATAATCTGATATTTACAAGCCCATCCCTCTATAGGATGATTTCCTGCCGCACATATCACTCTTCCAGCCAGTTGACTATTATCTTCTTTCCCATCGGGGTCAGCACGCTCTCGGGATGAAACTGGATGCCGTGGATAGCGAACTGGCGGTGGCGAAGAGCCATTATATTGCCTTCCGCGCTCTCGGCAGTGATTTCCAAGCAGTCGGGAAATCCCTCTCTCGAGACTGCCCAACTATGATAGCGTCCCATCGTGAGCCGGCCGGGAAGTCCACGGAAGATAGGGTCGTCGGCCACTATGCGCCCTTCGGTCGTCATTCCATGATAGACCTCGGAAAGATTCACCAACTTTCCGCCAAAGACCTCTGCTATGGCCTGATGCCCCAGACACACGCCCAGTATGGGCTTCAGCCCGGCATACCGCCTGATGACGTCGGACAGCAGTCCGGCCTCCGAGGGTACACCCGGTCCGGGACTGAGAATGACTTTGTCGAACGGTTCCAACTGAGAAAGCGCGAACTGGTCGTTGGCATACACCGCAGCATCGGCACCCGCCTCGCGCACCAAGTGGGCCAGATTGTACGTAAAGGAATCGTAATTGTCTATAATGACACAGTTTGTCCGTCTGTGCCTCTGTTTTCCTTCGTAGGAAAAAGCTCTTGTATCTGCCTCTTTATTCATAGGATTCTATCTTCAAGGTTACAGCCCCTTCCCTACCCGTTCGGAACATGGAAGAGGCACACGCCTGTGGCTTCGTGCCGGTGTGCGTGCATTGTCAGTATGCCGGCTGCTTGCGCAAGGCCTGCACGAATGGGACGAGCGTTTCCAAATTCTTGACCGCCGGTCCGACCTCGAAACCGGCGTTTACGTCTACTCCCACGAACCGGGGATGGGAAAGCGAGCGGATGGCCTCCGCATCTTCCGGACCGATACTGCCACCGAGAAGAAACGGCACATCCCCCTCATAGGCTTCGAGAAGACGCCAGTCCGCCGCCTCGCGGCTATCCAGCGTCGCCGATGCCTTGACCTCAAAAAGGAAATAGTCTGCATGGCCTGTGTATTCCCTGCATTTCGCCAAGTCGGCTTCCGACGACAGGGGCAGCGTCTTCACTATCAGGATGCCGGGACGGATGTCGGGGTCAAGCGTCCGGCGCAGGTTATCAATCATCACGCCACTTTCCGACCCATTCAGCTGAACCATGTCAAGACTGTAATTGACCACCCTCGTTATGATATTCTGCGGCATGTCGTCTGCAAAAACGCCACACATCCTGACTTTTCCACACAAAGCGTCTTGTTCCTCACCCGGTTTCAATATCTTGCCGAAGCAGCCATAGTCGGGTATAATGCCTGCCCGGGAGGAGACTTGCCGCACAAAGCGGGGACTGCCGGGGCGGAAATCAAGCCCCAGCCAGTCTATTCCGAGCTGCGCAACGTCGCGGATGTTGTCGGCTTCACGCATGCCACATACCTTTATTATCATAGTTTCTATAAATCTTTATATGCTTATCGGGTAATATTCTTTTCATACTCCATGATTCCGCACTATGGTTTCAGAAGCAGAGTTCCAGTCCCTGAACCATTGGAAACAATACCCTCAAAGGCCCTTTTGTACCGGCAAAGTTAATGAAAAATCGGCAGTCTATGCGGAGTTTACGGGTTTAATTATACAAAATAAAGGAAAACATTTTCAAGCAAAACATAATAATACTACGTTTAAGGCGTTCTTAGCATATAAAAACTCTCTAATAAAAGTATATAGCCTATGATGCAACTATTTACCCCCGAAGAACTGAATCCTTCTGAAAAGACACTCCGCCTTATCAGACAGATTGCTTACACCTATCGTGCCATACAGATAAATGGCAAAACAGAAACCTATTGCCTGAACTAACCAATATGGAAACAATTATTTCCCCCTCACTTCTCTCTGCCGACTTCCTGCATCTGGACCGCGACATAGAGATGATTAACAACAGCGAGGCCGACTGGATTCACATGGACATCATGGACGGCGTCTTCGTACCTAACATTTCATTCGGCTTCCCCGTACTCAAGGCCGTGGGAAAGGCTTGCAAGAAGCCAATGGACGTACACTACATGATAGTGCATCCCGAGAACTACATTCAGCAGACTGCCGATGCCGGTGCCGCGCTGATGAGTGTCCACTACGAGACCTGCCCCCACCTGCACCGCACGGTACAGCAAATCCACCAGACAGGAATGAAGGCCGGCGTCGTCCTCAACCCTTCTACGCCTGTCAGCGTACTGGAAGACATCATCTGCGACGTAGAAGTCGTACTGCTGATGAGCGTCAACCCCGGTTTCGGCGGACAGAGCTTCATCGAGGGTACTATTAATAAGGTAAAGCGGCTACGTGAGCTGATAGCACGGGAAGGCAGCCATGCCATCATCGAAATAGACGGTGGAGTCCAAGACGAGACCGCACCGCGCCTTGTCAATGCCGGTGCCAATGCACTCGTAAGCGGCAGCTATGTCTTCAAGCAGAAAGACCCGATTGCCACCATCCACGACCTGAAGATACTGAGACCGCAAAATCAATTATAACATACCGAAAAAGAATACAGGAACAAACACCCTGCTTGTCTGTCAGATATATGAAAGCTGGCAGGCCGGCAGGGTGTCTGTCCCTATACCTTAGTAAATATTTTATTGCCGATACGGGCATTACCGCCTACCCGTCAGCTTGCGCCAAGACAAGAACGGGAGCTGCTCTTACATCAGCTGCAGGGTTACGTTATTCTCGCGAACCATTCTCCGCATATTCAGAATGGCGTAGCGCATGCGTCCAAGGCTCGTATTGATGCTGACACCTGTCGTCTCTGCTATTTCCTTAAAGGACATTTCCTGATAGTAGCGCATGAAGACCACCTCGCGCTGCGGTGCCGGCAGGAGGTTCATCATCTTCTTGATGTCATTCAGGGTCTGTACGTTTACAAACTGGTTCTCTATGTTTCCTATCGCCAGCTCGCTGCCGGCAATGTTGGACAGGTCGTTCTCCCGGGGGCCGTCGGTCAGCTTCTCGGCACGCTGCGCCCTGTACCAGTCCATTATCACGTTATGGGCAATACGCATGAGCCACGCGCCGAACTTGCCGCTCGGTGCATATTTTCCCTGCTGCAACTTGGTGATGGCCTTTACGAACGTCTCCTGAAAGATGTCATCAGCCACATCGCGGTCGCGAACCACAAAGAGAATATAGGAAAAGAGTTTGGTCTGATTGTGTAGCAACAATAGATCGAAAGCCCTGTTGTCCCCATTAATATAAGATAAGGCCAACTCTTCGTCGGTCATCTCATTCAGATTCTTCATTCCTTAAAGTTTTAATTATGAAGTAATGCTGTTTCGATAGGCTTATTGTTACTACTTGAATAATATATGTAAACGGATTGCAAATATAGTTACTTTAATTGTTTTGACCAAATTTTCGGCACAAAAATATAACAAAACGCTTATTTTCCCGTTATCAGTCGAACCATCCGTAATCTATAATATCCTCCTTCATTCCCCATATACCGAGGTATGTCCGCCTCATTCCGTAGAAGCAGGCTATCCTGCCATAGTTTTCGGGGACACGGCGCAGGCTGAAAATCTCTTTCAGCTCCTTATTGTGCAGCTGTATGGCTATCACTTTCTCCGGATCGGTCTCGCCGGGAGTGTCGGCCAGCAGGATGGCGGCATCATACGAGAATGGCGGTTCCCACTCCGCGCGGCTTATGCTCCTTGCGCAGGCACCGACAATATATCCCCCTACCCAGACCGGACCGTCTAACTGACTGGCTTCCATAAATTCCGGGACCGACAGCAACTGAGCCTCATCATCATCTTCCCCGTCGGCAAATACTGAGTCGCAGCCGGACGAAGGCTCCTCCCCTGCAAGCGTTTCCAGCTCCGCCTTCTCGCAGCCTCCGAAGAATAACATAACCGACAAGCCCAACAGAAACAGAACAAAGATATTTTTCATACGGCAAAAGTTTTTGCAAAAATAGCAAATAATAAGGAGATTGTCAAACTTTTCAGAAGTAACTGTCAAGCTTTTGTGTTGTAACTATCAAGCTTTTCAGAGACAATTATCAAGCTTTTCAGAGACAACTGTCAACCTTTTCAGAGACAATTATCAACCTTTTCAGAATCAAAGGACACACAGATGCAGAACATACGCCCCATTCCGGCGTCATCGGCCGAGCCTGCCGCAGCCGTATCCCTGCACGGCACCGCCCGAGATCATCCAACCGACAAAAAGAGGTTGGTGCAGGATGCTACCAACCTCGGGGAAGATTTAGAAAAATCCAAATCATAAAAAACACATAGGCAAATATAGGAGAAATATTACAAAACGCCAAATATATACCGTGCAAAAACGAGGAATTAACATTGTAGGCGCGCACAGGGGACGCCATGACGCTGCCTGCCGAATATTCGGGCACGCCCAACCCTTAAAATAAACAGACAAAACATTTGCGTTACCAAATAAAAGCCGTATATTTGCAATCTCAAATAATTCATATTCAACTAACAGACTTTATATTCAACTAACAGACTTTATTATGAACAAAATTTTACGCTATGCAGCAGTTGCTGCATTGGCCTTGGTCAGCAGCCTCTCTTTCGCACAAACAACCGTAACGTTCGTTGCCGGAACCGACAACGGACAGAATACCAAAAGCGACAAGCCCGACCAAGTGGTGAAGGAGGGCGTTACCATTGCAGCCGACAACGCCGCATTTGCTGCCGTCAACGGCGGAACGCAGGCCGGAGAGTACCGCATCTACAAGAATGCAACCTTCACCATTACGTCCACGGCGGGCAACATCACCAAGGTTGAGTTCACCTGCGCAACCGCGACCGACAAGAAGACCGGCGACATAAAGTACGGCGGCGACGGATTCGATGAGAACGAGAGCCTGACCGTCAGCGACGACAAGAAGACCGCAACATGGACGGGCGACGCCGCAACCATGTCGCTGACGACCAACAAGGCACAGGTACGCGCAAGCCAGATTGTAGTTACCATAGCAGGCGGCGACACTCCTGCCGGCGTGGCAGCACCGGTCATCAGCGGCGAGGAGTCGTTCTCCGAGGCCACGACCGTAACCATCACCGGGCCGGAAGGCGCAACCATCTACTATACCACCAACGGCCAGACGCCCGACGACCGCGAGGGAACCAAGTACACCGAGCCTTTCACCCTCACCACCAGCGCGACCGTAAAGGCCATCGCCTACGTAGCGACAAGGAAAGCCCCGTCGCCACGAAGGAATTCGTCAAGCAGGAAGTGCACGTGGTAGACAACATTGCCGCCTTCAAGCAGCTCCAGAAGGGCGAAAAGGCCACTCTGGCCCTCAACAACGCACAGGTAATCTACACTTGGACCTCCAACAAGGGCAACACCTCCGCCTACATCCGCGACAACACGGGTGCCATCGTCTTCTACAAGAGCACCCTCGGCCTTGCCGCCAACGAGATTCTGAACGGCCCGGTCAGCGGCAGCTTCGACCTCTACAACTCGCTTCCCGAGTTCCTTGAGATAGAAGGCCTGACCAACCTCAACAACGTAACGCGCTCAAACGGAGAGGCAGCAGCAGCGAAGGCCATCACCGTAGCCGAAGCGATGGACAACCTCTGCGACCTCGTGAAGATTGCAGACACCGAGATTACCTCCGAGACCGTAAAGGACAAGAACGGCAAGGACGTAGTCAACTACTACCTCGTCAGCGGCGAGGCAAAGGTCCAGCTCTATAACGGCTTCCACCTCGACGCCTTCAACGACCTCGGCTCGTTCGCAGTTGCAGGCAAGAAGTACACCGTAGAGGGTATTCTCGGCGCGGTATTCAAGGGCGTTGCCGAAATCTACCCCACCTCCATTACCGAAGAGGCCAACGGCATCAGCAGCCTCAACAACGACGCCCGGAGCCTGAACGCTCCGATTTACAACCTCGCCGGACAGCGCGTAAGCAGCGACTACAAGGGCGTGGTCATCCAGAACGGCAAGAAGATGCTGAAGAAATAAACGGCTCCGCGGCACGATTCGCCGCAAGCCCACTCATCAAAGGCCCGTTGGAAGATTTTCCGACGGGCCTTTTCGTTCAGCGAAACCCGGAGACCTCACGGGGAAGCGCACGAAGTCTGTCCGTATTTTTTACCCCTGCCTCCTGCCCTCTCCTCCCTGTCCGCCGCTCTCCGCAACCCGTCTCCGCATGCGGCAGACGGGCAGAAAAAGACCTTCCCCAAGAACCGTTCACGGATATTTCGGAAGAAATGCAATACGCTGACCATCAGAATATTACAAAAAGCATCAACGCTTCATAAAAAACGTAATTATATTTTAGCGAAAAAGTACGTACTTTTTGCAGAAAAAGTATATACTTTTAGGTGAAAAAGTACGTACTTTTTTATGAAAACGTATATACCTTTTTGTTGGAAGCTATATACCCTTTGCAGAAAAGCACTATAGGCTGTATGAAAAAGCACTATGCCCGTCGCCCGAAATGTAGTATTATTTTACCAAAAACACAATTGCGTTTTCAGCAAAGTCCCGCCTTCCCACGGCCGTCCGGACGGGATGCAGGGGGATAAAGCAAATGCCAGCCGGAAAAATTCCGGCTGGCATTATTCAGAGAAACTTTGCAGGACAGCCCTGCGGCATGCCGGCTACGTCCGTCCGCCGTCCGCCGCCGCATCCTCCGAGCTGCCCTTCCGCGGTGCGGCCTTCTTGGACGCAGGCTTCTTGGCAGGCTTTTTCCGCGCCAGCTGGCCGCGGAGCCTCAGTATCTCGGCATCCATCTTCTCCACCTTCGACTGCAGGCGCGCCACCTCCTTGTCCTTCATCTCTATCTCGTCGCCCTGATTGCGTATGGTCGTCAGCAGGCTGTCCAGCTCGTCGTTGTCCACGTCGGCAGGATAGAGGGTGCTTACCCGGCTGATGAAGTCGCCCAGAATGTTCATGTAGTTGGTGAAGGCATCGAACGGGCTGCTGTAGATGCCGCGGTCTATGCCTACGTGCGTCGGCTTGGTAGACATAAACCTGAAGTTGTTGCTCGCCTGAAGATAGTCCCAGTCCTGATTCAGGCGCGGGTCGTCGGCAATGCGCACCCGGTCGGCCACGCTGTACAGTTCGCTGAAGGCCTCGCGCTGCATCGCATTGCCCAGCCACGTGCTGACGTCGCGCTCCTCGTCCATCCAGCTCAGCGTGTCGGGCACGTCGAGCTGCCCCACGCTCTTCATCTTCATGCAGACCTCGGTGGGCGTGGAGAACGTGATGCCCCTCTGCCGCGCACAGGCCGGCAGGGCCTTGACGAACTCGAGGATGTTGCTCGACAGCGGCTGCTCCATTCCGAGGGCCGAGAGGTTCATGAAGATGCCAATCATCTGCTCCTCCTCGGGCAGCGCGGCAATCTCGTCCATATAGTTGTCGGCAAACAGCGGATAGCCCTCCCACGTGGAGTCGTTGAAGCGCAGGGAGATGTCGTCGCTCAGCTTCACGTCGCGCAGCAGGAGCTTCAGCTTCGGTGCTTGGGCGCAGTGGTAGACGTAGTGCGGGCTCTTCCATCCGAGCACGTGCTTGGCACCCTCGGTGAGCATGGCCTTGAACCCCATCTTCGAGGCAAGGTAGCCAATCTCGTCGCTGTATATCAGCGAAGAGTTCCGGAGCACCTTCGGCGTCTGCCCGAAGTACTCCTGCATCTTCCTGCTCTGGCGTTCCACCTCGGCCCGGAAGCAGTCTTCGTTTGCCAAGGATGACAGGCCGTGCGAGTAAGGCTCTGCCAAGAACTCCACGCATCCCGTGGCGGCGAGTTCCTGCAGCTTGTCGAGTACCGGCTGCGCGTAGGTCTCAAGGCTCTCGAGCCCCACGCCCGAAATGGAGAAGGCCACCTTGAAGAACTTTCCGTTCTCCCGTATCATCTGCAGGAGCGCGTCGAGGGCCGGCAGGTAGCTGCGCTCGGCAATCTCGGTGATGCTGCGCTCGTTCTCGTAGGAGTCGTAGTAGTAATGGTCGGTGCCGATGTCGAAGAAGCGGTAGCGTCTCAAATGGACGACCTGATGTATTTCAAAATATAAGCAAATTGTTTTCATCGTTGTTGAGTTTGGTTCATTATAACTTTTACTGGAATCCCGTGCCGCGGGCAGGCCCGGGAGGGCTATTTCCATCCAAGGTGCGCATGTACAGCTCGCGAATCCACGCGCCTGTCTTCTCCCACGTTATCTGGTCCACCTCGCGCTTTCCCTCCTCCGAGAGATAGTCGAAGAGGCTGTCGTTGTGGCAGATGGAGTACATGGCGTCCGCCATGGCGTGGATGTCCCAGTAGTCTACCTTGATGCAGTTGCTGAGAATCTCCGCACAGCCGCTCTGCTTGGAAATGATGGTCGGCGTCCCGCACTGCATCGCCTCCAAGGGCGAGATGCCGAAAGGCTCGCTGACCGACGGCATGACGTAGACGTCCGAGTTCTTCAGGCACTCGTACACCTCGTTGCCGCGCATGAATCCCGGGAAGTGGAAATGGTCGGCAATGCCGCGCTTGGCCGCCAACTCTATCATCTGCTCCATCATGTCGCCCGAGCCGGCCATGCAGAAGCGCACGTTGCGCGTCCGGCGGAGCACCATGTTGGCAGCCTCGACGAAGTATTCGGGACCCTTCTGCATCGTCAGCCGCCCGAGAAAGGTTACTATCTTCTCCCCGTTCCTGTGGTTGGGACGCGGCAGGGCGGCCACCTCTTCCTTCAGGGGGTAGACGGCGTTGTGAACGGTGAATACCTTCTGCGGCGGCTGGTGGTACTGCCTGATGACCGTCTGGCGCGTCAGCTCCGATACGCACATGATGCAGTCGGCATTGTCCATTCCGTCCTTCTCTATCGAATAGACCGTCGGATTGACCCGTCCGCGCGAACGGTCGAAGTCGGTGGCATGCACATGGATGCACAGCGGCTTGCCCGAAATGCGCTTGGCATGGATTCCCGCAGGATAGGTCAGCCAGTCGTGTGCATGGATGATATCGAAATCGAAGGTACGCGCAACCACGCCCGAAATGATGGAATAGTTGTTTATCTCCTCGTGCAGGTTGCCGGGATAGCCTCCGGCAAAGTCTATCGCCCCGAGGTCGTTGGGGTTCATGTAGTTGAAGTCGGCATAGATATGGTCGCGCAGCCTGAAGTAGAGGTCGGGCTCCATGATGCTTCCGCACCGGTTGGCCACATAGTCGCGGTTCAGCTCTCGGTACGCTACCGGCACGCAGTTCATCGCGACGATATGGGCGTATGTATGGTCCTCGTCGCCGAAGGGGCGGGGAAGGCACAGGACGGTCTCTATGTCGCCTTGGGCATGGAGTCCTTCGGAGATACCAAAGTTTGCAGTAGCAAGTCCGCCATAGACATGAGGTGGATATTCCCACCCGAACATTAAAACTTTCATACTGTTTCCTCCTCCTTTAGTATTTATATTTTTCCAGTAATTCCAACGTGCGGAGCACCTCTGCCACGTTCATTGCAAACGATATGGCACCGCGCCCGTGGAACGGCGGGTTGCCGTCGAACAGCTCGGGCAGCGTCCCGAGGCAGTGATTGAAGATTTCGTCCTCATAGCCGGCCATCTGCCGCTCCACGAAACTGAGGCGCGTCTGCTTGTAGAGCTTCAGGCAGGCCTCGAGATAGAATCCCCCAGCCAAGGCCATGCAGTCCCCTGATGGTAGGCATAGTCGCGCTGGCTCTGCGTCCCGGTATACATCGGATTGTAGCCTCCGCTCTTTGGCGAGAGCGACCGCAGCCCTTTCGGTGTCAGCAGCTCGCGCGTGCAGACGTCGACGACTCCTTTCTTCTGCTTCTGGTCAAGGGGAGAATAGTCGAGGGCAGCCGCCAGAATCATATTCGGACGGACGCTCCAGTCCACCATGTTGCCGTCTACATAGTCGTAGAGGTAGCCGTATTCGTTCAGGAAAGTATCGACGAAGGCCGCCTTGCACTTGTCCGCCAGCTGCTCATAGTGTTGTGCAACCTGCGGATGATTGTTTTCGGCAGCCATCGAGGCAAGGAAGCGGAGGTCGTTGTACCACAGCGCATTGAACTCTACGATATAGCCGGAACGAGGAACCACCGGGCGTCCGTTGGCCGTGGAGTTCATCCACGTGATGGCTTCGTTCTTGCCGTCGGCATAGAGAAGTCCGCTCTCCTCCAGAGTGAGCGTCGGATGCTTGCCGGCCTCAATATAGTCGATTATCTCCCTCAGCAGCTTCCCATAGAGCTTCAGGCACTGCTGCTTGCCGGCAGAACGCGCATACTGCTGGATGGCCCATATACACCACAGCGGAACATCGGGCTTCTCCATCTCGTATATCTTCACCGACAGAGGCTTCCCTTCCATAAACTCACGCAGCCCCTTGGTAGCCGTCTTCATGACCAGCTCGAAGTAATCCTGCTCTTCTATGCTCAGGGTCAGGCCCGGGAGGGCAATGAACTGGTCGCGGGCACGGCACTTGAACCAAGGATAGCCTGCCAGAATGTAGCGTTCGTCGCTCTTGGTGCGGTTGCGGAACTGATGGGCCGCATTTATCAGGCAGTGGAAGAAGCTGTCCCGGGACTTCCGGGCCTCCATCTCCTTCTCGAAAAGCCGCTTAAGGCCCGATGTGCCAATCTCGGAAACAGATGCCGAGAACACAATGCTCTCTCCTTTCTTAATAGGCATCTCGAAATAGCCCGGCACATACAGGTCTTCATTGGAGTCGTAGCCGCGCTCCTGCTCCTTGGGATATTCCAGTCCACGATACCAATACGGCTCAAAATGGAACTCGTTCTTCTTCGAGAACTGCATGAAGAGAGAGGGATAGCCGGCATACATGCACGTGCTGATGCCATTATCTACCTGTGCATAGTCGCGGCTGGCGGCAGAATTTTCATGCGTGAACTGCTTTACGCTGCGGAAGGCAAGGAACGGACGGAACTGAAGGGTTGTCTGCGAATGAGCGTCGACAAGAGTATAGCGGATAAGGATGCGGTCTTCATAATGCTGGAAGACCACCTCCTTGCGTAAAACCACGCCACCGACACGATAGAGTGTCGTAGGAACCTTATCGCAATTGAACTCCCGGATGTACTTATGCCCCTTAGGACTGAAGCTCTCACCCCGATACTTGTGCAGACCCAGATTGAACGCTGCCCCGTGCTGAATGACTGTAGGGTCCAGCGAACTGAGAAGCACATGGTTGTCGTCATCCAGTTCAGGAACGGGAACGACCAAAAGCCCATGATACTTGCGCGTGTTGCAGTCTACAATCGTAGAGCACGAGTAAGCTCCCGAGCGGTTGGTACGCAGCACCTCCCTCGGCAACGAATCCTGTAGGTTCGTCATCAGAGCCTTCTCAAATTTCAAATAGCTCATGTTTCTAAGGTTTTTATTGTATATATTATTGTTGATTCTCACGTTGTCGTCAAAAGCTCGATTTGGTATCCGACCGATGCCATCCTCAAAGGTACGCAAAATATTCCTATTTCCCCCCGTATCCCGACACAATTTTATCGCTCTGAAATATTTTTTATAATACTTGAAACAAATGTTACAAAGACCGCATGTCATTTCCGGGAGCAAACGGGGAACGGATAGGAAAAAACAATCCGGGCTGCCAAAGGCATCCCGGACTATATCAATCAGACTGCATCCGAACATACAAGCTCCCAACCGTCTAAGCCGGGATAAGGAAATTAATGATTTCCTTTTCTACCGTTACCCTGAAAGGCCCTGTAGGCGTGGTATTCATCAGCCGCCCGTCAATACCGACCAAGGTACGCGGGTCAACATGCAATTCCATCTCACGAGTCCGATAAGGGTGCACACTCCGATGATTGAGAAACCTTCCGCGCATAAAGAGGTAGATGCCCTCAAACAGCTGTGTTACTTCCGGGTGATAGACCACCGACACATCAAGCATGCCATTGTAGGGGACGGCATTGGGAGTCTGTCCGTAGCCAAGCGCATTGCCAATGCAGACGGTCATAATCTGCCGCTTCAGCCTGTCCTCATTGATATGCAGGTGCATCATGTAGTCCATCCGCTGAAAGAGGAGAAGCAGAAACGAGAAGAGGAAAGAGAGGGAACGCGACCCCAGCACATGCCGCGTACGCCGGCGAAGATTCATTATATTGGCTATCAGACCGACATTTACACAATTCAGGAAATACCGATGACAACGCTCGGCATCACGGTTCTTGTAGTGGACGCAGCCTAAGTCTATCTTCCGTATCCTGCGTTGCTGCAGCCAGCCGATGGTCTGCTCTATATCGTCCTCATCGAACTGCCAGAAGTGGGCAAAGTCATTCATTACTCCATTGGGAATCAAACCGAGCACGATACTGTCGCGGACGGCAGCACGTTCCTGCATCAGGCAGTTAACGGCATCGTTGAGTGCCGAGTCGCCTCCGAAGATAATGATGGTCTTATAGCCATTGTTGACCAACATTCTTACCAAGCGTTCCACACTGCGCGTGTTCTCGCTCTGCACCATATCGTAGTCGATACCTCTTTCTTTCAGGCACCGTTCTGCACGTTCCCAGCGTTTGCGCGACTGCCGGCCTGCACCTCCTTTGGGACAATAGAGTATCCCCCACTTTTTCTCGTCAACCATTTCTGTATAGTTTTATGATTGTTTCCACCTTCTTTTCCATTGGCAGCGCAGCGTCAATCCAATGGATATGAAGTCCGCGCCGTTCCATTCCACGAAACCATGTCATCTGCCGCTTGGCAAACTGATGGATGGCGATTTCAAGACCGCGGTACATCTCTTCACGGGATGTCTTGCCCACGACATATTCCGTCACGTATTTGTATTCCAGACCATAGTAGACAAGGTCTTCGGCAGGGATGCCTCTGTCCAGCAATCCCCGTATCTCTTCGGCCATTCCCTGCTCCAGACGTTCCCTCAGCCGATGAGAAATCTTGGCCCGACGGGCTTCACGGTCAATGTCAACGCCTATTATCAGCGATTTGACGGGCGGACAGAAACGCTCCTCCGTAGGCGTATGAAGGTTGTAGGTTTCTATTTCTATGGCCCGGACAGCACGTTGGCAGGAGTCCACATCGGTCGTGTTGTGCATCTTGGTTCCTGTTTTCGCCTTCAGGTCCTTAAGCATTGCTGTCAGCTCTTCAAGACTTTTCCCTTCCAGTTCCGCCCTTAAAGACGGATTCGGCGGAACAGGAGAAAGACGGTATCCCTTCAAAACGGCTTCTATATAAAGTCCCGTTCCTCCACAGAGGATAGCCTGCACGCCCCGTCGTTGAATATCTTCATAGACGTTGAGGAAATCGCGCTGGTATTCAAAAAGGTTATACTTCGTTCCCGGCTCGCAGATATCTATCAGATGATAGGGTATTTTTTTCCCGTCCACCACATAGTCGTCCAAGTCCTTTCCCGTCCCAATGGTCATGCCACGATACACCTGACGCGAGTCGGCACTGATGATTTCCGCATCCAGACGGGCGGCAAGTCGAGCGGCAAGGGCTGTCTTGCCACTGGCAGTAGGACCGAGAATCGTAATCAGACACCGGGAACCGCCACCCGGCGTTTCCATATCCGCCTGACTATTCCCACTCTCACGGAAATTCACGATGCCCCGATTACTTTCATTCTTCATAGCGCAAAGATAATAAAAAAATCCCTGCCAGCAAGCTGACAGGGATATATTTTATCCGGCTTTCGCTTTCCCGAACGGAAAGGACAGCGGATTCGGTTGCGAATGGTATTACTTCAGCTCTGCGAAGAACTTGATAGTACGAACCATCTGAGAAGTGTAAGAGTTCTCATTGTCATACCAAGATACAACCTGTACCTGATATGTATCGTCGTCTATCTTGCTCACCATTGTCTGAGTAGCGTCGAACAGAGAACCGAAGCGCATGCCGATGATGTCGGAAGAAACAATCTGATCCTCCGTGTAGCCAAAGCTCTCGTTGGAAGCAGCCTTCATGGCAGCATTGATACCTTCAACGGTAACGTCCTTGCCCTTAACGACGGCAACGAGGATGGTCGTAGAACCTGTCGGGGTAGGAATACGCTGTGCAGAACCTATCAGCTTACCGTTCAGCTCAGGAATAACCAGACCGATGGCCTTGGCAGCACCTGTAGAGTTAGGAACGATGTTGCAGGCACCTGCACGCGAACGACGGAGGTCGCCCTTGCGCTGTGGACCGTCAAGAATCATTTGGTCGCCGGTGTAAGCGTGGATAGTTGACATGATACCAGACTGGATAGGAGCGTATGCGTTCAAAGCTGCTGCCATAGGAGCAAGGCAGTTTGTGGTGCAGGAAGCTGCAGAAATAACGGTGTCAGCTGCGGTCAAAGTCTGGTGGTTGGTGTTGTAAACGATGGTTGGGAGGTCATTGCCTGCAGGAGCAGAGATAACCACCTTCTTTGCGCCTGCTGCAAGGTGAGCAGAAGCCTTTTCCTTAGAGGTGTAGAAGCCGGTACACTCAAGAACTACGTCTACATTGTTGGCAGCCCATGGGCAGTTTGCAGCATCCTTCTCGGCAGAAATCTTAATTTCCTTACCATCGACGATGATAGAGTCTTCTGTTGCCTCTACAGTGTGCTTGCCTTCACCGAACTTGCCTGCGAAACCACCCTGAGCGGTATCATACTTCAACAGATGGGCAAGCATCTTAGGGCTTGTCAAGTCGTTGATAGCGACAACTTCATAACCTTCAGCCTCGAACATCTGACGGAATGCGAGACGACCAATACGGCCAAAGCCGTTAATTGCTACATTTACCATTTTGCTTTATTGTTTTTATAAAAGTATATAAAATGTTTTCTTTTTATCCTTAATTCCAAAGATTTTCCCTATTACGATTGCAAAGATACGATTTTTTTTTTATTTTTGCAGGCGCATTGAATATTAAATATATTAAAAAGTGCGTGCCGTCCCGGCATACCCCACCCTGCTATATGCTTTTTCCAAGAGATTGCAAAGCAGATATGACAAAAGGGGCGACCTACTTTTTTAATCCATTGCACACTTTATTTTATATTATACAAATGGGTAAATTAATTCAAGAGTTTAAAGAGTTTGCCGTAAAAGGCAATGCTGTCGACATGGCTGTCGGTGTAATCATCGGCGGTGCCTTTGGTAAGATTGTCTCATCTATCGTGGACGACATCATCATGCCTCCTATCGGGTGGCTGATTGGCGGCGTAAAGTTCAGCGACCTGAAGTTTACGCTCCCCACCGTCGACATTCCCGGCGTAGAGAAGATGGAGGCTGCCACCATCAACTACGGCAACTTCATCCAGACAACCCTCGACTTCCTCATCATCGCTTTCTGCGTATTCCTGCTGGTGAAAGGCATCAACAAGATGTCAAGGAAAAAGGCCGAAGAGCCGGCAGCTCCAGCCCCTGCTCCGGAACCAACGGCAGAGGAGAAGCTCCTCAGCGAGATTCGCGACCTGCTGAAGAACAAGTAGGCTACGTCTTGGCAGCAGCCTTCCTGCCACATGGGGAAAACACCGCGACAAGCGGTCCTGCGCGAGCAAAAGGCTTCTACCATCTACCATACAGAGGGGTGCCCAACGGGTACCCCTCTATTGCTTTTTAACGGTATGAACATGACCCGTACAAGACAGGAAAAGCACACTCTGATTCGGACAAACGGGAATGGCAGCAAGCACGGGGACAGACTTCCCCGTCTGCCGGATAAACCTGCAATATACCATACGGGCACTTTCGCTGTACGAAAGTGCCCGTATGACATGATGAAAGTGCCACTTTAACCTTGCGAAAACGGCACTTTGGTTTTTCCTTCCAACCACACGGCAGGACAGACGGCATTTATTCCTTATACCTATGCTGCAATTCCTGCCAGAGCAAACTACCCTAACAGGCCCAACACCGACAAGCCCCAACCCAGTATGGCGAGTATGATGATACCGACAACAATGCGGAAAAGACAGCTCGTTATCTTTTTCAACAATACTACTCCTACGATGATAACCGCCAGAAGGGCTATATAATATTCTAAATTCTCCATTGTTCGGATTACTATAAACAGGTCATAAAATATACATGTCGTTCTCTCTGCATGGCTACAGTGCATCCCTTTCTATGCCAAAAGCCTAAAACAGCTTTCGGAAAGGGACGGGAATGGGTGTTTCAAACTCCATCCGCTGATGATTTACCGGATGGTAGAAACAGAGCACATAGGCGTGCAGGCAGAGCCGGTGGAGAGGGTCGTCTCCGTTGCCGTACTTGATGTCGCCACAGACAGGATGCCCCATGTCTGCCGAATGGACCCGAATCTGATTCTTCCGCCCCGTCTCCAACTGGAATTCTACGAGCGAATAGGTCGTCGAACGGTCAAGTACATGGAAGTGGGTAACGGCATACTTGCCCCCATTGTCTACGAGCGAGCTGTAGGTTACGTATGCCTTGTTGTCTTTCAGCCAGTTGGCTATCGTCCCTTCATCGTCAGCCATCTCGCCGCTGACCACGGCTACATAGCGTCGGTCGTAGACTATGTTGTGCCAATCGTGTTCCAGCAGCTGCTCGGTCTGCATGTCCTTGGCATAAATCATCAATCCCGAGGTATCGCGGTCGAGCCGGTGAACGACATGTGCCGTACATTTCTGCCGCGTCCTCCGGAAGTATTCGTCAAGTATGGTCTTCACGTTGAGTGAGGAGTGCCCGGCAGCCATCGAAAGAATACCGACGTTCTTCTCCACCACTACCAGATAGCGGTCTTCGTAGACAATCTTTACGAACCGGTTCCGGAACTGGTCGTTCTTCTTGGTTTTGCTGACCGAGACCTTGTCGCCGGGACGAAGCATGAAATCAAACTGCGTTACGAGTTTTCCGTTCACCTTGATGCCACGATTCTGCAACGTGGCCTTCACCTTGCTCTTACTCTGCTTCAGGTTGGCAAACAGCCACTCCAGCAGCGGTGCCTCTTCGCGGACGACCAAGTGGTCGTACTTATCTTTTTTGTATGGATTCTGTTGTCTCATTGTCTGCAAAATTAGATATTTTTCCTGATATTACAGGAAAATGGTCCCGAAATCAGCCGTCTGGGATATGAAAACAGCCGTATCACGGCTATAACACTACCCTATTGACAGCTTCTGCCACATAGCTTATCTCTTCTTCCGTCATTGCCTGATGGCAGGGAAGGGAAAGTTCCTGACGGTGAATCTGCTCAGTGAGGGGCAGGGAACGGCCGTTCCACTCCCTGTAGGCCTCCTGCCGGTGAGGGGGATGGGATAGTGGATGATGGTCTGTACGCCGTCTTCGCGAAGGGCTGCCTGTAGTTCGTCGCGCCTTTCGGCAAGTATCGGGAAGATGTGGTACACGTTGTCATTCCCGTTGAAACGAGGCAGACAGACAAGCGGCTGGGCAATCTTCTCCCGATACGCCCCGGCTATCTTCCTGCGCCGATTGTTGTCGGCATCAAGGTACTTCAGCTTCACGCTGAGCACGGCTGCCTGAATCTCGTCCATACGGCTGTTCCTGCCCCGATAGGGAAAGACATATTTCCGGGACGAGCCGTAATTGGCTATCGTACGGACAGTCTGTGCCAACAGCTCGTCGTCGGTCGTTACAGCTCCGGCATCTCCCAGTGCTCCGAGATTTTTCCCCGGATAGAAGCTGTGGGCTGCTGCATTGCCAAGACTGCCCGTGCGGTGGTTGCCAAAGCGGCAGCCATGAGCCTGAGCATTGTCTTCCACGAGCAAGAGTCCGTACTTCCGGCAAAGTTCACCCATATAATCGGTATAGGCACATTGCCCATAGAGATGGACGACGAGAATAGCACGGGTACGCGGCGTTATGGCTGCCTCAATGAGACGGTCGTCTATCTGAAGCGTATTCATGTCTGGTTCGACAAGGACGGGGGTCAGCCGGTTCTCCGTGATGGAGAGGATGGAGGCTATATAGGTATTGGCCGGCACAATGACTTCGTCGCCCTCATTCAACCTCCCCAATTCTATGTAGGAACGGAAAATGAGCGACAGGGCATCCAAGCCATTGCCACAAGACACGCAATGGCAAGAACCGATATATCGGGCATATTCGCTTTCAAACCCTTGCACGGCCTTTCCCTGTAGATACCAGCCGGAATCTACCACCTGCTGTACGGCTTCCGAAATCTCAACCCCGTGCATTGCCGTGATGCGCTTGAGCGGCAGGTAGTCTATCTTCATGTTTTCCATCTCTCTTTGTCGTTTTGTTCGTAACGGAATCATTTTGAGTACGAGTTTCAGACAGCCTTGCCTGCCGTTGCAGGACAGCTGCCGGAGCCGGTCTCCCATTCGTACCAGTCGTAGCAGACACCCCTTCCGCCAAAGCCTTCTTTCTGAAAGATGAGGGCGGAATTGAGCTGGCGGCCGTCGCCGTCGGAACTTTTCCCGAAGTCGAAAAAGCCCTTACGGTCGGCATACACCTTATTTATTATATAGTCGAAGAGGAAATCGAGTGCGCCTGTAGCCTTTCCCTCGGGCGAAGCGGATATATATTGGGTATGGACGACCCGTGGCGTCTCATAGACAAGTGTTCCGCCGATGGGCAAGCCATCGGAATTGGAGGCAAGAAAAAGTCTTATGGCTTGGGGGAAACGTGCTTTCAGAAGCTGTAATTCGGAAAGAGTATGGACGGGGTGCGTACCGTATTTCTGTTCCAGATTCCCATTGAGAATAGCCCAAAAAGCAGCAAGGTCGGTGCTTTCACTTACGGCTATTCCTGCGCGCAGGGCCTTGCGGATGCCGCTCCGACGGCTCTCGGTAAACTTCATCCGACAGGAAAACGGAATGACAGAGGAGATGTGGCGCACCGTCAGACGGGCATTGCAAATACTGGTCAGCGCATAGAGGTCTTCCTCGGCAGGCAGCTGGTGATAAATCCACGGAATGGCCTTATATACGACACGGCTGATACCCTGCCCTGCAAGATAGCCATTGATGGCCTCGAAGACCGTACACACACCGGCTGCCGTTGCCTTTGTGCCGGTAATAAGTCCACCGTAGGTCAGTCCCTGATGGGAATAGAGTATGCTGCCCGACTGACAGGCAGGCAGAAGAGCATATATCCGGCCATTGCGGAAGACGACAAGCGAATGGTCTGCAAACCTGTCGGCATGATAGTCCATATAGGACCGGTCGACGAGGAAAGTTCCCTGCTTCGACAATCCGACAAAGCGGTTCCATCCGTCCTGCTGTTCTGCGGTGTATCTCCTTACTTCAAACATTCTATATTGGGATTTATGCTGCACAGAAGTTCCACGAACTCGGCTTGTGCCTTGGGTGAAACAAGCGTGTAGATTCCTTTATTGTAGTCTATGCGCAGACGCCTCATGGAAAGGGCCGGTGCGCTTGACAGGTCGCTCGACTTTGCTATTCTGCTGATACTTCCAATGTCTATGTGCTCGCTTCGGAAACCGCACCGTATGCGCAGGTCGTTGCCGTCTATCATATAGTTACAGGGTATCATACAAACGGCTATCAGAGCATAGCAGAAGAGTATGACAACAAGCCCCGCCCAGCTGAAGTCTTCCACTAAACCGGGAAGAGCTAAAGCGAGAGGCAATGCCACCAGCAACACCAGCCATACATCTACCTTAGACGGAAAAGTCTTCTTCATTTGCCTTTCGTTTCCATATAGTGCAGATAGTCGGAGTAGTCGCGGATGTAATCCTCCTCAAGGAAAGGGTCTTCTGCAAGCACGAGGCAAACTGCCCCGGAGGAGAAGTCTTCGAGCGTTCGCCAGATGTCGGTATCTACCAATAACCCTGATAGGGATGGTTGAGAAGATAGGTGTGCCGTTGTTTCCCGTCGGTCAGCGTAACCGTAAACGAACCACTGACGGCAACGATGAACTCGCGGCAGTGCCGGTGGGCATGTCCGCCGCGACTCTCTCCACCGGGCACGTCGTAGACCCAGTACACCCGAGAGACATTGAAAGGAATATCCTTCAGCTGCTCCGCTACGGTTAGGTTGCCCCTACGGTCGAGCATTTTCGGCAGGTCGATTATTCTGCCTATAGTTGGTGATTGCTGCATGTTCACAATAATTTAAGATAAGTTGGCGTCTCTATTTCTTGGGGTGAATAAATAATTCGTCCGACAAATTCCCGGATGATTCGTATTTCCCGGATTGAAGGTGCGATACCCGTAACTCTTCCGTCTGGCCTGTTTTTCCGTACCTCAAGCGTTTCCCTATAACCGGGACCACTGCTATAGATATGGTTAAGCACAGACAAAAGACAATTCCTTTCTCTATAGCGCATGGAGCAACATCGGGCCCAAACACGCAATTCCACGGCCACATGAATACAAGGAACAGCGGAGCATACTGCATAATCTGCCTGACAAAGCCTTTCATACACTCCATTTCTTATAGTATGTTCTGATGCCTCCCCAAAGTTATCACTTCGCAATCGGAAAACCGGCTGCCGTCAATGACCAATCTTACGAGTGTCCGCTCCCTGTGCCAGCCCATCAGCCTGCCGCACCGGGATTGACATGCAGCAGACTGAGAGTCTTGTCGAACTTCACTTTCAGTATATGCGAGTGTCCGTCCACAAACAGATTGGGCGGTGAGGAGAAGAGCACGCTCCGCACCGAAGGGTCGTAGTTGCCGGGATAGCCGCCTATATGCTTCAGGAGCACGTCCACATCCTCGCACTTGAAACGGAGCATTTCCCTGTAACGGGCACGCAGGTCGTGCCCATCGCAATTGCCGCAGACGGCACGGAATATGGGCTTCATGGACTCAAAGCGGTCAGCAACCTCCAAAGAGCCGATGTCGCCGGCGTGCCAAATCTCGTCGCAGCCGGAGAAATAGTGCTCATATTTCTCGTCCCAATGCCCGTGAGTATCGGAGATGATTCCTATTTTCTTCATGATGGTGTGGGCTTATGGCATAGTATCCTCTTTCCGCCTAATAAATTCTGCAATAAATTCCCTCGTCGCCTCCAGTCCGAGTATACTGGCATCTACGCAGAGGTCATAACATTCGGAATGTCCCCACACCTTGCCTGTATAGTAATTATAGTATTTTGCCCTTTCACTCTCGCCGTTCTCTATCAGCTTTCGGGCGAAGTCTTCATCACATCCCCGCCGTCCGCATACATGATGTATGCGGAACTCCATGGATGCCTTGATGAAAATATTGACGGCTTCGGGCCTGTCGCGCAAAACATAGTCTGCCGTCCGCCCTACAAACACACAACGCGGATTCCTCTCAGCAGCCTCGCGGATGGCATCGCTCTGAAACTGGTAAAGACCTTCCTGCGAGAACTTGCTCGTATAGAAGTTGTTGTCGGGCATCAAGGGGAGATGAATATGGAAGTGGGTCTTGAGAAATCGCTTCTGCTCGTCGTTCTGTTCAAAAAACTTCTCTGAGAAACCACTTTCCTTGGCTGCCAGATTGAGTATCTCACGGTCATAGAACTTACAGCCGAACTCTGCAGCCAGTTCCTTTGCAATGATTCGTCCGCCACTGCCAATCTGCCGTCCAATATTGATGATAAGTTTCTTTTCCATAGTCTATTCACTTCGTTTCCTGATGCTGCCGAACAGCTTCAGTCTTCATCTTTCGGTTAAGTGCACGCATAAAGTAGGCCATTATGATGGCTGCTACAAGGAAAGCCGTAAAATCGCTTACGGGCAGGGAGGCCCAGACTCCGTCCAACTGGAAGAAATGGGGCAGGACAGCCAGCAACGGGAGCAGGAAGAGCAACTGACGGGAAAGCGACAGAAAAATGCTGACCTTCACCTTGCCGATACATTGGAAGAAATTGGTTACGACAATCTGATAGCCGATAAAGGGGAACATCATCATGTTTATCTGCAATGCCTTCATGGCCTCCCTGATGAGGACGGGGTCTGTAGTGAACATTCGCGCGCAGGCATACGGGGCTACCTGCACCACCGTCCACCCCACGACCATAATGGCCGTGGCCACAACCATAGACAGCTTGACCACGCGCATCAGCCTGTCGGTCTGCTGCGAACCATAGTTGTAGCCGGCAATAGGCTGCATGCCCTGATTGAGACCAATGACGAACATGACGAAAATCATCGCAACGCTGTTGGCTATGCCATACGCTCCCACGGCTATATCGCCTCCGTACCTGACCAACTGGTTGTTTATGAAAATGACAACAATGCAGGCACAGACGTTCATCAAAAAAGGAGAAATGCCTATGGCAAGAATATTTTTCACGAGAGCCGGCTTGAGCCGGTAGATGCCCTTTTGGAGATGCAGCAGCTCATTCTTGTCGGCAAACAGCCGCATCTGCCACGCAAGGGCCATCACTTGCGAGATAACGGTAGCCATTGCAGCCCCCCTGATGCCCCAATGCCACCACCAAATGAAAACGATGTCAAGCAGAATATTCATCACGACGGTGAAAATCGTAGCTGCCATGGCGTGCCGCGGCTTGGAGGCAGCACGCAACACTGCATTCATGCCAAAGTACATGTGGGAGAAGACGTTCCCCGCAAGGATAATCTGCATGAAGCTGCGGGCGTACGGCAGAGTGGCGTCGCTGGCACCAAAAAAGCGGAGAATCGAATCAAGGAAAATCAGGCAGACGACGCCGAATGTCAACCCGATAATAAGATTCAGCGTAACCGTATTACCAAGGATATTGACGGCAGTCTTGTAATCGCGCTGGCCGAGCTTCACGCTGATTGTAGTAGAGGCTCCTATTCCGACACCGGCTCCGAAGGCTCCTGCAAGATTCATGAACGGAAACGTAATGGCCAGACCAGAGATGGCCAAGGAACCAACTACCTGACCGATAAAGACACGGTCAATAATATTATAGAGCGAGGCAGCCACCATCGCAATGACGGCAGGCATGGCATACTGCGCCAATAACCTTCCGACGGGCTTTGTCCCCAGCTCCAGAGTTGCTTTCTTATTGTCCATTGAGTATCTCTTCCTTCTTTATACCCTGCAAATGTACGAAAAAAATACGATATGGTAAACGAGTTATGGCATTTTAATTTCCCAAATCACCACACAAAGCCGCAAAAGCAAACCGTTTCGCCCTATCGACGGACACGACGGAAACAGACGAAACAGCCCCGGCCGGCTGTCAGTCCGGACAGCTCTGGAAAGACCGAAAAAACATGACGTCATATTCCCGCAAATATGACGTCATATTCTATTGGAAATGACGTCATATTTTCGGGTATAAACTCCCATAAATCCAAGCCCCCCTGACTTCTGAACTTGCCGGCTGACTCTATGACGCCTGCCCACACGAATATGGTTTTGTTTTGGCAGTCTCATAATATTATTGTACCTTTGCACGGAAATTATCATATAATTAAAGGTATCAGCTACAGACAATGATCACACTTTCAAACCTTGCCATCCAATTCGGAAAGCGAGTTCTTTACAAAGACGTAAACATCAAATTCACCCACGGCAACATCTATGGCGTCATCGGAGCCAACGGTGCCGGCAAGTCGACACTGCTGCGTGCCATCTCCGGCGAGCTTGAACCCAACAAGGGAACTGTAGAGCTGGGGCCGGGCGAACGCCTTTCCGTATTGGAGCAGGACCACTTCAAATACGACGAGTACATCGTCATGGACACCGTCCTGATGGGACACGAGCCACTATGGAAAAACATGAAAGAGCGTGAAGCTATCTATTCCAAGGCAGAAATGACGGAGGAAGACGGCAACCGTGCCGCTGACTTGGAGCTGAAGTTCGCAGAAATGGACGGTTGGGAGGCCGAAAGCAACGCAGCCCAGCTGCTTCAGAACCTCGGCATCAAGGAGGACATGCACCAGAAACAGATGTCTGCACTCTCCAATACCGAGAAAGTGCGCGTCATGTTGGCAAAAGCCCTCTTCGGAAAACCGGAGAATCTGCTCCTCGACGAGCCTACCAACGACCTTGACCTCGAAACCGTAGAATGGCTGGAGGAATACCTCGGAGAAATAGACGAGAATCAGACAGTCCTCGTCGTATCCCACGACCGCCACTTCCTCGACTCTGTCAGCACACAGACCATTGACATTGACTTTGGCAAGGTAACCATCTTCTCCGGTAACTACTCGTTCTGGTATGAAAGCTCACAGCTTGCCCTCCGCCAGGCACAGAATCAAAAGATGAAAGCCGAGGAGAAGAAAAAGCAGCTGGAAGAGTTTATCCGCCGTTTCTCTGCCAATGTCGCCAAAAGCAAACAGACCACCTCGCGCAAGAAGATGCTTGAGAAACTTAACGTAGAGGAAATCCGCCCATCAAGCAGAAAGTATCCCGGCATCATCTTCTCCATGGAGCGTGAACCCGGAAACCAAATTCTCGAAGTACAGGATTTGAAGGCAGTTGACACAGACGGAACGGTATTGTTCGACCATGTCGACTTCAACATCGAAAAAGGACAGAAAACAGTCTTCCTTTCACGCAATCCCAAGGCTATGACAGCCCTCTTTGAAATCATCAATGGCAACCGCGAAGCCACCGCAGGAACCTATAATTGGGGCATCACCATTACGACGGCTTATCTTCCGCTCGACAACACCGAGTTCTTCGACAGCGAACTAAACCTTGTCGACTGGCTGTCGCAATATGGCCCGGGCAATGAAGTGGTAATGAAAGGCTTCCTCGGACGCATGCTTTTCAAGCAGGAAGAGGTCGAAAAGAAAGTCAATGTCCTCTCAGGAGGCGAGAAGATGCGCTGCATGATTGCACGCATGCAGCTTCAGAACGCCAATTGCCTCATTCTCGATACCCCAACCAACCACCTTGACTTGGAGAGTATTCAGGCCTTCAACAACAACCTTGTAGGATTTAAGGGAAATATCCTTTTCAGCTCGCACGACCATGAATTTATCAATACCGTAGCCGACCGCATCATAGAGCTGACGCCCAACGGCATCATCGACAAGCTGATGACCTACGACGACTACATCCACGACGAGCAGATAAAGGAACAGAGAGGAAAGATGTACTAAAGGCACAGGCACATTGAAACAATCTGCCCCAACATAGAAATAAGTCCGACGAAAGAGTTGGCATACAATTTGCAAAGTCTTTATAGATAAATTGTAAAACCGAAATGAGCAACAAAGAAAAGAAGATAAGCATCGAAGGCGAAGAGCCGGAGAAGAACAACGAAGAGACCATTCAGCAGCAGACTGAAGAACAAGCTGAAACCGAGGAGAAAGAAGAAAACAACGAGACGGAAGAAGCAGACCCCATCACTGCCGCCCAAAAAGAGGCCGAGGAATGGAAAGACAAGTTTGTACGTCTCTACGCAGAGTTTGAAAACTACAAGAAGCGCACCCTGAAAGAGAAGGCAGAGCTTATTCTCAATGGCAGCGAGAAGACTATCTCTGCCGTACTTCCTGTCTTGGACGACTTTGAACGGGCTTTAGCAGACAAGACCGAAGAGCCCGAAGCCATCCGCGAGGGCTTTGACCTCATCTTCAAGAAGTTCTACAAGACACTCGAAACACTCGGGGTAAAGAAGATAGAAACCGAAGACAAGGACTTTGACGTTGATTTCCACGAGGCCATTGCCATGGTTCCGGGTATGGGCGACGACAAGAAGGGCAAGGTAATTGACTGTGTTCAGACAGGCTACACCCTCAACGACAAGGTCATCCGACACGCCAAGGTGGCAGTAGGACAATAATATCATCTGAGAAATTAAAGAAGTCAGCAAAGTCAGATAGAGCTGAAGAACAAACACGCAGCATCCTATAACAGACGGGAGAAGGCGTTGTCCTTTAATTCCATCCAACCTTTCCAACTCCCTTTACTCCCAAGCAACATAGAACAAATGGCAAAAAGAGATTACTACGAGGTACTCGGCGTGAGCAAAAGTGCCTCGGAAGACGAGATAAAGAAGGCATACCGCAAACTTGCCATCAAATATCACCCCGACAGAAATCCCGACGACCCACAGGCGGAAGAGAAGTTTAAGGAAGCCGCTGAGGCTTACGACGTTCTCCACGACCCACAGAAGCGACAGCAATATGACCAGTTCGGATTCGACGCGCCGGGTGGCGGATTCGGCGGAGGCAGCCCGTTCGGAGGCGGAGGCTTCTCTATGGACGACATATTCTCCATGTTCGGCGATGTCTTCGGCGGACGTGGAGGCTTTGGTGGCTTTGGCGGAGCAGGCGGACATCGCCAAGCCCCAAAATACCGTGGCTCTGATTTGCGCCTGAAAGTGCGTCTGTCGCTTCAGGAAGTAGCTACAGGAGTTACCAAGAAGTTCAAGGTCCGCAAGGACATTGCCTGCTCCCACTGCCACGGAACGGGTGCCGAGGGTGGCAGTGGTACAGAGACCTGTCCGAATTGTCATGGCAGCGGTATGGAGATTCGCACCCAGCAGAGTATCTTCGGCATGATGCAGACACAGACAACCTGCCACGTCTGCGGGGGAGAGGGAACAGTCATCAAGAACAAATGCACCCACTGCCACGGCGACGGTGTTGTCAAGGGCGAGGAAGTCGTAGAAATAAACATCCCGGCAGGCGTCGCAGAAGGAATGGTCGTAAACGTTCCGGGCAAGGGAAATGCCGGTAAGCATAATGGAGTATCGGGAAACATACAAGTATATATAGAAGAGGAAGAGAACGAAACCTTTGTCCGAGACGGCCAGAACATCATTTACAATCTCCTGCTCGATTTCCCGACAGCTGTCCTTGGTGGGCAGGTAGACATTCCGACTCTTGACGGCAACAACGTGAAGATAAAGATTGAGCCGGGCACGCAGCCGGGCAAAACCCTCCGCCTCCGCGGAAAAGGACTTCCTGCCGTACAAGGCTACGGTAACGGTATGGGCGACCTGATAGTGCAAATCAGCATTTACGTGCCGAAAGAACTCAATCGCGCAGAGAGGAAAGCAATAGAAGAGCTTCGCGAAAGCGAGAACTTCCGCGGCGACTCCTCCACCAAGCGTTCCATTTTTGAGAACTTCAAGAAGCTGTTCAGCTGATAATGCCGGCAAGATAACAGGCCTCTCAATTGTCCGTCCTGTCAACAACAAAATATCATTAGCCCCATTAGGCATATTGGGCCAATGGGGCTAATAAGATTATAAGGCCATTCCCTACAGAAAAGGGAATGACGAATCACCCCTCTTCATTCATAATAACTTCTCCAGAATTTCCGACAAAGCAAATGACCTATCAAGAAACAACGGAATATTTATTCAACAGCACACCCGTTTTCGAGCATGTAGGAGCTTCCGCCTACAAGGACGGACTTGACAACACGCTCGCTTTGGACAAACATTTCGGGCATCCACATACCCATTTCCGCTCCATTCATATTGCCGGCACGAACGGCAAAGGCTCCTGCTCTCATACTTTAGCATCCATCCTACAGGCAGACGGCTATAAGGTGGGACTTTATACAAGTCCGCATCTCGTTGATTTCCGCGAGCGCATCCGCATCAATGGCGAAATGATTCCAGAACAATACGTCATTGATTTCGTAGAACAGGAACGCGGATTCTTCGAACCGCTCCATCCGTCATTCTTTGAACTGACCACCGCCATGGCTTTCAAATACTTTGCCGAGCAGCATGTAGACATTGCCGTCATTGAGGTCGGCTTGGGTGGACGGCTGGACTGCACCAACATCATTACCCCCCTGCTCTCCGTTATTACCAACATCTCTTTCGACCATACCCAGTTCCTTGGCGACACTCTGGGCAAGATAGCTTACGAGAAAGCCGGCATCATCAAGCAGGGAACACCCGTCATCATCGGTGAAGCCGTTCCCGAGACACGGGTGGTATTCGAATCAAGGGCACAGAAGATGGATTCGCTCATCGTCTTTGCCGAGGACATACCTGCCATTACCGCCTCAGCGTCTCTTCCCAGCGGTGGCAGGCATTACGACACCCGGTATTTCGGCCCTGTCAACGGAGAGTTGGGAGGCATCTATCAGGACAAAAATGCCAACACCGTCCTCACGGCAGCCATCCAACTATACAATCAGAATATTATCAGGAGCGTGGACAGCGTTGCCAGAGGATTCGAGACGGTCTGCCAGTCAACAGGACTCATGGGGCGGTGGCAGAAGATACACGATAGCCCCATTGCCATCTGCGATACAGGGCACAATGCAGGAGGATGGAAATACATCTCCCAACAGATTCGCGCACAGCACAATAAGGCGAAACATATTGTATTCGGAATGGTCGACGACAAGGATATCAATACCGTAATGGAACTGCTTCCCGACGACGCACACTATTATTGGACACAACCTTCCAACAAGCGTGCCGTCTCAGCAGAACGCGTCGCAGAGCTGGCAGAGCACCACGGCCTGACAGGAAAAGTCTGTCCGAGCGTGCCGGAAGCCTACCAGACAGCCTTGGAAAATGCCCATGCCGACGACTTCGTCTTTGTAGGAGGTTCCAGCTACGTCGTAGCCGACCTGCTCACTTCGCTGAAAGACAAATAGAAAGGTCCGTCCAACAAGTTTTCTGACAAGTTTTCCGTCAGAAGACATATCCTTGCGGGACTTGTGAAAAATCAATGACCTCTACCCGATTTGAACAGATTTGTCAGCTTTCTGACCACAGGCAGCTCTCCGACAGCAAGGCTATGCCCGTGAGAGCTGACAAATCTGTTCTGATTAAACAAACAATGACTTTCTTCCATAGCAAACGGACAGACCCTGCTAAAACTTAGCACGGCCAACCGACATCCCCACCCGCTTGATTACAAAACCAAATACTGACTCATCAACATGTAATCAAAATGCAACTTAATTGTTTTTAACACACTTAAAAAGTATATTTTCAACGGATGAAACTTGCCATATTCATTTATTTTTAGTTACTTTGCAAAACATCCGCAAATGGCTATAGACAAGGAATAATGGACTACTCCGAAGATATACGACGCCCGTGTGGCTTGAAGCACGAGGATTTTCAGACTACTATTGACGATAAGCCAACCGACTTATATATCTTAAAAAACAGCCGAGGAACAAAGATTGCCGTTGCCAACTATGGCAGTAGCATCGTCGCCGCACTTCCCCGACACTCCCAGCCTTCCCTATCTCCCCTCGGCCATCATAGCCCCACACGAGGAATACACCCCAAAGACTATCCACAGGCTTGGTACAGAATAGAACAACGGGCGAAAACATCCCACAGCGTCCGTCTCCTGCCCGCATCATTAGGAAACAATCAAACAACAATATAGCAAAATGAGCAACACTAAACAAAATGGAAGTATCATTGCCATCATAACAATGATGTTCCTCTATGCAATGATTTCGTTCGTTACGAACCTTGCAGCACCTATCGGAGTAATATGGAAAAGCTCCTTCGGAGGCGAGAGTGCCAACACGGTAGGCATGCTGGGCAATGCCATGAACTTCCTTGCCTATCTCTTCATGGGTATTCCGGCAGGCAAGATGCTGACCAGAGTCGGCTATAAGAAGACCGCCCTCATCGGTATCGGAATAGGTTTTCTCGGCGTTCTGACCCAGTTCTGCTCGGGATTCTTCGCCGATTCCAGAATGACGGGCTTCATTATTTACCTTGTCGGTGCCTTTATCTCCGGCTTCTGCGTCTGTATGCTGAACACCGTTGTGAACCCGATGCTGAACCTTCTCGGCGGCGGCGGCAACCGCGGCAACCAGCTGAACATGATTGGCGGCACGCTGAACTCCCTCGCAGGCACGCTGACACCCCTCTTCGTCGGTGCGCTGATAGGTCAGGTAACCAAGAACACTTCCATGGTAGACGTGAATCCCGTACTCTACATAGCCATGGGCGTGTTTGCAGCAGCCTTCGTCATTCTCAGCTTCATCCCCATTCAGGACCCGGAACTCGGCAAGACAGGTGCCAATACCGTCTTCGAGCACTCACCGTGGGCGTTCCGCCACTTTGTCATGGGCGTTGCAGCCATCTTCGTCTATGTCGGAGTTGAAGTGGGAATCCCCGGTACGATGATTTACTATCTGTCCGACACGACTGCTGCCGGGGGCGGTCTTAACCCACAGACAGCCACGGCCATCGCCGGATCGGTGGCAGCCACCTACTGGTTTCTGATGCTTGCAGGCCGCTTCTGTGGCGGTTTTATTGCCGATAAGATTTCAAGCCGTTCCCTGATGACGGGTGCAACTTCCGTCGCAATGGTTCTGATACTTTCGGCCATGCTCCTCGGCAAGAGCACCACCATTTCCATGCCGGTATTCACGGGCAGTTCTTTCGAGATGGTAGTCGTACCCATCTCCGCCCTGCTTTTGGTTCTCTGCGGACTCTGCACGAGCGTCATGTGGGCCTGCATCTTCAACCTCGCCACCGAGGGACTGGGCAAATACACCGCCTCTGCCTCGGGTATCTTCATGATGATGGTCGTTGGCGGCGGTATCATACCACTGCTCCAGAACTTCATCGCCGACCACGCAGGCTATCTGACCTCCTACATCGTACCATTCTTAGGCGTAGCCTACATGTGCTTCTACGCCATTATAGGCAGCAAGAATGTCAACAAGGACATTCCCGTAGACTAAGTCTGTCTGCCCCATACGGCCCTTCTCCCTCGCGGAGGAGGGCTTTTTCTTTATCCACACTTGCTATCCAGAAAAACTGCCACTTCCTTTATAACGTACGATAAGACCGCCATCGGAACAGGCCATGGACGCATAAGATTTCAGATTCCGAAAGGCCCATTCTAAGAAATAAGAACAGAGGGGAAATGAAGGTGCCGCTTTCGCACCATGAAAAAGCCGTTTCAATGATGCGAAAGCAACACTTTGACACCGCGAAAGCGGCACTATCGTCCTGCCGTTGGGCCGTTGCCGGATGATGGTTTTGAATTTGTTTTACACTCTTGGCCTTCCTTCTGCCTTGCCTTTCTCATTCTGTCCGTCGCTTTGTTGGCAGGTTTCGTTTTTTTTGTTAACTTTGCGGATGAAACTAACTGGAATATATGAGACTTCTTTTGCTTGCTCTTGCAGCATGGACGATGGGCAGTGCAGCCTTTGCACAATACAGGGAACCTGTCAGGAAAGATACTACGAGCCTGCAACCTCTGATGAATTTGCAATACAAGGTGGAGATACAAGGGACTTTCTCGGATAAGAAGACGCCCCTGTGGCTCAATGCCAACCGACACGGATTGAGTTCGTTGGAGGACATGAACGGCTATTTGCGTGGTGCGGTCTTTCGTCCGCTTTCTACCGACGACGGACGCATGTTCGGTCTTGGCTATGGTGTTGATGTGGCTGTACCCCTCGGCTATACGAGCAAGGCGGTAGTTCAGCAGGCATACGTGGAGGGACGCTGGTGGCACGGAACACTGACCGTCGGTGCGAAGGAGCAGCCGTTGGAACTGAAGAACAACCGGCTCAGTTCTGGTTCTCAGACCCTTGGCATCAACGCCCGTCCTGTTCCGCAGGTTCGTCTGGCCTTGCCCGACTACTGGACACTGCCTTTCGGCAACGGATGGCTGCACCTGAAGGGGCATGTAGCTTACGGTATGATGACCGACCAGAACTGGCAGCACGACTTCACCCACCGTCAGTCTAAATATTCTGACCGTGTGCTCTATCACTCAAAGGCCGGCTATCTGAAGATTGGCAACGAAGAGCGGTTTAGTCCGTGGTCGTTGGAGATGGGGCTGGAGATGGTGTCTCTCTTTGGCGGAACCTCGTATGTGCCTGCTGCCGACGGTACACTGGAGCAGAGCAAGGGCGGAACGGGAGTACGCGACTTTTGGAACGCTTTTGTTCCCGGTGGTGCCGATGCCGGCGAGACAACCTATAAGAACGTGGAGGGCGACCAGCTCGGCAGCTGGGTGCTGCGTCTTAACTATGACGGCGACTGGAGCAGTTTCTCGGTTTATGCCGACAAGTTCTTTGAAGACCATTCCTCAATGTTTCAGCTTGACTATGACGGCTACGGAGAAGGAGACGAGTGGCAGGAGAAGAAGCGAAGCCGCTATCTTCTCTACGACTTCAAGGACTGGATGCTGGGACTGGAATACAATTACAAGCCTGATAGCTGGCTGAACGATTTCGTACTGGAGTATCTTTATACCAAGTATCAGAGTGGCCCTGTCTATCACGACCATACCAAGACCGTGCCCGACCATATCGGTGGAAAGGATAATTTCTACAATCACTACATCTTCCCCGGGCATCAGCATTGGGGACAGGCAATGGGCAATCCGCTCTATCGGTCGCCCATATACAATACGGACGGGACTATTTCGTTTGCCAATAACCGCTTCATGGCGTTTCATTTAGGGTTGGGCGGGCATCCTTCCGACTTTCTCAACTGGCGATTTCTTGCCACATGGCAGGAGGGATGGGGTACTTATGACAATCCTTACACGAAAGTGCACCATAACGTCAGTCTGTTGGCAGAGGCCTCCTATACTCTCCACGGGACGAGGATGGCAGACTGGATGAAAGGAATGAGCGTGAGAGTAGGGGCCGGTACTGACTTCGGTGCCATTTTTGGCGGCATAAACTATGGTTTGCAACTGACTCTCAGCAAGTCGGGCCTGTTCTGAAACCAATAATACAAAACTACTAATCAGGCCGTGTCGCCTCGCAGACGACATGGCACAATAAAGCAAAATATGAAGTTAGGGAAATTACGAATATTGTTGTTATTCCTGCCTCTTGTCGTTCTCCTGTTGTCATCTTGCTCGTTGGAGACCGACAATGATGCCGAAGAACTGGAGGGGATGTGGCATCTGACCAAGATAGAATATGTGGCGGAAAGCTCAGAAACGCCTGCCGATCCTGTCGACTTGAGCCGGCAGCACATCTTTTGGTCGTTTCAGGGGAGGCTGTTGGAGCTTGACGACAAGGGCGGCCCTAACAGAAGCTATCTTTATCGCTTCTCGCTGAATGGGGATAAACTGGCATTGACCGACCCGTATATCTTCGACCGTACCTCCGGCGACCGTCCGCTGGAAGCCTACGAGCCGGCTTTGGCCAATTATGGCATTACGGTGCTCACTCCGGTCTTGACGGTCGGGAGCGTGAATAGCAGCAAGCTGATGTTGGATGGCGGCACGGTCCGTCTGTATTTTACGAAGTTTTAGTCTCTCGGTAGTAGTCCTTTCCCGTGTGAAGCGTTCTAACTCTCGGCGAAAGGACTATTTCCTTTCTTTCTGATGGCAATGTCCATACCATAGTGGAACAGGATGTAGGCAACCATATCTATACAGATAATCCATGTTACAAGAATATGATTGAACAGCAAAAGGTTGATTCCTACGAAGAAAAACGACAGGGCTATAATGGAAATCAAGGCCTTGTGGTGGGATAGTCCTGCCCGGATGAGCTTGTGGTGTATGTGGTTCTTGTCTGCCCCGAAAATAGGCTTGCGGTGCTGCAGTCGCACTATGATGACCCGCATTACGTCGAAGATGGGAACAATGAGTAGGGTTATGGACAAGAGCATGGAACCCTTGCGGTAGGGCATGACGTTGGGATTGTGCATGCAGAACTTGATGAGCATCACGCCAAGTATGTATCCCAGTGTGAGACTTCCCGAATCGCCCATGAAAATCTTTTGATGTTTCTCTACTTTCCCCCATATATTGTAATACATGTAGGGAATCAGCACGCCCATCAGGCCTGCTATGAGAATGGAATATATCCAAAGCTGCTCTATGAAGAAGGCATAGAAGAAACCGCCCAAGGCTATGAGGGAGAGGCTGGCGGAAAGTCCGTCAATACCGTCAATGAGGTTGATGGCATTCATAACGAAGACAAGGACGATTACCGTCAATGGTGCACCGACGAGAAAGGGGATATGGTGAATACCGCAAAAGCCGTAGAAATTGTTGAGATAGAGCCATGAAATGGGAAGGAGGCAGGAAACCGCTACCTGAATGATGAACTTCACCTTAGCCTGTAAGCCGAAAATGTCGTCCAGAAGTCCTGTAATGTAGATGACGGCAAGCCCTAAGGCAAAGGAGATGCTCCAAGGGCTGATGCTGATTTTGCACCCTTTGCTGGTGTTTACCCATACGATGGTGGCTACAAGTGCCGCTACAAGCATGCTTGGCATGAACGACACTCCGCCCAGACGTGGGATGGCGTTCTTGTGAACCTTTCGTGCGTCGGGTACGTCATAGAGTTTTCTTTCTTGGCAGAAAGCCATAATCTTGGGTATAATAACGAATCCGCACACAACACTTAGCACGAAGGAAAGCAGGCAGATAGCAAGATACATCAACATATTATTAGAATCTTTTACACTATATAACCCCTCTCCGTGGTAAAATATTGTATGCCGGGCGTATAAAATTGTTTGTTTTTCCTTTGCAATATGCTGGAAAAGGACTATCTTTGCATTATTACGCATGATGTTCAGAACGTCAAGGGCTTGTCGTTCAAAGTAATTGCAAGTTTTTATACTTTAACTTAATATATCTGTTTATGAAATTATTAACTATTAGAAAAATTCTGTTCGGATTGTTGCTGAGTGTTTTCACCGTCCCTGCAATGGGGCAAAATGCTTCGATTGGTACTGATTCGGTGCTCAGTCTGGGATTGCCTGTAGTCTTGGTTACCACGGTAGATGCCGAGGAACCCTCCTGCGAATACGTATCCCATCCCGAAGGATGTATCGGAGACGGTACGAAAAACGCGACGAAAGTTCCCGGTCGTGTGGTGGTACGGCAGGGAAACGATGTTCTTTTCGACAGTGGCGACTATCTGAAGAAAGAGAGCGGAATGACCATCAAGATACGCGGAAACTCCAGTGCCTATCAGGACAAGAAGTCATTCAAGATAAAGCTGGAGAAGAAGGGGGACATGTTGTCGCGCGGTGACGACAAGACCTATAAGGACAAGAATTGGGTTCTGCTGAAGAATGATGTTCTCTGCCTGAACACCCTCATCGGTATGAAGACGCAGGAACTGCTGCATCGTGGATGGACTCCTGCCGTTCGCTGTGTCAATGTGGTCATCAATGGCGACTATAGGGGCGTGTACATGCTCGGAGAGGCTGTGGAGAGAAACGAGAAGTGCCGAATTGATGTAGATAAGAACAATGGATACGTCATAGAGGAAGACCCCTACTGGTGGAACGAGGACGTATCGTTTGCCGGAGGCTACCTTTCCGACTGGTATCTGGACTATTTTAAGTACACGTTCAAGTATCCCGATGCCGATGAGCTTACCCCGGAGCAGTTGTCGTACATAAAGACTGCGGTCTACAATCTCGAAAAATCAATCGAGGATGGGACTTATCCCGATTATATGGATGTCCGCTCCTTTGCGTCATGGCTGCTCGCCCATGATTTGCTGGGCGACAACGACAGTGCCGGATCGAATATGTTTTTGACCAAATACGACGATACTGCGGAATCTAAGTTCAGAATGGGGCCACTATGGGACTTTGACGCCATTATGCGGATGCCCGACATTTGGGCCAGAATACACGACGAATACTACTTCGGGCGTTTGTTCGGCAGTTCCAACCGTACTTTTGCAGAGACATACGAGGCCCTGTGGAATGAAATAACTCCCACTTTTTTCGATGAAATGACTGCTTTCTTGCAGGCTTATCCGCAAACAGAGGAAGGAAAGGCAGCGGAAAGGTCGCGTCAGGCAGACTGGGACAGATGGGCGGACAGCAATTTCAATCCGAAGGGCGGAACGCTTGCTGAGGATGTTGTGGCGGCTGTCAATTGGTTTACGGCCCGCAAGGCTTTCCTTTCCAGCCAAATAGCGACTTTGGGTGTTTCCACTGTGTCGGCGGATAAGCCGCTACGGTCGGGTGAATACTACAATCTGCAAGGTCAGAGAGTAAGTCCGACGACCAAGGGACTGCTTATCCACAATGGCAGGAAAGTATTTAACCAGTAAGGTTCCATCGGACAGAACCGTCTGCTATGCAGAGCTGAAACCGTATAATCAGTCTCTCTGATTGTATTTAGCGTGAATTCGGTATAAGGCAACGCGTTTATGGTATGGCCATAAGCCTTGTTCTTATACCGAACTCGCGTTATTTTTAAGCAGCGACCATTGTCCTTATGCTTCGACGATTCGCTTATTGTTATATGCAACTCGCATAAATTCGCTTCGCTGTAGAGACAGATTGCATGTCTGTCCGCATGCCTATCCCCTTGTCTGTGTCGTCTTTTAGGGACGGACTGGCTGAAAGCCTGCCCTTACATTCGCTTGTTGTTGTATTCAAACAATGCTTATCATTGTTTTGGAATTTTTGCTGTCAGTTTTAACATTCTCTGTAAAAGGTTGAAAAACAGCCTTTTGGGGCATGCTTCCCGCTGACGGGCTGACAGCAAGTTTGGAAACTGGAGTTTTTGACACCTTTACTTCTCTATATGATAAAAGGATGGCAGCCATGACTATGCAATGGCTACTATCCTTTCTTGATAGGAAATGACGTTATAATTCTTTCAGTGCTTTTACCAGACAGTCATTATCCCGTTGGTCGCGGATGGCTATTCGGATGTAGTTTCTCTCCTTCAAAGCATTCTTGCTGTTGCAGTCCTTGATGAGAATGTCGTGTTCCAAGAGCAGGCGACGGGTCAGTTCACCGGATGTGTGTGGCGCATTGACCTTGCAGAGGAAGTAGTTGGCCTGTGAAGGAACTACCTTCAGCCAAGGAATGGCTGTAAGCTCGTGTAGGAAACGGTTGCGCTCGGCTATGAATTTCTTGCAGGCGAGATTGTAGTCTCCGCTGTATTTGTCGTAAATCTGCATGTAGAATTCTGCAAAGGAGTTGATGTTCCAGATGCTTACGTCCTTTTTGATGAAGTCGATGAGTTCTTTATCGGCACTTGCCAATACACCAAGGCGCAGCCCCGGTACTCCGTATGACTTTGAAATGCTCTTCATCACGCACAGATGCCTGTGGCATTGCAGGACGGTATCGTCGAGCAGGGAGTTGGTGGCGTAGTCGTCAGTGAAGTCTACAAACGATTCGTCGACGATGAAACGGATGTTCCGCTCCCCTGTCCATTCTGCCAGCCGAAGCACGTCTGCCTTGCCAATGAAGTTGCCCGACGGATTGTCGGGATTGATGAGCAGCAAAGTGCGGATAGCCTTGTCTTCAAAGAATCGCATCAGGTCGTCAGCAGTATAGGCGCAGTCTTCGTTCCCGGGTACGAAACGAACGATGTCTTCAGCCTTGTAGCGGTTGGGATATTCCTCGAAGGTAGGGAATACGACTCCGATTTTCCCCTCCAGCTTCTCCATAGCACTCTTGATGAGTTCCGCCGCACCGTTTCCGACTACTATATAGTCCTGACTGACTCCGAAATACTTGCCTGCCAGCAGGGAGTTGACGAACATCCCCGACGGGTATTGCGTAAGCAGTGTATCAAAATTAGCCCGCATCTCGTCCTTCATCCGTCGGGACGGGAAGTAGGGATTGACCAGATAGCAGAAGTCCAGCAGCTTCGGAAATCTCCAATAGCCTCCATACCGCCTGTTGAATTTCTGCAGTCGGTCTTCGCCATCGGCAAAGATGGTCTCGGCAATGTCCTTGTCCTGCACGTCGTCTATTTCGTACCACTTCCTGTCTCCGATGGGCAAGGCCTTCACGTCGGTAGAGTTGAGGAATGTAATGATGCGCAGCACCTGTTCGTAGTATTCGTTGTTGCCCAGTGCCTCGCAATAGGCATTGAGGAAAGGCACGTACTTGTGTTTTGAGAACTCCTTGCTGAACTTGTAGATGTTTACCGTCTTATAGTACGAATCGGCATCCTCGTATTTGAAAGCCTGCTTGCCGATGAAGTCGATGATATTGTTGTCCTCGTCTATCTTTACTACCGTGCCGTCCATCCACGTTTCCCACTTGGCTACGAGGGCGATGTTCTGTGCCGGATTGTCGGTAATCAGTTGCAGGATACTATCCTCGTAGATGAGGTCAGACTCCAGAAGAATCGTGTCGTCCTGTGCCAACTGCTCCTTGGCCAATGCGAGCGAGTAGATGTTGTTGGTCTTGTTGTAGACGGGGTTGTTGATGTATTCTATCTTCAGGCGGTCATCGTAGCGGTGCCCGATATAGTCCGTCAGGTTCTGTGCCTGATAGCCTACGACGATGATTACCCTGCTGAGGCCGAGCCGGGACAGCTGTGTCAGCGTGCGGTCTATGAGCCTTATGCCATTGATGGGTAGCATACACTTGGTGTTGTCCTTTGTGTACTCTCCGAGGCGGCGTCCCATTCCTGCTGCCAAAATGATTGCTTGCATGCTTTGTCTTGTTATTTTAATATTTCCCAAAGTCTATGCCCGTGTGGTGGGCAGGCACTTGTTGGTCTGCCGGGGGCAGTTGCATATAATCGCCAAAGACCCCACGGAGATATTCGTCGCAGAGACTGGGTACTGGAAGCTCCGTATCTTCAAACGGCATACGCTTGGTTCCGGCAAAAACCTCCTTGCGGCAGAAAGCCTGACGATAGGTTATCCGTTCCGAAAGAAAGGCATAATAGCCCGTTTTCTCGCCGTCGTATTTCTCTTTCTCGTGCTTGAAGAACCGTTCTATGCAGGGGATGTATTGCGGAACCGACAATGCCATGACGAGTTTCTTAAGCCTTGACGCACTCTTGTAGCCTCTCCGCCTCATCAGGAAGGCCATCCGGTAGCGTGCGCAAAAGTATTGCCACATCCGGCCGGCCTTGGTCGGTGCTGCACCGTCTACCCTGAATATGTCGACAAAGATGCCTAGCTGATTGTTCTTGCCGGCATAGCCCTCCGTCTCTTCCATTCTCGTGCCGCGGAGCTTCACCTTGCAGAAGTCGAGCGGCCAGTCTACCAAACCTTCCTCAAAGTAATACTTCTCCTTATCGAGCTGTTCGCGGCAGATGGATATGAATTTGCGGTAGTTGGGAGGGGTCATCTGTATGTCGAGGTCGTCGTCCCATGGTATGAAGCCCTGATGCCGGACAGCCCCGATGGCAGAACCGCCGTTGAGACTGTATTCTATTCCGTTTCTGCTACAGAGCGCATCAATGTCCTTTGCTATGCTTAAGATGACAAGCTGAAGATGTCTTAGTTCAGTCATTCTGCTTTCTCAGTATTTTTTTATAAGTGAAAACCCTCAGGGAGTTTGGCACGATGCGCACTATGCCGCGGATGGCAGAGTTGGTGAGAAACTCATAGAACGAGGTGAACCCCATCTTGTGGAAGTGCCATTGTGCCCTGATGTCGTCCTTGGCATACTTCCATCCGCCACGGCGGCGGTAGACATCGTAGGAGAAACGGAACCAGAGGAGGCTTTCCTGCAGGTTGTAGAACTTGCAGCCTGTCAGTATCATGTTTATCCAGAGAATGTAATCCTCGGGGAAACTCTGGTAGCCGCCTGCCTTGAGCACCTTGCTCCGCTTGTAGACTACCGTCGGATGATTGACGGGGCAACGGCGACGGGCATATTTCAGTATGTCTTTGTGAAGTTCGGGAAGCGTCCGCTGCGAGCGGATGTTCTGTATATTGTCCTCAAACTCGTCTATGAGCGAGCTGCAAATATCTATATCGGGGTGCGAGGTCATAAACGCGATTTCGCGTTCAAAGCGGTTGGGCTTGCAGATGTCGTCCGTGTCCATGCGCGCCACCAGCTCGTAGGAGCAGTGTTGCAGTCCTATGTTGAGGGCTGTTCCCAGTCCGCGGTTCTCTTTCTGTGGGAAAACCTTTAGTTCGGGATGGCGTTTCTGATAGTCGCTGACCACCTCGTGCAGCTCGGGTGTGAGCGGCCCGTCCTCAATGAGTATGACCTCGTCGGGGGGGAGCGTCTGGTTGAAGACGCTGTCGAGACTCTGCCGCATCCACTGAGGGTTCTCCTTGGCATAGACAGACATCAGGACGGAGAATCTGTTACTGCTGTTTTCCTTTGAGTCCATCTTTCACTCCTTTTGTTATTTGTCTGAAATAAGAACGCCTGCCGGGGCTGATTATTGTATAATAAAAGAACTTGACAATGTATTTTATGCCATTGCCGGCCACCCATCTCTTCGGTGTATAGCGTCGGCGCAGCAGCCAGAGGTAGTTGCGGTACTGATAGTACATGCGGAAGGCTGGCGTAATGTGTATCGCACGCTTCCCTGCCACCTTCTTGGTAGCGATGCCCAAGGTATGTTCCATGAATATATGCGTGTCGTAGAACGACCGTGCGCCGGCCTTGTGCCTTGCCCTCCAGCACCATTCGCAGTCTACTGCATCGATAAAGAGGTCTTCCTCCATTCCTCCTATCTCCTTGAAGAGCGGAACGGGAATAAGCGACATGGAGTTCATCGTGTGGGTTACTTCCAACAGGTCGTGCCCTGCTATCCGCGTCTTCCCTATCTTGGCAATGTTGTAGGTAATCGGCTGGTGGCTGTAATGGTCAATACCGATGGGCGCGACGGCTGCTACCTTGATGCCCTCCTGCTGTAAGTCGGTCATTGTTTGCAGCAGGCGGGCTATCGTATCGTCGTCGATGAGCGTGTCTTGGTCGCACGATATGAGATAGTCGAAGCCACGTTCGGCGAAGTGGCTGATACCCCGGTTTTGTGCAGCGGCTATGCCCTTGTTGCCACCCATGAAGATGTAGTGTGTCTTGCCGTCCGTTTGGTCGAACAGGGCCTTGTTGTTCTGGTCTGAATTGTCTACGATGCAGACTTCTTCCACCTGTCTTAGCAGGCAGCCGACCACCTTTTCCGTCATTTCCCTGTCAGGATGGTAGAGGACGATGAGCGCGCCTATTTTCATTTTTCTTTCTGTTTCGTTAATCCGGCAGCCCATCCCCTGACCATGAATTTCCACCTCTTGCATCCGCCTTTTACCAGTAACGGGAAGTAGACGAAGCGCAGCAGCTGTTTGACGCCCTGTGCCACCTTCCACTGGCGCGGCACATACGTCCGGTGCAGCAGCCACAGATAGTTGCGGCAAGAATAGTAGTAGCGTATGGGGGCAGAGATAATGACGGTGTGCTGCCCTATCCGAAGCTCGTCGGCCCCCACCTTGTGGCGTATCTGCACCTTGGGGGTGATGCCGCAGACATAGCCCTTGGATTCGGCACGCCAGCACCACTCGAAGTCTACAAAGTCGATGAAGAGCCGTGCATCGTTCAGGCCTACCTCGCGCAGTACCTCTGTTGCCACGCAGCTGCCCGACGAGATGACGTCTCTTCTGACGATGAGGCCGTCTTCCGGGGCTGTGTCCTTGTGGAGGGCAGAACGGTATTCCTCTCCGCTGTCGTTTCTTACGACGGTCGGACCCAGCAGGGCGAGCCGCGGCTGCCTTGCCCTGACAGCCTCATACTGCGCGGCTATCTCGTCAGGATAGCCGGCCGATACCCGTGAGTCTTGGTCTAAAAAAACGATATGGCTGATGCGGCCGTCTTCCATAGCCCGTTCCATCCCCCGGTTCTGCGCCTCGGCTATGCCTAAGTTGCCGTGGTTGAAGATATAGTCCATCTGTCCTATATGGTCGGAGGACAATGAGGGCATGGCGGAATTGTCTACAACGACTCCTCTGTAGCGTTCTGCGAGTTGGCGAACGTGGTCGATGTCGGTAGGCTTGGGGTTGTATAAGATGATGATGACCGCTATTTGCATGGTTGTCTTTTTCTCTCCCACAAAGGTAAGTAAAAAGTGCGGACTGACCAAATAATATGTTTTCAACCTTTCCTATGAGTGTTTCCCAGACGAGGAAAAGAGTTTACAATTGTAGCTCTTTTCCCCTTCCGACGGGATATGTTGTTTAGAGTTATTTAGACTTGTAATAGTCGTATAATCAATGGATTATATCTATTTATAAAAACAGGTTTGCGCGTGTGGTTAAAGTGTCTTTTTCGTCATGCGAAAGTGCCACTTTCGACGGACGAAAGTGGCACTTTGGCGTGGCCGTTGAGGCTGAATGGAAGAATGAACGGGGAATTTTCCTTACATTCTCTGACAAGGTCAATCGTATGGATGCTTTTCTCTATTCAGTTTGTTTGCCTGTTATCGCCACCCATCTGACCCGTTGCTGGAGTACCAGCGTGAAGACTATCAGGTACTGGAAGAGCAAGGAGAGACTGAGGATGAGGTTCTCCTGAAAGAACTGGAGTACGAGAATCTCTACCACGTAGGCATAGAGGCAGCGCGAGATAGTGCCACCGTTGCGGCACTGGCGGTAGAGCCAGCCCGTAAACACGCCATAGACCGACGAGAAGAAGGCGACGCCTTTGTAGCCGAAATCCTCGAAGAAGGGTTGGAAGGTGGTGTAGACGTTGGTCGGTATGGGCACCTGTACAAACTCCTGCAGCTTGGGTTCGACGATGAAGTTGCCCCACCCCATCTTGGAGGCAAAGGCATAGAAGAAGGCAAACGAGCGCGACCCGAACTGCGGCGTCAGCTTTTCCTGTACCTGCTCGAATGCCACCGGGGGCGAGAGAATGTACATGGCGAAGAAGTCGAGGAAGGTCGATTCCTCTGTCTGCTTGGCATCGGTAGAGCTTCGCAGGATGTTGATGCCATAGAAAAGAAAGACGGCCAGCCCGCCCCATAGGAGGATGCTCCTCAATTTTATCTTCTCCTTTTGGTAAAGTATGAAGAGGGCCGTGAACATTAGGAAGAACAAGGCTCCCTTCTCCATGATGGCAACGGCACACATGAGGTTGGCTATCGTAACGGTAATGAGCGTTGCCTTGCTGATTTTAGGATATTTCCATACGCAGATGATGAAGAGTGCCTGATTGACGGCATTGATGTATTTCAGGAGTTTGCCCAAGGTGTCTTCTTCCCCTGCATTGGCGAGAATACGGAGATTGAAGAGCAGGTTCTCCGTTCCGAACATGGAGACCACCTTGTATATCTTGTAGACATAGAGAGGAGTGCAGACTATGGAGAGGATATAGAAGGCGAGAAAGAAAAATTTGCTGTAGTTCATCTCCTCTCTGATGGCAGCTGTAGAGCAGTCTACGCCGGGGAAGGCATAGTAGGTCAGTATTCCTGTCAGGCTCATCATCGGAACCCATATCAGCACGCAGGTATAGAAGCGGCTCTGAAGCGGGTAGAGGTCGGTCGTGCTGATTTGGAACATTACGACGATAGCCAGCCACACGCCTGCCGTAATGAACCACGGCGAGAATATATCACCGATGCGGAAGGTGAGGAATGTGGCAAGGAGAATACCTAATATGATGATAATGATTGCAGCCATATACTAATTTTTCCAGATTCCTTTTGCAGTTCCGTCCATCAGCTTCCTGTATTGCAGCCGGTTGACGACGGCTCCGGGCAGATTGACCGTGGCGAGGGCGAGTATCATCCCGGTAATGCCAATATACCGGCTCAAAAGCCACGACAAGGGGAAGTAGGCGACGGCCGCCCCGACGGTGAAGATGAGCTGAAGCGAGAGTGTGCCGATGCCGTTAAGTATGTAGGAGTAGCAGAGACTGCATATAACGATGAAGATATACAGGGCCATGGCTGCCGACATGGTGGTGGGGATTTCTACCGATGTCCCTACCCAGAGACGGTAGACGGGACGAGAGACGGCAACCATCACGACAAGGAGAACGGCGATGCCGAGCAGAATGAGGTGAAGTCTGTGCATGGAGCGTTTTATCCATGCAAAGTCCTTTTTGGTATAGGCATCGGTCGTGGCACTCCAGAAGGGAACGGCTATGACGGTGAATAGCATCATCGTCATGGAAAAATAGCGGTAAGATACCTGATAGGGCGTTACCATGTCGGGAGAGAAGAATCTCGATACCAGCGCATTGGAAGACGCGAAGAGGACGACGCCGGCTATTTGCAATACGAAGAATTTCACGCCGATGCTGAACAGTTCACGTACTGCATGCTTGTTGAAATAGCGGAGGGATGGACGCAGCTTGGGGTAGTAGATGCCGAACGTGACGGGATAGGAGAGCAAATAAACAAGCAGGGGAGCAAGCGTGTAGCAGAGAGCCACCATCAGCAGAGAGTGGATTTCCTGCCAGCGGAGCAGGTAGACGCCGATGAGGGTAAGGGTCTGTCCGCCTACTACCAAGGCGTTGTTGACGGCAGGAAGCTGTAGTCCGAGATATACGTTGCCGATAAAGCGGAAAATGAAGGTTGCGCATACAAGGGCAATGCACATGGATAGAATCTCCTGAAGATTAGGGACTATGGCACTGCTGATGTTCAGCAGATGATAGATGTCTGCCGTATTGACGAGCAGCATCAGGACTATGGCGACGGGAACTATGATGCATACCAGCATGGCGAAGGTGGAGGAGACGCTTTCGCGTGCCTTTTCGTAGTCACCGTTGGCAATCTGTTCGGAGAGCTTGTTGCGGAGTCCGTTGCCCAAACCTATGTCGAGCGAGTCTATCCACAGCAGAATGGAGCTGATGGTCATCCATATCCCGTTCTCGTAATTGCCGAGGCAGAAGAGGGTAACGGGGACGAGCAGCAGCTGTACCATTCCCGACCATCCTTTTATCAAGAAAGAGAAAAGGATGTTCTTGCGTATCAATTTAGATCTGTTGTCTAAGTTCATCGGTCTCGCCTTTCTTTCTTAATTTTATCTTATGCCTTATGAGGACTATCCAGAGTGTAATGAAGAACGTGTAGAACAGCCATACGGCAATGTTCACGAGGCGTTTGGGATGAGAGGGCTGTTGGGGATACGTCTCGTTGACAAGCGTGATAAAGTAGGGGATGGTGCGCTGTACGTGCATCTCCGCCAGCTTGTACTGCTGAATAGAGTTGTTGTATTCCGCCAAGGCATTGTCTACCTTCTGCTGTAACAGGCTCTCTTCAAGTTGTACGGAAGGCTCGAATATGTCCGTGTGGCTGTCTACGAAGCGGGAGTAGGCTTTCATTGCCTTCTCGTATTTGGCCTTCGATTGCGACAGCTCCCGGCTTCGGTTGCCGAGGTCTATCTCTGCTTTCCTGCGGCTGTAGTCGGTAAGATAGGTTTGCAGGCGGGTACAGACGGAGTCGAGGAGTGTAAAGGCGATGTGAGGGTCTTGAGCTGATGTCTGTATGGTAATGACCCCATTGTGCATGTTTACCTCGCACTTGACATTTTCGTCAATGAGTTCGGGCAGCTTTTCTTTCCCCGTGAAGCGTGTCCACCAAGGCTGCTGATAGTCTTGTAGCAGGTATTGGGCAAATGTTTTGGGGCTTGTTCCGTCTTTCTTGCTGACGGTGATGTTCCCCAATTCCATGCGGAAAGTGGACGATTCAAGTATGTTTCGGTAGAGCCATGGGTCGGTGGTAAGGTTTCCCTCCTTCATGCCGAGCTTCTGGGTAATGGAGGAGAAGGCATCGGTACGCTTGAACACCTTGTCCTCGCTGGCATCTATGGAAATCTTCCGCTGTACGTCGTAGGAGTGATGGGAAAGGTCTGTCAGTATCCATGCTATTGCTACGGCAATGGCACAATTGGTAAGGAACAGCCACTTGTGCCGTAGACATTCCTTCCTGACGCTCCATAGCTTTACGCTACTCATTGATGATGACGATGATTTCCCGACGACGCTTGATGATTAGGGCTGTCAGGGCAATTGCCCAGCCCAAGAAAAGAAAGACGGCAAGAATGTATATCTTTGGCGTATTGGCGTGCTTGACGGGGACGGTAGCCGATTGTACGACAGTAAATGCAGGTACCCGCTCTTGCAGTTTGGCGCGTGCCATCTGCAATTGCTGTACGAGCTGGGTGTAGATGTTGTACTTCAGCTGCATGTCGTTCTCAAGGTCTTCCTGTTGAGACCTGATAGACTCCAGTACTATGTCGGTGTTGGCGTCGCTGAAGACGGCATACTTCTTTCGTGCGTCCTCGTAGTTCTTCTTGGCTTCCAGAAATAGCCGCTCCATGTATTTGAGGTCGTTGCGTGCCTTGGAAGTCCTGTATCGGGTGATATATACTTGGAGGCGTTTCTTAACGGAGTCTGCCATGGTTGCCGATACCAAGGGGTCTTGGCTGGTAACTTCTATGTTGATGACATTGGTCTTCTTGTCTACTGAGCAGGCAATATCTCCCTTAATGGAGCTGACAATGTTGAACTGGTCTTTGGTCAGCTCGAATGGATTGACCTTTGTGGAGTCTCCGCGGCTTATTTCTTTCTTCTTGATGAACTTTTTCCCGATGTATTTGGTAAAGCTTTCCATCTGTTTGCTCCACCAAGGTTGCTTTTGGTGGTGTCGGAGATAATCGTAATAGGTGGTGTGGACGGATTTGTCAAGGGTTTCGACTGGAATATCGAACAAACCGATAATGAAGTCGTTGGAACTCATTAGGTCGGGATAAATCTCGGGATAGATGGCATCGCCGGTCGGGTTGGCATCGTTGTATAGTCCGACCATTGAGGCGAGCGACGAAACGCCCGACAACATGTTGTTGTTGGCCGTTTCCGGTGCAAGCATTACGTTGGCCTTGTATATCTTGGGTATCTGAAAGGCTGCCCAAATGCCCAATACTGCAAAGGCAACCGTGCAGGCAGTGGGTATCCACCAGTCCTTTTTCATTGCACGGAATAGCCCGACTACGTTGAAGCCAATCTTGCTTTTCCTTATTGGCTTTTCGTCATTGGCCTGTTGAGGGTTTGGGGAAGAATGTTTTGCCCGCTCTTCTTTGCCTTCTTCTTTTACGTCGGAGGCAGTGTCGTTGTTGCCGTCTTCCTTTGGCATTTCCATGTATTTTTTATTGGAAATATCCTCTGCCTCCCCGGCGCTGTCCGTAGCAGGGGTTTTCTTCCACCTTTCTTGCAGGGCAATCCACTTGCGTTTTAAGTCAAATATATTCATTTTGGGTATGTCTCTATGTTTGTTTGCCATTAACCTTGCTTCTCTCTCAGCTCCAGAATGATGTCGTTCACGAGATAGGTATCGCTCATAAAATGTATCTGATACTTTGGGGGGTGCATCATGCGGCAGGTGTCGGTTCTATAATCTCTTTGTTCAGGATATAGAATCCGTTATACCCGTATAGCTTTCCTGTTTATTTCAGCAGGTTGGCGATGGTTGCAATGACAGCCGCAATACTTGCCGCACTTGATCCGATACTCAGGGTCTCGGCAAGGCTCAGCTTGCTCTGTGCCTTGGTGGGGACAATAATCTCGCATCCCGGACGAACCTTGGCGTTGTGTCCAACCTTAGCCTGCATGCCATTCATGTAGAAAATGTAAGTATTGCGCTTCTTGGCGTCGCTGGAAAATCCGCCGGCCTGATCAATGTAATAGCTGACGCTCTTGCCTTCTACGTATCCTACGGTGTTCGGATTCATAACCGCTCCGTTTATCTTCACCGTACCATTGTATTGTGGAATAATCAGGCGGTCTCCCTCTCGGAGGATAATGTCGGCATCGCTGCCAACGTTTGCAATAGCCTTGTCAAGCTCTATGCCTACAGGATAGGTCTCCGGCACTCTGAATTTCTTCAGTTTGGCTCATTACTTTGCTGTGCTGCCTGAAGCACGGAGGCGTTATTGGTCTTGGAGGCCATTGCCAGCAGGTTCTTTTGCTCCTCTTCCTGCTGTTGCCTGAAGGCGGTTTCCATACGCATTTTTTCTATATCGTTGGGGCGGCGTTCCAGTCGTGCACCCTGAATATAGGCTAAGTCTGTAGCTCCTCCGGCTGCCTTGAACAGGTCGCTCAACCGCATAGAGCGCGACGTCAGCGTATAGTTGCCTGCGAACATGACCTCTCCCTCAACACTAACGTTCTTCAAATCGGACGTACCCGGACTTTTGCGCACGTAGACCTCGTCGTATGGCTGCAGTGTAAATCCGGGAACGCCATCAATAACAAATCCGTCTTTAAGGGCAAAAGAGTAGGAATGGGAAATGATGGAGTCTGTTCTCATTGCCTGAGGATTGATTATCCTACGGGCGACGTCGACCCTGACGGTAGATGCAGTCTGCTTCAAGCCGCCGGCCTGAATAATGAAATCCTCCAACGTCTCGTTGTCTGCATACTTGTAGATGCCGGGGTAGAGCACTTCGCCGTGGATGGTGATGGTCTGTTCTTCCTGTACATCCGTCCTTGTCGGTACAAAGAGAACATCCTCGTTCTGCAAGGGAATGTCAGCAGCCTTTCCTGTCAGTATGCCGTCAATGTCTACAGAAATGACTTCGAGCGAGCGGTCGGCCTTCTGCCGATGCAGGATTGCGTGCCCTCCGAAGGCGACTTCAGTCAGTCCTTCTGCCGCATCGACCAGTCCGCGCACGCTGTTTATCTGTCCGCCTACCTCGTACATGCCGGGGCGGAACACGGCTCCCTTCACCTCTACCATGTTCTCGTAGCGTGGGATAACGGAGTCTACGCTGATTGAATCCTCGTCGGAAATTCGGAAACTGTTCATGTCAAACTCGTTGACATTGAAGATAGAATACTGCCGCCCCGTCTTTCTGCGTACACGTACCGACCGGGTGTAGGCATCGCCTGCGAAGCCTCCGGCATATCCGATGAGCGTCTTGAGGTTCTCGCCTCGCTTCATCTCGTAGTACATGGGGCGTTTCACCTTTCCGCTCACTTGCGCAATCATGTCGTAAGGACCTACAACAATCACGTCGTTGTCCGCCAACCGCACGTTTCCACTCAGATGGCCGCGGCGCAGAAAGTCGTAAACGTCAACCGTACTGATGAGCGATCCTCCTCTATATACCTTAATATTACGCAGTGTACCCAATTCTCCGATACCGCCTGCCATATACAACGCGTTGAAGACGGTGGCAAAGGCAGACAGCGTGTAGGTACCCGGGGTCTTCACTTCACCCACAACATTGACAATAATGGTATGCGTCTGCCCGACGGAAAGCCGGATGCTCGAGCTGCTGTAGCGTTTGCCCAGCTTTTCTCGGATGCGTCTGTTGGCCTGTTCTACAGACAGACCGCTTACCTGAATAGGGCCGAACCCCTCTATGGTAAGAACCCCATCGGGAGCAACAGTGGTCTGATAGGATTTCTGCGAAGCCCCGTAAATGTCGATGAATACGGCATCGCCCGGCCCGAGCCGGTAGTTGCGCGGCAGTGCCATGTTCATGTTCGGCTCGAACGACAGGTTCTTGTTGCTGAAAATATCGCGTCCCCACACCTCTTTTTTATTATGGCTGAGTTGCTTGAGCAGCATTTCGTACATGGCAGCCGTGTCCTGCGGCAGCCAGTTATCCATTTCGTCCTGCATCATCAGGAACTCTCCGTCCTCCTCGTCGTACGTGTGTTGCCGGGAGCGGTTATTGGATATGCGTCCGTTGGAGTAGAGTTCAGTCTCCTGCTGGTCGCGGCTGTACTCCTGACGTGTTTCGTCTGCTATCTGCTTCTTGTTCTTTCCGGGGCGTTGTTGTCCGTTGTTGGTCCGGTTGCGGTCGGCGGTCTTGTCGGTGGTTGATCCAATGGCAACATCGCCTTTCTTCATTTTCTCGTATGTTTTCCTTACCCTTCGTATCTGCGATATATCCACGCCGTTTTGCATCAGCTTGGTAATAATCTGTGCCTGTGCCGTTCCCTTCGATTGTTCCTTGACGATGAAGTCCATCACCTGCGTATCGGTCATGGACGACTGGGCGAAAGTGCCGAGTGTGCACAATGCCATCAGAAAAAGCAGAATGTATCTTTTCATATTCCTTTTAGAATGTTTTGCCACTGATAATTTTTAGTACGGTCTTGACAACGATAGAGAAATCCATCCACAGCGACCAGTGTTGCATATAGTGGATGTCCATCTCCATGCGTCGGAGCATCTTCTCCATCGTGTCCGTGTAGCCGTTATAGATGGTTGCCTCCGACGTTAGTCCCGGCCTAACCTGATATATGAGCGGATAGCGGTCGGTATGCTCCATAATCTTGTCTATGAAGTATTTGCGTTCAGGACGAGGTCCTACGAACGACATATCTCCACGGACGACATTCCAAAGCTGCGGAAGCTCGTCGAGATGATGGTTGCGCAGGAGCTGCTCGAGGGGGGTTGAGGTCGTGCTGTCGCACTGGGCGACCAGTCTGGGTCCCTCTTCCTCGACGACGCTGCTCATTGTCCGAAATTTGAAGATGACGAACGGGCGGCCTTTGTATCCTATCCTGACCTGCCGGAAAAACACCGGTCCGTTGCCCTGCAGCTTCATGGCAATGGCGATTATGGCGAATACGGGAGACAATGCGACAAGTCCAAGGAGGGCCAGACAGAAGTCCAGCAGTCTCTTGATAGTCTTTTGTGCCCAGTTCAGCGGTGCACGGCCATGGTGTAGCGTCATTTGTTTCTTGCGTACTTTCTCGTTCTATATAACTGAATTATTCGTATTTTGTTGCAAAGGTACGTTTTTTTATTTATTTCCCGAATAAAATTTGTGTATCTTTGCAACGCATTAGGATGGAGAAACCTGCTTTGCAACGTAAAATAATACATATAGACATGGATGCGTTCTTCGCTTCTGTAGAACAGCACGACCGTCCCGAACTTCGCGGATTGCCCTTGGCAATAGGCCGCGACGTGCCGCGTGGCGTGGTTTCCACGGCAAGTTACGAGGCGCGTCCTTTCGGTGTGCGCTCCGCCATGTCCATTATGCAGGCCAAGAAACGCTGTCCCGGTCTGCTGATAGTACCGCCGCGGTTCGGGCGTTACAAGGAGGTATCTGGCCAGATACACGCTATCTTCCATGAGTACACCGATTTGGTTGAGCCGCTCTCCATAGACGAGGCCTTTCTCGACGTAACGGAGAACAAGAAGGGCATGGGGTTGGCTATCGACATTGCCCGTGCCATCAAACGGGAGATATACGAGAAGACGGGACTGACGGCGTCGGCAGGTGTCAGCTACAATAAGTTTCTGGCAAAGATAGCGTCTGACTATCGGAAGCCCGACGGTCTTTTCCTCGTCCATCCCGACCGTGCGCTTGACTTTGTCGGGCGTCTGCCCGTTGAGAAGTTTTGGGGTGTGGGGCCCAAGACAGCTCAGACGATGCACGGGATGGGTATCGTTACGGGCGAACAGCTGAGGGAGGTTTCGCTGAGCCATCTGTTACAACGGTTTGGAAAGCAGGGAAAGATTTATTTTGACTTCGCCCGGGGGATAGACAACCGCCCTGTTGTCGTCGACCACGAGAGAAAATCGGTGGGCTGCGAACGTACTTTCATGGAAGACATCAGCTCGAAATCTACCGTTATCATAGAACTCTACCACACCGTACTGGAGTTGGTGGAACGGCTGGAGCGTTCCGGCTTCGAGGGCAGGACGTTGACGCTGAAACTGAAGTGGGATGCCATGACTCAGATTACGCGCAGCATTACCCATACGAAGGCACTCCGCACAAAGGACGAGATACTCCCTTTGGCTAAACGGCTTTTGTCACAGACGGAGTACGGCAGCCGCCCTGTCCGGCTGATGGGGCTGTCGGTTTCGTCTCCAGTCCACGATTCCGACGGTCAGAAACCATGGCAGGAATGGGTGGAGGGATATTTGCAGTTCCATTAGTCAGATGGAGCGGGACGAGAGTCTGTCAATATCTTTCAACAAAAAGATATTGACAAATCCGTAAATGTTATGTGCCTGCGGTGCGACAAGGCCGTTTTGGCCCAGTCGAAGTGCCACTTTCGCATGCTCAAAGTGCCGCTTTCGCATCATCATCAGGCTGTTTCGCAACACCGTGCAGCCGCTTTTAAGAGAGATTCGTATATATCTAATTATCAGATAATTACAAACAGAGTATTCAAAGCCATCCGAAAGACTACAAAGATAAGGATGAAAGAATCGTGTAAAATAAATTCATCCATTCCCCTTCCATCCATCATCAGAAAGCCGATACCTTCCTCCTCATTATAGCCCATGCGCAAGCCACAAGCCTACGCAGCCAACACCACCTTAGTATAATAGGCAGACAGAAACAACCGCACCGCCCCTTCCGTCTTCTCGGCTTGCCCACCGACACCTTTAGGGAAATTCCCCCACCTTATTAGGGAAAATCCTTTCCATTGCTTGTTTTTTATTCGTTTCTTTGCAACGTGATACAGCGAGTCTGACACTTAAGCTAATTATAACAATAAGGAGAAAAGAGTATGAAAAGAATATTAACAGCCTTTGTCGCTTTATTTGCCTTCATAGTAACGGCAAGCGGCATGAGTTACGAACAGGCTCGAAGGCAGGCGTTGTTCCTGACCGACAAGATGGCATATGAACTGAACCTTACCGAAGAGCAGTACGAAGCTGCCTACGAGATTAATCTTGACTACCTGATGAGCGTCAACACGGCAGACGACCTCTACGGAACCTACTGGGCGCACCGCAATCAGGACCTCTGCTACATACTGCTCGACTGGCAATACAGGTCGTTCGTAGCCGCATCTTACTTCTACCGCCCCCTCTGGTGGGATGCAGGCTACTGGCATTTCGGCATCTATGCACGCTATCCGCACCGAGACTACTTCTACTTTGGCCGGCAAGATTCTACGCCCACTACCGCGGAGGCCATAGCTGGAGAATGAACGGAGGAAGAAGCTGGTACAGAGAACGAAACTTTTACGGACGGCGGAACGATAGCGCAAGGTTCGGAATGAGAGACAGATTCCATAGAGGAGACTACAGAAACGGATTCGACGGGCGTCCGACACGATTTGCACAGAACGACAGGACACGTTCATTCGGCAATCATCCGACGCGCTCGTTCGGAGGAAACCGAACAGGAATACCACGCGAAAGCTCTACACGGACGACCGTAAGCCGCGGACAACGTCCCTTCGGCAACGGAGCGGGAGCACCCGGAAGAAGCAGAAACTTCAACGACACGCAACAATACTCCCCCAGTAGGTCGTTCACGCCGTCGGGAGGAAACCGCACCTACAGCACTCCCAACAGGTCGTTTGGCACATCGGGAAGCTCATTCAGGACAAACCGCTCATTCAGCTCGCCCAGCCGCAGTTTCGGAGGCAGTACGAGAAGTTTCGGAGGAAACCGCAGCGGTAGTTTTGGAGGACACAGATAAGACAGACAAACAGAGATGCAGTAACAACAAAAGCCACTTGATACAATATATATACATTACCAACTGCACTACAATTCGCGATAATAGCAGACACAAGCCTACTCACATAGATAATAAAAGGCAATTAGAGAGTTATTTACAGAGAGAGAGGAATTCTACGAGATGTAGAGTTCCTCTTGTTTTTATACCGGCAACGGGAAACCTGACATGTCTGTGACGGCAGCGGCAGGACTATATTCCCTCAGAAAAAACGACGGACAAACCTTGCCGAGCACCCTATCTGACAGTCAAGGGAAAAGAGAGCCGTACTGCATGATGCAGTTCTAAAGCTCCAGCACCCGCACTTCCAGATTCTTCATTGGCAAAATCTCATTCATCGGCTTGGAATAATAAACACTCTGCACCGCCTTGTTGATGATGCCATGTCCGACGGCCAACACCGTCTGACCGGGATATTTCCCGCGAATCCAAGCCAAGAACTTCTCGGCACGCTCCTTCATTGCCGGAAGCGTCTCAATGTCTTTCGGCCACAGCGTGGGGTCGTCGAGATGGGAAAGGCTGGGAATATGCTTGCCCGTAAACGAACCCCAATCGCGCTCACGCAACAAGGGAGTAACGGCAACGCTCCCCCCATGAGGAGCGGCAAGGATGGTACAGGTATCGATGCTGCGCTGCAAATCGCTCGACACAAAAGCATCGATGTGCCTCTCCTGCAAGGCCGTGGCAGCCTCACGTGCCTGTTCCACACCGTGTTCGTTGAGCTGTCCCGGTGTCTGCCCCTGCATAATGCGGTTAACATTGTCGACCGTCTCACCATGCCGAACCAATAGTAATGTTGTCATAGATGTTTATATTTAACGCAAAAGTACGAAAAAACGCTCAGGTAAGCGAGCACAACAGATAATATTTTGTACATTTGCACCATAATCCGACATAGACGACTATCGTCTGTTACACTTATAAGAAACAATTATGAAAGTATTGCAAAGTTCGGTTATCCGTGCCATTGTGGCAATCGTAGTAGGTGTGCTTCTGGTCAAGTACCGGGAAGAGACCATGACATGGATGACCATTACCGTAGGTCTGCTGTTCTTCCTTTCTGGAGCGGTTTCGTGTATCGCCTATTACATGGAACGCGAGCGGACGGCACGACTCAATGCCCAACCCGACAAGAACAGCAACGAAGTTGCCCTCAAGGCTCCCATGTTCCCCATCGTAGGCTTGGGAAGCCTCATTCTCGGTATCATCCTCGCGATGATGCCCGGTACATTCATCACATGGGTAGTCTACATCCTTGCAGCCATCCTTATTCTCGGTTCTATCAACCAGTTTATGAATCTGGCTGCGGCACGGCGGTTTGCTCACGTGCCCGTTGCCTACTGGCTCTTTCCCGTAGTAACGCTGATTGTTGGCATCATCGTCGTTTCCAAACCAATGGAAACGGCCACGCTTCCGCTGAAGATTATCGGGTGGTGCCTGATGTTCTACGGAGTGGTTGAGCTGCTGAACGCTCTGAAGATTAACCAAATGAAGCGGACGTTCGACAAGAACGAGGAAAACAAAATAGTAACGGGAATAGAGATAAAGGAATAAAACACCCGCTGCCTCTTTCTCCCCCCGAAGGAGGAATGTGCCCGACAGGGAAGCAGAAAAAGAAGGTCAGAGCTTCCTTTATCAATACGTGGAAAGTCTGCAAACAGACAGTACGACTTCCCCGCCAGCGTAGAAACCAAAGAGACGCAACACCGTGGAAGGATAGACTTGGCCTATCCACCAAAAAGAACTTTCGGGCTTGCCTTGCCATTCCAACTGGCCGGACAAGCCCGAAAGCCGTCATGGCCCATCCGAGAAATTACTAATAGCAATCCGAAAATATCAACAAAAAAGGGCGATACAGCTTTCTTTCCTTTCGGAAAGACTTGGAAAGGAGTCCTGCCGGCCCTGTGCAGAGTGTTTATTCCTGCGGCACCAGACCTTCGATATACTTGGAGAGGATACCGATACCCTTGACATTCTCGCCTCCCTGCGGAATGATGATATCGGCATACCGCTTGGTCGGCTCGATAAACTGCTCGTGCATGGGCTTCAGCACCTTCAGATAGCGGTCTACCACCATAGAGACGGTACGGCCACGGTCGATGGTGTCGCGCTGAATGTTGCGTATCAACCGTTCGTCGGAGTCGCAGTCTACGAATATCTTCAGGTCCATCATCTCGCGCAGGCGTTTGTTGATAAGTGCCATAATGCCCTCGACGATGATAACCGGCTTCGGTTCCACATGTATGGTCTCGGACAGCCGGTTGCACAGAATATAGCTGTAAGTAGGCTGTTCTATGGCCTTGCCCTCGCGAAGTTCGTTGATTTGCCTGATGAGCAGCTTCCAATCGAAGGCATCAGGATGGTCGAAGTTGATGGCGCGACGCTCCTCTTCGGTCATGTGGGTGGTATCGTTATAGTACGAATCCTGCGGAACGACGGCCACATAGTGAGGTGGCAAGGCCTCGACTATCTTCTTCACGACAGTGGTCTTGCCTGACCCTGTGCCTCCGGCAATGCCGATAATGGTTATCTTATCTTCCATTTTATTGTTTGGTTTTGCTTTTGCTGTTCTGGAAATGGGACTGCCCGGCTCTGCACGACTTACAATCCGGATTCTCCCAACAGGCCTATCTCCTTAAACATCTGTTCATAGTACTCTGCTTTCTTTTCCACTTTCATGGGATAGGCACGGCTGCTGCTTGGCTGACGGTAAAGGCGCAGCACCCTGCCCTCGAAAGAAAACTCCCGGTAGTCGCCCATCTTCATCTTGCGTGCATCAATGCCATAATGGCCGGTGAAGACTTTCGTTGCCAATTGTCCGGCTGCCAAAACAGCCTTGCAATCGGGCAACGAGCGCAGCATGCCATCAAGGTCGGCAGGCTCTACTATCTCCAAATCCTTATCCGAAGCCGTCCCCGTCGTGCGACGGATGCGCAGGGCTGTATCGAAGATGGCTATGCCCTTCTCCTGCAAGAAAGGTTTCAGCAGGCTGAGACGGTAGGTTTTGTTCTCCTCATCAACGAAATGGAGCTTGTCTCCAAAGAAGATGTATCCGAAAATACGCCACATATCGTTGGTGTAGTTAGGATAATACCAGTCCATGCACCATCGTTTCGGTGCCGGAGGAAAAGTCCCGAGCAACAGCAGACGGCCATTCTTGGGTAGCCAAGGCTCAAAAGGATGAGTCTCTATGTCCATTTTCTTTAATTCTATATGAGGATTTAAGGGAACTATAGGAGCTAAGGCAAATGTCTATAGGGAGACGGGGGATGAATGTTGGCTGCCTGTCTATTATCTTATTCGGAACTCCTTGTTGCCCGACATCTCATGCTTGCCACCCACCATCCAACGGAGCTGCAGGCTCAGTTCCTACAGCTCCTCCTGATTCTGCTACTCAGCGGAATATTATTGTTCCTTTACCAAATAGGTTACAACGGGCAAATGGTCGGAGTAGCCGTCCAGCCAGACACCGCCGGCAGTGGTTCGCTTGGTGTTTCCCTTATGCTTTCCAGCTTCTTGAAAGAGATAGTCGCGACGGAAAATCTGACTTTTCCAGTATTTCAGAGAGCTGAAGTCCTTTTGTCCGTTAAGGTTCAGAAGTCCCGGAGAAAGGATAATCTGGTCGAAAAGATTCCATTTTCCCTGATACTGCAACGTACCCGTACCTTCTTTTACCAGCATATTGTACCACGGACTATACATGTCTCCTGCACCAACCTTACTGATTTCTCCCTTTGCCGACAAACACTCGTGCATGCTTTTGTCGGTAGGATCATCGTTCATGTCGCCCATGACAATGACTTTCACCTGTGGGTCGTCAGCAAGAAGCGAGTCTTTCAGCGCCTTCACCTGCCTGCCGCCCGACTCACGATAATACGAACCGGCACCACGACTCGGAAGATGGCAGACTATAAAAGTAACATGCTCGCCTGCCAATGTACCGCTGACGGTCAGGAAACCACGGGTAGCACGGGCACTGTCTTTCGGCAAGTCGTAGACGTATGGGACGAGTTTGCTGTCAAAGACGGTGAATAACTGGGGATTATAGAGCAGCGCGCAGTCAACGCCACGGTGGTCGGGGCCTTCTATATGTATGTATTTATAACCACGACCTGACAACGACGGCTGTGCCACGAGGTCTTCCATAACATGCGCGTTCTCTACCTCGCTCAGGCCGATAACGGCACATCCCACGTTTGGCAGTACGTCCGTACCCATCTCCGATAGCACACGCGACATGTTGTGCAGCTTGTGCGTGTACTTCATTTCGTTCCATTTATAGGAACCTCCAGGCGTAAATTCATAGTCGTTTTTCCCCTCGTCGTGGGTGTAATCGAAAAGATTCTCCTGATTATAGAACCCAACGGCATAGACGGAATACTTTTTCTGAGCTGCCAAAGGCATACATACCAAGACCGCAGCCAAAAGGAAAAATAAATGTTTTCTCATTATTGTTTACTTGTTTTTATTCGATGAAAGAGTCAGACTACCTGCGAGAAAAGTCCCGGGGACGGCATCTGCTCTGCAAATATCGTGAATTATTCCGAAAAATAAGCATCTTTCATAAAAAAATAATCAAAAAATGCTTCTAATTTCAAAATATATTTTGTTACTTTGCACAAGGTAGTCTGTAGACGAGCTGTTTGCAGACAAGGATTTGCAGACTCTGTCTATTTTATCCATACCGCCAAATTATAAAATCAATTAACTATATATCAACTATGCAGAAAAAGCTGACAATTGCCCTGCTTGCTCTTTGCAGCTCGTCGGTGGTATTCGCCCAGAATCCCAAGACCGATGCCAACCGACAGGAACAAACGGCAAACACGATGGATGAATCGGCATTTACCTTCACGGAAGCACAGTTGGGAGAGGACAATGAAATGACGGACAACATTACAATCCTCAATTCCAACACCAATGTCTATGCTTCTCAGGTAGCTATCTCTATTCGCCCATGCGCTTCCGCTACCGCGCGCTCAACCAGAAGTACAACGATGTCTACATCAACGGTGCTCCGATGAACGACATGGAGTCGGGACAGTTCCGCTACTCTATGGTAGGCGGTATCAACCAACAGACCCGCAACGTCGACTTCGCGCTGCCATTCGAAAACAACAACTTCTCCATGACGGGGCTGGCAGGAAGCAACAACTATGATTTCCGTGCCGGTTCTATGGCAGCAGGCAACCGCCTGACACTCTCTGGAGCTAACCGCAACTACACCATCCGCACCATGTACAACTATGCCAGCGGCTTCAATTCCAAGGGATGGGCCATTGCCGCCAGCGTGGCCTACCGATGGGCAAACCGCGGATACGTCGAAGGAACATTCTACAACTCGCTCTCCTACTTCTTCGGCGTGCAGAAGAAATGGGAAAACGGTAACTCTCTCAGCTTCTCCACATGGGGAAATCCCACCGAGCGTGCTTCTCAGGGAGCGAGCACCGACGAGGTTTACTGGCTTGCCAACGACTATCAGTACAATCCATACTGGGGCTATCAGAACGGACACAAGCGCAACAGCCGCGTCGTCAACGATTTTGCACCGTCTGCTATCCTCACATGGGACTGGGACATCAACAAGAAGATGAGGCTGACAACGAGTCTCTTTGCCAAGTATTCGATGTATAAGAGCACGAAGCTGAATTATAACAACAGCGATAATCCTCAACCCGACTACTGGAAAAATCTCCCGAGCAGCTACTATGACGTATGGGGGCAGAATGAGGCACGCCTCCGCACCTCGCAGGCTTTTGCCGACTGGAACACGGCAGTGGCTTGGTGGGGAAGCAAGGAGAACAGACAGATTCAGTGGGACCGCCTCTACTACGCTAACCGACAGGCTGCACAGAATGGTCAGGATGCCCTCTACTATGTACAGGCAAAGCACAACGACAACCTGCTGACCACCCTGTCGTCTTCTTTCACCAACCATATCGGCAAGGACAAGCTCTTCAATGCCGGATTCATCTTGGGACAGAATCTTGGCCGCCACTACCAGACAATGGAGGACTTGCTTGGTGCCAAGAGCTTCCACAACGTCAACACGTATGCCATCGGCACCTATGACGCATCAGATCCACGCGTTCAGTACGACCTTAACACAATGGGCACACAAGGCCTTGGCAACCTCGTCTATGAGGGAGACAAGTTCGGCTACGATTACAACCTCAACGTCCGTCGTGCCAAAATATGGGCCAACTATGCCCAAACCATCGGCCACATCCACTATATGATTGCTGCCAAGATGGGCTACGACAACATGTACCGCCACGGACACATGCGTAACGGCATGTTTGCAGACAACTCCTTCGGCAAGGGAAAGCATGCTGACTTCGTCTCTGGAGGCATGAAATTCAATGGAACATGGACTATCGGAGGCGGAAACGCCCTCTCTCTCGGTCTCGGCTATGAGCATCGTGCACCCAATGCCAGCAATGCCTTCGTCTCGCCGGAGATGAACAACGACTTCATCAAGAACCTCCGCAACGAACGCATCTTCTCCAGCGAACTCAGCTATCAGTATTCCGGCAGTTGGCTTCACGCCAATCTGAGTGCCTACTATAATCATCTGACACATGTAACCGAATGGCAGAACTTCTATTTCGATGACGCCAACTCCTTTACCTACGTCAGTATGACAGGCATCAAGAAGGATTACTATGGCGTAGAGTTCGGGCTGGACTTCAAACTGACGAGCTTCCTTAACTTCAAGACACTCGGCACATGGAGCGAGGCCAAGAACATCAACAACGCAGACGTTGTTTACATGAACTCTACCAAGAACACCTACTACAAGGACATTGTATATAATAAAGGTATGCACGAGGCAAGCACTCCGCTGTCTGCCTATAGTGCCATCATCAGTTTCCATAAGTCGGGCTGGTTCATTGACCTTTCGGGCAACTACTACGACCGCATCTATCTTTCATACGCACCAAGCCTGCGCTATGGAAAGACTTTAACGACAATGGGAACCAAGTTCGGCGGCATTGATACAGACGGCAATTATACACCGTATGCACAGAGTGAAGGCAAGGGCGGCTTCATGCTCGATGCCTCCATCGGCAAGAGCATCTACTTGCCGCACGGAAGCCTGTCCATCAATCTAATGATTACGAATCTGCTGAACAACCAGAGAATAGTCAGCGGTGGCTATGAACAAAGCCGCAGCAACTACACTGTCAACCAAACAACAAGCGAAACGTCAGCCCGTACCTACGACTTCTACCGCAACCCTAAGAAGTATTACGTCAACGGTATCAACGGTATGCTGAACATAGCTTACAAATTCTAAATGTTAGGACCATTATGAAGAATCTGAAATATATATTCATGGCAGCCGTATGCGCCCTGTTCGCTTCCTGCATGGGCGACAGCTACGCCGGAACCGACGAAGACGCACCGGCTCCCTACGGCAATAACGAACTGACAGAGACCAACGTTGTCAGCATTGCAAAGCTGAAAGAGAAGTTTGCGAACTATATTGCGACTGACTACCGCAACGGTGTCAGCTATGCGCAGGTAAAGGAAGACATGCAGATCAAGGGCGTTGTAACCAGCAGCGACGCACAGGGCAACATCTACAACGAGATAGCCTTGCAGGACGAAACAGGTGCCATCATCATTGCCGTAGCGCAGAGCGGCATCTACGGAAGCCTTCCCGTAGGTACTCAGGTATTGGTAAACCTCAAAGATCTCTACGTAGGCAATTACGGAAAACAGGCAGAAATAGGTGTGCCGACAACCAATAAGAACAACGCCACATACGTTGGACGCATGAGCCGTGCCACATGGGACAGCCATTACAAAATACTCGGCAAGGTCAGCAACGTAGAGCCGGCAGAGTTTGCCGTAGGCTCAAACCCGACCAAATGGGACATCAACACCGACGGTGGGAAGCTCGGAATCATCCGCAACGTCAGCTTCAAGAGCAACGACAAGGGAGTTGACGGTACTTTCGCCAATCCCAATGGTGGTGCGGGCAGCGTTAGCTGGACACTGAACGAGCAGGACAGCAAATCTGTCATTGTCTACAACAGCAACTATGCCGACTTTGCCAATGCGAAGATTCCGACAGAAAAGGTAGACATCACAGGTATCTTCAAGCGTTTCAACAACCAGTGGGAAATCATTATCCGCTCTCTCGACGACATTCAGCCGGCTCAGACAGTTGACCCTCTCAATGGTTTGGACGGTACAGGCAAGGGAACGAAAGACGATCCTTTCGATGTCGTACGTGCACTTAGCCTTGCTAATTCCGGGAAAGCCGATGCCACAGATTATTATATCGAAGGCATCATCTCCCAGATAGACGAGATTTCCACACAATATGGCAACGCCACATACTACATCTCAAACGACGGCAAAACCGACAAGCAGCTCATGGTCTTCCGCGGCAAGTTCATCAATGGCGAGAACTTCACCTCTGCCGACCAACTCCGGCAGGGTATGCAGGTGCTTATCATCGGCAAGCTGAAGCTCTACAACGGTACGCCGGAAGTAGACAAAAACAATTGGATTATAGAAATCAAATAACAACAACAGAAATAAAACAAAATCAATATGAAAAAGATATTTTTTTCCATGATGGCACTGGCCGCGGCAGCTTTCGGTTTCACAAGCTGTGAAGATGTACCCATGCCTTACGACATGACTTTTGAAGAGCAAGGCAGCACGCCTACACCCGGTTCGACGGCAGAACCTAAGGGAACAGGAACGGAGGCAGACCCATTCAACGTTGCGGCTGCTATGAAATATATAGAAGCAGGCGAAAATCTCGACAAGGAAGTCTACGTTTCCGGCACTATCGTCAGCGTCAAGGAAATTGATACTGGCAGCTTCGGCAATGCCACTTATTATATATCTGACGACGGCAAGGCAGCAGGTCAGCTGACCGTTTACCGCGGATACGCTCTCGGAAACAAGCACTTCACCTCTGCCAATCAAATCAAGGCAGGCGACAAGGTTGTCGTTTACGGAAAACTGGTCAACTTCAACGGTACAAAGGAGTTTACCCAAGGCAACTACATTTACTCCCTCAACGGAGCCAAGGACAGCTCAGAGCCTGTAGCAGACCTCAATACCGAGGCTACCGCTTGGACGGTTGCAGACGCCATCCAGAAGATTAAGGACAACGGCGGCAACGCCCTCTCAGGCGAAGCATACGTGAAGGGTATCATCTCAGAGGTTGTTTCTTACAACGAACAATACAAGAGCATTACCTATTACATCTCTGACGACGGCAAGGAAAAAGCTCTCCAGATTTATTCCGGCAAAGGCCTTAACGGGGCAGACTTCGCTTCCAAGGACGACTTGAAGGCTGGCCAGACCGTCGTTGTCAAGGGAATCCTGAAGGCATATACCAACAAGGCCGGCGAGACTATAATGGAAATGGACAAGAGCAGCAAGATTGTCGCCCTATCGGAAAGCGGCGAACACTCATCAACAGGTCTCAATGTAACTTTCGCCAAGGACATGGGCAACTTCACCATCGTAGACCTTACCCTTCCGGCAGAACTCACCTTCGTATGGAAACACGATGCCGACAACAGCCAAATGAAGGCATCGGCCTACAAAGACAAGAAGAACTATGCCGCACAGAGCCGTCTCGTTTCCCCTGCCTTCAGCCTTGAAGGCCTGAAAAACGCCACCCTCTCTTTCCAGCACACCGGCAAATACTTCGGAACTGCGGCAGACGAGTGCAAGGTACAGGTTTCTACCGACGGCAAGACATGGAAAGACCTCACCATTTCGGCCTATCCTGACGGGCAGTCTTGGAAATTCGTAGATGCCACCTGCGACCTTTCATCCTACGCAGGCAAGTCTGCCGTCTACATAGCCTTCCTCTATACCAGCACCGACAAGGCCGCTCCAACATGGGAAGTAAAGAACGTCGTAGTAAAGTAAAAAACAATTGAAATATTTGGCAGGGTGCAGAATTATTCGTAATTTTGCACCCTGTGAGTGTCTATACGGCTCAACGAAGCCAAGGCAACACACTGACAAGAACAGGAAAATAGTATTAACAAATTATCATAAACAGAAAATGAAACAAGGTATTCATCCCGAAAACTATCGCCCCGTCGTATTCAAGGATATGTCCAACGGCGATATGTTCCTCTCAAAGTCTACATGCAAGACTACAGAGACAGTAGAATTTGAAGGCGAAACTTACCCAGTGGTAAAGATTGAAATCTCAAGCACCTCTCACCCGTTCTATACCGGCAAGAGCAAGCTTGTTGATACTGCTGGTCGCGTAGACCGCTTCATGAACCGTTACGGTAAGCTGAAGAAGTAGAAGATTAATACCCTATCACATAAAGTGCGGACCGGCATAGTTGCATATATGCTTGCCCGCACTTTTTCTATCCACCAAAAGCCCACTGACATGCCCCACAATAAGAACTTACCATTTCTGTTTTACTTCGCCCTTGCACTCTGCCTGACCGCTTGCAGCAGCGACGACGACAATCCCGACAACAGCAGCAGCACCCCGGCGATTGCAAACGTCAACTCCAACCTGCTTAATTCCAACACTGCCACCCACCGTCTGGAGTTTCCAAAGGTCAAGGGCGGCAGCAGCCTTGTCCTTGTTCACGAAGCACAATTGGCCATTCCAAACAGGAACAAGAACACTTCATACGAGTATGGAATCAATTACAGCACCGAATGGGACACCGGCCTGAAGTCGCAACGCTGGAGCTGTTACCAAATGTACGGCAACAACAGCATACAGAACGTCTCCCGATACGTTGCCGACACCTCTAAGGGCGAAGTGCAGTATCCCTTCAATCCGCTCCTCGGAAGTAACTACGGATTCAATTCAGACCCTTTCTACCGCTCGGGATACGACCACGGACACATCTGTCCGTCGCAAGACCGAGTCAGCACACGCGAGTCAAACATCCAGACCTTCTATCTTACCAACATGCAACCACAGCTGCACACCTTCAATGCCGGTGTGTGGGAGAAGATGGAAACATGGCTGCGCAGCATGAACAAGGCCTCTTTCCGCGACACACTCTATGTAGTGAAAGGCGGAACGATAGACAGCAGCGACAAAATCATCAGGAGGCTGGGCAACGCTCATCGTCCCGAAATATTATTTTGCTGCCATCCTCTGCAAGAAAGGCAGCAGCTATATGGCCATCGGGCTGTGGTTTGAGCACAAGTCAGACGACAGCAGGCTCTCCTCGCCGTACATCCGCAATATCAACGAACTGGAACAGCTGACGGGAATCGACTTTTTCTGCAATCTGCCCGATGACATTGAGAAACACATAGAGACACTGCCACGAGAGAATATTGCCCGTGTGTGGGGAATACAATAGGATTCCTACTGGCAAAAGAAGCACCGTTCATCCTATCACAGTGCAGGGACAATTGTCCCTACACTGCCGTTTGTCCGAATCTCCGATATATTTCTGTATATATTTCAAGCTCTTCGCTCTTGGAAAGGGCTTGAAAACGATTTTTATTTCAGGTATAGTCTCCTATACTTGAACCTTTCAAAACGCGTGAAGCTCATCTTTCTCAGCTCCATTTCGCTTGCTGCCCGGTTTTCTTCCGTATTGAAACTCGGTATCAAAGGCAAGCGAACCAGTACCTTTTCCTGTAAATTCTGACTTGCCAGCCATTCCAGATTACGACATACAAACAGATTGCTGCTACCCGTATAAGCCTGTAGACAGAAGCGTCCATATCCTTTATATCTACAATCCACTCACTGGCAAGCGGAGCAACAGCCTGTACGGAAGCGACGGGCACATTCAGCGAAGTCTCAAGCGTCAGTTTCCAAGCAGGATTCATTATGTCAGAAAACGACCGGATAAATTCTGTCTGCAACAGCGGTTCGCCGCCGCCGAAACAGATACCACCACCTGTCGCGACAAAGTAAAGGTCGTCCATTTCCACCTCACCGTATAGTTCGCCGGGCGTCATTGTCCGCCAAACGCCATCACCATTCAGACATTGCGGATTCAGACAATACCGGCAGCGAAGCGGACAGCCATGAAAGGCAACGAGCGTCGTTACTCCCACTCCGTCGGTAGCCATTCTGTGCCTGCCGATACCTATAAAGGGAGCTGTTGTTTCTCGCATTTCTCCTTGTGCGACTTGGGTTTGTCGTTTTGTCTGTAATACATATCGTCCCCATTAACAGCGCTCACCTCGCCTAAGACAACCACCTCGCCCTGCAATTCAAGGTCATTATCATCCAAGACAATAGCATTGTACCACGAGGTTGAAAGGTCTTCCACCTTTATCGTCTTATCGTTATAGCCGATATACTTTACAACCAACGAGCCGTCCGCAGGGACGCGCACGGCAAACATACCGTCCATATCCGTTATTGTTCCCTTATTCGTTCCCTCCAAAAGAATACTGGCCCCTATCAGGGGTTCGCCGTCTGTCGCGCCTACAACTTTCCCACGCACCGTTACCGAATCGGCACGACCGCCCGACAAGTCTTTCACCTGAACCGTGTCCTTCTTTATCACAGGTGCAGCACCCCGGACTACAGGAGCTTCGTCCGCACTCTGTGCAGCAGCTGACAGGGGCATTATGGCAGCGCATACTCCGGCAGCCACCCCTGCCACCTTTGCTCCCAGACCACTTCGGGAATGTTCCTTGAGCTGTTTCTCCAAATAGCGCACTTCCTGCTCGCACGCCGGACAAGTACCCGGGCAGTCCCCTTCGTAATGGCACTCATGGGGCTGGTAGCTGATGCCGTTCGCATCCGCTATCCGTTGCCGAATCTCTTTCAGCACCTTGCAAGTTGATTTTCCTTTCGCCATAACATCATCTTTTATCGGTAACTGCCGCTCTCTGCTGACACAGAAAACAACATCTCGTCCTTGCAAAGATAGTCTTTTTTATTCAAAAGCCCACACTTCTCCGTCAGAAAAACAACCTTCGGACAAGATGACGAAAAAGAAGAGCGGCAGAGCATGCACCGTCTCCGACGATGGCCGCCCATCAACAAAACAAACAGGAAAGACTAACCGTAAAATGACTATGACGAAGCGGCAAAACGAAAGTGCCGCTTTCGCTGTGTCGGAAAGCCGTTTTCACCATGCGAAAGCGGTACTTTCGTTCATCAGGAAAAACTCATCCAAAACATGAGTGCCAAATGCCCGGAACAACGCTCCCCCCTATTCACTGATGCGATAGACAACGGCCATCTTATCAGGCCTTCCATAAGACGAAATGAAAAAATCCTGCTTCCCCATCCGGGAAGCAGGATTTATGGTTTTTGGATGTATCTATGCCTTCAGCTTGAAGGAGTTTTCAATACTTGCAATCTCGGCATTGAAACCCTTATCCACTTTCAGGCGGTCTTCAATCTTCGTGCAGCTATGAATGACGGTACTATGGTCGCGGTTGCCGACGAGCTTTCCTATTCGGCTGGCAGGCATCTTCGTGTACTTCTGCGCCATATACATGCTCACCTGACGGGCTATGACAATGTCTTTCTTGCGCGAACGCGAGTTGACCGCCGTGGCCGTTACATTATAGTGGGTGCACACTTTCTCCAGAATATCGTCGATGGTCAGCGGCTCGTCGTCAATCTTCACGGCACGTTTGATGACCCTTTCCGCCAGTCGCATGTCAATGTCGCTGTTGTAGACCACGCTGTAGGCGAGGAGCGAATTGATGACACCCTGCAAGTCGCGGACGCTTCCATTGGCAGTCTCGGCAATGAAGCGGACAACGTCTTCGGGGATGTTGAGACCGTCGCGCTTTATTTTATTGTGGAGAATATCGACACAAAGCTGCACATTCGGCTTCTCTAACTCCGCGATAAGACCGCATGCAAAACGGGTCAGCAGGCGGTCGTTCATTCCCTTCAGCTCTACCGGCGGACGGTCGCAGGCCAGAATGATGCGCTTGCCGTTGCGGAAGAGATGGTTGAAGATATGGAAGAAAGTATCCTGCGTCTTCGTTGCCGTTGCCCATTCCTGAATATCGTCAACAATAAGAACGTCTATTGTCTGATAGAAATTAATGAAGTCGTTGGTCGTATTGTGCAGTACGGAGTTGGTATATTGCACCTGAAACAATCGCGCGGAGATATACAGGACACGCTTCTGCGGGTAGAGCTGCTTCGTGCGCAGTCCGATGGCATTGACGAGATGAGACTTTCCGCAACCGGAAGGGCCGTAAATAAACATCGGATTGAACTGCGACGTGTTCGGATGCTCGGCAATGGACAGACCGATGGAACGCGGCAGCTTGTTGCTGTCGCCTTCAATGTAGTTGTTGAATGTCTTATGGATGTCGAGCTGCGGGTCGAGTTCCTGCTCGGCTGCGTCGAGTACGGTCGGACTCTGATTGGCTCTGACAGTAGGATTCTGCGAAGAAATGTCTTCGGCAGTGTCTGCCTGAATATCTTGTGTGAGGTTGTGCGCCTTATCGGTAACCACACGGTAAGTCAGGCGCACGCCTTGTCCGTAAACACGTGTCAGTACCTTGCTGAGCAAACTGACGTAGTTGCCTTCCAGATACTCATATACAAACGGGCTGGATACCTGTACCAACAGCGTCTTCGTAGCCGGCTGATACGACTCGAAGGCTATGGGCTTGAACCACGTATTGTACTGCTGCTCGGAGACATTTTCCTTTATGAGCTGGAGACACTGCTCCCAGAGCATCTTGGGTTGTACGTTCATGTTTACAGATATGTTATCTTTATGTCTTTCGGCAAATCTTCCAATCTATTGAGTCAATTGTTAACTTGCAACTGCAAAGTTAGAAAAAAAATATGAAACCTTATTTATCGCAAATTGCCTCCGTCCGCTCTAAAAGCCGTGTAAGCCTTTCTGTTATTGGGGCTTAGCCATATCACCAAACGAACATTATATTTTCGATGGTTGTATATATCCAACCCCTTATATTTCAAAGACTTACAGGAAGTAGAAAGCAAAAGAACAATGATGGTGAAACATCCTTTATGGGGAGGCAAACGGCTTGATTCTCAAAGCCGTTATGCCTTTGACTTAAAGTGTGGAACTTTAGTTGAGCTATTTAGACTACTTCTAAATTACCCGCTACTTGTCCTTCCGTCCAAAGATAGAGAAGTGCACGTAACGCTTCGGGTGCGCTTTCAGATTGACAAGCAGGCTGTCAGCATCGCGCACAGTATTGGACAGGTGGTGGTAGAGCGAGGGATCGTTCATCAGAAGCCCCATGCTGCCTTCGTTGCTGTTCAGCTTTGCAGTCAGCGTATTGATATGCTCAAGGGCTTGGTTGACCTTGCTCATTGTACCTGCAAGGTCTACTTCGTTCACCTTATTATTTAGATTGTCCATCATTCCACTCGCTCCGCGGATAGCACCACGGGCTTCCGTTATGCCACCATTGGCATTGGCCATCATTCCGCTGGCATTGCCGAGCAGCCCATTGGTACGGGCAATCATACCCGGCAAAGCCCCGTTGACCTGCGCCATGAGCGCATTGAGCTGCCGGGTAGAAGTAGTAAGGTCGGCCGTAATCTTGCTGACGTTGTGCACAGAAGCCTTAACGGCCGGATCAGAGAGGAGCACGTTCACACTGGCAAGGATGCTGTCTATCTTCGGGAGCATCTTCTCAATGGCCGGAACCATCTTCTTTGCCTCACCCAAGGCACCGTCATTGACACGTCCGTCAATCGTTCCGCCGACTGCAAGGTACTCGTTGGTATGGGCAAGGATAAGATTCACCTTCACGTTGCCCATCAGGTCGCTGACGATTTCAGCCGTAGAACCTACCGGAATCTTCATGCTCTCGTCTACATCCACTCCCACCGATATGCCTTTCTCCGGATTGGCGAAGTCGTAGTTGATGCTTTTCACTGCTCCAATCTTATAGCCGTTCGCATAGACAGGACTGGTAATGCTCAGTCCGTCTATATTGTTGAACTTCATTTCGTAGTGTGATTCGGAGGCAAAAAGGTCGAGTCCTTTCAGGAATTGCATCCCGAAAAACAACACGACAATGCCTGCTATTGCCACAAGAGCTATCCTTACTTCAGGAGTAAATAATTTTTTCATTTCGTCTCTGCTTTAGTTTTCTTATTCTTTACGTACTCTGCTATGGCCTCACTGGTGTTTATCCGCCTGCCTTTCTTGAAGGCTACGACAAATGCCTGTGGGAAATCCTTATTCAGTTTATTGCGGAGCCTTACCATTTCGTTATAGTCCTGACTTTCCCCGATGGTATACTTAAACATGTCGCCATCCATAAAATACACCGCGTCCTTGTGTCCCTTGAACTGTTCGCTGCCCGGACGCAGCTGACGGTTAACGGCAAAAATCTGCACCTTGAAGATTGGACTCGGGCGAGACTGCCGCAGCAGATTTCTGCGCCTTGGGCTTCTGTTCTTTCTTTTTGCCGGAAGGCTGTGCCGGAGCAGACTTGGCAGACGCAGCTGTACGCCCGGCAGGCGAACTCACCTTGACGGGTTTCAGGGATTGTCTCGCAGGTGCTGCCACCTCTACCGACGACGGCAGAACACGACCGACCGATATTTGTCGGTTGTTCGCTCCACGATAAGGCAATACAAGATGGTCATCGTACATGTTCTTATATTGTACAAACGCTTCGTAAATGCCACGCGACATGACTTCTACACCCATGTCAGAGTTAAGAAACTGCTCTTCCTCGTCATTGGATATGAAACCCAGCTCTATCAGGCAACTCGGCATGGAAGTCTCACGAAGGACGAGGAAGCCTGCCTGATGGACCCCCTTGTCAGCCCGGTGAGCCGAACCGCAGACCGAACGCTGAATCAATTTAGCAAGCTCTATGCTCTTTGACATGTTCGCATTCTGCATAAACTCAAACATAATATAGCTCTCCGACGACTTCGGGTCAAACCCCTGATAGGTTTGTTGGTAGCCTTTCTCCAACGAAATAACCGAGTTCTCTCGCATGGCCACATCAAGATTGTCCTTCGCACGGTGCATACCGAGCGTATAAACCTGAAATCCCGCAACGCTCGAATGACCTGCAGGAACAGAGTTTGTATGCACGGAAATAAAGAGATCAGCCTTTGCCCGGTTTGCTATTCCGGCACGCTCATGCAACGGAATGAACACATCCGTCCTTCGCGTATATATCACCCGAACTTCCGGCAGATTTTGTTCGACATACCGCCCGAAAGCCAAAGCAACCTTGAGATTGATATTTTTCTCTTGCGAAAAGACCCCGACAGCACCCGTATCGTGCCCGCCATGTCCGGCATCTATAACAAGCGTAAACTTCCCCTTGGCACACGAAGGAGCCAAAAGGAAGACAGAACTCAATACAAAGAGGAGGAATATCTTCTTGACCATACGAAACTAATGAGAGACAAAGATACTAATTTTCAGCTTAAAACAGAGGTTCTACTCCTTGGTTTTATCATTTATTAAATGTAATTCCACACTTGCGCCCGTACAGTCTGCGCCCATCGGCGGATTGAGCTTGGTCAACTCAATATCCAAAGCAGAGATTTCCGGAAACGATTCCTCCAGCCTCCGCGCCAGATTGCCTGCCGCGTGCTCCAAGAGACGGCAGGGCTGTGCCATCACTGCCTTGACAACGGCAAACACCTCGGCATAGTTCAGCGTGTCGGCAACGTCGTCCGACTCCATCGCACGCGCAAAGGGGTATCGCAGGCGAAGGTCAACAACGTATTCGTTGCCAACCTTCTGTTCCTGCTCTCCCACACCGATAAAGGCGTGGAAGCGCAGTCCCTTCAGATGAATACAGCTTGACATCACCCGCATACTATCCACATCTCGATGCACCGCAGTTGGTACAGATAAGGCATCCCTCCTGATAGACAAGCGTCTCCTGCCCACAGACAGGACAGGTCTGCCCGCTTGCCTTCGTGCCGTCGGTTACATACTTCTTCAGCGCACGCTCTACACCATTCTTCCATGTGTTGATGCTCTCGGTCTTCAGCTGCAGCGAACCGACGAGCTTAATGACATGGTCGATAGGCATACGGTAGCGCAGCACTCCGGAAATGAGCTTTGCATAGTTCCAATACTCAGGATTGAACTTCTCGGACAACCCTTCGACGGTGGTTTTATATCCGCGCTTGTTCTCGAACTGGAAGTCGTAGCGGTGGGAGCCGTCGGGATTGGAGTTCTTGATAATCTTTCCCTTCGTAACGCTCTTCGGAAGAGCAATGCCCTCCTCGTCGTCCTGAAGACCCGTAAATATCTCGTAGGGATAGCCATCGAGCAGCCCGACGAACGCCACCCACTTGTCCTTGTTGTTCTGGAAACGCACCACGTCGCAGTCAAGTTCCTTCGGACGCACCTCCACCACGTGAGGCGTATGCAGCATAGGTGCTCGTGCTTCTCCTCGGCAGAAGAGAGGTCTTTCTCCTTCTCCTCGTCTTGCTTGCCTTCCTTCTTCTTATCTTTCTTCGAGACCGAAATCATCACACCCGAACGGCTGCCATCACGATAGATGGTACAGCCCTTGCAACCACTCCGCCAAGCCTCGACATAGAGTTTGTTGACCAAAGCCTCATCGACATTGTTCGGCAGATTGACCGTCACGGAGATGGAATGGTCTACCCATTTCTGTATGGCTCCTTGCATGCGCACCTTCATCAGCCAGTCAACGTCGTTGGCTGTGGCTTTATAATAAGGTGAACGCTTGACCAAATCGTCGATTTCCGCCTGCGAATACTTCTTGGTCGTATCAATGCCGTTAATCTTCATCCACTCCAAGAACTTGCGGTGATAGACAATATACTCCTCAAAGGCATCGCCCACCTCGTCGACAAAGTCCACATGCACGTCCTTATCGTTCGGATTCACCTTGCGCCGACGCTTGTAGACAGGCATGAATACTGGCTCAATGCCCGATGTGGTCTGTGTCATCAGCGAGGTTGTACCCGTCGGGGCTATTGTCAGGCAGGCGATATTCCGGCGTCCGTACCTCACCATATCCTCATAGAGCTGAGGGTCGGCCTCCCTGATGCGGTTGACAAACGGATTGTTTTGTTCGCGCTCTGCGTCGTAAACCTCAAATGCCCCACGCTCTTTCGCCATCGTAACCGACGAACGGTAGGCATTGAGGGCCAAGGCCTTGTGCACGCTGACCGAGAAGTCGGTTGCCTCCTGTGTTCCATAACAGAGTCCCATAGCGGCTATCATGTCGCCCTCGGCAGTGATGCCGACTCCTGTACGGCGTCCCATTCCGCTCTTGCGCCGTATCTTTTCCCAAAGGTGATATTCCGCATCCTTGACCTCAGAAGTCTGCGGGTCGCTCTTGATTTTAGCCATGATGAGGTCTATCTTCTCCATTTCGAGGTCGACAATGTCGTCCATCAGCCTCTGCGCAAGGACAACATGCTGTGTGAACTTTTCGAAATCGAAACGGGCATCCTTCGTAAACGGATTGACCACATACGAATAAAGGTTGACGGAAAGCAGGCGGCAGCTGTCATAAGAGCAAAGCGGTATCTCACCGCAAGTTGGTAGAGACGGTCTGGAATCCCAAGTCGGCATAGCAGTCGGGGATGCTCTCGCGTATGATAGTGTCCCAGAAGAGCACGCCCGGCTCTGCACTCTTCCACGCATTGTGAACAATCTTTTCCCAGAGCTTGGCTGCCGATATTTCCTTGCTGAACTCGGGGTTGTCCGAGTTGGTCGGGAAGGTCTGCCGATAGGGCTTGTCGCCGATGGCTGCTTCCATAAACTCGTCGGTTATCTTCACCGAGACGTTGGCACCGGTAACCTTTCCCTCCTCCATCTTTGCATCGATAAAGGCCTCCGAATCGGGATGTTTGATACTGACAGAGAGCATCAGCGCGCCCCGCCGTCCGTCCTGTGCCACCTCGCGCGTACTATTAGAGTAACGCTCCATAAAGGGCACAAGCCCCGTCGAGGTGAGTGCAGAGTTGTTGACCGGCGACCCTTTCGGACGGATGTGGCTGAGGTCATGCCCTACTCCGCCACGCCGTTTCATCAGCTGAACCTGCTCCTCGTCGATGCGCATAATGGCACCATACGAGTCGGCATCACCGTCCAAGCCGATGACAAAGCAGTTGGACAGCGACGCAACCTGATGATTGTTGCCGATTCCCGTCATGGGACTGCCTGCAGGAATAACGTAGCGGAAATGGTCGAGAAGGTCGAACACCTGCTGCGCACTCAACGGGTTGGGATACTTACGCTCTATCCTTGCTATCTCGTTGGCAATGCGCCAGTGCATATCTGCGGGCGATTGCTCGTAGATATTGCCGAAGCTGTCCTTCATTGCATATTTATTGACCCAAACTCTGGCTGCCAATTCGTCGCCGCCAAAGTATTCCAAAGACGCCCTGTAGGCCTCTTCAGACGAAAAAGTCTGACTTTCTTCCATGTTCGTTTAGTAATTTTTGTGAGTGCGAAGTTACGAATTGTTTTCCGAAATCGGAAACAATTACGTAACTTTGTAGCAATAAAATTTCTAAAAATGAACACTATCAATACACGACGGACCATCAGAAAGTACTCTGAGAAAGAAGTTTCAAACACGCTCTTGAAGAGATTGTTGAGCGAATCCGAGCGAACCCCGACCATGGGCAACCTACAGCTCTACTCCGTCATCGTTACACGCGACAAGGAAATGAAACGAAAAATAGCACCGGCACACTTCAACCAACCCATGGTTGCGGGCGCGCCCGTCGTGCTGACCTTCTGTGCCGACTTCCGCCGTACCACCGTCTGGGCCGAGAACCGGAAAGCAACCCCGGGCTACGACAACTTTCTGTCGTTTCTCAATGCGGCTACCGATGCCTTGCTCTACTGCCAGACATTCTGCAATCTTGCCGAGGCGGAAGGTCTCGGCACTTGCTTCCTCGGAACGACCATCTATCAGCCGCAGGCTCTCATCGATGCTTTCCGCCTGCCACGCCTCGTCATGCCCGTAGCGACGATTACCCTTGGATGGCCCGACGAGCAGCCTGCACTCACCGACCGGCTGCCCTTGGAAAGCATTGTCCACGAAGAGACTTATCGGGACTATACGCCTCAGCTCATTGACGAATACTATTCGCCCAAGGAACAGCTTGAGAAGAACCGCCATTTTGTGGAAATCAACAACAAGGAGACGCTTGCGCAGGTCTTCACCGACCTCCGATATACTAAAAAAGACAACGAGGCGATATCTGAAGGGCTGCTTGAAGCACTGAAACGGCAGGGTTTCCTGAAATAGGACTATTCCGCCTTTGCCCCACGGCAAGACCATCTTCGATGCAAGACAGATACCGACGGAAAGACCGGGAGGTAACAACCTGTCTCTCAACCTCATACAAATGGAAAAACGAAAGTACCGCTTTCGCATGGTCAAAGTGCCGTTTTCGCGCTGCGAAAACGGCACTTTCGCTTTGCCTTTATGGCTTACTCGCAACGGCAGCCCGACTATATCGTGGGCTTCGCCTGCTATCCCGGCCTAACTGTCATGGTACTCCCGTACATAGGAGACTGCCATATACATATTAGCAGAAGGCCATCACACATTCCTATCCCGTGACAATGGACAAGAAAAATCCCGTCCGATGCACCGCCATTGCGGACAGCACAATGCTGCGGAAAAACATTTTCTGCAAACGGGAACATTCCTCCCTATAACAGAGAAAGGGACACAAGCCCCTTGCGCCCCTTTCTCTCTTGATATTTCAAGGCTCTACTTGCGTCGCTTCCACTCCAGATAGCCAGCACCGATGATAGACAACAGCAAGATGACGATGGCTATGTAGGCGATGGTCTCGGTCGTCTGGACACTCGACGGATGGAAGTCAAGCACCACCTTGTGCTGTCCTGCCTTCACGTTGAGCGCGCGGAGAATGTAGTTGACACGCCCTATCACCACAGGATTTCCGTCTACCGTTGCCGTCCATCCGGGATAATAGATTTCGGAGAAGGCCACGATGCCGCCGTTCTTCGAGCCGACGGCGTACTCCAAATGGTTCGGGGCATAGCTTTCGAGCTTCACGGTGGCAGTGGAATCGTTCGCCCTTGCCCCTCCGAGCACGCTCTTAAAGCGTTGGTCAGCGACTGCCTCATGGCGCACGTCTATCCTGCCTACACCGGCATATTCCGCATTGGCATCGGCCACATAGTCAATCTTGTCCACAAACCATCCGTTGCCCTGTGCGTGAATGTTCGTCAATGGTACTGTAGTGCCGTCCTGCATCGGGAGGATAAAGTACTTGGCGTTGAGCATATTCAGTACAGGGAAGGTCTTGTATCCCTGAATCTCGGCCATGTTTCCTCCCTTGGCGGAAATCTCGCGCATGGCAGCCTGCATCTCGGGAGCGATATACTTGTCTATCATCTCCTGATAGCGGCGGAGCTTTGCAGGGTGATAGCCACCGATACTCTTATGGAAGTAGGAGGTAGTATTGTCGTTGAAGGTACTCGTAGAGAAGTTCAGCACACGATAGCCGAGGCTCTTATCGTTCAAAATCTGGCTGTCAGCAGCCGTCGCCTGCTGCGGCATTTCGCGCTCGCTCTTCGGCACAAACATGCCGTCGTTGAGATAACGCTTGTCCACCTGCCACAGGTCAACCAGACAAAGCACGGCCAGCACCACTATCATATAGTTGGCACGGAGCTTCCCGTACCTGTAAAGAATCAGGCTGCAAAGCCTATAAGGATAATGGCCACCGAACGCCAAGCGTCCGCGCTGACCATGGCCTCGCGCATCGAGGCGATGTTGGCGAGAATCATGCTCTGAGTTGACGAGTCCATTCCCTGAATACCGGCTATCATCTGCGTTTCCTGCGCATTGACAAACGGACCATCATGCCCGGCATCAGGGCTATCAGGGCAGCCACACCTGCCGTCAGGGCAAGGCTGATGTAGACAAATTTCATGTTCTTACGGAGCACATCGGGCTCATCCACAATGCGTTTCAGGGCCAAGGCGGCCAAAAGCGGTATGGTGAACTCGGCTATGACGAGGATGCTCGCCACCGTTCGGAACTTGGCATACATCGGTATGTAGTCGAGAAAGAAGTCGGTGAAGCCCATGAAGTTCTTACCCCAAGCCAACAGGACGGAAAGGACGGTAGCTCCGAGCAGTGCCCATTTCATGGGGCCTCTGACGAGGAAGAGGCTGAGAACGAAGAGGAAGATGACAAACGCACCCACATAGACAGGGCCGCTCGTACCGGGCTGTGTGCCGAAATACTGTGGGAAGGCATCGTAAATCTGCGGCAGCATAGACTGAATCTGTCCGTCGGCCTTTGCCATAGCATGCTCGTTCTGACTCAATGGTACACTTGCACCACCCTTGGCATCGGGTACGAGGAGCGTCATGGTTTCGTCTATGCCGTAGCTCCACTGCGTAATGTAGTCGCGGTCAAGCCCGGAACTGGTCTGGTTGGCACTATTCGCCTTCGTCAGCTCGCTCTTTCCGCGCATGCTCTCCTTCTGATACTCCCACGTATGGTACAGATTCGAGATGTTAATGGCTATTCCTATGGCTGCCGCGACGGCCAATGTGCCGATGCCTTGAGGAATCCGGAGAGCTGTTTCTCCCGAATGGCCTTCACAAGGTAGGCAATGACCATGAAAAGAACTATGAACAGATAGTAGTAAGTCATCTGCACATGGTTCGCCTTCACCTCAAACGCCGTGAAGAGAGCCGTAACGATAAAGCCGGAAAGATATTTCCCGCGATACGCGAGCACGATACCGGCTATCATCGGGGGCAGATAGGCCAACGCCATCACCTTCCAGAGGTGTCCGGCAGCAATAATGATGAGGAAATAGGAAGAGAACGCCCAGAGGATACTGCCCAATGCGGCCAACGACTGGCGGAAATCGAAGGCACGGAGCAGGATGTAGAAGCCCAGAAGATAGGCAAAGAGGAACCACACATAGTCGGGAAGCCACAGGTGGTAGGCACTCATCACCTGCGACAGACCGTCGGTAGAGCTATACGACGGGGCGAGCTGATAGGTCGGCATACCGCCGAAGACGGCATTGGTCCAACGGGAAGTCTCGCCCGTTGCCTCCTGATAGTCTTTCAGTTCCTTGCCCAAGCCAACACTGGCAGCCGCATCGTGCTGGAAGAGAATCTTTCCCTGCGTTACGGGCACGAAGAAATAGGCAAAGGAGATTGCTGCAAAAAGCACTACAACGAGCACATCAGGCAGCCACTTCTTCAAAGTATTCATATATTCTTGTCTGTTTGTTATTTGATAAGATGCTTGCAAAGATACAAAAAACTCGTTAGTTACAGCCCCGTCCGTCAACTTTTTCGTATCTTTGCACTATGAAAATAGGAATTATAGTAGCAATGGACAAGGAGTTTGCCCAGCTCAAATCCATTCTTGACAAGGCGACAACGGAACGCCATCATCATAAAGACTTCGTTGTAGGAGAGGTCGGAGGCAAGGAGGTAGTACTACAGAAGTGCGGCATCGGCAAGGTAAATTCCGCTGTAGGAGCCGTTGAGCTTATCAGCAACTACCATCCCGACCTGATAGTATCAAGTGGCTGCGCCGGTGGTGCCGACACATCGCTCAACGTGCTCGACGTAGTTGTCGCCTCGGAATGTGTCTACCACGATGCCTATTGTGGCGACGAGGTGGAGTTCGGACAGATTATCGGCATGCGGCCCGGTTCAGGACGCAGCAGGAATACATTGACAAGGCACTGTCGCTGAACGACCTGCAATGGGAGGGAAAGACCACCGTGCGTGCCGGACTGACCGTCAGCGGTGAATGGTTCGTGAACAGCCGCGAGAAAATGCAGTCCATCCTCAACCGCTTCCCCACGGCCACGGCCGTTGATATGGAGAGCTGCTCCATCGCACAGGTATGCCATATCTACGACGTTCCCTTCGTTTCGTTCCGCGTCATCAGCGACGTGCCCCTCAAAGACAGCAATGCCAGCCAGTACTTTGACTTCTGGAGCCGGATTGCCGAGGGCAGTTTTGAGGTAACAAAGCACTTTATTGAGGCAATTCCCAATTCATGATGTATCACTCATAATTGCGTCAGCAATAAACTCCTAATCCAAACTTCAACATTCAAGACTATGGATAAAATCCCCTCCTTCACCATCAACCACGAGCTGTTACTCCGTGGCATCTATGTCAGCCGCAAGGATGCGGTCGGCAATGAGACCGTAACGACATTCGACATACGAATGAAAGAACCCAACCGCGAGCCGGCCCTGCACGTAGGTGCGCTTCATACCATCGAGCATCTTGCCGCCACCTACCTGCGCAACGACCCGGAATGGAAAGACCGCATCGTCTACTGGGGGCCGATGGGATGCCTGACGGGCAACTACCTTCTGCTGCGTGGCGACTATGAATCGAAGGACATCGTAGAATTGATGCGCCGTACATTCCGCTTCATTGCCGACTATAAGGGCGACATTCCCGGCGCGGCACCACGCGACTGCGGCAACTACCTGCTGCAAGACCTGCCCATGGCAAAGTGGGAAGCACGAAAGTTTCTTGCGGAAGTGCTGGACAATATACGGGAAGAGAACCTGAACTATCCCCAATAAGAGACGGGGAAGGACAACAAACCATCTCGCCCAGCCACCGACATTCGCATGGCCGGTTATTCGGTACATGCTCCTCTATATCGAAGTCTTTGTACCGATTATTCACGAGTACGATTAAAAAAGGCCGGGTGATATATTTCTGTGCGTCGTCCTGACAGATTTGATAAGTCAGGGCCAAAGTATTGCTGCCCTTTTTCTTCATTGACAAGAGCCTTATCTCCGTAGAGCGGAATGTCTCGGGGAGTACCTTCACGATGGCGAACTGCTTGGAGAAATCTATCCGTGTGGTCCCGCCACCTTTTCCCATGAAAGCCGCCATGCCAAAATGGCGGTCGAACTCTTGCTGCGAAGTGATTTTCTCACTGGCAGGAGTCGGTGTTTCGCCGTTGCAGAAATAGTTTTCCGCTACCGTGAAGGAGACATCCTCCCCCGTCCTGCAAGCCGTCAGCACCAACAGGACAACACACGATAAAAATATCAACTTCTTCATCTTGCCATATAATTTCGTTCGTTTTGACAGCGATATATAAGTCTAAGCCTATAGCAAAGCCATCCGCCTAACAAGCGGACAGGACACGGTCTGTACCGTAATAAATATTTACTAAACAAATTCCGAAACACTTCTGCCCGACGATAGTACACCATCCGCCACAGTCAGCTAACACCTTGGCTCACAAGACATTACTTTTCAATCCATTCAAAATGCCACTTCCACATTGCGGAAGTGGCATTTTGAGGATGCGAAAACAACACTTTCGCAGCATGAAAACATCACTCTGACCTTATCATCTTGCCCCTCCCCTTCCGTCAATGCGAATTTTATTTACAATCGGAGACAAGGGGGAGCAAATTCGTTAGAACAGAAAAGCACACCTACCGACCGTTACAAATCGAACTTATAGCCAAGGGTGAACAAAAAAGAACGGTTCTTAGACGAGCCAAAACCATATTTATATATCTTGGTCAGGCCGACATTATAGCGTGCATCCAAAACCACGTGCTGATACTCGTAGCTGATGCCCAACGGGATTGCAATGTCAAACTTCCTCAGAGAATGTGTACCCGTCGTCTCCCACGCATCGTTTTGCCCGTACGTTCGTGCCCCGGTATCGGTGTCAATGGTGAAGTCCTGATTCTCACTGTGCATTTTTGCGCCAATCAGGAAACGGGGCAGGACACCCGCCTTGATGGCAAAGCCTTTCGCAAGATAAATATTCTCCATGATGGGTATCTCAATATAGTCCAAGCTGATGTAGGTGTCGTGGAAGACAGTACCCTTGTTGGCATCCGTCATAACCATAGCATCCTCATATCCGCAGCCCAACCGCGAATAGGCGACACCGGCAGACAAGGCCGACCCGACGGTCATCTGATAGACAACATCCGCGCCCCCGGAGAATCCCGAGGCATATTTGCTTGACATAGGGTTATCGCTGCTTGAGCCGCCTATAAAGATTCCATCAGGAGTCAATGTCGAAACCGATGCCCCGATATGCGGAACAACCGACCATGTTCCCAACTCTGCCTGTGCGCTTGCACCCAATACAGCTGTCAATACGGAAAAAATAGCAATAAGACGCTTCATAATTTATAATGTTGTTTTCTTATAAAACGCCATGCGAAAAGGATTATTATATCAAGGAGGAAGATTTTCCCTGATGGTCTGCTTGAAAACAAATACACAAGTGTCTGTCCCTACGACTACGGATGGCTCCTGCATCCTCCCGAATCATTCCCCAAAACAGCAAGCCACAGCAACAATGTCTCCAATGATTGCACCTAACATAAGTTTCCGTCTTTTGACATTTTATCTTACAACATCTATCTCCTCGTGCGGAAGCTCCATACTCCCCAGTCGGACTCCATCTGTAGAATAAGCGTGCAGAGAAGGATGAATGAAGTTCCTAACAGCGAAATCAGCATCCTCGGGTGCGGGAAGGTCTTCATGCGACAGCTTTACCGTAGTTGTCAGAACCATCCTCCTTGCAAATTCTTGCTCCGCAGCGGGAAGGCTTTTGTCGTCCATACCCATGAAGCCTACAAACTTCTCCTTTAGCACAGTATGCCTGTTCGTTACAGGGTTGATAATGACGGTTAAGAAACCGGGATGTGGAGTATAAAGAACAGTCCTTCCTGCTATCACGACAACAGGGCTTGCCTTTTTCTTATGAATTGCACCCTTCACCCTGTTAGGGTAATATAAGGTTCGTCTTCTGTCTGTATATCATAATTCCAATGCACTTCATCAACCTGCATCTCCGTATATGCACCTATATGGTGTGAGAAAATCTTACTGAGTTTCCTTGCCGACTTATCATACATCCAAATATTATAGAAGTCACAGGTCTCATCCTCGGAATCAGCAATAGGCTGAACAAAGAAATAGAATGTTCCAAAATCATGGACGCCGTTGGCAAGGCAGCTTTGCTGGAGATAGGCCTGCTTTCGGGATGCTTCCAACTGGCCATACGGAATGGTGTCCTGCCCAAGATAGGCTGCGGGGTAGGCATCATCAGGCAAGCCACATGAATGAAAAACAGACAGAGGGTCAGCCCCTGCGGTTGTCTCATTGTTTTTCGCCTCCTGCCGATTCTCCTTGTCAGGAGATTGCGCACGCATGCAAGATGTTAAAGTCAGCATAACCGCCATCAGTACAACGATCTTCCTAATATTCAGCAATAGAGGTAAGGACATATAAGTATTCTCTTTTTCCATCAGAAGTCTGGTCTTATAGTTTATCATTCATGTTGTCAAGTATGCCATGGGGACATCTGACAATGTAGCCCATGGAAATCCTTATACCTTAATTCAACCACAAAGGTAGTAAAAAGAATGATACGAAATACGATTTGTGCATAAAATTATTCTGACTGGGTATTACAAAGAGCGTTATACACAAAGGAGGCAATCCAAATAAACAGGGCAGACTTCTCCTGATAAAAAATCTATCTTCCAGTCTGGCTGACAGGAGTTTGCTGTCAACCCGTCAACGTTTTTAACATTTCTCCCATTGATAATCAAAGTATTACGCAACTTGACAGAATGACAGAAAAAACAAAAAAACTTTTTAGCTGTTCCGTAGGTTGAAAGCATGGGTAAATAAATAGAGGAAACACAAGGAAGAAACACCCGGAACGGATAACCTAAATTGACAGGACATGGGGATAACATCCATGCTCTCTGATAAAGCATGAGAAACGAAAAGATATAGAACATCTGCTTTAGAGCCCATCTGTTAATCAATACTAAAAACACAAACAAACCTATCACAAATATAAAACAAAAAGCATATCTTTGCAATATCATTTTAATATCACAACGTATTAACTTAAAACAAATAGAAATATGGAAACGAAAGAATGTTCATTCTCAGGAGTTGTAATCAATGGCTTTGTCATGCTGATTCTTGACATTATCATGCTTTTGGCAGCTGGCTATCTTGCGGTTATCGGCATTGTCAAACTTGACAACTATGACTATTCGGGTACCTACATGCTGATTGGAGGAATCCTCTTAGGCCTTTTGGGAATACTGACATGGCGTGGCTTCGTGAAGATTGAACCCAACGAAGCGTGCGTGATGATGTTCTTCGGACAATATAAAGGAACATTCACCAAAGTGGGATTCAACTGGGTAAATCCTTTCATCGTAACCAAACGCCTCTCTTTCCGCGCTCGCAACATCGACGCAGAGCCAATCAAGGTGAACGACAAGATGGGCAATCCTGTCATGATTGGCATGGTGTTGGTATGGAAGCTGAAAGACACTTACAAGGCTATTTTCGAGATAGACTCCGAGACGATGGCAGGCGGAGCGGTAACTACCAACAAGGTAAACGACCTGATGAGGGCTTTTGAGCGTTTTGTCAAGATTCAGGGCGACGCCGCCTTGCGCCAAGTTGCCGGGCTGTACGCTTACGACAACAACGAGGACGAAAATGAATCCCAAACACTCCGTGACAACAGCGAAGAAATCAACAAACTACTCGAAACTACGCTTGACGAGCGTCTCGACATGGCAGGCATAGAGATTGTCGAAGCGAGAATCAACTATCTGGCATACGCTCCCGAGATAGCCGCCGTGATGCTTCGCCGTCAGCAAGCAAGTGCCATTATATCCGCACGCGAGCGAATTGTGGAAGGAGCTGTCTCAATGGTAGACATGGCACTGAAGAAACTGAGTGAAGACAACATCATAGAATTGGACGAGGACAAAAAGGCAACTATGGTCAGCAACCTGATGGTGGTTCTGTGTAGCGAGAACGGCACGCAGCCGGTAGTCAATACGGGCACGTTGAACATGTAACACTATTTCGCAACAGTCTTTTGTATTAAAGGGTTAGCATGGCTAAAAAAGAGAGCAAGACAAAGAGCTTCGTCCTACGGGTAGATGCCGATGTCATGGCAGCCATAGAGAAATGGGCTGCTGACGAGTTTCGGTCTACCAACGGGCAACTGCAATGGATTATCACCGAAGCACTGAACAAGGCTCGCCGACTGCCCAAGAAAAGGATAAGAACAAACACGGAAGCACCAGAAGATAGTCAGACAGATGTGAAATAAAAGCAAGAATATGGGAAATATACGCTTGAACAGGACGAAACAAGCATGTCCTTTCCTACAAGAGTTAGCAGGCAGCTGCCTTTGATAGGCTATACGCTACGAAAGTGTGCCATTGTGCTTGCCGTCATTTTGTTCCTCACTGGATTTGAACCATTTTTTCCTCGCGATATTATAACATTTCTAAACACGCTGCCCACTGCCCTAATCACAGGCATCCTTGTCTATTTAATATCAAGCAAAGAATTTAAGAAATAAGAAAGGATACAGATAACGACAAACAAAGAAGGACAAAGTCTTGAGACTTTGTCCTTCGTGTTTTGATGATATGAAATGAGTTTTACTAAGCAAACTGAAAAACGAAGCCATCTGCCTGTCCAAAACTCATGGATACTTGGAGATGGATGCACTGCTATGCCGGAACCACCTCCCGACTTACAATTCAGGATAAGACTTACTCCTTATTCTCTCGCTTGCGCTCCAAGTGGTCGAGTGTAATCTTACGCATACGAATGTTTTCCGGCGTTACCTCAACATACTCGTCTACCTTGATATATTCCAGACATTCCTCAAGGCTCATCTCCGTCTTGGGGATAACACGCGCCTTCTCGTCGGAACCTGACGCGCGGACATTGGTCAGCTGCTTAGCCTTGGTAACGTTGATGACAAGGTCGTTATCGTGAACATGCTCACCGACAACCTGCCCACCGTACACCTCTTCTCCAGCATCAATAAAAAACTTACCGCGGTCTTGCAGCTTGTCAATGGCATAGGCGTAGGCCGTACCTGCCTCCAAGGCAAGCATGGATCCATTGGTGCGACGAACAATATCGCCCTTGTACGGCTGATAGTTCTTGTAGCGGTGTGCCATAATCGCCTCACCCTGACTAGCAGTAAGCACATTGGTACGCAGGCCGATAATACCACGCGAAGGTATCTCGAAAGTGATGTTGACACGTTCGCCCTCAGCATCCATACCGAGCAACTCTCCCTTACGACGGGTAACCATATCAATCATCTTGCTGGAGAAGTCGGTCGGAACATTAATGGTCAGCTCCTCAATAGGCTCGCACCTTTGTCCGTCTATTTCCTTGTAAATTACCTGCGGCTGTCCAACCTGAAGCTCGTAGCCCTCGCGGCGCATTGTCTCTATCAGTACCGACAGGTGGAGCACACCACGGCCGCTGACAATCCACTTGTCCATAGAGCCTTCCACCTGACGGACTCGCAAAGCGAGATTTTTCTCCAGCTCCCTTGCCAACCGCTCACTGATGTGCCGCGAAGTACAGAACTTACCCTCGCGCCCGAAGAACGGCGAATCGTTGATGGTGAAAAGCATGCTCATGGTCGGTTCGTCAACGGCAATAGGCGGCAATGGCTCGGGATGCTCAAAGTCGGCAATCGTGTCGCCAATCTCGAAACGCTCCAACCCGATAACGGCACAGATGTCGCCAGAGTCTACATGGTCGGTCTTCTTGTGTCCCATTCCCTCGAACGTGTGCAATTCCTTAATCCTTGTGCGTTCATGGCTGCCGTCGCGATGGCAGATGGTGATATTCTGACCGTCTTTCAGTGTCCCGCGATGCACGCGCCTACGGCTATTCGCCCCGTGTAGCTTGAATAGTCGAGCGAAGTTATGAGCATCTGAGGTGTTCCCTCCAACTGCTTCGGTGCAGGTATCACCTTAACTATAAGGTCGAGAAGATAGTCAATGTTGTCGGTAGCCGCCTTCCACGACGAACTCATCCAGCCGTTCTTGGCAGAACCATAGACGACTGGGAAATCCAACTGGTCCTCGGTCGCATTGAGGTCGCACATCAGGTCGAACACCATTTCGTAGACCTCTTCGGGGCGGCAGTTGGGTTTGTCTACCTTATTCACGACAACTACGGGCTTCAATCCCAGCTGCAAGGCCTTCTGGAGCACGAAGCGCGTCTGCGGCATCGGCCCCTCAAAAGCGTCGACAAGCAGCAGACAGCCGTCCGCCATATTGAGCACGCGCTCCACCTCGCCACCGAAATCGGAGTGTCCCGGTGTATCGAGAATATTAATCTTTACTCCTTTCCAATTGATACTTACGTTCTTACTAAGAATTGTTATCCCTCTCTCGCGCTCCAAGTCGTTGGAGTCGAGTACTTCCCCACTGTTGTCTTGTCCGTCACGGAACAGTTTGCCAGCGAGCATCATCTTGTCTACCAAGGTCGTTTTACCGTGGTCAACGTGCGCAATAACTGCGATGTTACGAATATCTTGCATGAATTATACTTAAAAGTCTTTCTAAAATCAGGTGCAAAATTACAAATAATATTCGGAAAAGGCTTGTGGTTCAGATAAAAAGTTGTAACTTTGCACCGCATTTTCGGACAATCCGATACATTCGATGTTGCAACCTGTTGTGATTAAGGCAGGTAGGGCGACGGAAGGATGTAATTGCACAAAACATTAATCAACTTAGAATTATGTATTTAAGCAAGGAAAAGAAGACAGAGATTTTCTCACAGTATGGCAAGGAACAGAGCACAACCGACACTGGTTCGGCTGAAAGCCAGATTGCACTCTTCACCTACCGCATCAAGCACCTCACCGAGCACGTAAAGCAGCACCGCAAGGACTTCGTTACTACCCGCTCGCTGACGCAGCTCGTAGGTAAGCGTCGTGCGCTCCTCGACTATCTCTACAGAATCGACATTGAACGTTACCGTGCCATCATCAAGCTCTCGGCCTCCGCAAGTAAGACCTGTCTTGACAGAAATAAAGTCCCCACAGCCATTTGGCCGTGGGGACTTTTCGTATGGCCTGATGCCATCCTACTATAAAAAAGCAGGGCTTAACAGGCAAGTAATGGGTACAAGCCGTCAAGCCCTGCATACGTTATCCAGCCTTAGACGCCCCTCCCCTATCTTTGGAAAGGAGGAGAGGCCAATCAATAAACGCCCTATTCTTCCATCAGCTTGCGATACCGCCCTTTCTTTATATCCTCATTGCCCAAGCGGCGGGCCTTGTTGATTTCGTAATCGGAGAATCCGCCCTCGAAGAATACTACCTCTCCATTGCCCTCAAAGGCAAGGATGTGGGTACAGATACGGTCGAGGAACCAACGGTCGTGACTAATGACAACGGCACAACCGGCAAAGGCCTCCAGACCCTCCTCCAAGGCGCGGAGCGTATTCACGTCTATATCGTTGGTCGGCTCGTCGAGAAGAAGCACGTTACCCTCCTGCTTCAGTGCCAAGGCAAGCTGCAAGCGGTTGCGCTCGCCGCCCGAAAGGACGGAACAGAGCTTGCTCTGATCGGTTCCCGAGAAGTTGAAACGGGAAAGGTAGGCACGGGAGTTGATGTCGCGTCCGCCCATGCGGATGGTTTCGTTTCCCTGCGAAACAACGTCGTAAACCGTCTTCGAGGGGTCAATATCCTTGTGCTGCTGGTCCACGTAGGCAAGCTTTACGGTCTCGCCCACCTCGAATGTGCCGCCGTCGGCCTGTTCCAAGCCCATAATCAGCCGGAAGAGCGTTGTCTTGCCTGCACCATTCGGGCCGATGACACCGACGATGCCGTTAGGCGGAAGCATGAAGTTGAGGTCGCTGAAGAGCACTTTCTCGCCAAAGGCTTTCTGCACGTGCTGCGCTTCTATCACCTTATTACCGAGTCGGGGACCATTCGGGATAAAGATTTCGAGCTTTTCCTCGCGCTGCTTCTGCTCCTCGTTGAGCATCTGCTCGTAGGAGTTCAGACGGGCCTTGCCCTTTGCCTGACGCGCCTTCGGTGCCATGCGCACCCATTCCAGTTCCCGCTCCAAGGTCTTGCGCCGCTTGGATGCCGACTTTTCTTCCTGCTCCATGCGCTTTGTCTTCTGGTCAAGCCATGAAGAGTAGTTGCCCTTCCAAGGTATGCCCTCGCCACGGTCGAGCTCGAGAATCCACTCGCTCACGTCGTCGAGGAAGTAACGGTCGTGGGTAACGGCAATCACCGTACCCTCGTATTGCTGCAAGTGCTGCTCGAGCCAGTCGATGCTCTCGGCATCGAGATGGTTGGTAGGCTCGTCGAGAAGAAGCACATCGGGCTTCTGAAGCAGCAGGCGGCAGAGTGCCACGCGACGACGCTCACCACCCGAGAGATTGGTTACGGGCAGGTCGCCCTTCGGACAGCGCAGTGCGTCCATCGCACGCTCCAGCCGGGAGTCGACGTTCCAAGCGTCGGTAGCATCGATGAAGTCCTGAAGCTCGGCCTGACGCTGCATCAGCTTATCCATCTTGCCGGGGTCGGAATAATACTCTTCCATTCCGAACTTCACGTTGATTTCGTCGTACTCCTTCAGTCCGTCGTAAATCTTCTGAACTCCTTCCATTACATTTTCCTTGACGGTCTTAGTCTCGTCAAGCGGCGGGTCCTGCGGCAGATAGCCCACCGAATAGCCCGGACTCCACACTACCTCGCCCTGCGTAGGCTCTACAAGTCCGGCGATGATTTTCATCAGCGTGGACTTACCTGCACCGTTAAGACCTATGATGCCTATTTTCGCACCATAGAAGAACGAGAGGTAAATGTTCTTCAGAATCTGTTTCTGGTTCTGTGGGATAATCTTCGATACGCCCACCATTGAGAAGATAATCTTCTTGTCGTCTACTGTTGCCATTGATTGTTTCGTTTGTTTTGCCCACAAAGATAAGGAAAATAATCCATATAGGCAAATCGGCACCCTGCCTGCAAGGGCAGACAGGGAGAGACAAGACCGGCCCTTAGACGGCAGGGGGCTTGTCCACAGGCCGCTTCAGGTCTTCTACATGTCCATTTCATTGATATACCTACGCCTCTGACAGACTTTTTTTGATACAGCCCCGATTACCCCGCCCTCGCCCGGCAAAAGATACTATGAACGGGAAAGGCCGAAAGGGCAGCCTTCTGTCTCAGGCAACCAAGGCAGGACGGAAAGCATAAGGGATTTGCGCCGTGGCCTTCATATACGCTATGCGCATCGCCATTGCCACGACAGCATGCCTACAATGGTCGAAGTCCTTAGTCAGTAAACTTCTCAGCGTATTGAAATAACCGTCTCACAATAGTGAGACAACCGTCTCATAATAGTGAGACAATCGTCTCATAACAGTGGGACAATCGTCTCATAATAGTGAGACGATAGCAGAAGCCCTGCACCGGCATTACAGACTACGTATATCCGACTGTCGTCCTGTACGCCAGACAAGCCTGTCCATGTACACCAAACGGCCTAAGCCGCAAAAAGCGTGGCCGCTGTCGGTAATTCAGACTACACGACAACGGCCACGCGCCATTAACAGGGCAGGATGCCAATACGGCCGGCATCCTGCCGCATACAACCGGTTACACCAGCGTTGCTACTATTTCCTCGCGCGTTCCCGGAAGCATATCGATGACCGGAATCTCCGGCATCGTATAGCATCCCGGGGCAAGACGCATGCTCGCACGGGCAACGTTGACCAACACCTGAGCGGTGAGGGCCGGATTGTTGATGCTCATGTTGAACTCGAACCGCTGGTTGGGAGTCTTGCCGCTGACGCCCTTGCGGACCAAGTTCACGCCATGCCCCATATCGCGGACGTCATCGACGCTGGCAACGGCAAAGACATGCGTTTCGTCGTGGGCGAAATAGGGGTCTGCCTTGATGTCGGCAGTAACCTCATCGAGCCTTGCACCCTCTTCCAGTTCCACATACACCATGCGGCGGTGGATTCCCTCACCGAGCGGAATCGTTACAGACAGGGCGTTCCTCACCCCTTTCTTGCCACGGGCGCAGACAGAGTGCCCCATCGACATGCCCGGGCCGAAATTGGTATATGACAATCCCTTGGGAGCGAGGCTCTCCACCAGTACGCGGACGACCGAGTCGGAGCCGGGGTCCCATCCTGCCGAAATGACGCTGACGCGGCCCGCCTTCCTGCAAAGCTCCATCTGCCGGCTGCGGTAGTCGAGTATTCCCGTATGAATGTCGTAAGAGTCGACGGTATTGATGCCGAGAGCCACTATCCTTTCGGCATACTCCGGGCAACTTCGCGTAGGAGTGGCAAGCACGGCCACATCTACGTCCTTCAGCTTCTCTATATCGTCCACCACCTCGTACGGGGTCAGTGCCAGCGGCTTGTCCTTTCCGCCCTGACGGCGTACGACACCCGCAATCTCAAAATCACTTGCTGCCTCCAGTGCCTCAACGGCATATCTGCCGATATTGCCATAGCCGACAACAGCTGCTCTAATCTTCTTCATAACTATACAAACATTGATTTGATAATCGTTTAATTGCGTGCAAAAGTACGCTAAATTTACAAGAACGGTTACTCACGACACGTTTTTTTTAACAAAAAACAAACATAGCTCCACTTCCCCGGAACGGCCGCCCTGCGAGCCTTGCTCCTCCCTTCCGCACGCTCCGGAACAGCCTCCACCTTTCCGAACGCCCTGTCCTGTCCCACCCACGCCCACAACAAAACCAGACCGAGGGCAATAAAGACCCACTTTGGCTGTTATATACAACGGGAAAGGGATTTATCCGACGCTCCCCACTCCTCCAACAATCCAACAGAATATGGCAGACAGCAAGATTATCAACGACCCGGTATTCGGATTCATCAAAGTGCCGCGCGGACTGCTCCTCGACGTCGTGCGCCATCCGCTCATGCAACGGCTCACGCGCATCAGGCAGCTGGGACTGAACCAAGTGGTCTATCCCGGAGCACAGCACACCCGCTTCCAGCACTCCATCGGTGCCTTCCACCTCATGAGCGAGGCCATCCTGCTGCTTCAGCAGAAAGGCATCTATATCTTCGACAGCGAGGCGGAGGCGGTACAGGCAGCCATCCTCATGCACGACATCGGGCACGGGCCGTTCTCGCACGTCTTGGAGAATACCCTCATATCGGGCATCACCCACGAAGAAATATCGCTGATGATGATGGACCGCATCAACCGCGAGAAGCACGGGGCACTGAACCTTGCCATCAGCATCTTCAAGGACGAGTACCCGAAGAAGTTCCTTCATCAGCTCATATCGAGCCAGCTCGACATGGACCGGCTTGATTACCTCCGGCGCGACAGCTTCTTCACGGGAGTAACCGAGGGAAACATAGGCTCGGCACGCATCATCAAGATGCTGAACGTCGTAGACGATGCCCTCGTCGTGGAGTCGAACGGCATCTACTCCATAGAGAACTACCTCACCTCGCGCCGCCTGATGTACTGGCAGGTGTACCTGCACAAGACTACCGTCGGCTACGAGAAGGTACTCGTGAACGCCCTGCGACGTGCAAAGTATCTGACAAGACAGGGCGTAGAGCTGTTTGCCTCGCCTGCCCTGCGTTACTTTCTCTACAACGACGTGGATGCAGCGGTCTTCCATTCCCACAGCGAGGCGCTGGACAACTATGCCGAACTCGACGACAACGACCTCTGGACGGCCATCAAGGTCTGGCAGCACAGCGACGACCGCATCCTCGCCCTGCTGGCCTCCGACTTCGTCAACCGCCGCATCTTCAAGGTAGAAGTCAGCCGCGACCCCTTCCCCGGGGAGCGGATTGCAGCCAAAAGGCTTGAGATAGCCTCGCAAATGGGCATCAGCGAGGCCGAGGCTGCCTACCTGATGGACGTTGCCACCGTGCAGAAAGACATGTACAATATTGACGACGACCATATCGACATACTCGCCAAAGACGGCACGCTGCAAGACATTGCAGAGGCGTCAGACCTGCTCAACGTGGAACTTCTTTCAAAAAAAATTCGTAAATATTACTTTTGTTATCAACGATTCTGACAAAAGTTTGTTATCTTTGCACAATTAAAGACCATATATATAAGGAATGGAATTTACTGCAAAGCAAATAGCGCAATTCATACAAGGCCGTGTCGAAGGCAACGAAGATGCTACCATCAGCACGTTTGCCAAGATAGAGGAAGGCAAACCCGGGGCCATTTCGTTTCTGGCCAATCCCAAATATACACATTACCTTTACGAGACACAATGCTCTGTCGTGCTTGTCGACGAGGACATTCAGATTGACCGGCCCGTCGGCGCGACGCTAATCCGCGTGAAAAATGCGAGAGACTGCGTTGCAAAGCTGCTGCAACTCTATGAGGGAATGAAACCGAAGAAGCAGGGGATAGACCCACTGGCCTTCATCTCCCCGAAGGCAAAGATTGGCGAAAATGTATATATAGGCGCGTTTGCTTACATTGGCGACAACGTAGAGCTGGGCGACGGATGTCAGGTCTACCCCCATGCCACCATCATGGACGGCACTCAGATTGGCAAGAACTGTATCATCTATCCCAACGTGAGCATCTATCACGAGTGCCGCATCGGCAACAGCGTCATCGTACACTCGGGCAGCGTGATTGGCTCTGACGGGTTCGGATTTGCCCCCAACCCCACCTCCAACGCCTACGATAAGATTCCCCAAATAGGCATTGTTACTATTGAGGACGATGTGGAAATAGGAGCAAACACCTGTATAGACCGTTCTACCATGGGCAGTACCTACCTGCGCAAGGGCGTAAAACTCGATAATCTTGTTCAGATAGCACACAATACGGATATCGGCGAGAACACCGTCATGTCCGCCCAAGTAGGCATTGCAGGTTCTACCAAGGTAGGACAATGGTGCATGTTCGGCGGACAAGTGGGCATCGCAGGCCATATCACCATCGGCGACAAGGTTTTCCTCGGTGCGCAATCAGGCGTACCGGGCAGCCTGAAGACCAATCAGTCGCTCATCGGCACACCGCCCATGGAGCCACGTCCCTATTTCAAGTCGCAAGCTATCTTCCAGCGTCTTCCCGACCTGTACAAGCAGATAAACGACTTGCAGAAACAAGTAGACGAACTGAAGAAGAATCAATAACAGACGGTTTAATTTTCAGGGATATAAAGAGAAAAGAAGAAAGTCCGTTTTATCGGACACGGATAAGCAAACAGGATGATGCCCGGCACCCCTACCCGATGTATGGTGGAACGACACCCCAAGGCAGAAAGCATCAGTTCCTCATCTACCCTGACCCTCACATAACAGACAATGGAAACAACAAAGCAGAAAACGCTCAAAGGAAGTTTCTCCCTCTTCGGGAAAGGACTCCATACGGGACTGAACCTCACCGTAACGTTCAATCCGGCTCCAGAGAATCATGGATATAAAATTCAGCGTATCGACCTTGAAGGACAGCCTGTCATTGATGCTGTAGCCGAGAATGTCGTAGACACACAACGGGGTACCGTACTCGCTAAGGGCGAAGCGCGCGTCAGCACTGTAGAGCACGGCATGGCAGCCCTCTATGCCATGGGAATAGACAACTGCCTTATCCAAATCAACGGCCCGGAATTCCCCATCCTTGACGGCTCGGCCGCCATGTATGTAGAGAAGATAAACGAAATCGGAATCGTTGACCAGAACGCACCAAAAGACTATTATATCATTCGCAAGAAGATAGAAATAAAGGACGGACGCGGCTCGGTCATTACCATTCTCCCCGACGAGCAGTTTTCCATCACGGCAATGTGCTCGTTTGATTCCAAGTTCATCAGCAGCCAGTTTGCTACACTTGACGACATCAACAAGTTTGCAGAAGAAATTTCTCCTGCCCGTACCTTCGTTTTTGTACGCGACATTATGCCCCTGATTGAGGCCAATCTCATAAAGGGAGGAGACTTGGACAATGCCATCGTTATCTATGAGCGACAGGTTGCGCAAGACACACTCGACCAACTGGCAGACCTGCTTAAGGTGCCGCGCATGGACGCAGCGAGCATCGGCTACATCCAGCACAAGCCGCTGATGTGGGACAACGAATGTACCCGCCATAAGCTGCTGGACATCATCGGCGACATGGCACTGATAGGAAAACCCATTAAGGGACGCATCGTGCCACACGGCCGGGACATACGGTAAACAACAAGTTTGCCCGACTGATGCGTAAGGAAATCCGCAAACACGAGGTACAGGCTCCTATATACGACCCGAACGAGGAACCGCTGATGGACAACATCCGCATCCGCGAGCTGCTGCCCCACCGTTATCCGATGCAGTTGGTAGACAAAGTCATAGCTATGGGTGCCACCAGTATTATCGGTGTGAAAAACGTAACCAACAACGAACCGTTCTTCCAAGGACACTTCCCACAGGAGCCGGTAATGCCCGGAGTACTTCAGGTAGAGGCCATGGCACAGTGCGGCGGTCTGCTCGTACTCTCCCAACTGGAAGAGCCGGAACGTTGGTCGACCTATTTCCTGAAAATAGACAACGTCAAATTCCGACAGAAAGTAGTTCCCGGAGACACACTCCTCTTCCGCGTCGAACTACTCGGCCCCGTCCGTCACGGCATCAGTTCTATGAAGGGCTATATGTTCGTAGGCGACCACGTTGTAGCCGAAGCGTCATTTACCGCACAAATTGTAAAGAACAAGTAAATCAGACAAAATGAATCAGATAAGTCCGCTGGCTTTTATACACCCGGAAGCAAAGTTAGGCGACAACAACATCATAGGCCCGTTCTGCTATATTGACAAGAATACTGTCATCGGTGATAACAACATCTTCCAGAATAGCGTTACAATCAACTATGGAGCACGCATAGGCAATGGTAACGAGATATTCCCGGGAGCAAGCATTTCTACCAAGCCGCAGGACTTGAAGTTCAGAGGCGAGGACACTATTTGCGAGTTGGGAGACAACAATTCCATCCGTGAGAATGTTACCATCTCCCGTGGCACGGCATCGAAAGGAACTACCAAGGTTGGCAGCGACAATCTGCTGATGGAGAACATGCACGTTGCCCACGACTGTGTACTTGGTTCTCATCTGATTATCGGAAACTCCACGAAGTTTGCCGGTGAGGTTGTTGTAGACGACAATGCCATTGTTTCTGCCTCCGTGCTCTGCCATCAGTTCTGCCATATAGGCGGATATGTCATGGTACAGGGCGGCAGTCGGTTTTCGATGGATATTCCACCTTATATTATAGCAGGCAAGGAGCCTACGCGATATATGGGAATCAACATCATCGGCCTGCGCCGCCACAACTTCTCCAGCGAGCTGATAGAACTCATACACAATGCCTACCGCATACTCTATGGACAGGGTACACGCTCCGAGAATATTCAGAAAATCAAGAGCGAGCTTCAAATCACCAAAGAAATACAGAACATCATAGACTTTGTAGAAGCCTCGCAACGCGGTATTATAAAATAAGTTACGAGTTTGAAAGACAAGACTCTAATCGTCATTACCGGTCCGACGGGAGTAGGCAAAACGGAGTTGACACTCCGACTGGCAGAGCATTTCCACATCCCAGTCCTCAATGCCGACTCCCGTCAGATATTTTCCGAGATTCCAATCGGTACGGCTGCCCCCACGAAAGAGGAGCTTCAGCGAGCTGAACATTACTTTGTCGGCAGCCTTCACCTTACAGATTATTATTCGGCAAGCCTTTTTGAACACGATGTTTTGCAGCTTATAGACAGGCAGCCTTCCCAGCTATCACTCCTTTCCGGAGGTTCTATGATGTATATTGATGCCGTTTGCAATGGCATTGACGACATTCCAACCATATCCCAGCCACTCCGGGACAGTCTCAAGAAACGTCTAGAGACAGAAGGACTCCCTGCACTGCTTGCACAACTCCGGGAATTAGACTGAGCACGGGAAAATAGTCGACCCAAACAATCCAAGAAGAATTGTACATGCCTTGGAAGTATGCCTGCAAACAGGGAAGACCTATTCGTCCTTCAGGTCTAACCGCAAGAAAGAAAGGCCATTCAGAATCATCAAGATTGGCCTAAACAGGGCACGCCAAGAACTATACGACCGCATCAATCAGCGTGTACTACAAATGATTGATAAGGGAATGATAGAAGAAGCGAGGCAAGTCTATCCATACAGAGAGCTAAATTCTCTGAACACCGTCGGCTACAAGGAGCTATTTAACTATTTGGACGGACTTCTCACTTTGGATGAAGCGATTTTCCAGATACAGAGCAACACTCGCCGCTACGCCCGAAAGCAGCTGACATGGTTCAAGCGCGATTCTGACGTACACTGGTTTCATCCCGACAACATTGAAGAAATCTTAAATTATATAGCATTGAACAGCTTGTAATCAACTATTTCGCTATTTTTGTATATCCATCTCTCTAAGTAGGAATATATTCAGACAATTCGATAACATAAAATGATAAAAGGATTCATCAACTTTGCCAAAAAGATTGTTCGAGGGTTTATCAACTTTTTTCCTTGGTATGCAAAACTCTATAAAGGCCGTACATGGTATACCAAGACTGCTCTCGGAATAGTCTCATTCTTTGTAGCCATCTTTCTCTACCTCGGCATGGTAGACATCAATTTCCTATGGCTGTTTGGCAAATCACCCGGATTCATTGAAATAAAGACTCCTCCCACATACGCAGCTTCAGAGATTTACAGTGCCGATTCTGTTCTTATTGGGAAATTCTTCAAGGAAAACAGAACACCTGTAAAATACAACGAAGTAACGTCTGACTTTTGGCACGCTCTCGTAAGTACCGAGGACGAACGTTTTTACAGCCACCATGGGGTCGACTTCATGGGCATTGCAGGTGCCATAAAAGATGCCGTTACCCATCGTGATGCCCGCGGTGCGTCGACGATTACCCAACAGTTGGCAAAGAATATGTTCCGCGTCCGCACACAATACTCCACAGGTCTGCTCGGCCATGTGCCCGGACTGCGCATGCTCGTTATGAAGAGCAAGGAGTGGATTATTGCCATCAAGCTGGAAATGGTATATTCCAAGAAGGAAATTATCACAATGTACGCCAACACCGTAGACTTTGGCAACAATGCATACGGCATAAAAACAGCCGCCAAAACCTACTTCAATACGACTCCCTCCAAGATGACGACGGAGCAGGCAGCCACTCTTGTGGGCATGCTGAAAGCTACAACATTCTACAATCCTATCAGCAACCCGAAGAATTCCATTTCCCGTCGCAACACGGTATTGTACAACATGGTTACTCACCATAAGCTAACCAAAGACCAGTATGAAAGACTGGCACAGCTGCCCATCAGGTTAGACGTCCATGTAGAAGAAACTTACGACGGACAGGCACAATATTTCCGCAGCTATATAGCCGACTACCTTAAGGAATGGGCCAAGGACAATGGCTACGATCTATACAGCAGCGGTCTTAAAATATACACAACCATAGACACGCGCTTGCAAAAATACGCAGAGAAAGCAGTAACCAAGCAAATGCGGAAGATTCAGCGCGACTTCGATAACCACTGGCGTGGCCAAGATCCGTGGCGTGATGCGAAAGGTAACCTTGTTCCCGGATTCATAGAAGGTATAGCCGAGCATCAGCCATTCTACAAGAAACTGGTACAGAAATACCCCAATCAGCAAGACAGCGTACTTTATTACCTGAACAAACCGCACAAGGTGAAGCTCTTCGACTACGAGAAAGGCTATATAGAAAAGGAAATGTCGTCCATGGACTCTATCCGATACATGGTGAAGTTCATGCACTGCTCAATGGTCGCCATGGAGCCGCAGACAGGAGCCGTGCGTGCATGGGTAGGCGACATAGACTTCAACACATGGAAATACGACAAGGTTACCGCTGAGCGTCAGCCCGGTTCTACCTTCAAGCTCTTTGTCTACTCCGAAGCAATGAACCAAGGTCTGACCCCCTGCGACAAGCGACGCGACGAATATATCAGCATGCAGGTGCTCGACAAGAAGACTGGGCTAATGAAAACATGGACTCCCAACAATGCCAACGGAAGATTCTCCAATGACTCCCTTCCCCTGAAAGTGGCCTTTGCCCGAAGCATCAACTCGGTCGCTGTTCGTCTGGGACAGGAGATGGGCATCAAGAACATCATCCGGACAGCACAGGACATGGGCATCAAAAGCCCCTTGGAAGACGAGCCTTCACTGGCTCTTGGCTCCAGCGACGTCAACCTCTTGGAAATGGTCAACTCCTATTGCACCGTTGCCAACGACGGCGAGCATCACGAGCCTGTTGTCGTCTCAAGTATCGTAGACCGGAATGGCAATGAGGTCTACGTAGGTCCGAGAGACAACAACAAGGTTCTGCCCTACAAGACGGCCTTCCTTATGCAGCAGATGCTCAAGGCCGGACTTACCGAAAGTAACGGAACAAGCCAGTCGCTCCGCCAGTATATTACAGCCGATACCGACTGGGGAGGCAAGACCGGCACCACCAACAACCATTCAGATGCTTGGTTTATGGCAGTGAGTCCCAACTTGGTAGTCGGCTCATGGGTCGGAGGTGAATATCGCTGTATCCATTTCCGCACAGGCGCACTGGGACAAGGCTCCAAGACGGCCCTCCCTATCTGCGGCAATTTCATCTACGACGTGATGCGCGACAAAGCTTTCCAGAAATATCATGCCAAATGGCCGACGGAACCTAACGAAGACATCGACCCCACACTATACAACTGTCAGTCGCAGACAACATACAAACCGTTGCCCGACAGCATCAATGCCTATTACAGAGATGAGGAGAACGACCGGCACAGACAGCACGACAATGAGGATGGGGACGAAAACACAGACGAACAGGATGCCGAGAATGAAAATAACAACACGGCCCAGCCTGCTACAGAAAACAACAATACGCAGGAAGGACAACCGGCATCCAGATCCTCGCGCAGGCCACACATAGAACCCATCGAAAGCGAATAGGAATGACGAGAACGGCGTCAGAACTACAACAAACAACAGAAATAGACCTGAATAATCCGGAGTTGCAACAAGCACTCCAGATTATTCAGTTTACGCATAATTCCCTTTTCCTCACAGGAAAAGCAGGAACCGGAAAATCCACCTTCCTCCGCCACATAGCCACAACCACCCGCAAGAAGTGCGTTGTGCTTGCCCCGACGGGCATTGCTGCCATCAATGCCGGTGGCAGCACACTGCACAGCTTCTTCAAACTGCCCTTTCATCCACTGCTACCCAACGATATCCGATACTCGGCAAGGAACATCAGAAAAACACTAAAGTACAACGGAGACAAATGCAAGCTGCTTCGCGAGGTAGAACTTTTCATCATTGACGAAATCAGCATGGTGCGGGCAGACATCATAGACTTCATAGACAAGGTGCTCCGCATCTACAACCGAAATATGCGCGAACCTTTCGGCGGCAAGCAGATGCTGTTTGTAGGAGACATCTATCAGCTCGAGCCCGTAGTCAGGGAAGAAGACCGCCGGCTGCTACAACCTTACTATACAAGCAACTATTTCTTTGATGCTAAGATATTCGGCAACTATCCGCTCATCAGTATCGAACTACAGAAAGTTTATCGCCAGACCGACCCCGTCTTTATTTCCATCCTCGACCACATCCGAACCAATCAGGCATCGGAAGCTGACCTGCGCCTTATCAACCAGCGCGTACAGCCCAAGGAGAATCCGGTAGAAGAAGACCTGACCATAACGCTTTCCACCAAACGTGATACGGTGGACTGGATAAACAATCAGGAGCTTGACAAACTACCGGAAGAACCTATCATGTTCGAAGGCGAAATCAAGGGAGAATTCCCTGAAAGCAGTCTCCCCACCCCGATAGAACTGACACTGAAAACAGGGGCACACGTCATGTTCATCAAGAACGACTCGGAAAAACAATGGGTCAACGGAACACTGGGAATCATCATCGGTATTGACGAGGAGGCAGGACTGCTCTACATCCATACCGACGATGGGAAAGACCTGCAGGTGCAACGCGAGATGTGGGAGAACCTACGCTACCGATTCAACGAAAAGGAACAAAAGATAGAAGAGGAGCTGATAGGCACCTACACCCAGTTTCCCGTCAAGCTGGCATGGGCCATTACCGTACACAAAAGTCAGGGACTCACATTCAAGAAGGTACGGATAGACTTCTCTGGAGGCGTCTTCGCAGGAGGACAGGCATACGTTGCCCTTTCCCGGTGCACCTCGCTTCCCGGCATCACACTGGCAGAACCCGTCCGCAGAAGCGAGATATTCATCAAGGCAGAGGTAGTCAGCTTCGCCCGGCACTACAACGACAACAAGGCCATCCACCTGGCATTGAGGCAGAGCAAGGCCGACAAGGAATATTTCGATGCAGCACAGGCCTTCAAGCGTGGCGACTTCGATGCGTTCATAGACAACTTCTTCCTTGCCATTCACAGCAGGTACGACATTGAGAAACCTGCTGCCAAACGCTACTTCCGTCAGAAACTCAATATCATCAACCAACTGAAAGAAGAGAACAAGGCACTTCGTGCCGAACAAGTCCGACAGCAAGACTATCTGAAAAAGCTGTCGGCCGAATACGTACTGATGGGAAAGGAATGTGAGCACGAAGGAATGACGGAGGCAGCCATCAACAACTACAAGAAGGCACTGGAACTATGCCCCGAACACCCGACTGCCACCAAAAGGCTAAAACGCTTGGAAGACCATCCTACATGAATCTGACCGCCAAGAAGAATACCCATCTCTGTCCGACGGTTTACTTAAAAAGTATCTGAAAACCAAAAGGGCAACAACAATTATCCCATTTACCAAGCAAAGACAAGAACTCAACTTCTCACACCCAACGCAACATGAAAGCAACAAACACTCACCAACTCCTCCCCCTCTTTGCCACAGCCATGATAATTATCGCTGCCCTCACCTCCTGCCGTGCTGGCAGAACAGAAGTAGGACCTATCGGAGATACCGTGGCTGCCAGCGAGTTTGCCCCACTACAGGGCGACACGCTACTCCCGATAGACCTGAAAACCATTACCGGCATCAGGTTTCCAAAATACAAAATTAAGTCGGAAGAGTCCATTACGCCCGATTCGGTCAGCCTGTCCATGGACGAGGAGACCCCTGCAAGCGGCAACTACCTTGCAACCCTCCTGTTAGACACCGTTCCCGAAAAACACTTCTACACCCTGCTTGACAGTATAGCCATGAGAGACTCTTGCTGGGAAACCAACAACTCAGCCTACCAATATGTCAGGAAAGACCGACAGGGAGGAGTCTACAAACTGAACATCATCAAAGGCAGCAGACAAATAATCCTTTCGCATCTCAATGCCGACATGCTGCCCAAGGAGAAGCCTGCAACAGGAAAGAATAAGGCAAGGAAACGCCGTTAGCTCCCCACGACGCGAACATCAGCTGCCCATACGTTATTAACAGAAGCCAAAGAACAGCTGATGATCAGACAGAAACCAATGCCCCTGCATCGCCAAGCTATAACCGGATATAACGAAAAAGGCTTGAAGATAATTCTTCAAGCCACTTAGAGGTGCCTGGCGGAATCGAACCGCCCTACACGGTTTTGCAGACCGTTACCTAACCTCCCGGCCCAGGCACCATTTGCTCGCTGTATCAACCACCGCAATGATTTCACTTAAGCGGTTGCAAAGGTAATAAAAAGAATCTATCCCTCCAAATCTTTCCTTTACTTTTTATCGGGACAGACTGCTTTTCTCCCTATTCTCTTCTTTTGCTGCCGCTGAAATTGCTCGCGTACGGCACATCCGCTGCATCCATGACAAGGGTCATTGGCAGCCCTGACAGCCTTCACGACGAGCCAGACCGCATAGCTACGGCCGACAAGACGAAGACAGCTACGAAACCATACTGTATCAACATAGAGCCTACTAATAAATTATCGGACAGCCCATACCATGCCCCGGGACACGAAATGCCGGTTTATCCTGACTCCCCCATAAAGGGACGGAAACGTCAGACAGGCCCCTCCGTAGGATTGTCGGAGAACAAGCTGTCCACAGCACCGACTTCCTCCTCGTCGAACCACCGCAGCAACCGCGCACGGGCCTTCGCCTTTACTTCTTCGCTCACCTGTCCCCAAAACTTATGAAGCACATAGATGAGCACTGCAAGGTCGTCGCCCAACCCGGCAATAGGGATGGCATCGGGAACAACGTCAAGCGGAGAAATCAGATAGCCGAGTGCTCCCAGTATGATAGCCTTGTCCTTTACAGACACCTTGTCGCTTTCCAACGTATAGTATAACAGCAGTGCTGCATAGACCAGTTTGGCACCGGCCCGCTTTGCCACTCGCTGAATCTTCTCAACGAAACCCTCTTGAGAAAACTTGTCCTTGTAGGACAGAAAATCGGGAAGTTCCATAAACCTGATGTTTAATCGTCATTAAAATTGCCGGACGGCATCCACATACTCTTTCGCCTTCGGATAGTCGCGGTTGGCACGTGCTATGCGCTTCCGCACCAAAGCCTTCATCAGCACCTTATAGATGCCGAAGAGGACGAACCCGACGGCTATGGCAGCCACGACATTCAGATATCCCCGGAAAGGAAGGCTCTTCTCCGGGAAAGCCGACATGACGAGAATAGGAAGGCAGAGCAATATCCCTGCCACCGTATACTGCGACCGCTCCGTCCCCTCGCTGTCCAATGCCGCCTGATAGTCGAACAGATAGTCAGACAGTTCCTGCTCGTCCAGTCCGTGAGGCATCTGCGGAAAGCCGGCCTCGTCCTTATGATGCTTGATTTTATTCTCTATACGATGCTGGAAATCGTCCAGAACGGTCGTATATCTTTCTTCCAAATCGTTCATAATATTCCTCCATGAAGCCCCTCTCACCTTCTCCCCCACCCGGTCGGTCGGCAGGCAGAGCAGGGAGTATGGGTAAAAGCAGTTGTCCTATAAGCCGGGTTCTGTCCCTCCCGTGCGTTTCCGCAAGCGAGGTGCTTGTCATTTATCCAATCCACAAGTCGCCCTGTGGCTTCAGCGTTCTACCCTCCGTCGTGCACTTGGCTCGGACAGGCAATCCTCAAACGACGGTATACATGAACTTGCAGCTCCTGAACGGCACAGCCAGACCGTCGCCAGCCTGCTGGTAGTCTCTTACACCACCTTCTCACCCTTACTGCCCAAGGGCAGCGGTTATTCTCTTCTGCCTACATCTACTGTTACCAATAGCTTCTGTTTTCGGAAGCAGGATGCCTTATGCTGCCCGGACTTTCCTCTCACACTTCAAGAATGTCAGCGACAAAGCCAGACAACTGCCTTTAGAACTGCAAAGATAGCACAAAGGAAACGAAAACCCAAATATATTTATATTTTTTAGGCAGATGGGCGGCAGAAGCCTCTGTGCGAAAACAGCCTGCCAGAACCGTAAGGTGAAAGTGCCGTTTTCGCATGGTCAAAGTGCCGTTTTGACACCGCCAAAACGGCACTTTCATGAAACGATTCCTCCATGCCCGTTCTGGCAGGGCGGAAGAAGGAGAGCATCTTGCCAAAGTTCCGGACGGCAACGGCAGTCGCCATGCAGACGGGAAGAGCCGTCCACGGCATGCCCGCGCAACAGGCTGACATCGGGGAGAACACACCCTGCCGACAGCCGCTCATCCCTCTATTAGAACTAAAATCCGCCCTTAAATCAATTATTTTGTATAGTTTAAGGATAAATATTTTGTATTCCGGCTACTTATTACTACATTTACACCCGAAAAGCTAAACGCCTAAAGTTTAATATCTATATAATTATATGGTACAAGAAAAACAAATCATTGAGTGCGTTCCTAATTTCAGTGAAGGACGCAACAAGGAAGTAATCAAGCAGATTACCGATGAAGTAGAGCGCGTAAAGGGTGTCAAGTTACTCGACGTAGACCCGGGAGAAGCCACCAACCGCACCGTTGTAACCTTCGTGGGCGAACCGCAAGTGGTCGTAGAGGCCGCTTTCCAGTGTGTGAAGAAGGCTGCACAGCTCATCGACATGCGCCAGCACCACGGCGCACACCCCCGTATGGGAGCGACAGACGTCTGCCCCCTCATTCCCGTCGCAGGCATCACGCTCGAAGAGTGTGCAAAACTGGCCCGTCAGCTGGCAGAACGTATCGCTACCGAACTGAAAGTACCATGCTACTGCTATGAGGCTGCCGCAAGAACGCCCGAGAGAAAGAATCTGGCAATCTGCCGCAAGGGCGAATACGAGGGGCTGCCCGAGAGAATGACCGTAGAGAAAGAAGCTCCCGACTTCGGTGCACGCGCATGGGACGAGGGCGTGGCACGCACAGGCTGCACGGCCGTAGGCGCGCGCGACTTCTTGATTGCTACTAACTTCAACCTCAACACCACCTCCACGCGTCGTGCCAACGCGATAGCCTTCGACGTGAGAGAAAAAGGCCGTCCGCAGCGCGAAGGTGGCTCACCAGTAGGAAAGCCGATGAAGGATGCCAACGGAAAGACCATCATGATTCCGGGTACGCTGAAATCGACAAAGGCCATCGGATGGTATATCGACGAGTATGAAATAGCACAGGTTTCGATGAATATCACCGACATCAACGTTACGCCGCTCCACGTGGCCTTCGACGAGGTGTGCCGCTGCGCACAGAACCGCGGCGTACGGGTTACGGGTACGGAAATCGTCGGACTGATTCCGAAGCGCACGCTGATTGAGGCAGGAAAATACTTCCTGAAGAAACAGAACCGCTCTACGGGTATTCCGGAGGACGACATACTGAAAATCGCCATCAAGTCGATGGGCCTCGACGACCTGAAACCGTTCAACCCACGCGAGAAGGTCATCGAGTATCTGCTGGAAGACGCACAGAAGAGTGCCAAGCTCGTAGACCTTACGGTGAAGGGATTTGCCGACGAGACATCGCGCGAGTCTCCTGCCCCGGGCGGCGGTACCATCTCTGCCTACATGGGCGCACTCGGTGCGGCTCTCGGCACAATGGTAGCCAACCTCTCGAGTCACAAGGCCGGCTGGGACGACCGTTGGGAAGAGTTCAGCAACTGGGCCGAGAAGGGCCAGGCCATACAGGCAGAGCTGATGATGCTCGTAGACGAAGACACCGAGGCCTTCAACCGTATCATGGAAGCATTCGGACTGCCGAAGGGAACAGACGAGGAAAAGGCTGCCCGCTCTGCCGCCATTCAGGCTGCTACTTTGTTTGCGACCCAAGTTCCTTTGCACACCATGCAGGCATCGTTCAAGGTGTTCGAACTTTGCAAGGCGATGGCAGAGGAAGGCAACCCGAACAGCGTTTCCGACGCAGGCGTAGGCGTACTCGCTGCCCGTGCCGCCGTACTGGGCGCAGGCCTGAACGTCAAAATCAACGCTTCCGGCCTGAAAGACCGCGAAACTGCCGACAAGCTCGTTGCCGAGGCTAACGAGCTCATCAAGAAAGCCAACGAGGCAGAGGCGGAAATCATGAAGACCGTAGAAGCAAAATTGTAATTTCAAAAAACCTACTACAATGACTAAAGAACAGTTTATAGCTGACATACGTGCCGGCATTCCCGACACGCTGCCTGAATTGCAGGCTTACGACAAGGAAATCAACCACGCCCCGAAGCGCAAGGACATCCTGACAGCAGAGGAGAAGAAGCTCGCGCTGCGCAACGCACTGCGCTATTTCCCAAAGAAATTCCACGCAACGCTCGCACCCGAATTTGCCAACGAACTGGAAACCTACGGACGCATCTACATGTATCGCTTCCGTCCTACATACGAAATGTACGCCCGTCCCATTGACGAATATCCGCACAAGTCGCAGCAGGCTGCCGCCATCATGATGATGATACAGAACAACCTCGACAAGGCTGTGGCACAGCATCCGCACGAGCTTATCACATACGGCGGCAATGGTGCCGTGTTCCAGAACTGGGCACAGTATCGCCTCGTGATGAAATACCTGAGCGAAATGACCGACGAGCAGACCCTCGTGATGTACTCCGGCCATCCGCTCGGACTTTTCCCCTCGCATAAGAACGCACCGCGCGTGGTTGTAACAAACGGCATGGTCATCCCCAACTACTCAAAGCCGGACGACTGGGAGCGTTTCAATGCACTGGGCGTGAGCCAGTACGGCCAGATGACTGCCGGTTCGTATATGTATATCGGCCCGCAGGGTATCGTTCACGGAACTACCATCACCGTGCTGAACGCCGCACGCAAGGTAGGCGGCGATAACATGAAGCTCTTCGTAACTGCCGGTCTCGGCGGTATGTCGGGCGCACAGCCAAAGGCCGGCAACATCGCAGGCGTGGTGAGCGTAACGGCTGAAATCAATCCGCTCGCAGCACGCAAGCGTTATGAGCAGGGCTGGGTGGACGAACTCCACGAAAGCCTTGACGAGCTGATACCTGCCATCCGCAAGGCCGTCGAAGAGAAGCGCGTAGTTTCCATGGCATACGTCGGCAACGTGGTAGACCTCTGGGAGCGTCTCGCAGAAGAGAACGTACACGTAGACCTCGGCTCCGACCAGACCTCGCTCCACAACCCATGGGCAGGAGGCTACTATCCCGTCGGTGTCTCGTTGGAGGAGAGCAAGCGCATGATGGCAGAAGAGCCGGAGAAGTTCAAGGAGAAGGTGCAGGAGTCGCTGCGCCGTCAGGTAGCAGCCATCAACAGACTGACTGCCAACGGTATGTATTTCTTCGACTACGGCAACGCCTTCCTCTTGGAGTCGAGCCGCGCAGGTGCCGACATCATGGGCGAGAACGGCAAGTTCCGCTATCCTTCCTACGTGCAGGACATCATGGGCCCGATGTTCTTCGACTATGGCTTCGGCCCATTCCGCTGGGTATGCTCGTCAGGCGACCCGAAGGACTTGGAGGCTACCGACCGCATCGCCACAGAAGTGCTCGAAGAAATCCGAAAGACCGCAACGCCCGACATCATCGGCCAGCTCGACGACAACATCCACTGGATTAAGGAAGCAGGCAAGAACAAGCTCGTAGTCGGCTCGCAGGCCCGTATTCTCTACGCCGACTCTGAAGGCCGTACAAAGATAGCCTTGGCTTTCAACGAGGCCATCAAGCGTGGCGAAATCAGCCGTCCTGTCGTTCTCGGCCGCGACCACCACGACGTTTCCGGCACCGACTCTCCGTTCCGCGAGACTTCCAACATCTACGACGGCTCACAATTCTGTGCCGACATGGCCGTCCAGAACGTCATCGGCGACTCTTTCCGCGGTGCAACGTGGGTTTCCATCCACAATGGCGGCGGCGTCGGTTGGGGCGAAGTGATGAACGGAGGCTTCGGCATGGTCATCGACGGTGGCGAGGATTCAGAACGCCACATCCGCCAGATGCTCCTCTGGGACGTGAACAACGGCATCTCGCGCCGCAGCTGGGCACGCAACAAGGGTTCAATGGACGCTATCAAGCGTGAGATGGAGCGCACTCCGGGCCTGACCGTAACGCTTCCCAACCTCGTGGAAGACGACATCATCAACAAAGCATTTTAATCAATGAAAACAAGAGGATAGGGAAGCAGCGGAAACGTCCCGGGGAAGCCCTCAAATGGTTCCCAAGGAAGCCCTAAAGCGATTCCTAAGAAAGTCCTAAAGAGATTTCCAAGGAAGTCCTTCGGCCGCTCCCAAGAAAGCGTTTGCACCGCCCGGGCATAACGGCTTTCGGCTGTTTCCCCATCCTTAATAATAATATAACAAATCAACAACAATGACACATCAAATAAGTGCAGAACATCTCTCCATCGAACGCATCGGGGAGATAATAGAAAAAGGTATCAAACTTGAACTCTCTGACGACGCACGCCAGCGCATTGTCCGTTGCCGCGAATACTTGGACAAGAAGATAGAGACATCAGACAAACCAATCTACGGCGTAACTACCGGCTTCGGTTCGCTCTGCAAAATCTCCATCGACAAGCAGCAGCTCTCCGACCTTCAGAAGAACCTGATGATGTCGCACGCCTGCGGTGTGGGCGAACGCGTGCCTAATGACATCGTGAAGATAATGCTTCTGCTGAAGATTCAGTCCCTGAGCTACGGCTTCTCCGGCTGTCAGCTCGTAACGGTAGAGCGTCTGATAGACTTCTTCAACAACGACATCTATCCCGTTGTATACATGCAAGGCTCGCTCGGGGCATCGGGCGACCTCGTGCCATTGGCTCACCTCTGCCTTCCGCTGCTGGGAATCGGCAGCGTGGAACTGAACGGCGAGGTAATCTCCGGCGAAGAAATGCTGAAGAAGATGAACTGGAAGCCCATCCAGCTCGTGTCCAAAGAGGGTCTGGCACTGCTCAACGGCACGCAGAACATGAACGCATTTGCCGTTTGGTGCCTGCTTCAGGCACAGCGTCTGAGCGACTGGGCAGACAAGATTGGAACCATGTCGCTCGAGGCTTACGACGGCCGCATCGAACCGTTCACACACGCCGTACACGCCGTCCGTCCGCATCAGGGACAGATAGAGACCGCTGCACGCATCCGCGAACTGCTCGAAGGCAGCGAGCTTATCAAGCAGCCAAAGGTCAACGTGCAGGATCCATACTCCTTCCGTTGCATGCCGCAGGTTCACGGTGCATCGAAGGACACTATCCGCTACGTGAAGTCAGTCATTGACATCGAAGTGAACGCAGCTACCGACAATCCGACCGTCTGCCCCGACGAAGACCTCGTCATCTCTGCCGGCAACTTCCACGGTGAGCCTATCGCACAGCCGATGGACTTCCTTGCCATCGCACTTTGCGAACTCAGCAACATCTCCGAACGCCGCATCTACAAGCTCGTTTCCGGCACACGCGACCTCCCAAGCTTCTTGGTTGCCAAACCGGGCGTAAACAGCGGCTTCATGATTCCGCAGTACACCGCAGCCTCCATCGTAAGCCAGAGCAAGATGTATTGTACGCCGGCTTCTGCCGACAGTATTCCTTCCTCGCAGGGACAGGAAGACCACGTCAGCATGGGTGCCAACGCAGCCACGAAGCTCTATCAGGTAGTGCTGAACACCGAGCGCGTGCTCGCCATTGAACTCTTCAATGCAGCACAGGCACTCGAGTTCCGTCGCCCTTTGAAGTCTTCTCCGGCCATCGAAGCCATCTTCGATGCCTACCGCAAGGTAGTGCCGTTCGTCGAGAACGACCAGTTCATGCTCCGCACATCGCCAAGTCGGTGGAGTTCCTGCGCAAGTAAATAAAATCCGCTTCCCCTCTCCGAACCGGAGAGGGGGAAACGGATACCGCTACTTGCCGTATTGCAGGCTGTTCCCTTTCTTTCCAAGAGAACTATGAAGCTGTTAAATCATCATTAACCCTATAACAAAATCCTATCCCTCCTCATGTTTCCCCTCCCCTCGCTTTGAGGGAGGACAGAGGGAAAGGCCTCTACTATGAAACTATTAATAACAAACATAGGCATCCTCGCAGGTATCGGACACGACGGCAAACACTGCCTGAAAGGCGAGGAAATGGCACAACTCAATGCCATAGAAAATGCTTTCCTCTATGTAGAAGACGGACGCATCGTGTCGTATGGCCCACGCATTGACACGCCGCAGGTAGACCGCAGCACAATGATTGTGGATGCAGAAGGCGGTGCAGTGCTGCCGTCATTCTGCGACTCCCACACCCACGTCGTCTATGCAGGAAGCCGCGAGGGCGAATTTGTAGACAAGATTCGCGGACTGAGCTATGCGGAGATTGCCAAACGAGGCGGCGGCATCCTCAATTCCGCCGACCGGCTGCACGAACTTTCGGAAGACGAACTCTACGAGCAGGCAATGAAGCGCGTAGACGAAGTCATCCGCAAGGGTACGGGCGCAATGGAGATAAAGAGCGGCTACGGACTGAACCTCGAAGACGAGCTGAAGATGCTGCGCGTCATCCGCCGTATCAAGGAGACCGCTCCCGTAAAGGTGGTGGCAAACTTCCTCGGTGCACATGCCGTAGGACGGGCCTATGCAGGCCGGCAGGCAGAATACGTAGACCATATCATCAACGACATGCTCCCGGCAGTGGCAAAGGAAAACCTTGCCGACTTCATCGACGTCTTCTGCGACGAAGGCTTCTTCACCCCCGACGAAACCCGCCGACTGCTGCAGGCCGGCGCCAAGTATGGCCTGCGCGGCAAGATACACGGCGAGGAACTTGCCGTTTCGGGTGGCGTAGAGGTGGGCGTAGAGTGCAATGCCCTCTCCGTAGACCATCTCGAAGCGATGGACGACCACGACATCCAGCTCCTCAAGGATTCCGAGACCATACCTACTGCCCTGCCCGGCACGTCGTTCTTCCTCAACATGCCGTTTGCTCCGGCCAGAAAGATGATAGAGGCAGGACTGCCGGTGGCCATAGCCTCCGACTACAATCCCGGCTCCACGCCGTCAGGCGACATGAAGTTTGCCGTATCGCTGGCCTGCATCAAGATGCGTCTGATGCCGGCCGAAGCCATCAATGCGGCAACACTGAACTCCGCCTGCGCCATGGGACTGAGCGAGGATTACGGTTCGATAACCGTAGGAAAGGTCGCCAACTTCTACATCACCGCCCCCATCCCGTCCATCGACTTTATTCCCTACGCCTACACTACCCCCATCATTCAGCGCGTATTCCTCAAGGGCGAAGAGTATATACGGGGATAGCCCCATGCACAGGGCCGTTTCCGGCACACTCTCCGCATAACTGCAAATCATCCGACAGGGAAGAACGGTACAACATCGTTCTTCCCTGTCTGCCTTTACGGCATTTTGCAGCCTCAACGATACAGGCATCACCACTTCAACATACACCATCAGACCTGCCGCACATACATCACACAGCCGCCACAACGCCCAAGGGAAACCCCGAGCGACATGCCACTTTTCAACTAAACGCCCGATTTCTTAAGCAAAAAGACAGATAAGCAACAAATAATATAACAGAATTGTCGTACTTTTGCAGTATCCTTAACTGGGTCATTACATAAACATTAAACAAAAAGCCTATGACAATCTTAATGATTATTGAGTTGTTAGTCGTACTCATCGCCCTATGGGTAGGAGCGCGCTATGGTTCGCTGGCCCTCGGTGCCATTTCCGGTATTGGCCTCGCCATCCTCGTATTCGGCTTCCAGCTGAAACCGGGCGAACCGCCTACGGATGTGATTTACATCATCATCGCCGCCGTAACCTGTGCCGGAATCCTCCAAGCCTCGGGAGGAATGGACTGGATGATACAGATTGCAGAGAAACTCCTGCGGAAGCATCCCGACCGTATTACCATCCTCGCCCCGTTCACCACATTCTTCCTGACAATACTTGTAGGTACCGGACACGTCGTCTACACGCTGATGCCCATTATCTGCGACATCGCCCTGAAGAAAGGAATACGTCCCGAGCGTCCCTGCGGAATAGCCAGCATCGCCTCTCAGATAGGCATCACGTGCTCTCCCATTGCAGCCGCAGTAGTGGCCTTTGCCGCCATCTCGGGCGACAACGGATTCAATGTCAGCAACATTCAGGTCATCATGGTGAACATCCCTGCCTGTATTCTCGGAATACTGGCAGCCGTAGCCTATAGCTGGAAGAGGGGCAAGGACTTGGACAAAGACCCCGAATTTCAGAAAAGAATAAAAGACCCCGTCCAGTACGACTACATATACGGCAGCACCGCAACCACCCTCGACAAGGAAATATCGCCCGAAAGCAAGCGTGCCGTGTACATATTCATGGCATCCCTCGCCGTCATCGTCGTCTTCTCCGTTACCAGCATGTTCGGCATCAACATACTGCCTGAATACAGCAGTGTAAAGGCGGTAGACCATGTAACGTCCGTCAGCATGCTTCCGACACAGGAAGACACCACGCTCGTCAGGTCGTACTACATGCAAGGAGCGAAGAAAGTCTACCTCGCAACGGACAAAGACGTCAGGACGGCAGAAGCCAAGGGCCTTCTGATAGAGCACGAGCCTGACACCGTCACCATTGCGGCAAAGACCCCGGGCAGAGTAAGCATAGACACGAAGAAGCTGGTAAGGAGCAGCATCGTCGTGGACGGAATCACGCAGAAGGCCTCCAAGCCGCTCGCCATGAACATCGTCATTCAGATAATCATGCTGACAGCCTGCGCCCTGATGATTGTATGCTGCAAGGCAAAGCCCAAGGCTGCCATATCGGGTCCCGTATGGCAAAACGGAATGGTGGCCGTCGTGGCCATCTACGGCATCGCATGGATGAGCAACACCTACTTCGACAACTATCAGGAAGAGATGCAGCTGCTCCTCGGCGGCATCGTTCAGGACTATCCGTGGGCCATCGCCTTTGCCTTCTTCGCCGTCTCCGTACTCATCAATTCGCAGGGGGCGGTCGTCGTCAGCATGCTGCCCCTCGCCTATTCGCTGGGCATCCCGGGATGGATACTCTTAGGCGTCATGCCGTCGGTCTACGGCTACTTCTTCATCCCCAACTACCCGTCGGACATTGCGACCGTCAACTTCGACCGCTCGGGCACAACCGTCATCGGCAAGTATCTGCTCAACCACTCCTTCATGGCACCGGGAATGATTCACGTCGTCGTCGCCACCATTGCCGGACTGGGCATCAGCTACATCTACCACTTCCTGCTGGGCATGTACTGACAAGCATCCCCAAGGCAAGGAAGGACAAACAGCACAAACGACACACAAGCAGAGACGGGGCGCAGTCCCGTCTCTGTCATTACAGGCACGCCGCAGCGGCATCAACCGTGGCCCTGCATACCGGCATGGCCGTGCCTGTCCAATCCATACGCCACAACATGCTCCACAGAGAGCCTGCCGATGCCCCATCCCCCCTGCACCACCGAAAAGACACCGATTCGCAGCACTGCCATACCGGCACTACAAACGTATCCGACTCATAAAGCCCTTGGACATAGTTTATTATACAAACGTGTATAACTTATTATACAAGCGTATACAGATCATTATACAAACGTGTATAAACCATAAAACGAAAGGGACACTTTGACACGACGAAAGTGTCGCTTTGACGATGCGAAAACGGCACTTTCGTTTTGCTGCCATAAGACTTTCCAAATGGAGCTGTAATAAGTTGAAAACAAAGTGCCGTGAGAGAGGTTCATAAAGACTGACGGACAGCCCTGCCGCTTCTGCCGACTTAACTAATTTGCCTTGGGCTGCCTGCTACGCCACGGGCAGAATTCAATGAGTGGGAAAGGGCGTGGCTGCCGTTTCCTCTGAAGACAAGGGGCCGCCTAAAACTGGGTATATACAAACGGCTGAACGTTGTCCATACTGAGATGAATGACCATTTGGACGACAACGGCAAAGACAATGAACTTCACTATCCACGGAAAGCGGACGAAACGCTGCTGCATCCAGAGGTAATCCGACTCACGAATGGAGTGGAGTTCCAATCCGACGGCAAGAAGAAGCATCCACAGCGGACGTGCCATTACAAAGGGATGGAAGTCGGCCAAGGTAAAATCGTCGCAGACGTTGCCTATCAGCGCAAAGGCTGTGTCTATATCCGGCGAGCGGAAGAATATCCACGCAAAGGCCACGTATCCGAAAGTGACGGACCAGCTGATCACCCTGACGGCGAGGTTGTCGGGGATTCGCTTCAGCAGATGGTTGTTCAGGAACTTGTGGCAGACCAGCCCCACACCATGGAGAAGTCCCCAGACGACGAACATTCCCGATGCTCCGTGCCATAGTCCTGCCACTATCATGGCTATGAAGCTGTTGGCGTAAGTGCGGAGATTCCCCCGCCTGTTGCCTCCGAGAGGAATATAGAGATAGTCGCGAAACCACGTAGACAGCGAGATATGCCAGCGGTGCCAGAACTCTGTCAGGTTGAGGCTCTGGTAAGGAAAGCGGAAATTATCCTTCAGCTCGAATCCCATGAGGGCTGCTATGCCTATGGCGAGGTCGCTGTAGCCGGAGAAGTCGCTGTAAATCTGAAGGGTGTAGCCGAGCACTCCCATCACGTTCTCGAAGCCGGAATAGGCTGTAGGGTCGCTGAATATCCAGTTGTTGTATTGCGCCAGATAGTCGGCAATGACGCCTTTCTTCAATAGTCCGCAGACGATGAGCCACAAACCGCGGTCGACGAGTTCCTTACTGACGGGACGAGGCTGGCTGATTTGGGGTATGAGCACTCCGGCACGGGTGATAGGCCCGGCAACAAGGAGGGGAAAGAAAGTAAGATAGAAGAGATACTCTACAAGTCCTGTTGTCTTCGGAAAGCGTTCTTTGTAGACATCAACGGTGTAGCTGATGGCCTGAAAGGTATAGAACGAGATGCCGATTGGCAGGAAAAGATGTTGCAGGGCAAAGTTGGTCTTCAGCAGGTCGTTGAAGATACTGAGCGTGAAGTCGGTGTATTTATAATACAGAAGGGGCAGAAGTTCAATGAGAATGACGAGCCACAAGCCTGCCCTACGGGGTGTACCGCGCCTGAGACGCATCATCTTCGGGGTGAGAAACCACGAGAGCAGTGCCGTCGTGGGGAGGAGGACCATCAGCGCGCCGTTGGCCTTGAAGGCGAAGAAGAGGCTGAACGCTACGACATAGAGCTGCATCCAGCTCCGCCGCTCCTTGCAGAAGACGAGATAGAGGGCAAAGAACGCCACGAAGGCTGCCATGAACGGAATCGTGCATAGCGACCAACTGCCGTCGGAAGTGGAAAGGAACGACAGCAGAGAGGGGAGTAACTGGCTCGGTTCTATCATCTTTCTGAAGGCTTTGCCGGGTGGAAAGGCATGTCTGGAAGACTGTATTCTGACAGGCGACGCTGCCTTTGTTCATTATTTGGAGGCTCTCTCTCCGTATCCCTCGAATGTGGGTTGAAGAATCTGGGTAGAGGCTGCCTTGTGGTGGCTCTCGGGCTTCTTCAGGAGCAAAGGGCCGGCACAATGGCGGCTTTGCAGGAAGACGGCCACGCTGTCCATCCATTGCGCGGCAGCGGCCCGGGTGGGATGGTAGTGGTCGGGGCCGCGCTTGAGTTGCAGGTGCCGGCTGTCGAAGAAGTGTTCTTCCCCGACCTCTTTCCTGATAATGTCCACGATGCCCGTGTCGCCGTTCCAGTCGGCAGGACCAATCCATACGAATGGAAGCGTGGAGAGCTTGCCGGCAAGCGTTCGGATAAACCGGGTACGCTCCGGAAGGTCGTTGACAAACAGTTCGTTGCTTCCAAGGCAGATTAGCAGGTAGGTGGGCTTGTACTGCTGCACGTAGTGTTCGAGCGTTTGGGTGTTGGCCCACCGTTCCGTGGTAGAGCTGTACCATATCACGGTGTGAAGGGTATGGCCATTCTCCTTGGCATAGTCGCCCAACCGGAGGGAAAGCCCTTCGAGCATCGAATCGCCTATAAAGAGTATTGTCTGACGGGTGGCAAGATGCCGCTGAATCCTTGTCTTCGGTACGGCGGCAGCAGGCCGGAATGGTCGTTCCAAGGCTGCCAAGTTGATTTTTCGCAGTATCAAGCCGCCTATCGACCATTCCGTGGGAATGGCTGCATAGACAATGACGGCTGCCAATACGGCAGCCATCAGCAAAAGCAGCTTGATTTGCTCGCGCATATCATTTATATCTTCAGGTCAACTTCCACTGGACAATGGTCGCTGCCATATACTTCGGTGTGGATTTTGGCTTCTTCGAGCTGGTCGCGAAGACGGTCGGAAACGAGGAAATAGTCAATGCGCCATCCTGCGTTCTTCTCTCTCGCCCTGAAACGGTACGACCACCACGAGTAGGTTATCTGTTCGGGATAGAGCGTGCGGAAGGAATCGAAGAAGCCGTTACCCAACAATGTTGTCATTTTCTCGCGCTCCTCGTCGGTGAAGCCTGCGTTCTTTCGGTTGCTCTTCGGGTTCTTCAGGTCTATCTCCTGATGGGCTACATTCAGGTCTCCGCACACTATGACGGGCTTTTTCTCGTCCAGCCGGTGCAGGTAGGCTTGGAAGTCGTCCTCCCACTGCATACGGTATTCAAGCCGGCGAAGCCCGTCCTGCGAGTTGGGTGTATAGACCGTAACAAGATAGAAGGTCTCCATCTCGAGCGTGATGACCCGTCCCTCATGGTCGTGCTCGTCTATTCCTATGCCATAACCGACGCTTAGGGGCTTGTGCCGTGTGAAGATGGCAGTACCTGAATAGCCTTTCTTGTCGGCGTAATTCCAATAGGAATCATATCCGGGGAAACTGATGTCGAGCTGACCTTCCTGCATCTTCGTCTCCTGCAAGCAGAAGAAGTCGGCATCCAGAGCCTCAAAGCTCTCCTTGAATCCCTTGCCCACGCAGGCTCGCAGCCCGTTGACATTCCATGAAATGAACTTCATTATCTAATTGAATGTTGCTTTACGGTTAATCTTGATTATATTCTCTTGGACTCGGTACGCAGCAGATTCATAAACTCTTCGCGTGTCTTGGCCTGATTGAAGGCTCCGCTGAAGGCACTGGTCGTCGTGATGGAGTTCTGTTTCTCTACTCCGCGCATCTGCATGCACATGTGTTTGGCCTCCACGATGACCATGGTTCCGAGAGGATGAAGCGTATCCTGTATGCAGTCCTTGATTTGTTCGGTCAGCCGTTCCTGCACTTGCAGGCGGTGGCTGAATATATCGATGACACGGGCAATCTTGCTCAATCCCGTGATGTAGCCGTCGGGGATATATGCCACATGCACTTTGCCATAGAAAGGAAGTATGTGGTGTTCGCACATGGAGAAAAAATCGATGTCCTTGACTATTACCATCTGATTGTATTTCTCGGCAAAGAGGGCGTCGGTGAGCACCTTGTGCGGATCCTGCGTGTAGCCTCGGGTCAGTATCTGCATGGCCTTGGCGACGCGCATCGGCGTCTTCTCCAAGCCTTCACGCTGTGGGTCTTCGCCCAAAAGGGTGAGTACTTCCTTATAATGTGCGGCGAGCTCATCAAGACCGTCGCGGAATTGCGTTTCTGGATTCATTGTATCTTTATTTGATATGATTAGATTTTGAATATGAAATTTCGTTGGAAATGACCGGGTCATTGGGGAGGGATAGGGCTTGCCTGACGTTTTCGGACAGCAAACTCATTCCACGGGCGTACTGGTCTTGATTGTTACCATGGTGCGAATGACACAAGCGTGTGGAAATCCTGACGCCTTCAGCTTGCGCATTACCTTGCGTGCTTGTTCATAAGTGGTAAAATTGCCCACTTGACACATCCATCTCGGCGAATAGAAATGCACGTAGACGGGCTGATCGGGATATATCATCTTCACCGACTGACCTGTTTTTTCTGCTTTTTGACGGGCTGCGCGCGTGTTGCCTCCCGAATACGCCTGTACGCGGAAGCCGCGGACTTTCTTTAAGGTCTTCAGTACGCGCTTTACAACTACGCGTCGTTCTCCCGTTTCTCCGTCTGTTGCAGAACGTTGCCGACGCACTTTCCTCATGACGAGCTTTGTTCTCGGGGCAACGGGAGTAGGACTGACGACTACTCGTGGGGCTTCTATCTTGTGATTGTCGGGCTTGGGTGCCGCAATCTTCTTGGTTTCTTGTGTAAGTGTAGTGGTGGTATTGGGCGTGGGAGTCTTTACGGCACCGGCACGGTGGAGCCGTTCCAGTTCCTTGGCTCTTCTCTTTTCTTCTTTCGCGGCTTTCTTTGCCGCTCTCTTTTCAGCCTTGATTTGTTCCTTGGTCTTGGCTGCTGATTTCTTGCCATTGACCAATGCGTCAATGTCAGCACTCTGCGTAACAGTAACGTTTCCTTGCGCACTGGCCGTCATCACGGCACAGCAGGCAATGAATAATATGGTCAGGAGTCTTTTCATCTTCTTGTCTGATTAAAAGGATTCGGCAAGCAGCCGTCTCTGAAAAGGCGGACTGCTTGCTGAATCGGAATGGGACGGAAGTATGATTACTTCTTCCAAGCGTCGATGATACCCTTGAAATCGGCAGCCTTCAGGGAAGCCCCACCTATCAAGCCACCGTCAATATCAGGCTTGGAGAAAAGTTCCGGCGCATTGCTGGCCTTACAGCTGCCACCGTAGAGGATAGAGGTCTCTTCAGCAACTTCCTTGCCATACTTCTCTGCTACAATAGAACGGATGTATGCCAACATCTCCTGCGCTTGGTCAGAGGTTGCAGTCTTGCCTGTGCCGATGGCCCATATAGGTTCGTAAGCGAGGATAATGCTTTTCCATTCCTCGGCTGTCAGGTTGAAGACAGAGCCGTCGAGTTCAGCCTTAACTACCTCGTTCTGCTTTTCAGCCTCGCGCTCTTCGAGAGTCTCACCGCAGCAGAAGATTACTTTCAGACCGTTGGCAAGAGCGAGCTTTACCTTTTCCTTCAGAATCTCTGCAGTTTCTCCGTAGTACTGACGACGCTCGGAATGGCCGAGAATGACGTATTGCGCCCCCGTGCTCTTGACCATGGCAGCAGATACTTCGCCCGTGTAGGCTCCCTTTTCCTTATCTGCACAGTTCTCGGCACCGAGACCAACAATTCCGCTGTCAAGTACACCCGCAACGCTTGCAAGATGAATAAACGGTGTGCATATAACTACATCGCAGTTTGGCTTCTCAGCTTTCAGAGACTCGTTGATTTCCTTTGCCAGTGCGATACCTTCCTGCAAGGTTTCATTCATCTTCCAGTTACCTGCTACAATTTTCTTTCTCATTTGTCTTTTACGTTTTATAAGTTGATATAATCTGTTGGATTGCTCTTTCTGCTTCACCCACTCCTCACGCTTCTTCACCCATTGCGTCCATGCCCAGATGCGGTCGGTGATAATCAGCAATATCAGTGGGAGAATATAGCAAATGATAATCAACACTATCTTCATCCACGTATGATTTTCCGGCTCGTGCCCTTCCTGAATGAGAGATAGCGGTGCGTTGAGCCTCCCGGCAGTGGGAAGGTCGTTCTGACTCCATTTATTGATGATAGTTCCCTGATAGAGCAGTACCAGCCCCGGGCTGCTTCGGATAACCGTTTTCAACGTTATGCCATCAGTGATATAGAACGGATATTCCGCCCCTGTGATGTCGCGCCAATGCCCGATACCCTTTTCCGTACTCGCGGTAAGACCGTAAAAGGCATAGCCATTCGCTTTGGCATATTCGTAAATATGGTTTATCTCATCGAAATTGCTGTCATCTGCCGTCTCCAAATAGGGAGCGACGAGCAGGAATGTATAGCCTTTCTTGTCAAGAATCTGCTGTGTCAGGTCTTCGCCCGTCTCCCCGTCGGTGATGGAAAAATCATGAATGGGCGGCTCGTAACCTTGTTCCAGTATCTCCTGCCTGCTGTCCTTGAACACCCACGTGGTGTCGTTGTACGGGTAATTGTTCTCATCGAATTCTTTCTCTACTCCGTTTTTTACACAGACAAAGGTCGTCTTGTACTTCGTCTGCTTTGCTCCCTCAGGCACTTTCATCCCCTCACTGATATTCTGTCCGATATAATAAGGACGGAAATCGAAGATGGCAGGTGGTAAAGGCTCAATGCCGACGCAACGAGCGTGAAGATTATCGTAAAGTAGATGGCTATCCACTGGTTCGTCTTCGATATAAACCGCACCTGATAGAGAGGATATCTGACAACGACAAGGGCAGCCAAAAGCAGCACTACATTCTTGCCGAACGTCTGCATGTTGGTCAGCCGGATGGCATCACCAAAGCAGCCGCAGTCCTGAATAGGCTCTCCGATAGCCAGCCACAGCGTGACGGCAGTCATAAGAACCATGAACACCGTCGTCATCTTGCTGACCACACGCCGCTGAATAGCCAAGAGCAGCAACACTCCCAACGTAAACTCCATACCGGAAAGCCCGATGGAAACCAGCAACTGCACCCAGTCGGGCAAAGAACCAGCCAATCCCACAGCTTCAAGATAGTCGCCTATCTTGTATTGGGTGCCCAACGGATCAATCGCCTTGACGAATCCGGAGAAGATAAACGTCAATGCCAACAGGGCGCGACAGGTATTGACCAAGTATGACTTAAACTTGTTCATTCAGTTGGATAGCTCCGAAAACGGCGTAATTGATTATGTCCATATAGTTGGAGTCTATCCCCTCACTGACGAGGGTGGCTCCGTTGATGTCCTCCATCTCCTTCACGCGTTCTATTTTCGTGAGGATGAGGTCAGTGTAGCTGCTCACGCGCATATCCCGCCAAGCCTCTCCGTAGTCGTGGTTTTTCTTAAGCATCAGCTCGTAAGCCTCCTTGGCATGCCGGTCGTACAACTCCAGTGCCTCTTCTGCCGATATGTCGACCGTGTCCACAAACCCTTTCTCCAGCTGTATCAGCCCTATCACGCCATAGTTGATAAGGGCAATGAACTCCGAGCGGATATCATCGCCTACCAGATTCTGCCCCGTTATCTCTATGGAACGGATGCGCTTGGCCTTGATGAAGAGCTGGTCGGTAAGCGAGGAAGGACGCAGGATGCGCCACGAAGCACCATAGTCGTGCAGCTTCTTGGCAAAGAGCGTCCTACATTCCACCAGCACTCCCCTAAATTCCTCCTTGGTTTCTGAAGTCTGAGTTGTCATTATCCAATTCTTATTTGACTGCAAAAATACAGAAAATCATTCTAATAAACGAATGATTTACCAATATTCCTGCTCCCGGCAACAAATAACTGAAGCGCAGAAACAAAGCAGCAGCATATCCAAACGCGTTTTAGCGGCTACACCGACTCAGCCTTTCAAAAACTTGAGAGTTCGTTTTTTGGTACTATCTTGGCATTAGACAAACAACGAAAACATCAGAAGCGACGGGAAAGTATTGTGCACCAAACAAGCTGCAAAGCAAGTTTCCGTCCGCTGTTTTTCAGCAGCTGCCATGCCGCTTTGTCTCACTGACGATTTGTGAGACTTGAAGAAAATGATTACCTTTGCAGCCACGAAATAATAAAAACTTATATGCGAGACCTCTCAAATGCCGAACTGGCAGAACTTCTCAATAAAGACATATTCCACAAAATATCCGAGGCGGCCGACAAGCTGGGCCTTGAGTGCTACGTCGTGGGCGGATACGTGCGCGACCTTTTCCTCGGACGGCCTTCCAACGACATCGACGTAGTGGTCGTGGGCAGCGGCATACGGGTGGCAAGCGAGCTGAAGACCATGCTCGGCAAGAAAGCCCATCTCTCCGTTTTCCGGAACTTCGGTACCGCACAGGTGAAATACAAGGGAATGGAAGTGGAATTTGTCGGGGCGCGAAAGGAAAGCTACAGCCACGACAGCCGGAAGCCCATAGTGGAGAACGGTACGCTCGAAGATGACCAAAACCGCCGCGACTTCACCATCAACGCGCTTGCCGTCTGTCTCAACCACAAGCGATTCGGCGAACTGATTGACCCCTTTGGCGGTGTCGACGACCTTTGGGATGGCATCATTGCTACGCCACTCGACCCAGACATCACCTTCTCCGACGACCCCCTGCGCATGATGCGCTGCATCCGCTTTGCCACCCAACTCAACTTTTTCATCGAAGACGAGACCTTTGCCGCCTTGGAGCGGAACGCCGACCGAATCAAGATTATCAGCAGTGAGCGAATAGCTGACGAGATGAACAAGATTATGTCCACTCGCACCCCAAGCAAAGGGTTTATCGATTTACAGCGTTGCGGACTCCTACAGCTCATTCTTCCCGAACTGACAGCACTCGATATAGTAGAAAAACGCAACGGAAAGGCACATAAAAACAACTTCTACCACACCCTCGAAGTGCTGGACAACATCTGCCTCCATACCGACAACGTGTGGCTGCGGTGGGCGGCTCTCTTCCACGACATCGGGAAACCGAAGAGCAAGCGTTGGGATGCAGCGACAGGATGGACGTTCCGCAACCACAACGTCATCGGAAAAAAGATGATTCCGGGCATCTTCCGAAGGATGAAACTGCCCATGGACAGCAAGATGAAGTACGTGCAGAAACTTGTCGACCTCCACATGCGCCCCATCGCGATAGCCGACGACGAGGTTACCGACTCGGCTGTCCGCCGACTGATGAACGATGCTGCCGAAGACATCGACGACCTGATGACGCTGTGCGAAGCCGACATCACGAGCAAGAACTACGTGCGAAAGCAGCACTTTCTCAACAACTTTAGGATTGTTCGCAAAAAACTGGCAGACCTAAAGGAGCGCGACTACAAGCGCGAACTGCAACCCTGCATCGACGGCGACGAGATAATGGAACTGTTCCACCTGAAGCCCAGCCGCGAGGTAGGGGAACTAAAAAAGCACCTGAAAGACGCTGTCCTCGACAACCGCGTGCCCAATGAGCGCGAGCCTCTACTCGTCCTGCTGAAAGAAAAAGCTGCCCAAATGGGGCTGACACAACAGTCCTGAAGACCGGGCCTCCTCACCCGTTTTGCCAAAGTGCCACTTCCGCCTTGTGAAAGTGGCACTTTGACCCTGCGAAAGTGCCGTTCTCGTTTTGCGAGTACGGCACTTTCATTTTTCAAGAAATCCATCTGACAAACACGGATGCCCACAAAGATATGTCCCTACGGACTTTCCCGAATACCGACACATATTTTCCCAACAAGACCTGCAGCTCCGCCGTTTCTCCGCATGGCGTAAAGAATGGATGACGATGACGGAACGACAACTACTTTTTATATGTGGAAAATAACGAAAATACAACATTTTTTTATTACTTTTGCATGCAATTAATTCGGGAGAGCACCTTTGGCTTTCCCCTTAAAAGAATATTATACAATGAAAGCATTAATAGACCGTATCCTGCGCGATGGCAAGTGCTATCCGGGAGGTATTCTGAAGGTAGACAAATTCATCAATCACCAGATGGACCCGAACCTAATGAAGCAGATTGCCGTAGAATTGATTCGCCGCTACGCTTCGACCGAAATCAACAAGATTATCACCGTGGAGGCAAGTGGCATAGCCCCGGCCATCATGATGGGCTTCCTCTTGGATTTGCCCGTGGTCTTTGCCAAGAAAAAGAAGCCGTCTACCATGGCTGACATGCTTTCTACTACCGTCTTCTCGTTTACCAAGCAGCGCGAATATCACATTGTCATCTCGAAGGAATACCTGACCAAGGACGACAAGGTGCTTTTCGTCGACGATTTTCTCGCCTACGGCAATGCCGCCAAGGGCATCATCGACCTTTGCCGTCAGGCAGGTGCGGAGCTTGTCGGGACGGGATTCATCATAGAAAAGGCCTTCCAGCACGGCCGGGAAGTCATAGAGGGGGCAGGAGTGCGCTGCGAGAGCCTTGCCATAATAGACTCTTTGGACAACTGCGAGATAAAACTGAAAGGCTGAGCCTCCCCCATCCTCCCAAGAAAGAGGTGAGAGCCTCACGAAATGCAGCTTTCCGACAGCCGGGCAGACGAAAGCTGCCCGATGCTAAAGGTTCGTTTAGCAGACTATAATACTTCTAACAAAAATAAAAACACACAAATGGAAGAATCGAAAGAACTCATCTATGGACTCGAAGACCGTCCACCGCTGCGCGAGACACTCTTTGCAGCACTTCAGCACCTGCTTGCCATCTTTGTCGCCATCATCACACCGCCCCTCATCATCAGCTCTGCGCTGAAGTTTGACTTGGAGACTACGGGCTTTCTCGTGTCGATGTCGCTCTTCGTATCGGGAATAGCCACCTTCGTTCAGTGCCGCCGTATCGGGCCGTTCGGTACGGGACTGCTCTGTATTCAGGGCACTTCCTTCTCGTTCATCAGTCCGATAATCGGTGCAGGTATGCTTGGAATGGCAAACGGAAAACTTGATACGGAGCAGGCTTTGGCCTATATCTTCGGTGCCTGCCTCGTAGCGTCGGTTGTCGAGATGGTCGTCAGCCGCCTGCTGCCCTATACCCGTAAGATTATCACCCCGCTCGTCTCGGGCATCGTAGTGTCGCTGATAGGTATGTGCCTTATCAAGGCAGGCATCAATTCGTGCGGAGGTGGTCAGTCGGCAGTTGATGCCGGCACATTCGGGTCAATGCAGAATCTGGGCCTTGCCCTCTTGGTACTGGTCAGCATCATTGCTTTCAACCGCTCCAACAACCGCTTCCTGCGCATGGCTTCCATCGTCTTGGGACTCGTCATAGGATGCGTGGCAGCCTACTTCTTGGGAATGATAGACTTTTCGCAGTTGGGCAATGGCAGCGGACTGAATGTCCCCGTGCCTTTCAAATACGGCCTGAGCTTCGACGCAGGCTCCATCATCGCCTTGGGACTTATCTATCTTGTTACGGCCGTGGAGGCTTTTGGCGACATCACTGCCAACTCGCTCATATCGGGGCAGCCCGTTGAAGGCCCTGTCTTTATGAAGCGCGCTCAGGGAGGTATCCTTGCCGACGGCTTCAACTCTATGCTGGCAGCGGTCTTCAATAGTTTCCCGAACTCTATCTTCGCCCAAAACAACGGCATGATACAGCTGACAGGCGTTGCCAGCCGGTATGTAGCTACTTTATAGCCGGTGCGCTCGTAGTGCTGGGACTATTCCCCATTGTCGGGCAGATGTTTTCTCTGATTCCCGACAGCGTCCTTGGCGGTGCTACGCTGCTGATGTTCGGTACGGTGGCTGCCGCAGGAATCCGCATCATAGCCTCTACCGAAATCAACCGCAAGGCTGTTCTCGTCATGGCCATCAGCTTTGCCATGGGTTTGAGCGTAGAACTTGTGCCGGGCATCCTCGACCAGATGCCGGACATAATCAAGAGTATTTTCTCCAGCGGAATCACTACGGGAGGACTTACTGCCATCCTTGCCAACGCCTTCATCAGGATAAAGGAGTAGCCAAACAACACCGGGCACATTCGCCTGCATGCAGTGAACGTGCCCAGATATGAAATCAGGGGGCAGCCGCTTCGGGACTGCCCCTTTTTGCTGTCCTGTTCAGTATGAGGCCGTACAGGGGATTCCGAGTGCCACGACGCGGTCGCGGATGGCATCGAGTTCTTCACGGGTGGCCTTCAGAAGATTCTTGTCGGGCGTCTCGCGGTCGATGGTATAAATCATCACCTCGCGCGGAGCAATGTCGCGGACGGCTTCGAGCCACGGTGCAACGTATGCCTCGCCCGTGTTGTCTACGTCGATGCCGTCTTCGGAAGTACCTTTCATAAAGAGTGTCTGAATGATAGCCTGCCCGTTGAACGACTTGATGCCGTCAACGATACGGCCAACATCGTATGACGGCTGTGTAGGGCGGTCCACCTTATTAATATAGTCGGCACTGATGGTGTCGAGCTTCAGGATATTGTTATCTACCTTTGTCAGTGCCTCGTGAATCTTGGGCCGGTGTATAAACGTGGAATTGCTGAGAACCGAAATCTTCGCCTGCGGGCAATACCTGTCGCGCAGACGAATGGTGTCGTCTATGATTTCGGGGAAGTACGGGTGCGAGGTCGGCTCTCCATTTCCGGCAAAAGTCAGCACGTCGGGGCGTATATCCTCTTCGTGCATTTCCTTCAGCTTGGCTTCCAAAGCCTCGGCAACGGCCTCACGGGTGGGGTGTGGGGTCTTGGTACGGTGGTCTTTGTTGAATCCGCACTCGCAGTAGATGCAGTCGAAGGTGCACACCTTTCCGTCGGCCGGCAACAGATTGATGCCAAGCGAGATGCCGAGACGACGGCTATGTATGGGGCCGAATATGGGAGAGGGGTAAATGATGGTGCTCATAATGATTGTATGAATATGAGATTGAAAAATAACGGGACGCGAAATTTGATACACCGACGGGGTGAATCCGCCGGGCACAATATTCTCAAGCAAAGGTAAGATAAATAAATTGTTTAGTTCGGAGGTTGCAGAGAAAACTTTGTGCAACTCTAAATAAAGCCTAAATTCTTTTGTTTTTCCTCGCTTTTACCGTACCTTTGTATCCAAATACATTGTATTATACGCTTTTTTAGGAATGGCAAAAAGACGAAATAAGGCCCGCAGTCATCACAGTCTGCAGGTTGTTACACTATGTATAAGCACGGCAATGGTGCTTATACTTATCGGCATGGTGGTACTTACCGTGTTTACAAGTCGCAATCTCAGTTCATACGTCAAGGAGAATCTTACGCTGACAATGATTCTTCAGCCCGACATGAGCAACGAGGAGGGGGCACAGCTCTGCAACCGCGTGGAAGGATTGGAGTATATCAACAGTATCAGCTATATCAGCAAGGAGCAAGCCCTCAAGGAGGGCACGAAGGAACTGGGGGCAAATCCTGCCGAGTTTGCAGGGGAAAACCCGTTTACGGCAGAAATAGAGGTGCAGCTGAAAGCCAACTATGCCAACAACGACTCCATCAAGTGGATTTCCAAAGAGCTTCGCGCCTATCGTGGGGTGAGCGATATAACCTATCGGCAGGACCTGATAGAAAGCGTCAATCGGACATTGGGAAAGATTGGACTGGTGTTGCTCATTATCGCCGGACTGCTGACAGTGGTTTCATTCTCGCTGATTAACAATACCATCCGCCTGAGCGTCTACGCCCGTCGTTTCACTATCCATACGATGAAACTCGTCGGTGCTTCGTGGAACTTTATCCGCCTGCCTTTCCTCCGCCGTGCGGTCATCGAGGGATTTATCTCTGCCGTGATGGCCATTGTTGTACTTGGCATCGGCATGTACTTCCTTTATCAGTACGATTCTGAAATATCGGTAGTGCTGAACTGGGAGGTGCTCGCTATTACAGCGGCTGTCATGTTGGCCTTTGGCATCATTATCACCTTCTTTTGCTCTTGGCTTTCTGTCAACAAATTCTTACAGATGAAAGCCGGCGACCTGCATAAGATATAAGGAATATAAGAAGTAAAATAGCAGAAGGGAAAAGAATCTGACAGGCGTTGCCCCGTGTCGGCCATGCCGGTTACGGAAATTCACTGTCGCCTTTCAGGTTCTTAGACATCGAAACAACAGAATATGGATAAGAGAAATTTAGCTTTTGGCAAGGTCAACTTCATCTTGTTGGCTATCGGACTGGCCGTGGTTATCATCGGCTTTGTGCTGATGAGTGGTGGGAACTCAAATGAAACGACATTTGACCCGGGCATTTTCAGTGCCATGCACATAAAGGTTGCCCCCGTCGTTACTTTTATAGGATTCATTTCCATCATCGGTGCCATCATATACAGACCGAAAGATGCCAACGACGCGGAGGTATAATGACACTGCTACAGACCATTATTATCTCTATCGTGGAGGGACTGACGGAGTTTCTTCCTGTCTCGTCTACGGGCCACATGATTATCACTCAGAATCTTCTCGGAGTACCACAGGGCAATGAGTTTGTCCATGCCTTTACGTTTATCATTCAGTTCGGGGCCATCCTCTCGGTAGTCTGCCTGTACTGGAAACGTTTCTTCAAACTTGAAAGCAATCCGGTCATTGCCGAAAACTCCCTATTTGGCAAATTCATAAAGAAGTACTGGTGGTATTGGGGGGTGCTGACAGGATTCGTTGGGGGCTGCATAGCAGGCTATTCCCTTATCAAAGGCGTTTTCCTGACGGGACTGCTGACAGCCGCTATTGTAGCTTTGACGGTGGTGGTACTGGGGTTTGTACTCAGAATCTTCATAGAACGACTGCAATTCTATTGGTTGCTTGTCGTTGGAGTCATTCCTGCGGTGATTGTGGGACTTCTTGCCAAGAAGAGCGGTCTGCTTGACTGGTTGCTCGACTCTGTCTGGGTCGTAGCCGTAACACTGGTTTTGGGTGGAATTTTCATGCTCTTTTGCGATAAGATTTTCAACAAGGGAGCAGACGAGAATATCGTCAACGAAAAGCGCGCATTTCATATCGGTATGTTTCAGTGCCTTTCGGTAATACCGGGCATGAGCCGTTCCATGTCTACAATCGTCGGTGGCATGGCATGCGGACTTACCCGCCGCCGTGCAGCAGAGTTCTCCTTCTTCCTTGCCGTACCCACTATGGCGGGGGCAACGCTACTCGATTTGATTGACTTATTGAGGGGAGACAGCTCTTGGGCTACCTCCGACAATCTGACAATGCTTGCCGTTGGCTGTGTGGTCTCTTTCATTGTGGCTCTCCTTGCGATGAAATGGTTTGTCGATTTCCTTGCCAAATATGGCTTTAAGGCGTTTGGCTGGTATCGTATCATCGTTGGCGGAATCATCCTTGCGATATTGCTATCGGGTGTTTCGTTGAACATGGTAGATTAACACTAACACTTCTAAACCGCCATTCCTATGAATTTCAAAGAGGGAACCATTATCCCGATAGACAAACCATACGGCATTACGAGCTTCAAGGCGTTGGCACACGTGCGCTATCTCTGCACACAGGCGAACGACGGAAAGGTGAAAATCGGACATGCCGGTACACTTGACCCTTTGGCAACAGGAGTCCTGATACTTGCTACGGGCAAGATGACCAAACAGATAGAGACCTTGCAGGCCCACACAAAGGAATATGCGGCAACCATTCAGCTGGGTGCAACTACTCCGAGCTACGATATGGAGCATGAAGTGAACGAAACCTTTCCGACAGAACACATTACCCGTGAACTGATAGAGCAGACATTGCCACTCTTTATGGGTGATATTGAACAAATTCCGCCTACTTACAGTGCTGTAAAAGTAGATGGAAAGCGTGCTTTTGACTACCGTCGGAGAGGTAAGGATGTTACATTGAAACCCAAAAACATACATATAGACGAGATTGAAATCACGGATTTTGATACTGAAAAAATGCAGCTGATGATTCGTGTAGTCTGTGGAAAAGGCACCTATATACGTGCCCTTGCACGCGATTTGGGCCGAGCTCTGAATAGCGGAGCCTACCTGACGGCTCTCCGCCGTACCCGTGTAGGCGAAATTAGGGTGGAGAATTGTGTCGATTACGAGCATTTCGACGAATGGCTCCAGCAGCAGGAAATAGAGAAGTAAAGAGATAAAGCATACAAGAATATAAAAGTAAAAGGTTTCAACAGGCATTGCCGCTTGTCCCCTTGGATGACGCAAGGAGATAAACAGACATACCTGAACACCTTAACTCCTCAAATAGAAATATGAAGCTTTCACAATTCAAATTCAATCTGCCCAAAGAACAGGTGGCTTTGTACCCACATTCGTCCGAGCGCACATTGACGCGGAACGACGGTTCTACCCAAGTCTTCAAGATAACTCGCCGTGATGAGGCTCGCCTAATGGTGTTGCACCGCAAGTCGCAGACCATAGAAATGTACAACAAAGAGGTGAAAGGGAAGGCCACGGAAGAAGATTACATCCGTTTTAAGGATGTTTTCAACTACTTCAATGAGGGTGATACATTCATCTTCAACGATACAAAGGTATTCCCGGCACGCCTCTATGGCACAAAGGAAAAGACAGATGCGAAGATTGAAGTATTCCTGCTCCGTGAACTGAATCAAGAGATGCGGCTCTGGGACGTGCTGGTAGAGCCTGCCCGGAAAATCCGTATCGGGAACAAGCTCTTTTTCGATGAGTCGGGGACAATGGTAGCCGAAGTGATAGACAACACCACTTCGCGAGGAAGAACCCTTCGTTTTCTGTATGATTGTCCGCACGAAGAATTCAAGCGCGAACTCTATGCGCTCGGCGAAGCTCCGCTCCCTCGTTACATCATAGACAACCGGCCGAAAGTGGAGGGAGAAGACTTTGCGCATGCAGATGCCGAGGATATGGAGAACTTCCAGAGTGTCTTTGCTGCCAAGGAAGGAGCCGTAACGGCACCGGGCACCAACATCCACTTCTCAGACCAGATGATGAAGATGATGGAAATACGCGGACTGAAAGCAGCTTTCATTACCCTTCATTGTGGCTTAGGCAATTTCCATGACATTGAAGTGGAAGACCTGACCAAGCATAAAATGGACTCCGAGGAGATGCACATAGATGCCAAGGCCTGCCAGACGGTCAATGACACGAAGCGCGAAGGCCACCATGTCTGCGCGGTTGGGGCCAGTGTAGTGAAAGCCACGGAAACAGCGGTCGGCACAGACGGACTTCTGAAAGAGTATGACGGATGGACCAACAAGTTCATTTTCCCTCCATACGACTTTGGCTTGGCCGATTCCATGCTCGTAAACTTCTATCATCCTTATTCCACCCTGCTGATGGAAACAGCTGCCTTTGGCGGTTACGACCTTGTCATGGAAGCGTATGACAAGGCCGTCAAGGCAGGATACAACTTTGGCTGCTTCGGTGATGCACTGCTGATTTTGAACGATTAAGCAACGAAACATGCACACAGTATATTTAGGTCTTGGCTCCAACCTTGGCAATCGCAAGGCAATCATGCACGAGACCATCGGTAAAATAAACGAGACGATTGGGGACATTGTGCTTCAATCGTCTTTTTTTGAGACTGAACCATGGGGATTCGACAGCCCCAACAAGTTTCTCAATGCCTGTGTCTGCGTTGACACCCAGCTCGCACCCCGTCAGCTGCTGGAGCAAACACAACGGATAGAAAGGGAAATGGGGCGCACGCACAAGTCGGTCAACGGGCGATACGAAGACCGCATCATCGATATTGACATCCTGCTCTATGACGACCTACATATCAACGAACCTGACCTGAAAGTCCCCCACCCTCTGATGGAGGAGCGTGAATTTGTGATGAGACCACTGAAAGAGATTATGAAATAGCTCACAAAAGCATACTTTGCAAGCTCATTTCTATACGCTGCTTCCTCCAATGTCCGTCATAAATGGCCCTATATGACTATACCCATAGCTGCATTATAGGAGCTTCTTCCGTGAGCATTGGGGGCACAACCCCTTGACCATAAAGTTTACGGTCTGGAGAACATAGTCTTCGGGCAGCTGAACTTTGGGGACGGGGATGTCGCTGAGGCAATACGTGCGATGACAATGCTCGCAATAGAAATGGACGTGCATGTCTTCGTCGTGATCCTCGTTATGGCTAAGGCACAATTCATAACGTACAACGTCGTTGCCATCCTCCACCTGATGTACCAAATGGTGATTGCGGAAGAGCGTCAGCGTCCTGAAGATGCCCGACTTATCTATAGTCTGCAGCTTTACTTCCAGTTCTTTCATCGACATTGGATAGCTTTCAGCAGCCAGCGCACCTGCTATCAGCAGCCGGTTGGCGGTCGGCTTGACACCGTGCCGGGTCAGGAGCGAGATTATAGTGTCTTCAGTCATAAGCAAATGCTATAATATAAGGAACTTTCCTTGTTTTCTTTTTCTATTCAGGGCCAGACCTTGACTACATGCGCAGGCAGCCACAACATGGCCATTCTTATGTTTCAGTACAGATTCCGTACTTAGCCATCAGCTTTCTTTCCTTTTCTCGCACGCCGGCTATGAACGCCTTGTACTCCTCGCTCTCGGGATGGAAAGGACGATGCGCCAGAGCCGCCTTCACAGGACTCCATTCCCGCAGAAACTCCCGGGCCGCTTCAGAGAAGCAGACTGCTGCCAAGCGTTCCCAAATATACTCCACCGCCTGATCGGTAGGATGAAGCATGTCGGCCTTATAAAAGCGATAGTCGCGCAGTTCGTCGTTGACAATCTCGTAGGCAGGGAAGTAATAAACCGTGTCCCCATAGAGTTTAGTCAACCTGTCGGCTGCCAAGAGGAGGACTGACTTGGAGAGCTGACTCCCATGATAGCCGTACTTGGCATAGCGGATAGGGCTGACGGTCAGGATAAACCGTGCTGACGGATTTCTGTGCAGGACTTTCCCAACGGCACTTTCAAGGCTTCCACACATTCTTCTACCGATAGTTCCCGCTCCTCAAAAAGCCGTTGGGGACGTTTCCGGCAGTTATCCACTATCTCACCCGTCTCCTTTTCTATATATACGTGGTTGGTTCCCAGCGTGATAACGACCGTATCGAAAGTCCCCTCCACCTTATCTACAGTATGGAGGATGGACACCGGATTGTACATCACGCCAAAAGGATTGACCACCGTGCGAAAACGTTCTTCGCTGAATCGCCGGCCGATATTGTCAGCAAAGCACGAGCCAACAAACAGCATCCGTTCGCAGGGATGCAATTCAAACGCCGGGCGTGGCAGATTGACTATGGTTCTGAAATCCATAGCTACAAAGTTAATAAAAAATAAACAGAGGAAGACAGCTCTATAGGAATATTTTTATACTTTTGTACTGACAATGACACTTAAAGCACTTACCCGATGTACACTTACAGATACCCTCATCCGGCCGTTACGGCCGACTGTCTCGTGTTTGCACACACGAATGACGGCATGAAAATCCTGCTCATTCAGCGAAAGAACAATCCCTGCAAGGGGCAATGGGCGTTCCCCGGCGGATTCATGGAAATAAACGAGACCACAGCCGACGCAGCCCGACGAGAACTGAAAGAAGAGACAGGACTAACCGTAGGAAAGCTCCATCAGATTGGCGCGTTCGACGCCGTAGACCGCGACCCGCGCGAGCGAGTCATCACCGTTGCCTACTATACGGTTCTCGACCATCCCATAGAGGCCACAGGAACCGACGATGCCGCCAAGGCCGAATGGTTTCCGCTGAAAGCGTTACCCCAACTGGCGTTCGACCATCAGGAAATCCTCAGACAGGCAACCGACAGAATCTGCATTGCAGAAGTACAAGGCCGTATGGACGAAAAGTAATCTGCCAAGGGCACAACGGCCCGTTTCTCCAACCTGAACAGCCCCCTCCGAATCACGGACACACTGTTCCGGCCGTCCGGCTAACGGACAAAACGCAGACGATATACCAACAGAAGATGCCGCCCTTCCTGACTATCAGGAAGGGCGGCATCCTCGTCTGTCATCGGCCAGCCTCGCACTAATCCTGAAAATACACTCGCTTCACACGGTTGCTGACCGTTGTCAGCACCTCATAGGGAATCGTTTCGAGCACATCGCTCAAGACCGTAACGGGCAGATGGTCGCCGAATATCTCGACCATATCCCCTCCTTGCAGTCAATGCCCGTAACATCAATCATCGCAACGTCCATGCAGATGTTGCCGACGTACTCTGCCTTCTCCCCGTTTACCAGACAATAGCAGTGCCGGTTGCCCAACCTGCGGTTGAGTCCGTCGGCATATCCGATAGGAATAGCGGCGATGACGCTGTCGCGGTCTGTCGTTCCGCGACGCGAATACCCTACCGTCTCGCCTGCCGGAACGTGCCGGAGCTGAAGTATGGTCGTCTTGAGCGTCGATACATTGTTGATGATTTCGTTGTTGCGCGGATTGATACCGTAAAGCCCCAGCCCCAGCCGGCACATGTCCAACTGCCGTCCCGGGAAGTGCTCTATGCCGGCAGAGTTGTCTATATGGCGGAGAATCCTGTGGCTGAACGATGCCTGCAACTTCTTGCTCCCGGCATCGAAACGGGCAAACTGACCGGCGGAGAAATCGTCGAACCCGTCGCTGTCCGACCCGACAAAGTGGGAGAAGACCGAACGGGGAATGACGGCGTTCTGATGTTTCAGCCGGTCTATGAGCCTGTCCATGTCCGTATCGGGATTGAATCCGAGGCGGTGCATGCCCGTATCGAGCTTGATATGGACAGGAAATCCCGTGATACCCTCCTTCCGGGCAGCCCTGACAAGGGCATCGAGCAGGCGGAAGCTATACACCTCAGGTTCGAGGTCGTAGTCGAAAAGCGTCTTGAACGACGACATTTCCGGGTTCATTATCATGATGTTGCTCGTAATGCCGTTCTTTCGGAGCGTTACACCCTCGTCGGCAACGGCAACGGCAAGGTAGTCCACGCGGTGGTCTTGCAGTGTCTTGGCTATCTCCACCGCACCTGCACCATAGGCGTCCGCCTTAATCATACAGACGAGCTTGGTCTCCGGCCTCATCAGAGAGCGATACCAGTTGAGATTACCGACGACGGCATTGAGGTTGACCTCGAGCACTGTCTCGTGTACTTTCTTTACCAGAAGCTCCGTCAGCCGGTCGAATCCGAACGGGCGCGCCCCTTTCAGCAGAATCACCTCGTCGTGCAGGCTCCGGAACTCCCTGCTGTGAATGAAGTCGGTAACGGTAGCGAAGAAATACTTTTCGCGCAGATGGCGAAAGGCAGCACGCTGCGCCTGCAATGCCGTGCCGATGCCGATGAACTTCTCCACACCGCGCTTCTCGCTGAGGTCGGCCACTTCCTGATAAAGACTCTTCTCGTTTTCTCCCGTCTGGAAGATATCGCTGAGGATGAGTGTACGCCTGCGCCCCTTGTAGTCGGGGCGGCGGTTCATAAAGTCGAGGGCAATGTCGAGGGAGTTTACGTCGGAGTTGTACGAATCGTTGATGAGCGTGCAGCCGTGCTGCCCCTCCTTCACCTCAAGGCGCATGGCGACCGGCTCAAGCCGCAGCATCCGCTCCGCAAGGGCCTCGGGACTGACGCCGAGCCTCAGCGACACGACGGCACAGGTGATGGAGTTGCTGATGCTGGCATCGTCGATGAACGGCAGCGTGTATGCTCCTTCCCTTTCACCCTTCCATACATAGCTGATGGTCGTACTGATGTCTTTCTTCTCAACGGAGCGGATATGGAAAGCCGCCTTGTCGTCTCTCTCCGACCACGACAGCCGCTCGCCCTTATAGTCGAGCACGCCGACGCAGGCGGCTATCGTCTCATCATCTGCCGGATAGACTATGGCCTGAGTGTCGCGGAAGAGGACGAGCTTCTCCCTGCACTTGGCTTCCAAGGTTGGGAAGTTCTCCTGATGGGCGTCGCCCAGTGCCGTCAGCACGCCGATGGTCGGCTGTATGATGTCGCGGAGGGCAGCCATCTCGCCCGGCTCGCTGATGCCTGCCTCGAACACGCCCACCTGCGAGCTCTCGCTGAGCAGCCAGACCGAGAGCGGAACTCCAATCTGCGAATTGTAGCTACGCGGCGAGCGGGTAACCGTCATCTGTGGCGAAAGCAGCTGACAGAGCCATTCCTTGACCATCGTCTTGCCGTTCGACCCCGTGATGCCCACGATGGGAACAGCGAACTCGCTGCGGTGGCGTTCGGCAAGCCGCTGCAACGCCTCCAGCGTGTTGGAAACCCTGAGGAAGTTGGACTGCGGATAGAGTGCCGACCATCCGTCGGGCAGGCTTTCAACTACGAAGTTGCGCACGCCCCGGCGGTATAGCTCGGGAATATAGTTGTGCCCGTCGTTGCGTTCGCTTCGGAGCGCGAAGAAGAGCGTTTCTTCCGGGAAACACAAGGAACGGCTGTCGGTAAGCAAAAAGCCGATGCTGGCATCAGCCTCGCCAAGGCGGTGCGCACCTATGAGCATTGTTACCTTTTCGATGGAATAGTTCATTGTCAATGACTTTTTGAGGGAGGCAGGAGGCCCCTGTCTATGTCCTTCTACGGCATGGCGGTCTGAAGGCTGCCTCCCGTTCTTCGTTCTATTTTGGCTGCAAAGGTAAAAAAAACTATTGACTATGAGTAGCCGCCTTATGTTTTTTTTGCTTTTACCGTCTGTCGTTCCGCCGTTCTGACATCCTCCCGCAGGCTTCTGGCAGACTTAAGCGGAACGGACGAAACCGTTCCCGTATTCCGCCTTCCTTTCTGTTTGCTTTTCAGCCAGAGGCAAAGCCGTTTCATGCTCCTGACGGAACGAATTTATGAGACAAGCTGAACCGAAAAACGAAAGTGCCGTTTTCGTAGGATGAAAGTGCCGTTTTGACCGTGCGAAAACGGCACTTTCATTGTGTCAAAGCGTCCCTTTCATTTCATGGACTATACACGTTTGTATAATAAGTTATACACGACTGCATAATCAGCTATACATGCTTGTATAATAAACTATGTCCAAAGGCTTTATGAAACGGATACTTTCATCGCATCAGACAAACAGAACGGAGGAAGCAGTCTGAACATATCGCCAAGACATCCTTGCTGGACAGGCATGCCGCACAGCCTGCGAGGGGCTTCCGTCAGGCGGGCCGGCAAAACAGACAGAGGCCTTACCCCAATACCGGGCAAGGCCTCCGAACGGTGTATATGGTTGAGATAACGGTGCGGCAATGGCATTGCCGCCTATTCGCTCAAAGACCGTTACAGGCTGACGGCAACACCTGCCACTATCCAAGCACCCGGCTGGACGACGTTGCCATAGTCTACATAGTTCTTGCCAAGGACGTTGTTGCCCTCCACGTAGACATTCCACGTGGCTTCGCTCCAGCTCAGACGGGCATCGAGCACGCCGTAGCCGGCATATTTGCGGACAGCATTGTCGGTGTCAAGATACGTTCCCATGCGGTGCTGAAAGCGGTATCGGGCATCGAGGACGAGCTTTCGCCATACGTTCAGGGAGAGATGGGACGCCAGCTTGTTCTTCAGATACTCCAAGGCATACTTGCTGACAATGCCTGCATGCTCGTTTTCGTGCTGGTTCAGGTAGGTATAGGCTATCTCAAAACGCTTGAAAAGGCGTTGCGAGGGGAACATCCGCCGGAGATTGAAGTCCAACGAAGCCTCTACGCCCAAAGTCCTGATTTTGCCATAGTTGACACTCTGCCAGAGCGGTGCGCCCTTCTCGTCGGTCGTACCGTCGCTAATCCAGTCGATAAGGTTCTTGTGGCGGTTGTAGAAGATGCTCGCCTTGCCCGTTACGGCAGCCGAAGCGTAGCGCACGCCAGCCTCCCATGCCGACAGCTCTTCGGGCTTCAGATGAGGATTGGCCTTGTGTCCGCCTACCGAATAGAAGAGTTCGGTGATGGAGGGCATGCGGAGCGAGGAATTGTATGAGGCATAAATCTTCCAGTCTCTGCCGACCCGGTAGCTGAAGTCCACGCCCGGATAAACGCGCATGTTCATGTCGGCCTGCGTGTTCTTCACGGCGACGAGTCCGGCGGACAGCGTGAAGCGGTCGAGAATGACGTTGTGCTCTGCCATCAGCTGGATATTGGTTCGGTTCAAGCCCTTTTCGTAGCTCCGGCCGGTCTTGTGGACAGGACGGACACGGGCGAGCGGATTGCCGAGGTTGGTGCTCACGAGGTCTTCATTGCGCAGTTCCGCCCCAAGAGCCGTGCGCCCCAGCAGCCAGTCGAAGTAGGCGTTGAGGTTCAGCCCGTACACGTCTGTCCGGTGATAGTTGAAAGGATATTTGCCGGGAGCGTCGCGGAACAGCTCGAAACGGTCCATGCTCCTGTTCCAATAGACGGAGGGCCGGAAACGGAACGCCCCCTGCAGGTTCTCCGCGGTAATGGCGGTGAACGTCTTCAGCGTGTGTTCAAACTGGTCGTCGTACTTTGCGCCATAGAAGGTATTGGAGCCGAAGTCCTTCAGACTGACGCCTGCGTGCCAGCCGACAGCCACCAAGGCATCGTGATAGTTGCCTTGGTAAAATGCCTTTGCGGCACGATAGTCGGCACTGAGCCGCCCTGCCTTGTTGCGAAGATAGCCGTCGCTGCGGAGACAGGAGGCAGACAGCTGGTTGTTCCAGCGTCCGAGGGCAAGGTTGCCCCGCACGCCTGCACCCAGATAACCGTAGGAGCCGGCTTCGGCATGGGCAGATAAAGATGTTGATGAGGGAGTTTTGGTTACTATGTTTATCGCACCCAATAACGAGGAAGTGCCATAAACTCTGCCGGCAGGCCCTTCGAGGACTTCTATCCGCTCGATTTCTCTGATGTCTACGGGGAAATCGAAGGCGTTGTGTCCCGTCTGCGCATCGCCAACCGGGATGCCGTTGAGCAAGACCGTGATTTGCTCGGAGTTTCCTCCACGTATGCTGACGTCCGTGAGTGCCCCCATGGGGCCTTTCTGACGCACATCCACGCCCGTGGCATACTTCAGCAAATCGTTCACACTTTGTACCGGGGCCGCCAGAATGTCCTCGCGGTTCAGTACAGTTACCATTCTCGCCTGCTGACTAACCGTCAGCGGCGCACGCGTTCCCGTTACGCTGACTTCCTCCAACAGCACGTTCCTATTGGCAACTGCCGTGTCGCTCGTAACCTTGTCTTCCTCTACGCTGATGCCCTTGGCTGTAGCATGTTGTAAGGTTGCGACACTCAGTACACCAATAATCACTTCCTTGCCGAGAACGGCAAAGAGCGAGTAGCCGTGGTTGGTGAAGCGGGTAAACTTCAACGCCCTGCGCTTGTTAAAAATTGGTTTGTACATAATAATTATAATATTGCGTCCGCTGCCCCGAATGTTTGGGGACAGCCAGACATTCGGAGTGCAAAATTAGGCAAAATTATCCGTATTAAAGACAGGCAAGGGCTGTTTTTAATAGGGAAACCGTTACAACGAGAACTGCATTTCGACCATCAGCTCTCTCGGACGCAGCTCATACTCGTTGGTAAATACACCGACTCCGCTATACGTTGTGGTGGCGTAGACACGCTTGTTGAGGAGATTGCGGAGCGAAGCCGAGAGGCGGACACGGCGGAGTCGCCACGTCAGTCTGGCGTCAGCAAGGAAAGTATTGACCGATGGCGACGCCTGCAACTCGTTGTGATAGTAGACTCCCGAAACGGAAAGGTCTACTTTCCGAATCGTCGAAGTAAGGGTCAGCCGCTGTACCCAATTGAAAAGCGTAGGCATGGAGGTGCTTCCGCTGTGCGAATTGCCGAGCGTGAACGTACCTTCGTAGTCGGCCTGCATCCACGAAGGGGCGAAGCTGACGGTCGGGTTGAACGACAACTGCCTGTAGCTATAGCCGATGACACTGCCCTGCGAGTATTGGTCGCCGCGGCTGTAAGCTCCCCCGACGCCAAGGGAAGTCTTCAGGTGGAGGTCGTAGAAGCCTTTGGAGACGGTCGCGGACAGGCTGACGTTGTCGCTATGGGTATTGTGCTGCTGATAAGCGAAGAAATAATCACCGTTCAGGACCTGCATGTCGACGACCGAATTGCTCCACATCCGGCTGGCGTTCAACTTCCAATTGATGAAAAATTCCTTTGTAAGCCGCTTGTAAGAGTGGCCAAGATTGACATAGAGCGTGCGGTATTCGGGCAGGAAATCGGGCGAAATGCTGAACGAGCGGTAATCGGTCTGATGCTTTTCCAAGGCAAACTGCGACAGCGAGTTTCCCGATTCTGAGTAGCCGACGGTCAGCCGCGACTCACTCCGATTACTGGCCTTGAACTCCGTATAGAAGTTAGGCGAGAGGAGAAGGTTCCACTTTCCGAGATGCGTATAGCGTTGCAGATTAATACTTTGGAAAAAACTGAGGCGGAGACGACCGCGCTCATACATCCACGAAGGATGGAATTGGAGGAACAGCTTGGCATCGTTGTGCTGCACATGGAGGGCTTCCGTCCCCAAGGCAGTGTAGTAATTCTGTGTCCAATATCTCCGTTTAACATTCCAAGAAAGGCTGTGCTCCGTATGCCAGAGGTTGTTGTTGAGCGACTGGCGAGCCTCATTGAGGTAAAGATCATTGCGCGAATGGTGATAGTCGAGGATAGAACCCCAGCTCATTGTGCCCCTGCGGGTGGTGTAAGTCTTGTTGATGGAACCCGAAAGGTTCAGTTCCGGATTGCGCACCTGCTGCGTTGTCGCCTCGTGTCCCGTACTGTTGAGCTGCGAGAGGGCGTCGCTCTGCGCGGCATCAATGCTGAATTTCAGGCTGCCGAAGTTGTCGTCGTTGTTTAACTTGCGGTTATAGCTCATCTCGAAAGCATCCTCTCTCAATGTCATTCGCTTGCTTTCTTCGGTTCGGGCAGGCATATCGGCAAAGTGATAGACCGACCGGTTGGTGGTGGTCTGGCGGACAACGTTGCGCAGATAACTTGCCACCAGCCTCACTTCGGCGTCGTTCCTGCCTTTGGTCAGATGGTTCAGGCTATAGCTCTGGGAGGTATTGAAGCGCAGGCGTTCCTCGCGGATGGGCGCACTGAGGCCAGCCACCGAATACCAGTTGGGCAATGACGCCGCCTGCGGCGCACCGAAATCGAAGTAAAAACGCTGATTGTTCTGATTGACATCCTGCCCCGAACGGTCGTAGGCGATGTCGTACATCATCTGTTTGCGCTTTCCTATCTGCATAACGTTGACATTTCCCCCCACGTGGGTGGGCTTACCGACCAACAGATGCGGCCGGAGCGTATACGAAAGCTGGTCGCGCGCCGAGTCTTTCAGCACTACATTCATTGCCACGTTGTCGGAATAGACCTTATTGCGCAGTGCCTTGACAGGCTGGTCGTGCTCAATGACCTCGGCTTTCTTTACGTCCTGTGCCTTAATATTCTCCGTCAGCTTGTTGTATTTGCCGTCGCTGAGGTCCAGTCCCTCCACGGTGAAGCGGCTAAGTGCCTTTCCGTTGACGCTGATCTGGCCGTTCTTGGCCACTTCTACGCCCGGGAGCTTCTTCAGAACGTCCTTCAGCGAGTTGTCGCGTTCGGACGCATAGCGTGTCAGGTCGAAGGTGATGGTGTCCTTCCTGCCCGTTACAGGCCCTGCCTTCACGGTAACTTCCTTCATCTCGAACGTCTTCTGCGACAGCCCGATACGGTTTCCCGCCGCTCTGCCTATCCGCTGCCGCTTCTTCGCATAGCCCATTGAGGTAGCTTGCAGCTCCACGTCTGCCAGACGGTACGTACCCGGCAAGGTGAGCCGGAAGCCGCCTTTGTCGTTGGTCCGGGCAAAGGTGATGGTCTTTCCCCCGTGGGTCAGCATGACGGTTGCCTTGGCTACGGCTGCGCCCGAGAGAGAGTCGACCACCGTGCCCGTTACTTCCGTCTGGGCATGGAGGGAGAGTGTGCTGAAAAACACAGTCAGAAGAAGTAGGAAATGTTTCATAGTTACAGGTATATAGAAGTTGAATGTCAGAATAAAACTACCGCTCTATCGGGTTATAAGGCTGTCTGCGCCTGAACGCATCCTCCATCCTCTCCGTACCACCATCGTCGGTAGGAATGGCAACATCGTCGAAGCTAATCTTGATTCCTGCTGCGGTAAGCTGGTCAATAGGGCTTGTCTTGCGCTTCAGTTCCGTAAACTCCTGCGCCGATATAGTCTCCGCCTTGTCGTATTCCTTTCTATAGGTAATATCGGCACTTCCGTCCAGCTGCTGCAAACCGACACCTTCGAAGATATACTGGCGGCTATCGTCGTAGGCACGGAGTATCAAGCCGGGCAGACCGCAGAGTTTCCACGGGCCGAAGTCGAGGGGAATGTCTTCCGTGTACCACGCCGTCCACGTGCGGCCCTTGAAGTTCGCGCGTGCCATCTGGCAGGAATAGCCCATGATGGTGGCACTGCTGTCGGCAACGATGTTCCACCCGGGCTGCCGGGTGGTTTCTTCCATGCGGTAGACATCCCTGAACATACTCTCGAAAACGACCGTCTTGCCTTCGGGATAGTTCTTATAGAGCACCCACGCCATGCTTCCATACTTCATGGAAGGGATGGGGAAATAGTTGCCTTTGTCCAGTTTGGCAGCAATGACAGAATCGTTTTGCTGAATCAGATAACTATAAAAACGGCTCACCTTGTTGCCGATATCGAGCCGCATCACGTCATCCTCGTAGCGATAGTTGCCTGCCGAGTCGCGATAGTTTTCGTCCTTGACGCTCTTCACGCTGTAGGTGATACGGTAGTTCACCTTGTCTATCACCACTTCCGGCTTGGCGTGCTTCGCTTTCCTCGCGTTCTGTGCCTCCACGCCCTGCGTTTGGACGGTCAGTGCCAACAATGTCAAGGCGAAGATAAGGAGTTTTCTCTTCATAGTCTATGGTACTTTATTGCAACAACGCGCCTAAGGAGGAAACCCGTTCTACCGCTCAATCGGATTGTAAGGCATCTTCTGGTTGAGCACATCATCCAGATTCTCCTCGCTGCCGTCGAATGTACTGATGGTCGTATTTTCTGCCGTCATCTTTATTCCCTGCGCAGCCATGATGTCGCCAAAGGTAATCCTGCCGGCGGTCTTGACGAAATCCTTCATTGAGATGCGCTCCGCCATGTCGTTACTGCCATTGTAAATCAGGTCGAAGCTGCCCTTCGGCTGTTGCAGACCGACGCCGTCGAAGATGAATTGTCCCGTCGCATCGCTTGCACGGAGGATAAGGCCGGGCAGGCCACAGAGCTTCCACGGGCCGAAATCGAGGGGAATGTCTTCCGTGTACCACGCCGTCCACGTGCGGCCCTTGAAGTTTGTGCGTGCCATCTGGCAGGGATAGCCCATGATGGTAGCACTGCTGTCGGCAACGATTTCCCATTCGGGCTGCTGCGTAGGCTCCTCTATGCGGTAGCGGTTGCTGAAAATCGCGTCGAAGAAAGACGTCTTGCCCTCGGGATAGTTACGATACATCTCCCACCTGATGGAACCTGAGCTGACACCCGGGCTGGTATCAAAATCGCCCTTCTCCATATTGGCATACAAAATCGAGTCGAAGCGTTCGCGCGTATAGCTGTAAAAACGGCTTACCTTGCTGCCGATGTCAAGCCGCATGTCGTCCATGCCGTAGTCGTAGTTGCCCAGCGAATCCCTTTCCTCGGTGTTGTTGACGCTCTTCGTGCGGTAAGTGATGCGGTACTGCACCTTGTCAATGACAATATTCTTGCCCTGCAGCTTGCCGTCAATGCTGCGTGAGACAGTGCGGCTACCCTGCGCGGCCAGCGACAGAGTAACGAATAATAAACAGAGAACGGTCAAAGTCTTCTTCATTGTAGTATGTTTAAGTGAATGATGGAAAGGCAAAGAGAACACAAAGGCATGTCTTAGGTTTCTCCATGCTTGGTTTTCAATTATTTTGCAAAGATACAACAAACCCGTCAAACCAGAACATTTATACTACAAAAAAAACATAACGGGGTAAAATATCCCGTTTCCGACAGGGCGGCTTCCGTTCCCTGCCGCGGTAAAGAAAGCCCCATCAGGGCAGGATGAAGGGGAGGGGAAGTCCCGGCATGGACAAAATCACGACATAAGCATGACGGTTCTGCCCTGTCATAAACACCTCCTGCACAGACTACGCCGTGGAAGCCGTTGCTACACCGACACGATTTCGGATAGTCTGAAAATAATTTACACACTCATACACCGCCACTCTCACACAACGACAGACAGGAGCAGGGACGAAGATTGGTAAGCTGTTGATAATCAAGGCCATAAAAAGGAGACGGCAAAACGGTATCTGCCACATGCCGAAAACGGCACTTCCGTCTCGCGAAAGTGCCGTTATGACCAGACCGCCAAGCCCCTTTCGCAAGGCGAAACGAGCATTGCGGATGAGCGATTGCGAAGAATCTTTACAACTGCTAATTGATGTTGAGGGGGAAGACGATGTGCGACCAGACCGGCTTTCCGCCCACCTGCGCAGGCTTCCACCGGGGCATCACACGCAGGGCATCCACAACCGCCCTACAGAGACGGCCATCGTAGGAAGCCGTTGTGGGAAGAGCCGTCAGGCATTGCACCGCGCCCGCGTCGTCGATAAGAAAACTTGCCATCACCCTTCCGCTGGGCAGGACGGCAGGGGGAAGCGTCATATACTGCCCAATGAAGTCGGACAATGCCCGATTGCCACCGGGGAACGCTGCCGCAGAGTCGGGCTGCATGCACACCTTGGCTGCCTGCTGTCCGTAGACGACGGTCATGGGCTGTCCGCTGATTTCGTTTCGTGCCGGCATCCTCCTCCAATTGCGGAACGATTTGGAAAAAAGCTCGTCCAGAAAGCTCACTGGCAACAGGGCATAATGGTCTTTTCCCGGTGTCCCGGGGATGGAGAGGCGCACCTCGCTGCCCATAAGGGCAAACTGGCCGGGCACGCTGTCTATCCTGACCTCTCCCTTCTCGGTCGGGTCAACGACCATTGTCTGCCCAATAGCCTGCTCGAAAGAGTAGCGGTAGTCGTAGCTTTCCCAAGTACGCCGCTGGTTGAAGACATCCTGCTGCGTCAGTATCGCCCGGTTGATGAGGTCATAGGTGAAACAGGCGAGGCGTCTTGCCACTACCGCCGTGTCGTTACGCTCCTCCACGGAAGCCATGAACGAGACGTAACGGCCCGTCTCAAGCCAGAGATTTTGCAGTTTCAGGTCGTAGTACGACACCTTCACGCCTTCCCCTTCGGGCATCTTGCCCACTTCGTTGCCCATCGGGCGGATATATGATGCCCATGCCTCGCCGGGCGACGGGGCTGACGTGCCGAAGAAAAACGTCGTCAGGTAGTCCTGCAAAGGCTGTTGCACGTCGCCGGCAAGCAGTCGTGGCCACTCCAAGTCGAGGGAGACGAGCGACAAATGGCCGTCCTTCTCGTAGAGATGGCGTTCCTGCCGGTAGCCGATGGCGTTGCCGACGGTAATCGCGGCTGCCGTCTGGGCGACGGCAGAGAATACTGCCAGCAAGGGCAGCAAGGCGGTTAGGATAATCTTCTTCATAACTATTATGGGTTGACCTCCCGGCAGGCAGTCTGCGACAGGGAACGAACGGCCCCTTTCGTGCCGTTACGAAACAGGGGGCAGTTAACGCTTCGGACTGAACCTGTCGTTGAGTTCCATCTCTCCCGTGAACCGTATCATCTCCTTATTGTCCGGGACTATCGTCAGGTCGATGGCGGCATTGTCGTAGACCAACAGCGTTATCTGATAGCTTTCTATGCCAGAGCGCGTGGTCATCGTGATTCTCACGCCGTCCTTCACGGCCTCCTCCCTGTAAGAGGTAAGCGGCTCTACAAAGTTCAGACCGAGTCCCCTGCCATACGGTACCTGATAGACGCGCCCGAAATAGGGAAGGAACAAGCCGATGGAATCGCCGCTCAACTCCATCCCCCAGTCGTCGCGGAGCGTGTGAGACGGGCCTCGCATCGGGTAGACACGGTCTACAAAGACACGGAAACGGCGTTCCTGAAGGTGCGACTTCACTGCCACCGCCTTCAGCTGTGCCATCTTCTCTTTGGGAACGACGTTCCCCTCACTGTCGTAATAGGTCGTAGCGCAGCCTGCCAGCAGCACGGCCGCCATACAAAGGAATAACCATTTCTTCATCATAACCCTCCATTTCTTTTGATGTCATATACGATTCGGATGGCGCAAGTCCGCCGCTTCCTACTGCTCTATGCTCTCTACCCGGGGCGCGCTAATCTTCTCGACACTCGGAACAGGGGCTGCTTCCGGAGCCGGTCCGGCAGACGGGACAGAGGCCGGAGCCACCTCGTCGACAGGGGCAGCATCGGGAATCTTGACGGCACGGACGGCCGCGGCATCTTCTTCCGCCTTGTCGCTGCTGCCCTTCTTGGCAGCTTCGGCTGCCTTCGCCTTTTCCTCGTCGGTCATCATGTCCTCCTTCGAGGGCTTCATCCTCGGCCAGAGATAATCGCCGACAATGTCGAGCGTGTCGAGCGAGGCTTTCCGCTTCTGCTCTTCCACCTGCTCCTGTTCATCGGCCACGGTATCGTCGTCGTTGACTATCCAGTTATAGAGCATGCCCAACAAGAATAGTACGACAAGACCACAAAGGAGCTTGAAGGTGAGCGAGTGCCTGAACCCGTGTTTCTTTTTCTTTTCTGTCATATCAGAGACTTTATCTTTTTCAGGGATAATGCCGGCAAGGACAACGAAAGCCTGCTTTCCAATTGCCGCGTGCGGTTTATCTCCTGCAAAAATAAAGATTATATTTGGAAACTGCAACAGCCACGTCTTTAAATAAGACGGTGTTTTAGGTTATGTTGTCTCTCCCAAACAAAAAATTAAGGTTATTTAGCAGGCAGTTCCCCGGGCGGCAATGAAGCCTCAACGGAATACAAACAGCGAAACGACCATCACGGCTACGTCTTCCGGGCAACACACAGCCGCAAGACGAAAGTGCCGTTTTCGCATGGTCAAAGTGCCGTTTTCGCATTGCGAAAACGGCACTTTCGACATACGGGCACACCCTTCCAAAGCCGGGACTGAAAAAGAAGTACCGGACGGCTATACACCGCCCAGCCTGACGGCTTGCCAAGATTGCTTTTCCGAAACATTCGGCCTCCCGCTCCTCAGTCTTTTAACAATCGGCAGACAGAGTTGCACAGAATACGGAACAGGGGCCAACCAACGAAGACAAACAGCATAATATTTGTTAATATACCATTGGGGGAAGTACGTCTTTCGGCAGAATTATGTACTTTTGCATGCGAAAACTCTAACACCGTTGTTGGTTTTTCGCTTTTCTATTTTCAGTGGAAGATGAAACTGGCCTCCCATGCCCAACCAATGGAAGACATGGGAGCAAGGAATATAAATTACATTAATTATTAATATAGGTATGAAGAAAAACAAGTTTCTACTGCTGATAGCCTTTGCTGTTGCGGTACTTACAAGTTGTGGTGGTGGACGGCAGAGCCTGCCTACCAGCAATGAGTTTCCTGTAATCACGATTGGCGCGTCCAATGCCCAGCTGAAGACGACCTACCCGGCTACCATCAAGGGAATTCAGGACGTAGAGGTCCGTCCGAAGGTGAGTGGCTTTATCACCAAGCTGTATGTCCATGAGGGAGAGGCTGTCCGTGCAGGACAGGTGCTCTTCGTGGTAGACAACGAGACCTATCAGGCAGCTGTCCGTCAGGCACAGGCACAGGTCAACTCTGCCCAGAGTGCGGTAAATCAGGCACGGGCAGGCGTGGTTCAGGCCAATGCCGCCCTCAATTCGGCCAACGCACAGGCTGCAACGGCCCGTCTGACTTACAATAACAGCAAGAGTCTCTATGATAACAAGGTGATTGGAGAGTATGAACTCCAGACCGCCAAAAACTCTTACGAGACCGCAATGGCCGCCGTCAATCAGGCACAGAGCGGCATAGCCTCTGCCAATGCAGCCGTTCAGCAGGCACAGGCAGGCGTGAAGCAGGCGCAGGCAGGCTTGGCCAGTGCCAAGGAGAACCTTAGCTTCTGCTACGTCAAGAGTCCCGCAACCGGCTTTGTGGGCAGCCTGCCCTTCAAGGAGGGCGCACTCGTCAGCCCGTCTTCGGCACAGCCCGTAACGACTGTGAGCAATGTGTCTACCATGGAAGTGTATTTCTCCATGACGGAATCCGATATTCTCAACCTTTCCCGTACCAACAACGGACTGAACAATGCCCTCAAGGCGTTCCCGAGCGTCAGCCTTCAGCTGGCCGATGGAACAACCTACAATCACGAGGGTACCATCGTGAAGACCAGCGGCATCATAGATGCTGCCACGGGTACGGTCAGCGTCATCGCCCATTTTGCCAATCCGGAACATCTGCTGAAGAGCGGTGGCAGCGGTCAGATAATCATTGCGAAGAACAATAACCACGCCTTGCTCGTTCCGCAGGAAGCAACCGCACAGGTGCAGAACAAGACTTTCGTCTATATAGTGGACGCCAACAACAAGGTGCACTATACAGAAATCACCATCGAACCGCAGAACGACGGCATCAACTACATCGTTACCAGTGGGCTGAAGATGGGCGACAGAATTGTCTCCAAGGGCATAACAAGTCTCGAAGACGGCATGGAAATCAAGGCACTTACGCCTGCCCAGTACGAGGAAGTCATCAAGAAGGCAGAAAAACTCGGCGAGAATCAGGGTTCGGCAGCCGGCTTTCTGAAAGCCATGAAGGGAGACGACAAGTAAGGGAGAGAAAGAATCAGGAAGAACGAAAGCCACGGAGAAACGGCAGACGTTTCGGAACAGAAAGCTGAACGCTCCTTTTAGTATATATAAATAAGGTAGTATCGCGGCCTGCTCTCCCCGGTTCAAAGTTGCTCCGGCAAGGTGTTCCCTATTCTAAAGTCCCAGTTCAACATTATAAAAAGAGATTATGACATTTACTAATTTCATAAAACGACCGGTGCTCTCAACGGTGATTTCCATTGTATTCGTACTTCTCGGTACGATTGGATTGGTATCGCTGCCTGTTGAGCAATACCCCGACATTGCTCCTCCTACGATTTCCATTATGACAGCATACCAAGGTGCCGATGCACAGACGGTATTGAACTCTGTCATTACACCCTTGGAGGAGAGCATAAACGGTGTGGAGAACATGACGTACATGACTTCAACGGCTACCAATGCCGGCTCGGCCATGATTACGGTGTACTTCAAGCAGGGGTCAGACCCCAACATGGCTGCCGTCAATGTGCAGAACCGAGTTTCTCTGGCACAGGCTCTGCTTCCGGCAGAAGTAACGCGCGTCGGCGTTACCGTATCGAAAAGGCAGACTTCCAACGTGCTGATGTACTCTCTGACAACCGACGACGGACGATACGATGACGAGTTTCTGACGAACTACAACAACATCAACATCGTCCCGATGGTAAAGCGCATCAATGGCGTCGGAGACGTTCAGACGCCCGGTATGAAGAGCTACTCCATGCGTATATGGCTGAAGCCGGACAAGATGAAGCAGTACGGGCTTGTTCCCTCCAACATCTCGGCGGCTCTGGCAGAACAGAACATTGAGGCCGCTCCGGGTTCTTTCGGTGAGCAAAGTAACCTGAAGTATGAATACACCATGCGCTATAAGGGCCGCCTGAAGACTGCCGAAGAGTACGGCGACATTATCATTTCCAGCAATACCAGCGGTCAGACGCTGCACTTGCGCGATGTTGCCGACGTGAAACTGGGCGGTCTGCAATATTCCGTGGCTATGAAGAACAACAATCGGGCTGCCGTCATAGGCATGGTCAACCAGATTGCCGGTTCGAACGCCACACAGATAGCCAAGGACGTGAAGGCCGCGCTTGCCGATGCCCAAAAGCAGATGCCGCCGGGAATGAAGGTTACCATCGAACAGGACGTTACCGAGTTCCTCTTTGCTTCTATTGAGGAGGTTGTCTTCACCTTGATGATTACGCTGGCACTCGTTTTCTTCGTAGTGTATGTCTTCCTGCAAGACTTCCGCTCCACGCTGATTCCGATGATAGCAGTGCCGGTTGCCCTGATAGGTACGTTCTTCTTCCTTTGGGTATTCGGCTTCTCGGTCAACCTGCTGACGCTTTCCGCCCTGCTCTTGGCAATTGCATCGTGGTCGACGATGCCATCGTGGTCGTTGAGGCTGTCCATGCCAAGCTCGACCTCGGCTATAAGAGCGCGCTTTCAGCTTCCATTGACGCCATGAACGAAATATCAGGAGCTATCATTTCCATTACTTTGGTGATGTCTGCTGTGTTTGTCCCTGTATCTTTCATCGGTGGAACAGCAGGTACATTCTACCGAGAGTTCGGTGTTACGATGGCGGTTTCAATCGTCATATCGGCCCTGAACGCCCTGACGCTCTCCCCTGCCCTCTGTGCCATGTTCCTGAAACCACACAGCAAGGACGAGGAAGGGAAGAAGCTGTCTCTCGTTGACCGCTTCCACGCAGCGTTCAATGTGCAGTACGATAAGATTAACAAGAAATATCAGAAAGGCGTAGAGAACATCATCAAACACAGCGTTGTTGCCGGTGCATCCGTCGTTGTCGGTATCGTAGCCTTGGTTGTCTCCATGTCATTTACCAAGACCGGACTCATCCCCGACGAAGATACGGGTACACTCTTTGCCATGGTCTCCCTCCCACCGGGCACCTCTCAAGTTGAAACCCAAAAGGTTACCGACCAGATTGACGCCATGTTGGCAAGCAATCCCTACATAGAGCGTCGCGAGCAGATAGTAGGTTACAACTTCCTCGCGGGTCAGGGATCTGATCAGGCAACCTTTATCATCAAGCTGAAGCCGTTCGCTGAGCGTGAATATGGAATGTTCGACCGCATCAAGGCAGTATTCTCGGGCGCAGGCATCGCAGGTCTGTTCATTGACCCTACCTCCTCCAATATGGTGCTCGGCATGATTTACAAGCAGACCTCAAGCATCAAGGGAGCCAAGATTATTGCTTTCGGACCACCGATGGTGTCAGGTTTCGCCATGTCTAACGGTCTTACGTTCTCCTTGCAGGACAGAACGGGCGGCGACCTGAATAAGTTCTTCCAGATAGCACAGGACTATCTGAAGGCCCTCGGCGAACGTCCGGAGTTCAGCCGTGCGCTGACAACCTACAATCCTAACTATCCTCAGTACATGGTAGACGTGGATGTAGCCAAGGCAAAGCAGGCGGGGACATCACCGGCAGCCATCCTTTCCGTACTGCAAGGGTATTATGGAGGTATGTATGCTTCCAACTTCAATGCCTACGGAAAGCTGTTCCGCGTCATGATTCAGGGTACGCCGGAAAGCCGTATGAGCGAAGCAGGACTGAACAGCATCTATGTCCGCACCACCAACGGCATGTCCCCGGTAGGCGAGTTCTGCACTTTGAAGCGCGTCTACGGCCCATCCAACATCGCACGCTTCAACCTCTTCACCTCCATCTCCGTCAATGCCACTCCGGCTGAGGGCTATTCATCCGGTCAGGCCATCAAGGCAGTTGAGGAAGTAGCCAAAGAGAAACTTCCACAAGGCTACAGCTACGACTTTTCTGGCCTGACCCGATCCGAGCAGGAGTCCTCCAACTCTACGGCAATGATATTTGTTCTCTGTATCGTCTTCGTGTACCTGATTCTGAGTGCGCAGTACGAGAGCTACATTCTGCCGCTGGCCGTTATCCTTTCCATTCCTTTCGGTCTGGCAGGAGCGTTCATCTTCACGATGCTCTTCGGACACAGCAACGACGTATATATGCAGATTTCCCTAATCATGCTGATTGGTCTGCTGGCCAAAAACGCCATCCTCATTGTGCAGTTCGCCCTCGAACGCCGCCAGACAGGTATGGCAATCAAGTACGCTGCCATCCTTGGCGCAGGCGCACGCCTTCGTCCTATTCTGATGACTTCCTTGGCCATGATTATCGGTCTGCTGCCATTGATGTTCGCCAGTGGCGTAGGCCGAAACGGAAACCAGACCCTCGGTGCTTCCGCTGTGGGCGGTATGCTGATTGGTACACTCTGCCAAATATTCATCGTACCTGCTTTGTTTGCCTTCTTCCAATACCTGCAAGAGCGCATCAAGCCGTTGGTATTCGAGGATGAAGACAACAAGGATGCAGCCAAGGAACTGGAGCAGTACACCAAAGGCGCACCTCGCGACTACGTGATAGAAGAGTAGAACACAAGGAGACAAAGAAGCGAAAGGAAGTCAAGAGCAATACAGCCTGCCCAAGACACCCAAGCCTCCACCCCCAACAAGAGGAAAGGCACAAGAGCCTGACTCCTTTTCGCTTCCAAATCCTCAACTCCCATAAAACAAAGACTTCAATGAAGAAAACAAATATCATCATCATCGCCTTTGCAGCCCTGTCCCTGACAGGATGCAAAAGCCTGTATGGCAACTATGAGCGTCCTGAAGTGAAGACTGACGGCATCGTCCGCGACCCAGTCAACGACCATGCCACGCTCGAAGGAGCCAACGACTTCGGTAATCTTCCATGGCGCAGCGTCTTTACCGACCCACAGCTACAGACACTCATAGAGAAAGCTCTCGACAACAATCCTGACCTGTTGAACGCTGCCCTCAACATAGATATAGCCGAGCAACAGCTCAAGACCTCGAAACTGGCGTTCCTCCTTCCGTTGCCTTTGCACCGACAGGAACCATCTCCCACTTCGGTTCGCATACCGAAGCAACCCGCTCCTATACCCTGCCCATCACTGCCAGCTGGAACGCAGACCTCTTCGGAAAGCTCCGTTCTGCCAAGAAAGCGGCACAGATGTCGCTCATTCAGATGCAGGACTACAAGGTAACCGTACAGACCAACCTCGTCTGCAACATTGCCAACCTGTACTATACGCTGCTGATGCTCGACCGTCAGAACGAGATTGTAGCCAACATGCAAAACCTCACCAAGGACACATGGGACATGATGAAGCTCCAGATGGAACTGGGACGCGCCCGTTCCACCAGTGTGCAGAGTGCGGAGGCAGCCTATTACAGAGTTCAGACACAGGCAGCAGACATCAAGCGGCAGATTCGCGAAACAGAAAACACGCTCAGCCTTCTCCTCGGTGAGCCGGCACAGGCCATAGCCCGCGGTTCGCTCGACAAGCAGAGCCTGCCGACCAACTTCTCCGGCGGCATCGGCGTAGAACTACTCAGCAACCGTGCCGATGTCCATGCTAAGGAAATGGCACTGGCACAATGCTTCTACATGGTACAAAACGCGCGTGCACAGTTCTATCCCTCCCTGAACATCTCTCCTACCGGCGCATGGACCAACAGCAACGGGATGGTCAACCCGGGCAAACTTCTCCTGACCGCCGTTGCCAGTCTGACGCAGCCCATCTTCGCCCAAGGCAAGCTGAGAGCCAACCTCCGAGTATCGGAAGACCAGTACAAACAGGCCTACAACACTTGGCAGAACAGCATCCTTACCGCAGGTTCCGAGGTCAGCAATGCCCTTGTGGCATACAACGCTGCCGACGAGAAGAACAAATTGGAACAGCAGCAGGTAGACATTCTAAAGAAGAACGTAGAGCATACGGAACTCCTTTACAAGCAGAGTTCAAGCAGCTATCTTGAGGTCATCACCGCACAGCAGAATCTCCTGAACGCCCAAATCTCTCAGATTCAGGACCAGTTCACCAAGCTGCAGTCCATCGTCAGCCTGTACTCTGCACTGGGCGGAGGCTCTAAATAACAGTCTCCCCAAGCCCCTCCGAAAGGAGGGAATGTGCCTGACGGGACACCCGGCCACGCCTGCCCATCCCGGGCAACCGGCCTGCCACGCGTTCCGTGCCCTGCAATCTGATTGCCGGAATCAGGCCATCATCAATAAATCAACATTCAATATTCAAGATTATGAGCAGCGAAATAAGCCCAAGAGCCGAAGTATCTCCTAAAGCAAAGATAGGAAACGGCTGCAAGATATTCCCCTTCGCGTACATAGAGGATGACGTTGTCATTGGCGACAACTGCATTATCTTCCCCTTCGTGAGCATCCTCAACGGGACACGGATGGGCAACAGCAACAAGATTCACCAAGGAGCAGTGCTTGCCGCCCTGCCACAGGACTTCAACTTTGTAGGCGAGAAGAGCGAGCTGATACTCGGGGACAACAATATCATCCGCGAGAACGTAGTCATCAACCGCGCCACCCACCGAGGCTGCAAGACCGTCATCGGTTCCAACAACTTCCTCATGGAGGGTGCACACATCAGCCACGACACCGTTGTCGGCAACAACTGCGTCTTCGGCTACGGCACGAAGATTGCCGGCGACTGCGAAATTGGCGACGGCGCCATCTTCTCGTCCAGTGTTATCGCAAACTCCAAGACCCGTGTAGGCCAGTACTCAATGATTCAGGCCGGCACCACCTTCGCCAAGGACATTCCGCCCTACATCATTGCCGGAGGCACACCTATAGCATACGGCGGAGTGAACAACACCATCGGACGCTCAAGAGGCGTAGACGAGAAGATTCTCAAGCACATAGCCAATGCCTACCGTCTGGTATTCCACGGTCAGACATCCGTCTTCGACGCCTGCATCCAGATAGACCAGCAGGTGCCCGACTCACCGGAGATTCGCAATATCGTGGAGTTCATACGAGGCACCAAAGAAGGAATCATCTGCAAATTATAAAGTTCATACCTATTAAATTTCATGATGAAAAGGAGGGGACAACCGTGAGGTAGCCCCCTCTTCCTTTTTCCGCAACGGCAAGGGAACAGACAGCTTTGCCGTCAGCAAGACTTCCCTTATCCTCCAAGCCGACATGCACACACTATAAGGCTGCAATCTGTATCCATCAGCAACTGACGAGAAAAGACAGAAAGTACGATGGCGACAGAGAATAAAACGACTTCATGCAGCAAGAAAGACAAGACAGAATAACGTCCTTACAACACTCTAAGAGCCAGACGATTAGAAAGACAAAACGAAAGGGGCTTGCTGACCATGCGAAAGTGCCTCTTTCACATGGTCAGCAAGCCCCTTTCGCAAGCCGAAACCATCACAATCAGATGAAGAACAGCGATACACCCACCACGGAGATGACCGCCCCGACAACTCCCTTCAGTGTTATCTTCTCATGGAAAAAGTAATGAGCCGGCAACAGAATCATAATCGGACTGGTCGCCATCAGCGTGCTCGCAATACCGGGATTGGTATATTCGCCTGCCATCAGCGAGAAACTGACTCCGATAAAAGGCCCTGAAAGTACGGCAACCACCATGGCCAACATTCCCTTCAGGTTCTTTACGCTCCCTGCCCAGCGAGGGCCGTCTCCCTTCAGTATCAACCAGATACTCCAGCAGAGCAGACCTGCCACACACCTGATGAGGTTGGCACCAAACGGCATGTAGCCTTCCATTCCCTGCCAGTCGCTCTCCGACACCACAGCCTGCACGTCTGCCTTGTAATATTCCTGCCCTATAAGGCTCAGTACATAGCCTACGCCCTGTCCCATTCCGGCACCGATGCCGAGCAGCACACCCTTCAGAGGAAGCTGCAACGCCACTTTGTGCTTTCCGTCTCCCTTGCTCAACACCGAGATGGCTATACCCGAGATAGTTACAATCATTGCTATCAGACTGATGAAGTTCATTTTCTGCCCCATCATCACCCATGCGCAGAAAGCCGTAAACACAGGCGCGAGGGTCATAAACAACTGTCCGTAGCGCGAGCCTATTACCAAGTAACTGTTGAACAGACACCAGTCGCAGAGGAAATAGCCCACGACGCCCGAGAGCGACAGCCACAGCCACGTATCGTAAGTGGCATGAACAGGCAGCGCATCGCCTGTAAACCACCACATCAGCAGCAAGGACAGCACGAGGGCAAGTCCCATTCGCCACACGTTGGTAACGACCACTCCGAGCCGTTTGCTTGCCACTTCGCACGACATGGCTGCTATCGTCCAAGAGAAGGCAACTCCCAATGAAATAATTTCTCCTAAATAGTGCATCATATTGCTGTTATCATATTCTTTTCGCAAGTACTCTCAAGTACCATTCACGCATATACTCCCTTATTTTAACCCCAAAAGAGGGATAAGCCATAATAACTTATCCCCCTTCTTCTGCTCCAACAAAACGAAAAATCGGTCAGAGCGGCTCTTTATAGGGCAAAGAAAAAGGGACAAGTACAAAGACTTATCCCCATATTTCTGTCGGGATGAGGCGACTCGAACGCCCGACCACTGGTCCCCCAGACCAGCATTCTAACCTACTGAACTACATCCCGATTTCTTTATTGCACTGCAAAATTACTTACTTTTTAAGACATTAGCAAACTTTTCGACTTCTTTTTTCATCTATCACGAGTTTATTTCGTAATTTTGTCAGATATAAAACAACACATCAGCGTTGCTCCCCCCTATTCCCTAAGCATTTATTCAGAGGGAAAGGCAACACGCGTCAAACACGACAAACAATATGCAATATATCGTCAAAGCCCCTACCCTTCTTCGTTCCACCATCTCGCTGCCGGCATCCAAAAGCATCAGCAACCGCGCGCTTATCATCCACTCACTGGCAGGAGGTAAGGCACGGCCCGACAACCTCTCCGACTGCGACGACACAGAAGTCATTGTCCGCGCCCTGAAAGACCGTCCCCATACCATCGACATCAAGGCATCGGGAACGGCCATGCGCTTTATGACAGCCTATCTCAGCACCACGGAGGGAGAACATGTCCTTACCGGAACAGAGCGCATGCGCCACCGGCCCATCAAGGTTCTTGTAGACACACTCCGCTTTCTCGGTGCAGACATACAATACGAAAACGAAGAAGGATTTCCCCCACTCCGCATCCGCGGCCAAAAGCTCGAAGGAGGAACGGCAGAGATACCCGGCAATGTCAGTTCGCAATATATCTCCGCACTGCTGATGGTAGCCCCCACTCTCGAAAAAGGCTTGCAGCTCCGCCTCATAGGCGAAATCGTATCCCGACCCTACATTGACCTGACGCTGCACGTGATGCACGAATATGGCGTGAAGGCCGAATGGAGCGATGTGGACACCATTTCCATTCCGCCCCAGCACTATGCCGACCGCCCGTACACGATAGAAAACGACTGGACAGCATCCGGCTACTGGTATGAGATGCTCGCCCTCACCACCGATGCCGAAGCGAAGATTACGCTGCCGGGGCTGAAAGACGCTTCCCGGCAGGGCGATGCTGCCGTCAAATACATATTTTCGCTGCTCGGTGTGAAAACGGTCTTCGAGGAGAAAGGCAGCGAACTCCCTACGAACGTACACCTGTCGCGGAACAACCGCACCCTGCCCCAAATCGACTACGACTTCAACTATCAGCCCGACTTAGCCCAGACGCTTATCGCTGCGTGCCCCGTGCTGGGCATCCCCTTCCACTTCGAGGGACTGAAAAGCCTCAAAATCAAGGAGACTGACCGCATAAAGGCAATGAAAACAGAAATGCAGAAACTCGGCTATGTCCTCCACGACACCGAAGACGGTGAAATGACATGGGACGGAGAACGATGCGAGCCACAGACACAGCCCGTCATTGAGACCTACGAGGACCATCGGATGGCGATGGCGTTCGCTCCGCTCGCCCTCCGCCTCGGAGAGATTCGCATCAACCATCCCGAAGTAGTGTCGAAGTCCTATCCCCACTATTGGGACGACCTCCGGCAGGCAGGCTTCACGATAGAGAAGACAGACACAACCGACTAACTGCACACTTCCACCGACTTATGAACATTATACTACTGAGCATTGCGGCCATCACCGCCTTGGGTGTACTCGCAGGGGGCATCAGCCTTTTCTCCAAACGGAAAGGAGGCGAGGAAGACCAGATAGTAATAGCCAAAGGCGACTGCTCCACCTGCAACGGAGACGACGAAGCCTGCGAGCAGACCTGCATGATGGAAGCTGCTACCAAGCCCATAGAGTATTACGACGACGAGGAACTCGACCGATTCAAAGGGCGGGCCTCTACCGACTATTCGCCCGAGGAGGCCGAAGAGTTCAGCGAAGTTCTCTATACGATGCGGCCCGAAGAGGCGAAAGGATGGAACCGCAGCCTCATTCTCCGGGGCATTAATGTTCCCAATCAGATAAAGGACGAACTGATAGCCATGATGGAGGAATAGGACGATTCAAGAATCATCATTCACAACACCAAATTATAATTACCGTCCGCAAATGGGCCGCTTCGCCGTCCTGCAACCGGGTAGCAAGGAGCACCATTCTCTCTCGAAAAGGCAATAAACACGGCAGAACAGAGTTAATAATTACGTGAAGCAAAAGACTACAAGATATATCGCCCCACTGCTGTTGGCAGTCGTCCTGATGACGGTTGTCGGCTGCTCTACCAATAAAAACACCTCGCAGTCGCGTTGGTGGCACGCGTTCAATGCCCGTTACAATACCTATTATAACGGTGCGCAAGCCTATATTGACGGTTCTCTGGAGAAGGAGAACGGAAACAAAGATAACTTTACCGAACTCATTCCGCTCTATACAGTCGGCAACAAAGACAGCAAGGAGATTGGAAAAACCAACTTTGAACGTGCCATCACCAAAGCTGAGAAAGCCATCGCAAGACACAGCATCAAGCGGAGACCCGAATGGAACAAGACAAGACGCAAGACCGAGAAGGACATAGAGTGGCTGTCGCGGCGAGAGTATAACCCTTTTTTATGGAAAGCATGGCTGCTGATGGGGCGGTCGCAATTCCATAAAGGTGCCTTCGACGAGGCGGCATCTACCTTTGCCTACATGAGCCGCCTCTACAAGGGACAGCCCGCCATCTACGGAAAGGCACGTGCATGGCTCGCGAAATGCTATATAGAGGAGGGATGGCTCTACGATGCCGAAGACGTTATCCGCAACATGAAGCGCGATTCCCTCGACTGGCGTGCGGTGAAGGAGTGGGACTACACATTTGCCGACTATTATATTCACACCGGCGAACTTGAGAAAGCCGTTCCGTATATGCGGAAAGTTATCAAGCACGAGATGCGACGGAAGCAGCGTGCACGCGAGCTGTATCTTTTGGGACAGCTTCTGGCGGCAACCGGGAAGAGGCAGGAAGCACAGAAAGCGTTCCGACGCGTCATACGCTCTAACCCTCCCTACGAACTGGAGTTCAATGCCCGGATAGCCGAAACCGAAGTGATGGCGGCAGGACAGAGCCGGAAGATGATTTCAAAACTGAAGCGGATGGCGGCTTCGGACAACAACAAGCAGTATCTTGACCAAGTATATTACGCCATGGGCAACATCTACTTGACAGAAAAAGACACCATGTCGGCCATATCGGCCTACGAACAAGGCAACAAGAAAGCGGTACGCAGCGGTATAGAGAAAGGCGTGCTGCTGCTACACCTTGGCGACCTTTACTGGGCAAAACAAAAGTTCGGCGATGCCCGTCGCTGCTACAACGAGGCGTTAGGTCTGCTTGACAAGGACCGCAAGGACTACGAACAACTCGCCCAACGCTCCAAAATTCTGGATGAGCTGGTGCCCTTTACCGACGCCGTACAGCTACAAGACTCGCTTCAGTACTTGGCAAAATGCCCGGAGAAAGAACGCTTCGAGGCTATTGACCGCGTCATAGAAGCCTTGAAGAAAAAGGAAAAGGAAGAACGCGACAGACAGGCCGAACAGGAAGCACAGGAACAACAGCAAAAGAACGGCGGCATGGGCAACATGCCCCAAAATGCTCCTCAACAGCGGACCAACCAACAGAACAGCACTTGGTACTTCTATAACCCGATAGCGGTGCAACAGGGTAAGACCACTTTCCAACAGCTATGGGGCAAGCGGGAGAACATAGACAACTGGCGACGCATCAACAAGACCGTGGTCGGCAATATCGGCTCGAATTCCGACATGGCCGAACTGACCGACGAGCAGCGCGACTCCATTGACAGGGCCGAGGCACTTCTTGACTCCATCAAGCACGTTACGGACTCTGCACAGAACGATCCGCACAAACGCGAATACTATCTTGCGCAGATTCCTTTCACACCCGAACAGCTCAAAGCAAGCAACCTGATTCTCGAAGAGGGGCTGCACCAGTCGGGCGTTATCTTCAAAGACCAGCTCGACAACCTCACCCTCGCCGAGAAAGCCCTGCGCCGCGTCAGCGACAACTACCCCGACTACGAGAAAATGGACGAAGTCTTCTACCATCTGTACCTATTGTATATGCGGCGCAATCAGCCTGCGACAGCCGACAGCTATATAGAAAAGATGAAGTCGGCCTATCCGAAAAGCGAGCTGACCACTCTCCTTACTGACCCTTACTACACGCAAAACGCCCAGTTCGGAGTACATATTGAAGACTCGCTCTATGCTGCCACGTATGATGCCTTTAAAGCAAACAGGTATGGTGAGGTGGCTGCCAACAGCCGTATCTCGGAAAGCCGCTTCCCGATGGGAGCGAACCGCGACAAATTCCTCTTCATCGGCGGACTCAGCAAACTAAACAACGGCGATGCCAATGGCTGCGTATCGGACATGAAGGCGGTTGTGGAGAAATATCCGCAGAGCCGTATCAGCGAGATGGCAGGTATGATAGTCAATGGCGTACAGGCCGGAAGGAAGCTCCGCAACGGGCGGTTCGACCTTGACGATGTATGGAACTACCGTGCCAATGTACTCAACGACAGCGACAGTATCAGACAAGCGAAGTTCTCGCCCGACCGCATAGCCGATTTCAAGTTCCTGCTTCTGTATCATCCCGACTCGCTCAAGGAGAACAAACTCCTCTTCGAGATGGCACGGTTCAACTTCACCAACTTCCTTGTGCGCAACTTCGACATGACCATAGAGGATATGGAAGGTCTCCACCAGCTCCAGATAGCAGGGTTCCGCAGCTTTGACGAGGCTTACCAGTACGCCCGTCAGCTTTTCGACACGAGGGCTGTAGTAGAGCAATTCGGCAAAACGGCACGCGGAATCATCATCAGCGACAAGAACCTACAGCTCATTGGCACAGCCTTCAGCTATAAGGACTACGATGATTTCTATGCCCAACACTTCGCACCACTCAAGGTTACACAGCAATACCTCCTCTCCGAACCTGCCGAGGTGGCAACACCGCGCGAGCGAGACCTGCAACAGGAGATAGAAGACCGTAATCCGACTGAACGCGACCTCAACATGCAGGAGCAGAAGCAGGTGGAGCCACCATTGGATATGGTCATACCGACAGACGAAGAGCAAACAGCCGAACCCGAAAAGCCTGTCAATGAACTGACGATTCCTGTAGAGCAACCTGTGCAAAAGGAAACTCCGGCAACACCAAAGCAGGAAGCTCCGAAACCAGAACCTGCTCCACAGACTCCTCCAAAGGAAGAACCGGCCGCACCGACAGATGACAATACGATTGAGATTCCAACGGACGAACAGCAGAAACCGACGGAGGAAACCAATGTCATCCCTATAGACGAGCCTGCAAAACTGCCTGTAGAAAACATGAATATCATTCCGCTGGAAGAGCCTCAGCAGCAACCTTCCACACCGGAGAAGCCTGAGCCGAAGGTTAAGACTCCAAATCCGGCCCAGCCGAATACACCGAAACCGGCAGAAAAAAAGGACAACTCGGACAGTGAGACGAAAGAGACTGCCCCCGAAACTCCACAGCCTCCACAGCCGAAGAAGCCCGAGCCGACTCCTCCTGCCAACAATCCTGACGAGCCGGTATTCTACTTCGACGACGACAATACGCCACAGCAAGCACCTGAAAAGAAAAAACAGGAGCCTGCACTTGACGATGTAGACGACGAGTACTACGACCTTGACGGTTTTTAAGTTCACATACGCTTCGCCGGACAATGACATTCTCCCATCCCAAGAAACAAAAGAAAGGAAGAAAACAGATATGAACAACGGACTATTGCTCTGGGTAGATGATGAAATTGAGCTGCTGAAAGCTCACATTATCTTCTTGGAAAAGAAAGGATACGAGGTCATCACGGTCAGCAATGGCACGGATGCAATTGACCAATGCCACGCACAGACCTTCGATCTCATACTGCTTGACGAGCAGATGCCCGGCTTGTCGGGACTTGAAACCCTTCAGCAAATCAAGGAAATACAGCCTGCCACGCCCATCGTAATGGTTACGAAGAGCGAGGAAGAGGACATTATGAATCAGGCTATAGGCTCGAAAATAGCCGACTATCTGATTAAGCCGGTCAATCCCAATCAGATAATCCTAAGTCTGAAAAAGAACATTCATCGCCGGGAAATAGTAACGGAAGTTGCCCAAAGTGGCTATCAGCAAGAGTATCAGCAGATAGCCATGCAGATAAGCGACTGCCGCAGCTTCGCCGACTGGAAGGATGTGTATCGCCGTCTCGTCAAATGGGAACTCGAACTAAGCAGTGCCGACAGCAGCATGACTGAAATGCTGAAGATGCAAAAGGAGGATGCAAACATAGGATTTGCCAAATACATATCCAAAAACTATCTTGACTGGGTTGCCCCAAAACCGACTGGCGGACTGGCGGAGAAGTTTCGGACTAATCAGAAGCAAAGAACGACAGACGAACGGCCCGTGATGAGCACGGACATCTTCAAGCAGCATATCTTTCCCTTGATAGACCAAGGAAACAAAGTGTTCCTTATCGTTATTGACAACTTCCGATTTGACCAGTGGAGAACCTTGGCAGAGGAAATCGGCGACCTCTTCGACATAGAAGAAGACCTCTACATGAGTATTCTCCCGACAGCCACACAATATGCACGCAATGCCATATTCAGCGGACTGATGCCCCTCCAGATAGCCTCAATGTTTCCCGAATTATGGGTAGACGAAGATGAGGAAGAGGGCAAGAACCTCAACGAAGAGCCGCTGATTCAGACACAGATAGACCGCTATCGCCGTCACGATAAGTTCTCGTACCACAAGATTAACGACTCCGCGGGGGCTGAGAAATTCATGCAGCAATTCAGGAATCTTGACCAAAACGACCTGAACGTGCTTGTTGTCAACTTTATCGACATGCTCTCTCATGCCCGCACGGAAATGAAAATGATACGCGAACTGGCCAACACCGAAAGTGCCTACCGATCAATAACACTTAGTTGGTTCCGGCACAGCGTCCTTGCCGATGTTATCCGCGAACTGGCTCAGTCCGATTACAAGATTGTCCTCACAACAGATCATGGTTCAATCCGCACCACACAGCCCGTCAAGATTATCGGCGACCGCAATACGAATACGAATCTGCGCTATAAACTCGGCAAGAATCTGAGCTATAATCCTAAGGAAGTATTCGCCATCAAGAATCCGCAACAGGCACAACTCCCCTCCCCCAACCTCAGCACGAGTTACGTTTTTGCAACGGGCGATGCCTTTTTCGCCTATCCTAACAACTATAATTACTATGTTTCCTACTATAAGGACACGTTCCAGCATGGTGGAATCTCCATCGAAGAGATGGTTATTCCTCTGATTACGCTGACACCAAGGAAAAGATAAGAGGATAGAAAACGACAAACTACGACATTTATTACAAAATGGAAATCAAAATAAACAGCCTCAAAAATATACATGAGGCAGCAGAGGAATTTATAAAGAATATCGGTACAAGAAAGGTATTTGCCTTCTACGGCAAGATGGGAGCAGGAAAAACGACTTTCATCAAGGCTATCTGCGAAGTTCTTGGTGTTGAGGACGTGATTACATCTCCCACCTTTGCCATCGTCAACGAATACACCGACAGAGAGAACAACCCCATCTATCATTTCGACTTCTACCGCATCAAGAAGCTGGAAGAAGTCTACGACATGGGCTACGAGGACTATTTCTATAGCGGCCATCTTTGTCTGCTTGAATGGCCGGAGCTTATTGAGACCGTTTTGCCCGAGAATGTCATCAAGGTTACAATAGAAGAACAGGAAGACGGCAGTCGACTCATCAGCTTCTAACATTCTTCTATGTTTCTGAGTATCGCCCGTCCATTCCCGAAAACCAATACAATAAGAAATTTTCAGACGCTATTACTTATAGCGACCAAGCAACAGAGCTTGTATTCGTAGCCCGTCCACATAACTTGTTCACATTATGAACAACTAAAAAAAGAGCACCAAAGCTGAAGCCTTGATGCTCTTTTCCTTTTACGGTTTCCTCTGTTTTACAGCAGTGCCTTAAACTTCTCATCGAGTTTGTCCTTCGATGCAGCACCGACAAACTTGTCTACAAGCTGTCCGCCCTTGAAGAACAGGATAGTAGGGATGTTGCGTACGCCAAACTCAATGGCTACGTCGTCATTATCTTCTATGTCGCACTTGCCCACGACAATCTTGCCGTCGTAATCATTGGCGAGTTCGGAGATGATTGGGCCGACCATCTTGCAAGGGCCACACCATGTAGCCCACAGGTCAACAACTAATGGCAATTCACCATTCTTGTAAGTCTCAAAGTTCTCGGTTGTAATTTCTACTTCCATTGTTATTCGTTTTTCTTTGTTGATAAATATATTTTAATTATATGAATATGTACAAGCGAATATCATGCCAAAAAAGATTGTGTCAGTTAATATGATACTCCAACTTCTCATTGGCAGCAACAAAATCTATCAATTGTCGGTCAACGTTAATGCCACGGTTGCGGCTATGCAGCAGGATATTGTTCTGGTCGGGTGTCCGCAATTGTATATAGAGCTGCGTGTTGCCTTCACTTTCACCGACCACGGTTGAGAGTTCAGAAACAAACTCGTCATCAAGCGAGGTAGCATCCAACGAGATGGTAAAGCGTTCCAAGCGGTGCGCCTTTACGTCGTAAAGCTGTTCTACATTTTGCACCTTCAGTTCAAAAATATTGCTGTTTCGGTAACGCGGCTGACATTTGGCTTTCAGATAGATAGTATAATTTACCTTCATCAGCCATTCCACCGTGCCCAATCATCGCCGAAGAGGGCCAGCTCTCCCGAACCCTCAAAATCCTCAATGGTAACAAAGCCAAACGGCTTCCCCGTCTTTTGGGAAAAACGCTCGTCAACAGACGTAACGATACCTCCAAAGGTAATCTCGTCGCGCTTGGAAAGGCCTTCAAGGTCGGCTCCCCGTCCTATTTCCTGACAATGCGTATTGCACATATTGTTCAGGATGACACTATACTCGTCAAGCGGATGAGCCGAAAGATAGACACCTACCAGCTCTCGCTCCTTGTTCAGCTTCTCAATCGTAGCCCATTTCTCGGCCTTCGGGACAACCGGGTGCATCACTTCCACTGCATCGGCACCACCAAACAGCGAGTTCTGCTGCTCGGCCTGCTCTTGCTGAAACAGCTGCCCATAGCGCACAATGGTACTGATAAAGGTCTCATTCTTCCCATTCAGGGCAAAGAACTGTTCGCGCTGTAAGCCAAAACTATCGAAACCTCCACTATAGGCAAGACTTTCAAAAGCTCCCTTGTTCACGTTGGTTAGATCAACTCGCTCTGCAAAATCAAAAATATCCTTATACGGTCCATTCGTCTCGCGTTCGCGGACAATGGCCTCTGCCGCACTCGTTCCCATACCCTTGATGGCCGATAGTCCGAAACGTATCTCTCCCCTTTTGTTCACACCAAATCCCATCTGACTTTCATTCACGTCGGGACCCAAGGTTGCAATCTTCAACGCCTTGCACTCCTCCATCAGCTTCGTTATCTCGGTAATCTGACTGAACCGGCGCGTCATCAGCGCAGCCATATACTCCGCAGGGTAATGGGCTTTCAGGTAGGCAGTCTGATAGGCCACCCACGAATAGCAGGTTGCATGCGACTTGTTAAACGCATAACTGGCAAACTTCTCCCAGTCGCTCCATATCTTTTCAAGCACGGCCGGATCGTGTCCGTTCTCTTGTCCCTGCTTGATGAACTTCGGCTTCATCGCATCAACAATGGCTTTCTTTTTCTTTCCCATTGCCTTACGGAGGGCATCGCTCTCTCCCCGGGTGAAATTAGCCAACTGCCGGCTCAAGAGCATCACCTGCTCCTGATAGACCGTAATGCCGTAAGTATCCTTGAGATACTTCTCCATACACGGTATGTCGTACTTGACAAGCGACGGGTCGTTCTTGCGCCTGATGAAATCGGGAATATAATCCATCGGTCCCGGACGGTAGAGGGCGTTCATCGCAATAAGATCCTCAAAGACCGTAGGATGCAATTCACGCAGATACTTCTGCATACCTGCCGACTCAAACTGGAACGTTCCGATGGTCTGACCACGCTGATAGAGCTGATAGGTCAGCTCGTCGTCAATGGGAATATTATCCAAATCGATGATGTCGCCCTTCGTCTGCTTGATAACCTTACAGGCTTCTTTCAGCTCTGACAATGTCTTCAGGCCGAGGAAGTCCATCTTGATAAGTCCCGTCGTCTCAATGACATGTCCGTCATACTGTGTTACAGGCACTTTCTTTCCCGGAAAATCGGGGTCGTCGGCCGTCGAAACGGGTACCCAGTCGCTAATGGGATTGCGGCAGATAATAAATCCGCAGGCATGTATGCCAGTTCCGCGGACTGTTCCCTCCAGCATCTTGGCATATTTTATGGTGTTCCGCTCCCTCAAGTCCTCGCTCACCTCGGCATCCTGCAACTGTGGCGTACACTTGATAGCATTGGCCAGATTCATCTTCATGCCGTCAGGAAGACGCTCGGGAATAGCCTTACAGAGGGCATTGGAGACAGCGATAGGCAGACCTTCGACACGCGCCACGTCCTTGATGGAGTTTTTGGTCGCCATTGTAGAATAAGTGATGATATGGGCACAATTCTCGTGTCCGTACTTATCCATCACCCATTGGAGCACTCTTCCACGTCCGTCGTCGTCAAAATCGGTATCAATATCAGGAAGATTGACACGGTCAGGATTCAGGAAACGCTCAAACAGCAAGTCGTACTTAAGTGGATCAATCTTCGTAATTCCCAGACAATAAGCCACAACCGACCCGGCCGCAGAACCACGCCCCGGACCCACCATGACCCCCAGCTCTTGCCGGGCTGCATTGATAAAGTCCTGAACTATCAGGAAGTAGCCGGGGAAACCCATTGTCTTCATCACGTGCAACTCAAATCGGATATGGCTGACCACCTCCTCCGACAGAGGATTGCCATACAACTTCCTTGCACCGTCGTATGCCAGTTTGGCAAGATAGTCGGCCTCGAACTTTATACGGTATATCTTTCCATATCCTCCCAACCGCTCAATGACCGCCTGTCCGTCTTCCTCGCTCAACGGATTCTCGCCATTCTCGTCGCAGGTAAATTCCTTATACAAGTCCTCCTCCGAAAACTTCTCGCGCCATTCCTCCTCTGTTCCAAAGCTCTCTGGTATAGGGAAGAAGGGCATAATAGGGCCATTGTCTATGCTGTAGCCTCTACCTTGTCAAGAATCTCCAACGTATTCGCCATTGCCTCGGGTATATCGCTGAAGACCTCGTTCATCTCGGCACGCGTCTTGAACCATTCCTGCTTCGAGTAGCGCATGCGGTTGGGGTCGTTCAGATTTTCATTGGTAGAGAGACAGAGCAGATGGTCGTGCGCCTCGGCGGTTTCCTTGTCCTCAAAGTGGCAGTCGTTCGTACAGACGAGCTTGATGCCATACTCCTCGGCAAACTGCATGAGTACCTTGTTGGCTTTCTGCTGTAGGGGGAACGCTTCCCGGTTGGCTACCAGATGGGGGTCCTTCACCTCGTGGCGTTGCAGTTCCAGATAGTAATCATCGCCGAACACACGCTTATACCACTGGCAAGCCTCGCGTGCACCCTCTATGTCGCCATGCAGAATCTTCGAAGGAACTTCACCGGCAATACACGCCGAACAGACGATAAGGTCCTCATGGAAACGCTCCAAATCCTCACGGTCGGTTCGCGGACGGTAATAATAGCCGTCAACCCATGCTCTCGACACGAGCTGTATAAGGTTTTTATAGCCGTTATAGTTCTTCGCCAGTACTATAAGGTGATAGCCCGAATTGTCGTGCATCTCCTTTTGCTTGTCCGTCTTCCTACGGCGGGCAACGTACATTTCACATCCGAATATGGGCTTGAAAGGCTCAAGTCCCTCCTTCTTGCGTTCTCTGTTGATTTTCGCGCAATAGTCGGAAAACTCCTTGATGCCGAACATGACGCCATGGTCGGTTATCGCCATACCTCTCATGCCGTCCCTGACGGCCTTGTCTACAAGGTAGGGCACCTTCGACTGACCATCCAAGATGGAATAATGGGTGTGGACATGTAAATGTACGAAATCTTCCATATTCTTTCCTTACGAGAAATTAAGTTCCAAAGTTACAACAAAAGAACAGCACTTCCAAGGAATAAAGTCAAAAATTTGCAGGAACAACAAAAAAGGAGTACCTTTGCAGCAAACAAGAAACTGACCCTCCACCATGGGAAAAATTAAAAAGAAGTTCAAGAAAATAAGAATACATCACGAAGGAACCAACACTTTGCTTTACGGAGCTATCGGCATTGCCCTCACGGCACTAATTCTATGGTTTGCCGTTCCTGCCAAGATTGTATTCTGGTTATTTGTTGCCGTATTCGGAACAATATACGGAATTGTACTCAACTTCTACCGCTGCCCTATCCGATACTACGGAGGCGAGGATACCGAAAAGATTGTCGTAGCTCCTGCCGACGGTCATATTGTCGTCATAGAGGAGGTGGAGGAAAACGAATACTTCCACGACAAGCGGCTCATGGTTTCCATCTTTATGAGTCTGTGGAACGTCCATGCCAATTGGTTTCCCGTAGACGGCAAGGTGAAATTCGTCAAGCACTTCGACGGAAACTTCCATAAGGCATGGCTGCCAAAAGCAAGCGAGGAGAACGAACATGCCGACACCATGCTAACAACCCCCGACGGGCGCGACATATTGTGCCGTCAGATTGCAGGGGCAGTGGCCCGGCGCATCGTTACATACGCCAAGGAGGGAGAAGACTGCTACATCGACGAGCACCTCGGCTTCATCAAGCTGGGCAGCCGCGTAGACCTATTTCTTCCTATAGATTCCGAAATCTGCGTAAAGATGGGACAGAGCACGACGGGCGACCAGACCGTCATTGCCAGACTGAAGTAAGCCAAAAGCATAGCAGGGACTTCGCAAGAGTCCCTCTCTTTTATTTCCCTGCCTGCACCATCCGCAACCACTCCACATATCAATCCACCGCTATCCAACACTTATCATCCAACATCCATCACCCGACAATGTCTATCAAGAAACATATTCCCAACGCCATAACCTGCTGCAACCTCATTTCAGGCTGCGTGGCTACGACATACGCCTTCTCAGGAAATGCGGAGATGGCTCTTCTGTGGATTATCATCGGAGCCGTATTCGACTTCTTCGACGGAATGACAGCGCGGCTGCTGCACGTCAGCTCGCCCATAGGGAAAGAACTGGACTCGCTTGCCGACGACATCACCTTCGGTGTTGCACCGGCAACCATCGTCTTCAGCGAGCTTCAGGTCATGGAGTATCCTGCTTTCATGGAGTCCCTGCGCGGCTTCCTGCCTTTCGCCGCCTACATCATGGCGGCCTTCTCGGCACTCCGCCTTGCCAAGTTCAACCTCGACGAGCGTCAGGCTCTCGGCTTCATCGGACTACCTACACCTGCCAACGCCCTTTTCTGGGGTTCACTCGTTGTCGGTGCCGGACAGTGGATAGAGAGCTATCCGTGGATGGTCTTTATCGTTGTGGCAGGACTTTTCGTCAGTTCGTGGCTCTTGGTTTCCGAGATTCCGATGTTCGCCCTGAAGTTCAAGCAGTGGGGATGGAAAGGAAATGAAGTCAAATACATCTTCCTGATGACGTGCTGTCCGCTTCTTGCCTGTTTCGGTATATCGGCCTTTGCCATCATCATTGCATGGTACGTAGTTCTTTCTGCTATCATCAGAAGGTAAAGTTCACCTCGTTCAACAACAGCCTATGTTTTTCTTCAAGTTTGCCCTCTTCGTTTTTATCGCTTTCTTGGCGGTTATCGGTTGGATTATCTATAGTTTCTACAGGCAGATTCACCGCACCGTTCATCGCTTCAAGGGTGATTTTCAGCACGAACAGGAACAGCATCCCAATGCCGACGGAAACATTATCGTAGACCAACGTCCCGAAGCGAAACGCCACCGGCAGGTTATCAAGGACAATGAGGGTGAGTATGTAGACTTTACCGAAGAGTAGTAGTATTGCCGTGGACTGCCTCCCTGCCGCTATCAACAGGAAAGGGAGATTTTACTATATTATATTGAATATAGTGCTCTGTCTTAGAAGTAAACCCATATACAAATAAAAAGTTGATGGTTTGGCGATAAACTTGCGTTGAATATTATCTGAGATTATTCTTAGGAAGTAATTTCTTGTATTTTCTTAAACTATAATTTGTTTTATTTATCTGCCATCGGGAATTTCATCAACCATTCGGTATGAACCAGCAAATATGCCCTGCTTGAAATATAGAATCCCATATATAAATTTATACTTTGTTCCTGTCAGTTCTTCGTAGAAGCGTTTACTGTATTTATACCTTACATAACTCTTGCCTTTTCGCTGTTTTCTAACCGACTATAGCCAGAAGTGAATCCTGCACTTGTGCTGCAGGATTCTAAGATTAGACAAAGAGAAATTGCCACAGAAATTAATATTAATGCGGACTTGGTAAATTTCCTTGCCATTGTTTCTTGTTTGCTATAAAGTTTTTTTGTTTAGATAAATCCTATACCACCATAATTACCTATTTTCCCATTAAAAGGTATGGCACATGGAGCAATTCTAAACACTGCCTTATTGCGCTTATAAAACTATCAATTTCTCCTCCCATGTATGAAAAACACCCCAAAAGTTTGATGTATACTTTTGAGGTGTAGTTCATACAGGGAAGAATAATGGGGATGAGGCTTTAATTATGTACGAGCGTACCTATTTCCTCACCGTCCATGACTTTCTTCAGATTACCCACAACATCCATATTGAAGACATAGATAGGCAGATTGTTCTCCTTGCACATGGTTGTTGCCGTGAGGTCCATCACCTTTAGTCCTCTGTTATAAATCTCGTCGTAGGTTATCTCGCTGAATTTCGTTGCCGTAGGGTCTTTCTCCGGGTCGGCGGTATAGATACCATCCACACGCGTACCCTTCAGCATCACGTCGGCTTCTATCTCTATTCCACGCAGGCTTGAGCCGGTATCGGTCGTAAAATAAGGGTTGCCCGTTCCGGCCGAGAAGATACAGACGCAGCCTGCCTCCATCGCCTCAATGGCCTTCCACTTGCTGTAGAACTCGCCGATAGGCTCCATGCGGATAGCCGTCATCACCTTCGACTTCACACCGATGGCCCCAAGTGCGGAACTCAATGCAAGGGAGTTGATTACCGTGGCACACATGCCCATCTGGTCGCCCTTCACGCGGTCGAAGCCTTTCTGACTGCCACTGAGTCCGCGGAAGATGTTGCCGCCGCCTATCACGATACCTATCTGTACGCCCATCTCGTGCACTTCTTTAATCTGACGCGCATAGTCGCTCAGTCGCCCGGCATCAATGCCGTAGCCTTGGTTGCCCATCAGACTCTCGCCAGAGAGCTTGAGGAGGATTCTCTTAAATCTTGCCATATTCTATTTCCTTAAATAAATAACTTCTGATTACTCCCTCCCGGTCGCGGAGAACGAGATGTCCGTCATCCTCTACTTCCACGATGGCACCCTCAAACTCTCCGTTGTTGTCGGTAAAGGAATGGAAACCGTGCTTGCGGTAGAGAGAGTCGTGATAGAGGGCAGGCAAGTCGATATAGCCGCCGCCCAACAGCTGCGGATAGAGCCGGCGGAACGATGAGACGATGCACCCCAAAAGCTCGTCGCGGTCTATCTCCCGGCCGAGTATCTGGCACAGCGAGACGGGATTGGGAGCGTCGCTCCGAAACTCAGTCTGGTTAACGTTCAGCCCTACACCAAAGATACAGTCCCTAATTCTTCCCCCACTAAGCCTCGTTTCTATCAGCGTTCCGCTCAGCTTAAGGTCATTCCAGTAGATGTCGTTGGGCCATTTCAGCGTAATGCCTTCCCTGACATAGTTTCCGAGAGCGTCTTTCAGGGCTACAGCTCCGAACTCCGACAACAGGAACTGCCGTACCACCGGCACATGGACAGGATGGAGCAGGACAGAGAACAGCAGGTTCTTGCCAGCCTCGCTCTCCCATCGGTTACTGCCCTGTCCGCGCCCCTCGCTTTGGTAGTCGGCCACAACGACCGTCATTTCCTCCCCCTCCCCGGGTTGATAGTTGCGCAGATAGTCGTTGGTGCTCCCCGTCTCTCCGAGGCGGATTATCTTCACGGCATTGTCTTCCTCTTTCTTTCCAAAGAGACTTTTTATTGTATCGTATATCTTCATACCTCTATTTTATCGACACTTCAATCCGTTTCGGCTTCCACCGCTTCCCCGAAGACGCAACCCCAAACACCCATCCGAATTACGGATTTTGAATGATGGATTGTGAATTACAGCCTACACAAACGGCAAGAACGCATCCTTCACATGGCGCACCTCGACGCCCGTCTCCGGCGTCCCCACCACGGTGATGATGTCAAAGCGTATATCGCCGTCGAAACAATAGTTTTTTACATACGCATTGGCTGCCATCGCAAGCGACCGCACCTTCTGTGGCGTTACAGCCATGTCGGCATCGGCATGCCGTTCGTTGCAACGGGTCTTCACTTCTACTATGACGAGTACATCGTTTTCTATAGCAACGATGTCAAGGTCGCGGTGCCCATGCTTCCAATCACGTGCAAGAACACGGTAGCCGCCCTCGCGGAGATATTTCTCGGCAAGGTCCTCGCCCCATCGTCCTAAATCGTTGTGCTGTGCCATATACTTCGGAGGTTGAGAGAAACAGAGGGAAATGTAGAGCCGGAAAGGCTTGCCATTTTCGGGCAAACCCGTTTTCCTGTGCTCCGCCGTTCCGTTTCAATTCTACAAAGTTAAGGCTATCTTTCGGAAAAACAAAATAAAAAACGTACTTTTGCATCCGTATGCAGGGACAAGACCGTACCGCAGCGGTTGTCGGCGAGGTTTGTCTACATACGGGCACCGGGCAGACAGCCCCTCTGCCTGACTTCAGAAAAAGCTCACCAAGACAGGCTAAGTCATCCACCCCATTGGAGCGGACACGCGCTACTGCCGGCAAGGCGAGTCCAGTCAACCGGCATACAGAAGCCGAAGTCCCTTTTTCGGAAAAGAAAATTAAAATATTTCTTGATAGCCAAGACTATCTCAACTACACGATATGAGCACAGAAGAGCAAATAAAAAAGGATGAATACTATATGGGCAGGGCACTTGCCGAAGCAGAGGCAGCTTACAGGGAGGGAGAAATACCCATCGGGGCGGTGGTAGTCTGTCGTGACCGCATCATCGCACGGGCACACAACCTGACCGAGACTCTCAACGACGTTACTGCCCATGCCGAAATGCAGGCAATAACGATGGCAGCCAACGAACTGGGCGGAAAATATCTGCAAGACTGCACACTCTACGTTACGGTAGAACCTTGCACGATGTGCGCAGGTGCCTTGGGATGGGCACAGGTGCGTCGTGTCGTCTATGGTTGCCGTGACGAGAAACGCGGCTACCTCGAATATGCTCCCCATGCCCTCCATCCACGCGCCAACACGGTCGGGGGAGTGATGGAAGCAGAGTGCAGGGAAATCATGCAACGCTTTTTCAAGGAAAAAAGGAAATAGGGCCTCGGCAAGAGGAATATCCGAAATATCCCCAAAAAATCTTTTCCCCCGTGCCTATCATCCTCCCATCTCTCCACATTTCCGGTTATGAACACCCATCTTTCCTCCCTGAATATCCGAAAGTCCTTATACATCTTAACGTCTTGATTCACAGCACATCCCAACCTTATCTAACGAAAACGGTATTTTGGCCCATCCAAAGTGCCGTTTTCGCCTTATCAACAAGCCTTGTTCGCTACACGAAAAAGCCGGTTTGACCTATCGGGAAAGCCTATCCCTGACATCAGGAAGAAAATTCCCAACAGCCCTCCCTATACACCGACAACTCACCCTTCCTGTAGGACAGGCCCCGTGCCTGTCCGCATAGCCAGCTCGCAAGTCTGTCCGCATTTATCCTTCGCGTCCGGACAGGCGCGGGGCCTGTCCGCATAGCCTGCACGCAAGTCTGTCCGCATTTGTCCTTCGCGTCCGGACAGGCACGGGGACTGTCCGCATAGCCTGCTCGCAAGTCTGTCCGCATTTATCTTTCGCG